>JALOTY010000065.1 GCA_025457665.1 Akkermansiaceae bacterium | reverse complement strand
ATCGAAATGCTGAAGTGTGACAAGCTTGCTCCCAGCCGGAGCATCGATGATCAGGCGGTCCTCGCCATCGTAGGTTCTCTGGGAAATCTGCGGATTGCTCGTCGCGCCGCTGGTATCCACCGCGTAGACCTCGGACCGATACATCCTGCCCCGGGTGTCATATGCCATCGTTTGGTAGCCGGTCCGGTTGCCTGTCGCCTCGGCTGTGTGGTAGCTCGTCACCGAAATCAATTGGTCACGCCCATCATAGGCCATCTTCTTGATGAGTTTCCACCAGCCCCCGCCATCTTTTTCCACCTCCCTCTCTTCCTGAATCCTGCGGCCACGCCAATCATAGCCGAAAAGGGTCACCCGATCATTGGCAGGAGTTCCATCCACAGGGAGAATCACCTTCGTCAGGCGACCCGCCGCGTCGTATTCCTGGGTCCGGGTCACCGTCAACCCGTTGGCCAAAGTCCCCAATTCCTCCGCGACAACCCAGCCCATCGCATTGTAGGTTGCACGATCCGTCGTCCCGCCGGCACAGGTCGTCTGATTCTGCCGCCCTGCGGAATCATAATCAAAGAGCTTGCGTCCGTAATCCGTGTCCAACAAGCCGAAGCCTGTTGCAGGAATCGTCCAGTAGGTCCATTGCTCACGTTTTTCGGTGGCTTTGTCGATCAACGACAGGGACCAGGCCCTCCAAGCAGTGCGGGGGAAGAGAGTGTCGAAGGACGACGATGCGGCGGGAAGTCCCGAACCGCTGTATTCCGCCTGAATCATTTCGTTTCGGACCCAGCCAGAAAAGCCTGAGGGAGCCGCCAGTCCCCGCCTCTCGACCGATACTGCCCCGACCACATGCTCACTGAGATCTGTGAGACGGTATCCACCAAAGCTCCACGTCTCCCCTTCCCGGTCCTTGTAATAAGTCCATCGGCCGGAACGCACCGCCGTGGCCGCTCCTGCGAGATCGATGCTGTGCTCCGGACCCAGCTCCCGCACGGTTCTTCCGCGATCGTCGGTCTCGTAGTCGGTCGTCAAGTTCAGGAAGGTCGGCCCGGTTCCGTAGTTGATGATCTTCTGGGTCATGGCTCCGGTCACCTTGCGATAGGCATAGAATGTGACCGCTCCATTCGTATCCACCGTTCTCTCAAGGTAACCTTGAACATCGAAAAACCGCTCACGAGATTGGGCCGCTCCCGTGCCATTTTCCCCGACGGGCACCACCGGCAATTGCACCGTCACCTTGGAAGCCTGCAAACTGTTCGTGTGCCACAGGTAGGAGTAGGTTGTCGTCGCATTGGACGATCCACCATAAACCGTTTCGCTGGCAATCGGCCGCACCGTGCCAAGTGCGGTGGATCTGGTGGTATAGGTCCAAGCCCGGAGATTGGTGACGGTTCCGGAGGTCCCCTTCTTGATGTTTTGGAAATCCTGCAAGCCAAAGGAGTTGTAACTGTAGAGGGTGATCAACCCCTCGTTGGCATACAAGCTCACCAGCGTGGGGCTGGATTCACTGAAGGACGAAGCATTGATGGCCTCAGCATTGGCCGTGTAATCCAAACGGGCACTGCCGTCGGTCTTGAAGGATTGGAATACTGGATACCATGTCTTCACGACAAGCCCGGCCCCATCCATCTGCTCCACACGCCGGAGTAGAACCTGACCCACCGCAGAGAGGAAGTAGGTCTCACGTACATTCCCCGGACGGGACACCAAAGTTTTGACTCGCCAAGTGTTGTAGAGATCACCCGAAAGACTGCCTGTAGCGTAACTGAAGCCCAGCTCATAGCGCCGTCCGTGGGTGAACATCCGAGACACCATGCCTGCGCTGTCGTACTCGTATTCAGTCTCAGCGTATTCCCCAATCGCGGTCATGTCGGTGGTCGTCGCCGGATCCAGCCCGTTGACTGCCATTTGCCGGTATTGTGTCGGTGGGACCACATGGCGGAGCGCACCATTCGAATGATACGTGAACCGTTCTGCGGAAATCGGCACCGAGCCCCAATCCGGCGTCCCTGTTCCGGCCACGGAGTTCTCGAAGATCTGAATGGTCCGCAGCCAGCCGCTCGTGGACTCAAAAGAATGCACCTGCCGCAAAACGGACCGTGCATTGACCTTGTAGATTACCTCCGAAAACCGATTATTGATTGAATCCCAAACGAAAACGAACTCCCACGAATCCGCACCAACCTGCGCTTTGACGGAAGTCACCACCCCGGACCCATCTCGGGTCACAGTGACCTCGACTCCACCGGCATTTTTGAAGCTGGTCAGCCGTCCGGAGCTGTCAAAAAACCGAGCCGACCCATCGGGGGCAAGGAGCGTATAAGCACCGGTCCCGGCATTTCTACTGAGCACATCGCGCGTGAAGTAGGTCGCTTGAAACGCACCCGCCCCATTGCTCACAAACTGCTTGGTCTGCCCCGGGCCCGTCGAATAGCTGACCACCCCGCCCGAAATCGAGAGGCCAGCGAGGGCGGGCATCGTCCATGAGCCACCCAGAGCCGCTGAGCCCTGCCAAGCACCCGCATACGAGAGCCGCGTGCTCCACGACATATTGAAACCCCGGGCCGCAATCGCTGCGGAAGAACCCACGATTGCCGCACCCAGAAAGGTATCCACCCCACCGCTGCCGCTCACCACCCGACTCTCCCCGCTCGGACAGTCGTCCGGACAAGGTCCACACCGTGGAGGCAGGCTGATGCTCGAAGTGGAACTCGACGACGACGATGACGACGATGAGGAACTGGAGGACGACGAAGAACTCGAAGAGGATGAACTTGAGGAAGATGAAGACGACCCGGACGAATCCGAGGACGAGAAACTCGAAGAATTGGGCCCGGACGAACTCGACGAATCCGAAGAAGAGGAGCCAGAGGAACTCGAAGATGAAGAGTTATAACTGGAGCTGGATGAAGAACTCATGGGAAAGGAAAAAGGTGAAGGTGGAGCGACGTCAAAACGCCGCCGACACAAAATCGGAAATAATGCCAACACTACTCACTGCATCTTCGCTCTGGGTCAAGGAAAATTCAAAGTGGTGCTCTTAAAATTCAGTGACACCTCTGACACTCCGGCGCGATCACAAACTGTCGATTGATCATCTGCGAGTTCCGTGAATTCTCAGAGTGGGATGCCAACCTTCCAAAAAGTGGCCGCGCAAAAAGTGCGGAGCCATGAATTCGGGCCGGGAATACTTCCTGCTTGTCAAAAGAGGAACTCGCCCTCGAATCTTGCACTGACCTTGCAATGAGCCGTGTACTAAAACGCCTGTTTGTCATGGGTTTCCCCGGCCTTTACGGAGGCGCGGGAACCGAACTGCACCATCAGATTCTCATCTGGCGCCAAATGGGAATGGAGGTTCATCTCATCCCATCCTGGCCTCCTGTGAGTGAACCTCTGCTCCCTGAAATGCACGGCCTCGGGGTCGTCGTCCATCCACCCAACGATTTCTCGGCAATCAGCGAGGGCGATCCTGTTCTAGGCTTTTGCAACTCGGATTTCCTCGATGCCCTGCCGGAAATTCACAAACGCACCAAGCGCACCATTTTTGTGAATTGCATGACATGGCTGTTTGATAAAGAACGCGAGTCGATGGCACGAGGGCTCATTGGGATGTTTCTCTACCAAAACCCAAGCGTCAGAGAAAAGCACATGCCAGAGTTGCAGTCCCTCAATCCCTCGGCAGAAACACGCTTTTGCGTCTTCAAGCCGTATTTCGAAGCGAGTCGATTCCATTTCATTCAAGAAAGGTCATCCGAATTTTTTGGATGCGGGCGGATTTCAAGGGCGGATGCCGACAAGTTTTCCGCCAATACCCTCCACATCTACGAATATTTTGTCGCTCCTGTATGGAAACGAGGCCTGTTTCTCGGCTTCGATGAGCGTTCTCAGAACAAAATTGGACAGCCCTACGATTGGATCCGCACGGCCCGAGACCAGAACGAAGTCTCACAAGGCGAATTCTACGCCCATTGTGAGATCATCCTCCAGCCTACGGACACCACGGAAAACTGGCCGAGGATTGGCTTTGAAGCAATGGCGAGCGGAAGCGTCCTCATTGTCGACAATCGCGGAGGCTGGCAACAGATGGTTGAGCACGGCAAGACAGGCTGGCTCTGCAATCACGAGAGAGACTTCATCTACTACGCCAGCAAAATGGCTTACGAAAAAAATCTTCGCCAAGAAATGGCCGAAGCTGCAAGGCAGCGCGGACTCCTGCTGGGCGGATTTCAAGCCTCAACCGAAAGCTGGGAAGAAATCTTTGAGGAGATCTCGAAAATGCCGACCTGATCCACTGAGCACCTGTGGCTTATGATGGGAAACTATTACTTACTGAACAAAAAGGCGGGGTGGGCGGCTGTCTGCATCTCGAGAAACGCCTGCACCTCCTTGAAAAAATTGACCCTCGCAGGGATTGGGATTCAAAAGGAGCGCAAAGAGGATATCCACAATGCAGTCGGATACTCTTCCCAATCATCCTTGCTAAAAGCCATCTCCACAGGCAGGCCCGAAAACCTCTTTTCATTTGCGGTATGGCGCGATCCCTTGGACCGGTTTCTCAGCACCTATCGCCACTTTGCTCTGGAGAAACATCCGGGCCGATTGAACAGATTGCCACCGAACATCGATGCCTGGATTACTGCGGCAGAGGAAGAACTTCGCAAGCCGATTCTTGAGCAAGACGAACATCTTAGAAGACAATCCGATTATTACACGCCTTCGGATGTCGATGCGATTGTTGCACTTGAGGACCTCAATCCCTGGCTCCTGTCGCGAGGAGGTGGCAACCTTGAGTTCCAAAACCGCAGCTCAGTCGACCCACCCGCACTCTCGGAGGAACAGGAAAGTCGTATCCGAACTCTCTACGCCCACGATTGGGACATTCGACCCACGGTGGTGATGAATCATGAGAGTGCTCTGATCCAAGGCATGTGGGTGGGTGACACGCTCCCACCTCTGGCTCATCTGACGATTCGTTCTTTTCTTGAACACGGCTTTCCATTCCGACTCGCCTCCTACCGAGACTACCCGAACCTTCCAAGGGAAGTCGAAGTTTTCGACGCAAACCAGATCATCCCCAAAGATCAAATCTACATTCATCCATCGGGAAGCTTAAGTCCTTTCGGCGACTGGTTTCGATACCGTCTTCTTCAGGAACTTGGCGGCATCTGGACAGACATGGACATGGCCTGCCTACGACCCTTTCGCTTGCCTGCTGGAATATGGTTCGCCCTTGATAACCTTGAGACAGCAAGCATGGGCTTCATGCAGATGCCCTCCGGCCACACCATTTGTTCCCTGCTGGGTGACTTGACTGAAGACCCCGCAACCATCATGCCATGGGACAATGACGATGAGCGATCAAAGAAAGATATCTTGCGGATGCGATTCCGAAGCCCAGAGGAGAGGCGCATGAACGTCCGCTGGGGCGATGCGGGACCCTGGGAATTCACACGAGCACTCCAATATTTCGGACTCTTCCACCATGCAGCCCAAAGCCAAACGGTTTACCCAATTCCCTGGGGTGTGTGGCGGCACGCATACGATGGAACTGAGACACTTGGAGCCAAGACCCTTGAAAAATCGTTCGCCATTCACCTCTGGGGGGAAATGCTGCGGAGAGAGCACTTCGACTTAAGGAGCGTGAATCCTACCAGCATCGTAGGTGAACTCTTGAAACGACACGGCAATTCATTGCTGGATTCGTGCAGAGCTGATCAAGAAAGCGAGGCAAAACCAAGACCGCAGATTCTCGTCGGAATTTGTAGCTGTGTGCACTATGAGGACCGGATGCAGGCAGTTCGAGAGACTTGGCTTTCTCAAGAGGTGAATGGCGTTCAAGCGCTTTTTTTCGTCGGTGGATCGGATGGGGTTACCCACGTGGGAGGTGATGTGATGCATCTACCATCGCCGGACACCTACGAACGCTTACCAGAAAAGGTCCTGAGTTTTTTCAAAGAAGCCTTGGAGCGCTTCGAGTTCGATTGGCTTTTCAAATGTGACGATGACACCTATGTCGCCATGGACCGGCTCCATGATATTCTCGATCCTGAATTTGACCTGATCGGAAATGAGCTGGTCGAATCAAGAGGCTCGCCGAGTGGGGGGGCTGGGTATTTCCTGTCGCGAGAGATGGTCGAGAAAATTGTTTCCGACGATACCATTTCTCCCGAAGGTTGCGAAGACGTCCTGATTGGCGAAGCGGCGGTCCGTTTGGGTGCGCGAACCAAAGCAACCACGAGGCTCTGCTGGGATGTCTCCCGTTCGCCCCATGAGGACAACGATGTGGTCACCTCCCATTGGTGCTCGCCAGCCCGCCTGAGGTTGATTCACGCAATGAGATGGGGGGCACCGCGAGTGGTGAGTGTAACCCACCCCCATTGGACTGATCGATTGCTGCTATTCCCGAACGGGCTCTTCAAGCGCGCGTCGACTGGCTGCGCTGGTCATTGGGAGGCTGCGAGCGATGGAGGAATCAAACTTGATTGGTTTGACTGGGGTGCTGAAACCCTCTTCCCCGTTCAGGCTGGGGCCGTGGGAAGCCCACCTGAGGCGTATTGCTGTCATCTTGCCTGAGGCACGCCCGTCGAAGCTTGTACGACCCCACTCAATCAGTCTTGAGTCTCGACGCCAACATTCGAATCCAAGTCCTCAAAGAGCCACCCCAATTCCACGGCGGGATACTCGAATAATCCCTGGCAGCTCAGAAAGTCCCGCAGTTCTCTCGCAGCCTCTGCCGATCCAGACTGCACCTCACGCGCGTGGGTAACCGGCAAGACGTCGACAATCCCCTTCCGAGAGAGAGGTATGTAGTCATAGCCCCAGCCGCTTTTGTTTTCCTCGTTGAGGTAACAGAAAAATTCTCTCCATGCCTCCCGGGTAAAGACAGGTGCCATGATTTCGACGAAGTTGGTCAGACGCCCGACAATCCGGGTTTTCGCACGACCCGCCCCATTCAGCCAAGGCGGAGGCTGAGGTTTCAGGGCTGTGATTCCATGGGACAAGGGATAATCCGATCGAATGGCTGGCTGTGCCATGGCCAATCGATTTTTGATCATGATCTCGATAAATCTCCGAGGATCGAAGTCAGGAAAATCCAAATCATCGTCCCAGAAAAAGATGAAATCGTATTCATTGACCTTCTCCGGTTTGAGATGACGGAAAGCCAATTGCCACTTCCAGCCAACATCCCGAATCACCGGGCAGTTCAAGTTCGTCAAATCCACATCGTCGTAAGCAAGTAGCATCACTTCTGCCCCGGCATTTTCAAACTTCTTCACTGCTTCCTTCACGCGATGAGCAGCCGTCTGTCCGACAGGTGAGACATAAAGCAACCGGGAGCCTTCGGGGACTATGGAACTTCGAGATCCCCCCAGCACTCTTGGCTCTGCCGGTGAATTCCGATTTCTGGGAACGGGAAAGTGCGCCTTGCCGGGAACGTGCTCCACGGGTCCACACCAACTCCAGGTCCGGGGCTCATACCAGCGATTGCATCGCCCCGGTGGTGTGAAACTTCCCTCACCACCAATGTCCTCAATGACAAATCCTGCCTCATAAAGGACCGTTGGCAACAGGACCTCCGGATGGCCCCTCCAGCCTTCCCCTGCCCTTCGTAAAAACAGTTCAGCTGCTTTGCGAGTTATTCGCAGCCATGGCAATAAGCAGGCAACATGCTCGCAAGGCGGCGCCTTGCCCTCAGAATCCACAAGACTGGTCCAATGAGGCCAATCGGGATCCTGCGCTCTCGTTCTGATCATTGTCGCCAACAGATCCGCATCTGAAACTGCAAAGCTCTCCTCAAAATCGCTCTCCCCACCATCCCACCAGACACCTTCATCCACGATCCAGAGATAGCTTTCTGAACCTTGAAGGAAGGATTCAAACTTTTCCAGCAAACTGATGACCTCCATAGATAGCGAGAACAACAGGCATTTTGATCCACCAATCAAGCACAGAGATCGGTCGCCCCCCTCTGAGGTGCTGGGGTCAGTCCAGAAAATCGAGTCTTGGGGACAACCAAATCAGTGAAAGGGGCGAGAAACAGACAGACGGGGTTGTGAAAAGCTGAAAAGCTGAAAGGCTGAAAGGCTGAAAGGCTCCGCGCGAAGCTTGGCTGTTCTTAGAACTTTGCCCTTTGCCCTTTGAACTTCCGCGCAACGGTCTAGCCTTCATCCGAGCGTTCATGTCGTTCGCGGATGAGGCGGACGACGAGGGCGGTCCAGCCGGTTTGGTGAGAGGCGCCGATGCCTTCGCCGGTTTCCGCGTGGAAGTATTCGTGGAAGAGCATCAACTCACGCCAGTGCGGCACGTCGCTGTAGCGGCGGGCTTCGCCGAAACAGGGTCGGTAACCGTCCTTGCCGATCTGGAAAAGGGACACGAGCCGCGATGAAATCCGCGAGGCCACTTCGTGAAGCGTGAGCTTTTCCCCCGAGCCTTTGGGAAACTCGATCTTGAGGGTATCGCCGTAGAAATAATGATATCTTTCGAGTGCCTCGACGATGAGATAGTTGATGGGAAACCAGATCGGTCCGCGCCAGTTCGAGTTTCCGCCGAACATATCGGTATCCGATTCACCGGGCGTGTAGCGGACTTCGTTGCGTTGGCCGCCGTGTTCGAAGACGAAAGGCTGGCGGGCATGGGCCTTGGACAGGGAGCGGATGCCGAAATCGGAGAGGAATTCCTCGGGATCCAACATCCGTTCCAGGCAGCGCATCAGGCGCGGTTCGGTGGGAATGGCGAGCAGGCAGCGTCCGGGGTTCTTTTCCCCATCGGCCCGGCGGACCTTGATGTAGCGCAGGAGGTCCGGGCGGTGGGCCAGGAACCAATCGAGCCGTTTGCGGAAGCCGGGCAGGGAATCGAGTTGTTTCTGTTTGAGCACCGTGACCGCGCACATGGGCAGGAGGCCGACGAGCGAACGGATGCGCATGGGGACCGATTCGCTTTCGTTGAAGATGAGCTGGTCGTAATAGAACCCATCGCGCTCGTCCCAGAGGCCGGTTTCATCGAGCGAGTTGATGGCATCGGTGATGGCGACGAAGTGTTCGAAGAATTTCGAAGCGATGTCTTCGTAAGCCGGTCGAGTCTGAGCGAGTTCGAGGGCGATGCTGAGCATGGTCAGGCAGTAGCAGCCCATCCATGCGGTGCCATCGGCCTGATAGAGTCGGGAGCCATCGGGCAGGTGATGCGAGCGATCGAAGACGCCGATATTGTCGAGGCCGAGGAAGCCGCCGCCAAAGACGTGGTTGCCTTTCTCGTCCTTGCGATTGACCCACCAAGTGAAGTTGAGGAGGAGTTTCTGGAAGGCGCGTTCGAGGAAGAGGACATCGCGCTGGCCCTTTTCTCCGGTGATCTTGTAAACCCGCCACACCGCCCAGGCGTGGACGGGGGGATTGACGTCGGAGAAATTCCATTCGTAAGCCGGAAGCTGCCCATTCGGGTGCATGTACCATTCCCGTAGTAGCAGCAGCAGTTGGTGCTTGGCGAACTCCGGATCCACCTTGGCGAAGGGGATCATGTGGAAGGCGGTGTCCCAGGCGGCGAACCAAGGATACTCCCATTTGTCGGGCATCGAAAGGATGTCGCGGGCGAGGAAATGATTCCAATCGTGATTCCTCCCTTTCAAGCGCTCAGCCGGGGGCGGCGGGCCGTTGGAGTCGCCACTGAGCCATTCGTCGATGGCATAGTGATAGAACTGTTTCGTCCACAGCAGCCCGGCATAGCCTTGCCGTGAGATGAGTTTTTCCTCATCGCTCGCATCGGCGGGGATGATTTCATCATAGAATTCATCGCTCTCGCGGCGGCGGAGTTCGATGAGTTCCTCGATTCCATCGAGTCCGTTCACGCCATTGTCCTCCTGCAAGCGATGGAGGCGGCAATGGACCGTCACGCTTTTGCCGGGAGGCACGAGGAAATGGAAATGCGGTGTGGCCTTGGTGCCGGAGCCATCGGGCGAGACGGCGGATTTTTCGCCACCGATGAGGAAGCGGTCGATGCCGTCCTTGAAGAATTTGTGCTGGGAGGGGATGCCGAAGACCGCGGGGGTATTGGTTTCATTTTCCGTGAAGAGCCACGAGGGTTTCCGCGGAAAATCGGGGGATGCGGCGAAAAAGCGGAATCGTCCGAGCGTGGGGTGGGTGGCGAGCAGGCCATCACCTTCCTGGCTCAGGCAGGGTTTTTCGGCCGGTTCCTCGCGCAGGACTCCGAAGGACCAGGTGTTTCGAAACCAGAGCTGCGGCAGCACATGGATGGGTGCTGCGGCGGGACCGCGATTGGTCACGGTGATTTTCCACAGGATGTCCTCGGGGCTGCGTTTGGCGACTTCCTGATAGACATCGAAATAGCGGCCCTCGTCGAAAGCGCCGATATCGGCAAGCTCCAGTTCTGGCTCAGTGCGTGGCAGGCGGGTGTTTTCCTCGCGCAGGCGGGAGTAGGGGAATTCGCACTGCGGGTATTTGTAGAGCGCCTTGGTGTAGGAATGGGTCGGGGTGGAATCGAGGTAGTAGTAGCACTCCTTCACGTCTTCCCCGTGGTTCCCCTCGTGCCCGCCGAGTCCGAAGAGCCGCTCCTTGAGGATGGGGTCCTTGCCATTCCAGAGGGCGGGGGCGAAACAAAGTCGGCACTGGCGATCGGTCCAGCCATTGAGCCCATCCTCGCCCCAGCGGTAGGCGCGGCGGCGGGCGTGGTCATGGGGAAAGGCCCCCCAACTCCAGCCGGAGGCCGAGTAATCCTCACGGACCGTGCCCCACTGGCGTTCGCTGAGATAGGGTCCCCAGCGGCGCCAGGCATCCCCGCGCTTGGGTGCGGCCGCGAGTCTTTCCTTTTCCGTGTTCATGTGCGGGGGGAAGGGAGCAGAAAGCCTGCCGGGTGGCCAGAGTTTCGGACCCGCGATGACAGGGGGACTGAGGCTCAGTCGCTTTCGGCGTCTTCAGCGAGAATCTTGTCGATCTGCTCGATGAATTCCCAAGGGCAACGCTTGCGCTGGTATTTCCTCCAGAGGATGTCGCGCAGGGCTTCCCAGATTTCGCGGGGCACGGGATCGATGGCCGTCCAGTCCGGATCGGTCTTCAGGGTGGTGTGAAAAGTCCAGCGGCCGGCGTGGCGGTTGGCGCGCCAAAACCTGAGGCCTTCTTCGGTGCGTTGCCGCCATTCATGGGATTCCATGCGGGCGAGCATGGGGTGGTGGCGGGGGTGGGGCAAGCGCGGGGAGGGAATTAACCCTTGGCAGGCACGCCGCGGCCTTTAGGTTTTGCCGCGGTGTTCCGCTGGTTCCACAACGACGTCTTCCGGATCTGCGCCTACGTGGTTGCAGCCGTGGCTCTGGGTGCCGCCATCTCGCCCTTTCTCTACAACCTCGGCATGGGCATCGCCGAGGTCACCCGTGGCAAGGAAACCAACAGCGTGGTCACCTGGCTGGGCGATGCCGCCTGGCGGGCACGTGACAATTTCCCCCGCTACTTCGACCGCGCGCTGATGCTTTCCGCCGTGCTGCTCCTGCCTTTCCTGCTGATCTGGCTGCGCCTGGGGCGCGATCCTCTGAGGGACGAGCCCTGGTCCGTGGGCGTGCCGAATGCCGCCTCGTCCCTGCGCGGCCAGCGGCTGAGCTGGAGTCCGCGTGGCCTGGGCTTCGGGCTCTTCGGATTTCTCATCGCCGGCGGACTCCTGATGCTCTCCGGCATCATGCTGCTCCATGCCGGATTCTTCATGTGGCGGGATGCCGAATGCTCCACCCGCGGGGCGGTGAATCCGGTGGTCACGGGCATCGACTGGCTGCGTGCGCTGCGGAAATCCCTGCCCACGGCGGTGGTCGTTTCCTTCATCGAGGAAGTCCTCTTCCGCGGGGTGCTGTTAGGGATTTTCCTGCGGGTCATGAAACCCTGGCCGGCGGTGTTTTCCCTGTCCTTGATCTTCGCGCTGGTGCATTTCCTGGAACCTCCACCGGGAGTGAAAGTGCCCGATCCCGAAGCTGTGAACGCGGGTTTCATCCTCCTCGGTCAGATCCTCGGACGATTGCTGGAGCCGTCCGAATTCATCGGCCGCTTCCTCGGACTTTTCGCCGTGGGCGTGATCCTTGCCATGGCCCGCCTGCGCACCGGGTCGCTCTGGCTGCCCATCGGCCTCCACGCCGGCTGGGTCTTTGCCTACCAGCTTTTCAAGTCCGCCACCTGGGGTGTCGCGGACCTCCCGGAAGCCAGCCGATGGCTGGTCGGCCGCACCCTGATCGAGGGCACCGTGCCGCTGACGGTGACGGTGGTGACCGGGATACTGGTGATGGCGATGACCCGTCCCTCCGACGCCTCCACGGGCCATGGCTGAAAGCGCTGGCATCCTGCGAACCTGGTTTTCCGGGCTGCTCGACTGGGTTTTCCCGACTTCCTGTCAGGGCTGCGGGGAAGACACCAAGGACGGGATCTTCCTTTGTGAGGACTGTCTCGCAGCGGTGCCGAGCATCCACGATCCCTTCTGCGCCCAGTGCTCGGAGGTTTTTCCCGGGAGAATCGAAGGCCCCTTCGAATGTCCGAACTGCCGCGACCAGACCTTCGCCTTCGATTTCGCCCGTTCGGGGGTGGTGCGCTCGAATCTCGCCATGGAACTCATCCACGAGTTCAAATACCTCCGCCGTATCCAGCACGGCCGGACCCTGGCCCTGCTTGCCCGGCGCGCCTTCGATGACCCGCGGCTGGCCCGCGCCTTGAAGGAAAAATGGCCGCTCATCCCGGTTCCGCTGCACCGTCGGCGCATGGGCTGGCGGCAGTTCAACCAGGCCGAGGAAATCGCCCGCCCCCTGGGCAAAATGCTCGGCTTGCCGGTGATTTCCGCCCTCAAACGCATCCGCCCCACGCCCACCCAGACCCGCCTCAGCCGCAGCCAGCGCCAGAAAAACCTCAAAGGCGCCTTCGTCGTCGCCCGATCCGCCAAGGACTGGCCCGGGGTCATCCTCATCGATGACGTTTTCACCACCGGCTCCACTGTCCACGAATGCGCCCGCACGCTCCGTGCTGCCGGGATCCAAAACGTGGTTGTCGTCACCGTCATGCGCGGCTAGCCTCGACCCCGTGCCCCGGAACGCGGGGCGCCACCACCCACCGCCGCTCCATCACCATGGGAATTTTCGACCGACCGCCGCTCCGCAAAATCAAGGCCAAGGATGCGATGCCGGAAGGCCTCTGGACCAAGTGCCCGGAGTGTTCGGCCATGCTCCACCAGCTTGAGCTGCGCCAGCACCACCAGACCTGCCACCACTGTGGCCACCATTTCCTCCTCGGGGCCTACGACCGCATCGCCCTCCTCGCCGACCCCGGAAGTTTCGAGGAAACCGCGGCCGGCCTGGTCTCCGCCAACCCCCTCGGCTTCCACGCCTACGAGGACAAAACCCGCGGACTGCGGGAAAAAACCGGGCTCGATGACGCCGTCGTCACCGGTCGCCTCCAGATCGGGGGCAAACCCGCCATGATCGCCGTCATGGACTTCAAGTTCTTCGCCGGGTCCATGGGATCGGTGGTCGGTGAAAAAATCACCCGGGCCATCGAGACCGCCATCGCCGAAAAACGCGGCATGATCATCATTTCCGCCTCCTCCGGCGCGCGCATGCAGGAAGGCATGCTGTCGCTCATGCAGATGGCCAAGACCTGCGGCGCCCTCGCCCGCCTCGCCAAGGCCCATCTGCCTTACATCTCGGTCCTCACCCACCCCACCACCGGCGGCGTCACCGCCAGCTTCGCCACCATCGGGGACATCAACATCGCCGAGCCGAAGTGCATGATCGGCTTCGCCGGCCCACGGGTGGTCAAGGAAACCACCCACCAAAACCTGCCACCCGGTTTCCAGACCGCGGAGTTCATGCTCGAGCACGGCCTGATCGATGCCATCGTCCCCCGTGGGAAAATGCGCGATAAACTGGCCACCCTGCTCGGCTACATGATGCCCTGAAGCCGGACCTCACCCTCCCCCACCCCGCCGCGACCCGGATGAACTACCGCGAGGCGATCGACTGGTTGTTCTCCACCCAGCTCTTCGGCATCAAGCTCGGGCTCGATGGCCCGCGCCGCCTGCTCAAGGAAGCGCTCGCCTACCCCGCCCATGGTGTGAAGGTCGCCCACATCGCCGGCACCAACGGCAAGGGGAGCACCTGCGCCATGATCGATGCCGTCGCCCGCGCCAGCGGTGTGCGCAGCGGGCTTTTCACCTCGCCCCATCTCATCGATTTCCGCGAACGCATCCGCGTGAATGGCGTGGAAATCCCGGAGACCGATTGCGCCGAACTGCTCACGGAAATCCGCGGCATCTGCGAGTCGCTCGACCCGCATCCGACCTTTTTCGAAATCACCCTGGCCGTCGCCATGCGTTGGTTCCGCGCCAGCGGCTGTGAACTCATCGTGCTCGAAACCGGCATGGGCGGCAGGCTGGATGCCACCACCGCCGTGCCTGCGGACGTTTGCGCCATCACTCCCATCGGCCTCGATCACATGCAGTGGCTCGGCAGCACGGTGGCCGAAATCGCCCGCGAGAAGGCCGGCATTTTCCTCGAAGGCATTCCCGCCTTAAGCTCGCCACAGGAGCCCGACGCCCGGCGGGTCCTCGAAAAAGAAGCCAACGAACGCCGCACGCCGCTGACATTCGTCGAAGCGCCGCTTCAGGGATATGGCATCGGCCTGCCCGGCAAACATCAGACGTGGAATGCCGCCTTGGCGCTCGAATGCCTTCATGCCCTCGGACTGCGTCTCGACTACGAAGTCGTCCGCCACGGTCTTGAAAGCGTGCAGTGGCCAGGTCGCTTCGAAATCCGCCAGCATGCCGGAAAGACCCTGGTGCTCGATGGGGCCCACAACCCCCACGGGGCCGCCGTGCTCGCCGAGACCTGGCGCGAACGTTTCGGCTCCCGCCGTGCCTGCCTTGTCTTCAGCGCCGTGGAATCCAAGGACATCGGCGGCATCGTCGCCGCCATCCACGACCTCACCGCAGGCATCCACCTCTGCCCGGTCGACACGCCGCGGGCCGTTCCAGCCGCCACCCTGGCCAGCCATTTCCCCACCGGCACTCCCGTGGAAATGCATGCCGATGCCGCCGCCGCCCTGCACGCCGCCATGGAGGGAGATTCCGAGCTTGTCCTCATCGCCGGCTCCCTTTTCCTCATCGGTGAAATCCGCGCCCTCCTCGATGGCGGCGATTTCCAAGGACTCAGCCAATGAACCCGGAACACGCAGGCTTGTCACCGCGGCCGGGGCGTGATGAAAACAGCTTATGAAGTGGGAAAATCGACGTCAAAGCACCCAGGTGGAAGACCGCCGCGGCCACTCCGGCGGCAGACGGGGCGGCGGTGTCGCTCTCAGCGGTGGCGGGCTCATCCTCGTGCTGATTCTCGCCCTGGTCTTCAAGATCGACCCCATGACCCTGCTCGGCGACGGCAGCGGAATGGGCGGCCAAACGAGCAGCGAAGCAAGCCGCAGCCAGGAGGAAGACCGGCTCGCGAGATTTGCCGGAACGGTCCTTGCCGATACCGAGGAAATCTGGACCGCGGAGTTCGAACGCATGGGCCTCGAGTATGAGAAGCCGCGCATGGTCTTGTTCACCGAGGCCGTGAATAGTGGCTGCGGTTATGCCAGCTCGCAAGTCGGACCCTTTTACTGCCCGGCGGATCGGACGATCTATCTGGACCTTTCTTTCTTCGATGAAATGGCCACCCGCTTCGGTGCCGCAGGGGATTTCGCCCAGGCCTACGTCATCGCTCACGAAGTCGGCCATCACGTGCAGAACCTGTTAGGAATCTCGGGGCAGGTGCAGGAAGCTCGTCAACGGGCAAACAAGGTGCAGTCGAACCAGCTCTCCGTGCGCCTTGAGTTGCAGGCGGATTTCCTCGCCGGCATGTGGGCGCGACGCGGCCAGGAGAAGTTCGATTTCATGGAAGAGGGTGATATCGAGGAAGCCATGCGCGCCGCCAAGGCCATCGGTGATGATGCCTTGCAAAAGCAAGCGCAGGGCCATGTGGTTCCGGACTCCTTCACCCACGGCACCTCGGAGCAGCGCATGCGCTGGTTCATGAAAGGCTTCCGCGGCGAAGCCTTCGACCCTCAGAACACCTTCACCGCGCGGGACCTCTGAGGCACCCTTCGCTTCAGGGTTGATAAAACAGGGAGTCGTTCGGCGACAATCGGGCCAGCTCGGCCCGCGCCTTGTGATGGACCTCCTCGCGGGAGGATTCGATGCGCTCCAAGCGGTCGATTTTCTCCTCCCAAGTCTCCAGATTGCCATTGGGTGAACGTCGGTTTCCGCCCGCCTGCTCCCGGGCTTCGGCGAGTGCCGCGCGGGCTTCGCGAAGCATCAGGCGGGTGACTTGAAAACTCCGCCGGGCGGATTCGATCTGCTCGGCGAGATCCGCCTCTCCCCCGGTTTCCCCAGCCGGCTCTTCGTCTACCAGAACTTCCGCAGGCGTTTCAGGAGCAGGCTCTTCCGCGGGTTTGGGCTTCGGCGTTGTGGGCTGGCGTTTCGGCGCCTCTTCGTCCTGCGGATTCCAGCAGATGCGCGCCTGCCACTCCTCCGGCAAATCACGGAAGGCCACTCGCGCCATCCCGTGATCGTGACGCAGATCGATCCGGTCGGACTCAAATCCCTGCACCGTCACGTTCTGATAGATCTTGCCATCCCGCAGAGCCACGCGGTCATAGCTCTTCCCCACCAAGCCGCTGCGGACCGATTGCCGATGCTTGGCCCGATAGATTTGGAAATCCTCCTCGATCGTCGCGATGCCCGCCTGCAAATCCGCGAGAGATCCAGCCAGCGCCTTGTCCTGGTTTTCCAAGCGCATCACGCCTCGTTCGAGCGTCTCGATCCGGCGGTCATGATCCATGGCCGGAGCGTGATATTCGTTCCACCGCTCCTCGAAGTCCTGCCTCTGGCCGCGGAGATCTTCAAGGGTCTCGGCATCGTGCTCGATCTCTTCCGCAAGCGTGAATTTGTCCTCGCTGTGATTCAGGCGCAGGTCCACCACCGTGCCCACGCCGATTCCACCCATGACCAGAACGGCCAGGCCGATCACCGTGGCCATCAATGGGCTCTGGGAATCACCAACCATGGCTGCGGATCATTCGCCGTCCGCCGGGGCGGAATCCTTCTTTTTGCCGAGTTCGACAATCTGCTGACGCAGATCAGCCACGCGCTCCTTGAGCTCGGAAATCTCCGCCTCACCCTGAGTCACCTGGCGCTGGAGTTCCGGCAATCGCGCCCGGGCCTGGGCGAGGTTCTTTTCAAGATTCAGGATCTGCTGTTGCACCGCCGGCGCCCGGCTGATGCCGCCGCTGCCCGCCTTGCGCTCTTCCGCCTCGAGTTCGATCTGCTTCGCCTGGATCCGCTCTTCCAGCTCAGGGATGCCGGTGACAGACCGATCCAAGGCCGCCTTGGCCGTATCCACCTTTCGCTGCGCCTCGCCGATGTCGTAGTTCAGGTTGCCAATCCTTTCCTGAAGTGCGGCGATGGCAGCCCCTTGTTTCGTGGTCGTGGCCACACTGACCTCCACTTCCTTGTGCTGCTCGCGCTCGGAGTGGTCGATCTGGAGATACTCCTGCATGTCCTCCGGCAAATTCACGAGGTCCACCCCGGTAATCCCGCCCGAATGGCGGATGCTCATGCGCAGTGGGTCCACTTCGGCCACCTTGACATCGGTGTAAACCTTGCCGTCGGAAGTACGAAGCTCATCGTAGGTCTTGCCCACCAGCGAAGCCCGGGCCGACTCGCGGTATTTCCGGCCGTAATCGGCCACGTCCTTTTCCACCGCCGCCACTGCCGCCAGACCTTCGTCGCGAAGGCCTTCCAGCTCCGTGATGCGCGTGGACAGGCTCGCGGACTTCACCTCGATCCGCTGGATCTTGCCAAGGGTCTCTTTGAAAACTTCCGCCTTCTCCAGCCGCTCGGTCGCAGAGATGATGGACTTGCGGGTGGCATCGATGTCCTTGGCATTCTGCTCGATGGTGACTTCGATCCTCTCCTCACCGCCTTGCAGGGACTTGTCGAAAACGAAGATATACAAACCACCGAAACCCAGCAGCACAAAGACCGCTGCGGCCGTGCCGATGACACCGGGACCATAACTGCTGGAAAAGATATCGGAGCTGCCCATGACGATTCGCGGGTGGGGTAAGGAGTGGGATGAAACAGGAGGAGGGGTCAGCGGATGGGATATTTTCTGCGGTAGTCCTCGAACTCCGCTTCCAATTCCTTTTTCTTCGCCTCCAAAGCGGCCACCTCGGTTTCCAAGGCACTGATCTTCTCTTCGCGTGCCGCGGTTTCCTCCTCCAGTTTCGCCAGGTCGGCGGAGCGATCTTTCGGCGCGTTTTTCAAGCGCTCATCCAGCACATCCAGTTCGCTCCGCAGCTTGCGAAGCTCCGCGCGCTGTTCCTCGCGCTTGCGGACCAGTTCGGGATCGTCCCCGCAGGAGGCAAGGACAAGGCTGAGAGCGGCGGCAGACAGGAAACTCGATTTCAGGGACATGCAGGACGGGTGGACGTGGGTGGAGTGGGGAAAGCAAATCGCGTGTTGCGCAGCGAAGGGCTCTGCCCGCGATAAAGTGCTCTCGGATTCGAGTAACGCGGGTGGGATGGGAGATAACTCCGGTTTCCCGAAGAATAGTAAGTCCCGCCGTAAACCACCGTCGTCCCGCCGCTCCATCGAGCACTCCGTCCAAATGCCCGGGGTGCCTGGTCCAAAGTGCTCTGACGGCGGTTCAGGGAAGAACCCGAGACCGCATTCCAGGGTCTCGACCCGGTGGCGACCGGACTTGGAGTCACGGTCACCTGCGCCATGGCGGCGTCCCGCTCCTCGCGAGCGCGCTGGCGGGCGGAAACGTGGTCCACCCGTCGATGATACTCCCGCGTCGCTGCGATTTCCGAAGCCACCGCCCGCTGGGATTCTCCCATGTCGATCCCGAACTCCTCGTGCTGCTCGACGGTGAGGTCATCCGCCGTCAGCCGGGCGATGCCGCTGGAATGATGAAACTCAATCCCCGCCTCGGTCACCCGGATCACCTTCACCTCGGTAAACTCCCTGCCCTGCCCGCTCCGCAGGCTCGCAAACTCCCGCCCGGCCTGAGCCGCCCGGCGATCCGACAGCGCCTGAGAAATCGTTTCCTGCAAGGTCGTCTCCAGCCGCGGCACGTCTTCGCGCAGCCTCTCGACCGTCACCTCCAGCATCGCCAGTTCTTCCCGCGTGCGACGATCCGCCGCCATCACGGTTTTCCGCTGGGCCAGATCCTTGTCGCTGGCAGACAGCCTCATTTCGAGGATTTCGATTTTGGCCTCCAGCTCCGCTTTCTCGCCTTCCAGCGCCCAGCATTCCGCCTCCAACCTGGCATTCGATCCCCCACGGCAGGCACCGAGAAACAAAACAACGGCACTCAGTGGAATTCCGAGAGTGATCTTGCGCATCAAGCTCATGACGGTGGCATCTTGTGCTCTTTTTCCCAGTGAGATCAAGCCATCATGTGTGAATTCGACAATTTGCCGGAAATCGCATGATTTCCACTTGTATGACAGCTTTGGAGTGCTGGAATCTCTTCACAAGCCCATGTCACTCCGCATCCTTCTCAGCACGTGCAGTTTTCAGGACACCCCCGGACCCCACCACGATTTCCTTGAATCCCAAGGATACGAAATCGTCCGCGAACGCGGCCCACTCACCGAGGCCCGGATGCTGGAACTGGCCGGGGATTTCGATGGTTTCCTCTGCGGCGACGACGGCATCACCCGCGCGGTGATCGAAAAAAGCCTGCCACGCCTCCGCGTGATCGCGAAATACGGCATCGGCCTCGATAAAATCGACATCGCCGCCACCAAGGAATTCGGCATCCCCGTGATGTTCACCCCGGGCGTGAATCACACCACGGTGGCCGAGCACACCTTTTGCCTGATGCTCGCGCTCTACCGCAATCTCGTCGAAACGATCAACGCCACCCGTCAGGGGAAATGGCTGCGCCTCACCGGCCACGAACTCTGGCGGAAACGCATCGGCATCGTCGGCATGGGCCGCATCGGTCAGGAAATGGTGAAACGGGCCCGCGGCTTCGACATGGAAGTCCACGGCTACGGGAATTTCTGGCCGGAGGAATTCTGCCAAGCCCACGGGGTGGTGCGCCATGACTCGCTCGATTCGATTTTCGCCACCTGTGACATCATCAGCCCGCACACGAAACTCACCGCCGCCACCCACCACATGATCAACCGCGAACGCATCGCCATGATGCCCGAGGACGCGATCATCGTGAACACCGGCCGCGGCGAGCTGGCCGATACCGCCGCCGTGCTGGAAGCCCTCGATTCCGGGAAACTCGCCGGTTACGCGACCGATGTGATGGAGCAGGAACCCCCGCCGCCCGACCACCCCCTGCTCGCCCATCCCAAGGCGCTCGTTACCTCGCACATCGGCTCCCGCACTTTCGAAAGCGTCCCGCGTCAGGCGATGAAAGCCGTGACCAATCTCGTCAATTTCCTCAACGGCGAAGGCCCGGTCTTCTGCGCGAATGGCGTGGTGCCCTCCGCCACCGAGGATTGAGTTTCCAGATCATCCGACACCGGACTTGCTCCGACCTTTCCTTTCCTGACCCATCCACCGCCATGTCCATCCAACTCCGCTCCGCCGATTCCGTCGCCTTCGATATCATTTCCCTCGGGGAAATCATGCTCCGCCTGGACCCGGGTGACGGCCGCGTCCGCACCACCCGCCACTTCGATGTCTGGGAAGGCGGCGGCGAATACAATGTCGCCCGCGGGCTCCGCCGCTGCTTCGGCAAGCGAGCCGCCGTGGTCACCGCCTTTGCCGATAACGATGTGGGTCGCTTGTTAGAGGATTTCATCCTCCAGGGCGGCGTCGATACCCGCTTCATCCAGTGGCGGAAGTTCGATGGCATCGGCCGCGATGTCCGCAACGGCCTGAATTTCACCGAAAAAGGCTTCGGCGTCCGCGGCGCCAAGGGCACGCCCGACCGCGGTCTCACGGCTGCCAGCCAGATGAAACCCGGGGATATCGATTGGGACGATGTCTTCGGCCGCCAGGGCAGCCGCTGGTTCCACACCGGCGGGATCTTCGCCGCGCTCTCCGAAACCACCGCCGAACTGACCATCGAAGCCTGCAAGAAGGCCAAGGAATACGGCACCATCGTTTCCTACGACCTCAACTACCGCCCCAGCCTCTGGAAAAGCATCGGTGGCCAGGCCAAGGCCCAGGAGGTGAACCGCGAAATCGCCAAGTATGTCGATGTCATGATCGGCAACGAAGAGGATTTCACCGCCAGCCTCGGCTTCGAGGTCGCCGGAGTCAGCGAGCACGTCACCGGACTGGAAGTCGATAGCTTCAAGGACATGATCCGCCGCGCGGTGAAGGATTTCCCGAACTTCCAGGTCGTCGCCACCACCCTGCGCGATGTCCACAGCGCCACCGTCAATGACTGGGGCGCGATCTGCTGGCACGATGGCGAATTCTTCGAAGCCACCCACCGTCCGAAACTCGAAATCTACGACCGCGTCGGCGGCGGCGATTCCTTCGCCAGCGGCCTGGTTTACGGCTTCATGGAGTTCGATGACGCCCACATGGCCGTCGAATACGGTGCCGCCCACGGTGCCCTCGCCATGACCACCCCCGGCGACACCACCATGGCCACCGTCGATGAGGTGAAAAAACTCGTCGGCGGCGGATCCGCACGGGTGGATCGCTGATCGGCCCGTCTCTCAAATCGACGCCACCCCTTCCCGGCTTCGCGGGATTCCTCCATTTTCATGGCGGAATCCGGGAGCCGGGAAAGGGGTGGCTTTTTGTTTGCGTGGGGTGGAAAGATCCTCTGAGGCGGGTTTCATGTTTCCCTTCTCCTGTTTTGGGAAACACGAAACCTTTTGCATGCGATTGGAAACAGGCATGGGATCTTCCAATTGGCTTTGGCGCTTGGCTGGGTTTCTTGGGGAGTGGCCATGAGGCCGATAACCAAGAACACCCAAAGCCAATGAAAACAATTCCGAAGATGATGTGGATGATGCTGGCCTGTGGAACTCCCGCCCTTGCGGGAACGGCCATTGTGGATGCTCCTCCGGGGGATGCAGGGATTTCCACGAGCCAGGGCGACTGGCTCAAGGACCTGAGGCGCCCCATGACGAACCCCACGCTGTTCGATCTGGCTGCCCCGACCACCGGGATCCGCCCCATCTTCGTCCACCACGAGCTGCCGGACTTCATGGAAACCACCCTCGGCCGTGTCCCGGTGGGCGGTGATGTCCAGGTTTACGCCCTCCAGTTCGAATATGCCCTCAGCGACCGCTTCTCCATCGTCGCCACCAAGGACGGCTACATCGATTTCAACCCGAGCGCCACCTTCACCGACGCCAGCGGCTTCGCGAACCTCGGCGGCGGCGTGAAATACGCTTTCCTGCTCGATCCCGAGCAACGCCACGCCTTGAGCGGATCGATGACCTTCGAGTTCCCCACCGGCAACTCTGACGTCCTGCAAGGCGAAGGAGATGGCGCGGTGAACCTGATCCTCTCCGGGGTGAAAATGATCGATGACTGGCAGTTCGCCGGCGGCGCGGGTGTCAGCCTGCCCTTCTCCGGCGAGATGTCCACCACGGGCTTCATCAGCACCCACGTGAGCTATGAGGTCACTCCCTGGTTCATCCCCCTCGTCGAGCTGAACTGGTTCACCGTTCTCGATCCCGGCAATGGCAGCCGCAATTTCGCCGGCCAGGTCGGCGGCCTTGTGCCCGGCGTCGCGACCTTCGAAGGACATGATTTCTTCAACCTTGGGGCATCGAACTCGAGCCGGAATCGCGACCTGGTCACAGCTGCGGTAGGTTTCCGCTCGCGGATCACGGACGACATTCATGCGGGGCTGGCGTATGAGATCCCGCTGACCGATGAAGAAGCCAGTGTGATTGATAGCCGCGTCACGCTTGACCTGACCTGGCGATTCTAATCCGGGGCCCCAGCGGGGGTGGGATAGGTAAGGTCCCACCCCCGTTTTCTTTTTTCCCTTATCAGATCGACCAAGAGCCGCCCAGAGCTTGATCACGAAACGGCTCGCGAATGATGACGGACAGAGAGAGGATGCCATCCCCCCGAGTTACTTCACGACCTCTAGAAGATTACTGAGCGCGACCCTTTGAGAAGGGGAGCCCTTGGCCACTTTGTTGTAGAAGTAGATTTCCGAATGCCCAAGAGATGCCGTGCTGCAGGAGAATTCGACGTAAAGGGAATGCCGAATGACACCGTCTGTGATGGGGCCAATGACGGCCCCTTCTGGAAAATCCAGTCTCGTGCGTATCTCCGTGCTTCCTACAACCTCTCCTGATGCATCCTTCAGTGTGAGGCGTGCGTATGTGGCGCTGTTGGCACCCATAAAAAGGTTGGTTGGATCAAGCCGAATTTTAAGAGAGCACATTCCATCAGCGACAACGCAATTAACCCTTACACCTTCAATCTTTGCCATCTCGGCGATGGTCGTTGGCGCTTTTCTTTCAACATCGCCGAAAGCGGGCACCACAATCATCAACACAGCGAGGAAAGCAGATCGTTTCATAGAGGTAATTCGAAAACCGATTTGTTGATTCAATCAATAGACCATTCACAGAAAAACGGGAAGCCTGAATTCACAGCCAGGGGGAAGACGCAAGATTCCAAGACGCAAGACCAGAAGAACAGCCGCCTTCGCGCAGAGCATCCACCATCCACCATCCACCATCTAACATCGGCTGTTCCTTCCGTGTTTTCCGCGTATTCCGTGGTTCCTTTTTCAGGAGCGAGTAGCAGGAAGCAAGAAAAGCCGAGGCTCCGCGCGGAGCATCCTCTCATCCCATCGATCCCATCCATCCTGGTCCAAACTTCACTTTCGATCCTTTCGAGTTCATCGTGGTTTGT
>JALOTY010000064.1 GCA_025457665.1 Akkermansiaceae bacterium | reverse complement strand
AACCAGCGAACACGAAGATCGGATTTCACAAATCATCCGTCATCGCGTGCGCCATTTCACCGATGGCTCGGTCATCGGCGGCCGTGAATTCGTCGATGAAGTCTTTCGAAGTTCACGCGACTACTTCGGCCCGCAGCGGCGCACTGGCGCCCGCAAACCCCGCGGCGCCCTCCAAGCCCTCGAAGGCGAAATCTGGACCGCCCGGGATCTGAAGAAGGATCTCAGCTGACGCATTCCACCTCGGATCGCTTTTGCCTTCGCTTCCCTCAAGAAATCTCTAAAACCCAAATCCATGCAGCCTCGGGTGAAACAGATCGCATCCATCAGTGTCGGTGACTTTTTTGATCGTCACGGCGCAGAGCTTCAAATGAAGCTTGCGAGCGCGCGCCACGGATTCGACCGCGTGATTGGTGAGCCGGCCCCAAACCGTCCAGGACTGGCTCTAGCGGGCTTCTTCTCCTACTTCGCCAAAAAGCGGATTCAAGTCCTCGGCAACTCAGAAATGTCATATCTGAAGAAGCTGATTCCCCCCATGCGTTCCGAAAGATTTGCCCGCATGTGCGAAAGGGATATACCTGCCATCGTCATCTCGCGAGGAGGCAAACTGTCACCAGATTTGGATGAAATTGCGGCACGTCATGGCATTCCGGTTTTCAGCACGGAACTGGTCACCATGAATTTCCTCAATGCCGCAACTCTCAAATTGGAAGCAGAGTTTGCACCCACGACCACACTGCACGGCTGCATGGTGGACTTGCGCGGCATCGGCGTTCTCATCATGGGAAAGAGCGGATCAGGGAAAAGCGAAACGGCAATCGGACTTCTCGAAAGAGGTGCATCACTCGTCGCCGACGACATGGTGAGATTGCGCTGGGCGAACGGTGAACTCACCGCATCGGCACCGGAACTCTCCCGGGGTTACATCGAAATCCGTGGCATCGGTATCGTCAACGTCGCCAACCTTTTCGGCCTAGCATCGATCCGACCCGAGAAACGGCTCGATCTTGTGGTTCGACTGATCCCCCATGTGGACCTCAATGAAGTGGATCGCGTGGGCATTCAGCAGCAAACCTTCGAAGTCCTCGGTCAAGAGGTGGCCATGGTGGAAATCCCGGTTGCCGCAGGTCGCGATACCGCGCGCATGGTTGCGATCGCCGCGCTTCAACAACAGCTCCGACGTCTCGGCTACAACATGGCCGATGAGTTCAACGAACGCCTCATGAAACACATGCAAGGCGGCGGTCATTGATGGAAGCCAACGAAAAAAGTGCCACCGGCCGGGCTCGAACCGGCACGGGAGTTGCCTCCCAACGGATTTTAAGTCCGCGGCGTCTACCGATTCCGCCACGGTGGCATTCCTTGCACGCCGGGGACTCTGAGGATCCGAGCCCCACCCGTCGAGCGCTGTTTGCAGCCACATGAAAGCTCCACGGAAAATGGTGAAAAGGAATCAACGGAACTTGGCGGAAATCGCACCCGGGGCAAATCGACCCATCGAACCAAAAGGCAAACCGTGGCATCGACGACCCTCTTTGGAATCTCTCCCATTCCTCCCCTACCATCTGTCATCCCATCATCCAATCCAGGGGCACTCTCACTGACCAACCTGCTCGAAAACCCCGCCGCCTAACAGCCATCCGGCATCGTAAAACGCACAAATCTGCCCCACAGCCAGAGCCCTCTGCCCCTTTTCGAACTCCAGCTCCACCCGTCCGTCCCGCAGCGGCGTCAGCCGGCATGGCTCGGGCTTGGATCGATATCGCGGCATGGCCTCCACCCGGCATGGATTCGCAGGCTGTTTGCCAATCCATGAAATCGAACCGATCCGGCACCGCCTCTCATACAGCCCCGGTGTGCCTTCCTCATCCCAGCCGAGAACCAACCGATTCGCCGCCACATCCTTGGCCACCACCACATACGCCATGCCATCCCGGGGCGATGCCACCCCATGACCCTTCCTCTGGCCCAGGGTGTAAAGATGCAGGCCCTCATGCCGACCCAGCACGCGGCCATCCCCATCGACAATCTCCCCCGGATGATCCGGGATGTAGTGCCGGATGAAATCGCGCATCTTGATCTGCCCGATGAAACAAATCCCCTGGCTGTCCTTTTTCGCGGCCGTCGGAAGTTCATGCCTGCGGGCCACCTCACGCACCTCGGGCTTGAGCATCTCTCCTACCGGGAAGAGGGCATGGGAAACCTGATGCTGCGTCATCAAGGCGAGGAAATAACTCTGATCCTTGTTGGGATCCGCACCTTTGAGAATGGCCGCCGAACCATCGGCGAGGACACGCCGCCGCGCATAGTGCCCAGTCGCCACATACTCAAAACCCTGCTCCAGTGCATAGTCGAGAAACACCCCGAACTTCATCTCGCGATTGCACCACACATCCGGGTTCGGCGTGATTCCGTTGCGATATCCTTCCACCAGATAATCGACAATCCTCGCCTTGTATTGATCGATGAGATCGATCACGCGAAACTCAATCCCCAACTTCCTCGCCACCGCCAGAGCATCGTCCAAGTCGCTTTCCCAAGGGCAATCCCCCGGCAGGCCTTCGGCATTGATCCAATTTTTCATGAAAGCTCCGGTGACCTCATGACCTTGCTCGATCAACAAGGCAGCAGCCGCCGAGCTATCGACTCCGCCGGAAAGACCCACCAAAACCTTCGCCATGCCCGCGGTTTGCCCCGCATCGGCATGCCTGCCAATCCCAAAAAAAATCCTCGGTCACCTCAACCTCGCCCACCCGCCACCATCGCAGGCGGCAGCGCGTAGAGCAGCAGCCCACCTCGCGACGGGGGGCGGCAATCGATGGCGACGAGTGCTCCCTTTTTCACCTCCACTCCGCTTTCACCGCCGCATCCCAGCACCCAGGAGACCAGCGAGGAAAAATCCGGCTCATGCCCCACGATCATCACTCGATCGAAGCCTCCATACGCCGCCAGTTCGGCAAACGCGGTCTCCGGAGCCATCCCACAATCCAGCCACGGCTCCACCACCGGCCCAGGCATGCCAGCACTTTCGCAGAAAATCTCCGCAGTTCTCAATGCACGCCGCCGTGGGCTGGTGATCACGACATCCGGCAATCGCTCCAGCCGGCGGAGAAGCTCGGCTGCCTTCACCGCCTGCTTCTCACCCTTGGCGACCAACTCCCGGGCCGCATCCCCCTGAGGATGATCCTCCTCCGCTTTGCCATGTCTCAAGAGCACCAGTTCCATGGCCGATCATTGCATGGTCATGCCACCATCCACTGCGATCACCTGTCCGGTGATGTATCGCGCTCCCGGCCCGGCAAGAAAGACCACCAGGTTCGTCACGTCGTCCACCTCGCCAAAGCTGCCCAACGGGATCTTCGTCAAAATCCCCTCACGCAGCGCGGGCGAAAGTGCATCGGTCATGTCCGTGGTGATGAACCCCGGAGCCACCGCATTGCTCGTCACCCCTTTTCCCGCCAGCTCGCGGGCCACCGATTTCGTGAAACCGATCAAACCCGCCTTGCTCGCCGCGTAGTTTGCCTGCCCGGCATTGCCCATCAGGCCGATGACCGAAGCGATGTTGATGATTCGGCCGCTCTCCGATTTCATGATGGGACGCATGAAGGCCTTCACGGTGTTGAAAGCTCCCTTCAAATTCGTATCCAGCACCGTCATCCAGTCCTCTTCCTTCATCCGCATCAGCAAGCCATCGCGTGTCACCCCGGCATTGTTGACCAGAATGTCCACCGTGCCGAAATCCGCCAAAACCTGTTTCCCCAGTTCCTGCACGGCCTCGTGGTCGGCCACATCGATCGCATAGGCCTTGGCCGCCCCGGGGTTTGCGGCATTGATTTCATCGGCCGTCCTGCCACAGCTCGCCTCGCTGCGACTGACCACCGCCACCTTCGCGCCACCGGCGGCCAGCGCCTTGGCGATGGAACCACCTATCCCACGGCCACCCCCGGTGACCACCGCTACTTTGCCTTCGAAGCTCTGCATGGCCGTCACCATGGGAGGAACCCGCGCCCCATGCCAAACCGAAAGTTTCCCGCCGCCCGACGCCTTTCCCCTCCCCTTTGCCGCGACGATGCTTTAGAGTCCCGCTCGTGCGGATTCTCTTGCTGATCTCCTGCCTCCTCGCAGCCCTCCCGGGATGGTCCGCCGAGCCCGCCCCAGCATCCATTCACTCGTTCTGGATCTGGAACCATGTGGATAGCTTTCCAAAACGTGACGTCCTCGCCCTCCAACCCCTCGGCATCGATCGCCTTTACCACCATCTCCACGAACTCCACCCCGACGGCACTTGGAAGGAAATCCGTTCTTTTCTTCCCGAACATTTCGAAATCCCTCACCGCTACAGCGTCGTCCGCATCGCACCGGATCCGAAGTGGATCGATGACCCCAAGGGCATCGCTGAAATCCCCCAACTCCCCACCCCACCTCATCTCCGCACCACCCGAAAAACCCCGGGATTGCAAATCGACTTCGATTGCCCCGCATCCCGCCTTGCCGACTACGCCGCCGCCATCACCCGCCTTCGCGAAACCGGGAAGTTCCCCTCGATTTCCGTGACCGCCCTCGCCAGTTGGATCGATGCCCCCGATTTCCCGAAACTCGCCGCCGTCGTCGATGAAATCGTGCCGATGTTCTACGATCTCGAACCGGACACACCCACCGCAGTCCAATCCGGCAACTTCCAACCCATGATCGGTGCGGACACCCTCCGTTGGATCGAGAAATGGAAAAACTGCCCCCAAGACTGGCGCGCCGGTTTGCCGAATTTCCAACGCCTGAGCATCTTCGCTCAAGATGGCAGCCTTGTCGGCCACCACCCCCGCTTCAGCCCGGACTCACTGTTGGATCACCCTCTCCTCGATCGCCAGTCTCCGAACCTCGGACCAGTGACGGTCTTCGATGTCATCCACAGCGGCACGCTATCAAATCGGAAAATCGAACCCGGCCAAATCCTCGTCCTGCGTCGCCCCGACGATGAGCTTCTGCGCTCTGCCGTCACCACCTCCATGAACTCCGGGGCCCGCGGTATTGTCTGGTTTGCCCATCCCTCGTCCGCCCCCACCCCATGGCGCAGCTTGCCGCATCTCTGCCAGTTCCAGCCAGACATGGATCCTCTCGCCAAGCCCGTGATCCAGGTTTATCTCGATGAAGCTGGCGTGATCCTCGTCACCAATCCCGGACCTACCGACATCGGACCACGGCCGGATGGTCAGCCCTGGAAAATCACACTCCAGGCCGCTCCCGGTAGCTTCGGCCGCTCCCATTCCGGCGATTTCTCCAGCCTCGAAGCGATTGGGGGATCAACGCACCGCCTCGAACTCGCCCAAGGAATCCGCCTCGGCTTCCACTCTCTCCCCGCTGGCAAGCAGTTGCGCAGTGGTCCGCGTCTCGCCCTCACTTCCACCGTTCCACCATGGTCGCTCGACCCCACTCCATGAATTCCTCACGCCGCCGCTGGCTTCTCCTCACGCCCCTCCTCCTCGGGTGCGGGCCCTTTTTCTATCAGGCACCCCCGGCCCTGAACTACTACCCTTCCCGTATCCCGGGGAAATCGTGGAACCTACTTGTCGATGAATCACTACCGCCAAACGCCGATACCTCCGAATCCCTGCGCGCCGCCGCCAAAGAGGAAATCGCCACCTGGGCCACCCGCAGCGCGGAGGAACGCAGCGCCGCCATCGATGCCCTCGCCGCACGAAACCGCAATGCCGTCCGCCTCGATATCCCCCTAGCCAATTTCCTGTTAGAAGCCCGCGAACTGGCAGCAGAGACCGATCCCGCCGTTGCCAGCTATCTCGCCGGTCGCATCGCCGCACCCCACGAACCCACCGCACCGCCGAAGCCGGTCCGGTCGTGGGATGACGACGACGAGGCGCACGCGAAAAAGCTCAAGGCTTGGGAAGCCCAGTGCCGGGAAAGCATCCGTCGCTCCGGACAAATCATGGGCAGCGCGCCCCGCGTTCTTGCTCCTTACCAAAGGATTCGTCACGCCGTGCTCCTCGAGTCCCTCGGTCGTCACGAAGCCGCCCGCGCCCTCGGTGAATCCATCCTCCAGGATTTCCCCGCCCATGCGCGTGCCGAAATCGCCCGTTTCATGATCGCCCGCAGTTGGCTCAACGAAGCCCGGGGGCCCGAGTTGCCGCCGGACAAGGTCGCCAGCCTCTGCGATTCCGCCCAACAAGCCTTCAATGCCTACCTCGATGCCCATCCGGATGGCCGTTTTCGCGGTGAGGCGACCGGCTGGCTCGGCGGGATTTCCGAAACCCTCGGCGATCTCGGAGAAGCGATCAATTGGCAACTCCGCCGCCTCGAAATCCAGAACTCGCGCGAAGCCACCCGTGCCATCATGCGCGAGTGCGATCGCCTCATCGCCACTCTCATCCAGCTCGCCGGCGATGGCGGATACCTCAGTGAAATGGAATCCTACGTGGAAGCAGGGACTCCCGATTACAGCCTCCTCGCGCGCCATCCCGCCGTCCTGCGCCTCTTCCTCTTTCACTGCCTCGACCCCGCCTACCAAGTCTCCTTCCCCATCTACGGGGACAACACTACGGGCGACCGCGGCACCCTGCGCTTCCTCGAAAAACGCATCACCCGCCCTTCCGCCTTCACCCAGGAAGCCCTCGCCCACGTCGCCAGCGCCGTCGCCGCACGACCCGATGCCGAACACGCCCCCGACGCCCTCCTCATCCTCGGCTGGAGCGCCCTGCGCCAGGGCGATGCCACCCAGGCCCTGCTGCTTTTCGATCGCGGCATCGCCCTTCACGCCACCGACGAACTTCTCCATGCCCGCGCCATCGCCCTCGATGACCTCAAGCGCCATGCCGATGCCGCCGCTGCCTATCAGAACCTGTTAGAAAAGTTTCCCACAAGCCCGCTGACTCTGGAAAGCGGCTTTGATCATGCCATTTCCCTCCACAAAGCCGGCCTATCCGGTGAGGCTCTTCTTCGCCTATGGGACATCTCGGGCAGTTTTGAATCCCCGCAGGAAAGGGAAAACTGGCCCAATCGCCCCTCGAACGAGATCCCCCAATGGATCGACAGCATCGCCCAGTTCGCTGCGATCCCGGCCCTCGAAGCACCTCTGGCCAAGCTCGATCCCGCCTCACCCGCCGCCCGCGAACTGCGCGCCATCGTCCGCATGCGCGCCCTCGCCTCCGGAGATTTCACCACCGCCCGCCGCTGGATCGATCCCTCGCCTCTGGAGGACGATTCCTCGGCACGCTGGGGAAACCGTTGGCATCCACGCGACTACTCAAACCTCGATGCGACCCGTTGGGACAAGGAAATCGCCCCGCTTGCCGCTCTTCACGCCAAGCGCCGCAGTCCCGCCCAGGAACTCGAACTCGCCCGCTTGTGGGAAAACCTCCGGGGCCGCCTCACCCTGCCCCTCCATCAATACTATGATTATAGTGGCAGCGAGGAACCCAGGCTCGATCAACTCCGCCGCATCAATGGCCGGGCGATTGGGTTTGATGATATCCACATCACCCGCGAACTCGATTCCCGCGACGAACTCCACCACGCTCTTTCCCACTACCTCGCCGCGGCGAAATCCACCGATGCCACCATCGCCGCCCCCGCTCTGGAAAGCGCCAACGAATGCCTCCGCCGCCTTGCCGAATTCTCCCTCTACCGCGCCGGCCGCGCTGCCGAAACGGCTGCAAGCGATCAGTCCTCGAAACTCGTGCAGGAACTGCGCCAGCGTTTCCCCGAGAGCGTCGAAGCCAAACGCGCCATCGCCTACCGTTTCCGGCCACCGCAGATGATCCCGAACTGGATGCCCGGAGATTACAATGTTCCCAATGCGGCATGGACCCTCTTCACCACCCTCCATCCCGAACAAGGCGATGGAGGATTTGAAACCCTCACCGAACTTTCCGCCCGTCTCACCCGCGCCGTCACCCTCGCCGCCTCCCCGGTGGCCCTTCAGGAAGAACTCGCAAAAGTCGCCGCCGACTTCCTCAAAGCCCGCCCGGGGCTTGATGGAGATTCGATCAATGCCCTCTCCGATGACCTTCAGGACCTGCTCGCCGCCGCAGCCGTGCCGGATGTCCCCTTCGAAGACCTCAAGAACTACTGCATCCGTCGTATCAATGGCGAAGCCCCGGCCGAAGCCACGGGCCCTCTTGGCGCCTTCGAAGCCTTCCGCCAACTTCGCGCGGATCCGGAAGCCACCGCCGCCCAATGGCAGGACTTCTTGAAACAATGGCCCGCAAGCCCCAAGACGGAAGCCGCCCGCCTGCGACTGCTGCGTTTCCACATTCGTGAATTCTGCCCCGTGCCGCAGATCCGCGCCTTTCATTTCCCCGCCGCGCCCATCACCGCCGGCTACAAGCACTCCAGCCTCAAAGCCCCTGTCCAGCCATTCGATGCCCCCGCTCTGCTGCGAGAAATCGCCAGCTTCCGCGAAAGCTATCCGCAAAGCACCTATGCCTCGGACGTCGCCATGCTCGAAGCCGCCGTCCACGCCCGCCATGGCGAGATCCGCAAAACCCTGGCCATCGTTCTCGCCATCCTCGCCAATCCCATCCACCCCGAACTCCATGGCGATGCCGGCCTGCATCTCGCTTACATCGCCCAGGGCCTCATCGAGCCCCCCACACGCCAGGCCGTCCTCGATGCCCTGCGCGCCCACCCGGATGCCCTGCCATGGATTCGAAAACTGGCGGAAGGCGATACCTTCCTCTTCCGCCTTCAGCCCTTCCTCGCCCATCTCGAAGGGAAATGAAGGGCCCTTCCATGCTTCAGAATTTCATCATCGTGCAAGAACACCGCAGGTCCGGGTCTTGATTGACTCCCCGGACTGATTTGAATGCCTCCCACCATGCCCGTCGCCGAACCCCACAAGGAACTCCGCTTCACCCGGGCACGACAAGCCGTCCCCTTTTGGATCGCTGCCGCCATGGGCATTGCCGCCACTCTGGCCTTGGTCATCATCGGCACGCTCCGCCAAGAAAATCCCGACCTCCCCCATCCCCTCTGGGCTCTGCTGCCCGCCACCCTGGCCGTGCTCCTCATCCGCATCGCCCTCCGCTGCACCCGCCACGCCTACATCATCCTCAGCCCCCTCGGCGTCGAAATCTTCCCCTTCTTCCAGCCCGCAAAAAACATGCAACTCGTCCCCTGGGCGCAAATCACCCACGCCGAGGCCGGAGATCATTTCATCACCCTGCACTTCGATGCCGATCAACAATCCGGCATCCACCTCGCCCTCGATCCCATCCCCACCCCCGCCCGCCCCCTCCTCGCCAAAGCCATCCTCGGCCGCGTCGCCGCCACCACCCCTTCATCCCCACCACCCGCCTGAGCTTTGCCCAGCCCCGATTCCACGATGGGAACAACGAAAGGATCGAAAGGGACGAAAGTTCGGAGAGCGAAAAATGGCGCAACATCGAATTCCGACTCATGAGTTCGACGTCTTCCTCTGGGAATCGAGATAAACGGAGATCGATGGCTTGAGAAATACCAGCAACCCCGCTGACAGAAGCGAAACAGCCGCAAGGCAGCAGGCAAAAAAGTCAATGCCCTCTTCGGCCGTAAAGCTTCCGAACGCCAGTGACACAAACAAGGCGACTGAAGCGAAAATTACGAATCCGCCGATGATTCGCGCAGCAGAACTCCCACCCCACATCCACACCCACATGGCGCACCACCCCATGAGAGCCAACACCGAACGCGCCTTATCCATGGGCGCGGCGTCTGAAAACATCACGACGTAAACGATTGCCGTAACAATAGGAAAAGTTGCGAGGATCATCGCGACGATAAAATGCCTTCTTCCGTTTCTCATCGTCTCTTCCCGGAGGGTTTTTTGCTCCCCCTCGTGCTCCCGATCCTGAAGATCAAGATCGGCCTTGCAGTGAGGACATCGCACGCCGTCAGGGATGCAGGCGGCATGGTAAGCCCGGTCACACTTTCTGCAGCCCCGCCCATCCAGGATGCCGAAAACCTTGGATTGGCACACGTCGCATGTTTTTCCCGCAATTTGCATGGCATTGATCGATTTACCCCTCATTGAAGCAGAACACCCAAAGCTAGCCTAGGCCTAGCTTTCCTCGGGTCAATCTCCAACTCCTGCCGACGCAGCGGCATTTCCAAGTATCCACTTTCAAGGATTGAGGCGATCCGCAAGGTAGAAAAGGTAGATCCCTCCGAAAACCATCCATACCACAGCAAATTTCCAAACAACAGGGCGATCATCGCAATAAGGACCTTCCACCTCTTTCTCATCTCTTGGCGAACGAATAGGTCATCCACGGCGGGTATGGAAGCTCGAATTATAACTGGAGCGCTCCCCGCCGTTGGAAGAAGTGCGTTTATTGTTCGCCTTGTTGTTACGCCGCCGTCGGAGAGAAAAGATTGAGCCTAGGGCACCGAGCAATGCGACGCCCGGTTCCGGAATAGGTGTCAGCCGGAAAGTGTAGACGTCATTGGTGGAACCGCCTGAATCGGCGAGCAGCAGAAGCCCGTCCGATGCCGCCGAATTAAAGGCAACTCGCGAGAAACTGGACTCGACTGGAAAGTTCGAAGTGTATGAAAAATAGCTTGTGCCACTTCCGGGGGCAGAGCTGACCAATTCATTCTGCCGAACTTCCATAATCGTGCCCAACGTGGGAAAACTACCCCACAGTTGCAGGTTGGAAGGAAGAAAGCCCACGCCGAGTATATTCAGTTCGGCGCGATCACTCCAAACGGTCAGATTCGCGATGATCGCGCCAGAAAGCGTCTCACCGGAAGAGGTCGAAAAGTAAAAGAACGACGCAGGATCCTGACGGCTTGTGGAACTCCCGATTCCGCTTAACCAGGACGCCGCAGCCGCTGCGTCCCCCGAACTCCAAACCGCTGTCACCGATGCTTGCGCAAACATCGGGAAAAGGACTGCGGCAATGGCTGAGCCACGGGTAAGATTCATATTGGTAGCACCGATGAGCGCGTGCACCACTACCAGCGGCGGCGAGCGTCGATCAAGGGGTGCGGATTGTAGTCGGAGAAAAGCATCGAAACAGGGCGGCTGGTGGGGATTTTTATGACGCGTCCTGTTGTGCATCTTCGTTTCGATGATGGGGAGATGGCCAGAATCCCACGAATCCGAAATACAACGCGGCGGCGAGATCCACGACCATCCACGCGTCCCTATCGAATTCGATTGGGATTATCGGATTGAACAGAATCGCTACAACCACGGCGGCCACCATCTGCCACCCTCGCAAAATGATCGCTAAAAATACCGCGCCGATTGTGACAGCAATACGCGTCAACTGATAAACCCATATTTGACCAAAATCCAAAAAAGGCAAAACTAAACACCATGCACCCAGAACCAGACAGATTGCCTTGTACGTCCTCATCGTCATGACTGCGGACGTGGATTCCTTCTTCACTTCGGCTATTGCATTCAGGTATGCCTTACTTGAAGCATAGACAACCCTTGCCAAGTTCTCAGTGAAATCCTTCAACCATGTTCCCATTAAATCCAGATACTCTTCAGATCTTGGATCGATGCCAAGGGTCGATTGAAGTGCCGCTAAATCTTCCCCCTTCTGCTGAACGAGAAACTCAGCTTGTTGCCCCGGACCTAACATCGGTGGAACCTTCATCGGTCTCAATAATACGCAAAAATTGACTATTCCAATCCAGCATGTCAGTAAGTTCTCATCAAGTTGCCAACCTGCCTTATTACCACGATAATACTCCAGTCGGTTGACAAAGAAGCGTGGAGCCTCCCCGGGATACCCGATCTTCCCGAATGCGGCAGATGCCTCAGACCCATGAATTAGTTGTTTCGAGAACAACTTAGCCCACAAAAGCATCTCAGGAGTTGCCTCTGAAAATGCCTCGATCCAGTGGCACGCTAATGCGGATGCCTCAAGATGAAGTGATCGCTTCAACTCGGGCTCGCAGATATCGAAGAGGCGAGGAAGCGAGTATGTCTGTTCGATCACAGCTGCAACTTCGCTCTTCATATGTGCGACGTATGTCTTGAGTGCTGGGGAGTCGATCAATGTGCTAGTTTCGATCATATTATTTTGCCCAACGTAGAGCGCGTGCACCCCTACCAGCGGGGGCGCACGTCGATCACGGGGTTGAGGTTGTAGCTACGAGAAATCATCGGAACAGGGCGGCTGGTAGGGATCGTCACGGCGCGGCTTTTTGGGTTTCTTATTCTTGCTTCATGGTCAGACGACGCGCCTCACTACTGAATGCAGCGAGAACGATTTTACCAATCCACTCATGACTTGTGATTGCTCTATCAGGATCACCGTGAGCAAGAAGTCGCTCGATGACAGTCTTGATCTCCATGCTGGATAGCTCAAACCATTCGCCTCGTCTTCGCAGATGGCTAAAATCTCTGTGAAGTTCGCTCTCAAAGTCACTCTCTGTGGGAACTGCAATCCTCATCTCGACCGAAGGCGCCTCGGATTGAAGCGTCTTCTCGCGTCGCTCCGGATTCTTGCTCTTGCCAATCTTGATTAGTCCATTGCGGGTGTCTTCCATCAAATACGTGAAAACTTCGAACGATGACTTGCGGATCGCATCATCAAAATTCCGAGCAATCTCCTCGGACGTAACCCCTTCTTGAATCGAAACTAGTTCTTCCACAGCAGCTTCAATCTCCTTACGACGTTCAACCAAGTATTCAGTCTTCCTGAAGAAGTAGGACGAATTGTATCCGACGTTGAGCATTAAATAATCGGTGCTATCAGCGTAAGACTGAGCTAAATCTTGATTCTTAAAGGTCTCGCGAATCCAGCTCTCGAGGAATTCGGAAAGCACCAGACGAGACGACTCGGTATACTGGACAAATGCCCAATACGCCTCACTCGGAAAGGGAGCCTCTGAGTAACATTTGAAAATGAACGCGACTTCGCGAATAAGCCCCTCATGGGAGCGTTCTTGAAAAAGCGAGGGAAACTCGTGATAGTTGAAGTTTGCGTTCCAGAGCTGGTCACACTTGATCCCAAGATCATAAGGACTCGAATCCCATGTGGCGAACTTGATGGAAGGCGCAACACCAAATGATTCGATCTCAGCAAGTGCGAGGCGTCCGGCATCAGCCACAAGAGAAAGAGGGTTGAGGTAACGAACTACCCCAGGACCAAACATCAACGTTAGGTCTGCTGATCTGTATCCGGCTCCTTCGGTCTTGAGTAGCATAGTCTTATTCTTGCCCAACGCTCAAACTGAGCCATGTGGTTGCTTGGCGCGGAAAGTGCCCTCACGAAGTGAGGAAAAAGCACTTTCCGTGACAAGCAATCGCGTTGGCTCCAGTGCCTTGTTGAACTAATTTTTCATTTCTTTAAGTAATCGGGGAACGCTTGGGCCAAGTCCTCTTCAACTTCTAAACCATAGGCCATCATGATCCAAAAAATCTGATGACCAAAGCATATTCTGAGCGCGTCTAGCGCGTCCCACGAAACGCCGTGAACCATATTGCATCCCGTCCAAACGCGCGCGCCATCAATCTCGGATTCACGGATTGAATCCATAAAGATGCGACACGCTTTCCGCATCTGCTCCAGTCTTCGCGCCAACTCAAGATCTCTATCCAAGCGGCCAAGCTCTTCGGTAAGGAATCGACGAATTTCTGTCGCAGAATGAACACATTCCGACTTCATTTCCCAATTATGCGGTGCGAATAAAATTCGGCGATCTTCGCAAAAGGCGATAACCCGGCGAGCCACCTGCCGCTGGGTCTCGGGCGGCTGCCACTGTATGCCGAACACCGGAATGCTGACTCCCGTTACCTTGCTAAGGGCGTCAGTGAATGCCGTGTATGGTTTCCTCATGGTTTGTTTCTGTCGAACAGCTTTGACTCTCAACGCCTTGATGACCTCTATCACCTAGGGTATGCTCGGCGAAGAGTTGCAAGTAACCGTCTAAATTCAAGAAGAATCCCCGCCGACAATTCCCATATCAGGGGCTTGTACCGGAATCCGTAGGGCGGGCGCGAGGGTGGCTGATAGGTGTAGGCCGCGCACGGCTCGTGAGAGGCGAGGATCCAAGGGCCATGCCTCTCATGGGCGGGGAGTTCCAACGACCATGAGCCGAGTTCAAAAGAAGAGCAGGGGGCGCGGGCGCTACTTCTGCTGAGCCTTGGCGGATGCGCTTGCTTGCTTCCCGCGGAGGAAGCGGAGAACAATACCCCAAAAAGACCCAACCATGCCGCCATTTTTCCATGCGAACGCAGCAAGTCCGGAAAGCGAGTTCTCCGAACACCCCTTCATGCGCCCTCATTCGCCCCCCATCCCATCCATCCAGCAACAACCCCTCACGCCCGCTTTTCTCCCATCCATCCTCCTCCCTTCGCGACCTTCGCGCCTTCGTGGTGCCACCGTCCCCCATCCCATCCATCCTCCCCATCCCATCCATCCAGCAACAGCCCCTCGCGCCCGCTCTTTAACCCATTCCCCAACTTCCCTTCGCGATCTTCGCGCCTTCGTGGTGCCACCGTCCCCCATCCCATCCATCCTCCCCATCCCATCCATCCTGCTACAGCCCCTCGCGCCCGCTTTTTCACCCATCCACCAACTTCCCTTCGCGAGCTTCGCGCCTTCGGGGTGCCATTCTCCCCACTCCACCTATCCGGCGGCTCATCTAGTCTCGCTGATTCCATGCTTTCCGCTTCTTCATCTCCTCGGCCTCAGAGGAGGCAGACCGAAGCTGGCCCGGGCCCGGTCGCAATCGAGATGGTGCACCCCGTCTTCCCACGAGGCAGGAAATTCCCGGCAGGCGGATGATCTCCGCGGGTGAATCGTGCAAGAGACCTGACAGCCGATCTCCCCCTCCAAGGCCACGCATCTCACCGGTTTGCTCAGTGTCCCTTTCATCGCCACGCGGTGAAGGTCCACCGCCTCCGTCAACTCCACGGGAACCCCCCCAGCCTTCGCCTCACTGGTTTCCATCCAATGGAACGCCACCCGAAAGAACCCGCAGCAAGCCCCGCAGCTCAGGCAGGGATTCTCTTCGCCCTCCTCACCGGCAGCAGCATTGGCATGAAACTCGGACATAAAGGATGGCGGATCGAAACGCCCCGTCTGCGTATCGCGCGGGACCGCAAAAGCAAGCATCCCCAGCGCACGCGAAGAAATCGTCGACCTTCACGGAAAAAAAACACGGATCGTCTCGCCAGTGGCGCATTTGATCTGATAGGTCCTTTCTCCTCACTCTCATGAAATCCGCCGCTCTTCTCCTCCTCGCGGCCCCGGTGCTTTCCGCTGCACCCCGGCTTCACGTCAGCCAAACCCCACTGGCCCCCGGCACCACCATCGAGCTGGTGCTCGACAAGGAAGCCGCCCCCGGCGACCGCGTCGGCCACGTCGCCGCCACCCCATGGCTGGAAATCAAGCCCGCCTGGCCCGGTCGCACGGTGTGGAAAGACGCCAATATCCTCGTCTTCGAACCCTCCGCCCCGCCGAAACTCGGCACCAACTACACCTTCAGCCTCATCGGCAAACACGTCCATCTCGATGGCACGCCCATCCCGGCAGGAAAGCTCATCACGGTCGCCACGCCCGATTTCCAGGTCGAATGGGCCGGCCAGCTCGAACGCTACACCGATGACTGGTCGCCCCGCACCTCACCCTGGTTCGTCCGCTTCAATGGCCCGGTCGGCACCGACGCCGCCCCCTTCACCTTCGTCAGCGCCGATGGCCAGCGCGTCCCGGCCAATGTCGAGCGCGCCACGTTCGGCACCATCAAACACCCCGGATACGTCACGCCCACCTTCAACGAAGCCTGGTCCCGCGCCCTCGGCGTGAAAATCGAAGATCCCGCCCTGGTTCCCGATCTCGAACTCCCCCACGGCCTCGTCGTCACTCCCGCCGAAGCCCTCCCGGTCGGCCAAAGCTGGACGCTCAACATCGCCGCCGGCATCCCCGGGCCCGATGGCACCAAGTCCCCCGGTAGCAGCCACACACTGGGAAACATCGATCCACTCAAAACCCTCGACATCGAAGCCCGCACCATCGCCGACAAACCACGCAGCATCGTCGTCGATTTCAATCTCCGCCTGCCCAAGGACATCCCGGCCGATGCCATCACCCTCACGCCCAGCGTGGCGAATCTGAAAATCCACAGCGATGGCACCGAACTCCACATTCGCGGCGATTTCCACGAGCACGACCACTGGACGCTCACGCTGCCGAAAGGTTTCGCCTCCGCCGATGGCCGCATTCTGGAAAAAGACGTAAATAAGAAACTCCAGTTTCGACATCTCCCCCCCTCCATCGGCCTCCCCAGCAAAGACGAATCCCAACTCGCCGCCGGCTCCCGTGTTTACCGCATCGCCACGGTCAACACCCCGGAAATCCGCATCCGCGCGAAACAGCTCGATGGCCCCGACCTGATCCGCGCCATCCAAGGCTACCGCCACTACACCGGTGCCGGACCAAACGGCGAATCCATCCGCCCCAACCAGCTCATCCCTTACGAGCTGATGATCGGCAAAAACCTCGCCGACCTCACGGTGAACCTCGATAACCCCATCGATACCTCCCGCGAACTTCATCTTCACTGGGACAAACTCCTCGCCGGTGACGCCACGCCCTACACCGTCGGCAAACTCACGGAACCGGACCCCGCTGCCACCCCGAAAGCCGGCCGCCCCGCTGCCATTTTCGTGGAAATCACCGGCACGCCCGCCGCGGAGTCATCGCAGCCCGATGATACCGGCCTGCGTTCACCGCGCGTCCAAGCCCTCATCCAGCTCACCGACCTCGGGCTCGCTTGGAAAACCGTCGATGATCAGGCCCTCGTCTTCGTTTACTCCTGCCTCACCGGCCAACCGCTCGAAGGCGTCCGCCTGGAAACCTTTGCAGAAGATGCCACCGCACTCGGTTCCTTCACCACCGATGCCTCCGGCCTCGCCACTCTTCCCCGCACCGCCGATGCCCGTCACCTCCGCGCCTCGCTCGGCGAGGACCAGTTTGTGATGGCTTATGATAACTCCATGCCCGGCGTCGGCCTCTGGCGTTTCCCCATCCGCTACTCCTGGGAAGACGTGCCTCTCGTTTCCCGCGAGGTCATGATGTTCACCGACCGCCCGCTCTACCGCCCCGGCGAAACCGCCCACATCAAAGGCATCGTCCGCCGCCAGAACGGCAATGACATCGAACTCGGCGGCGAAAGCAGCGCCCTCTTCACCGTCACCAACCCGACCGGCCGCGAAATCCTCAAACGTGATGTCACGATCTCCGCGAATGGCGATTTCGATCTCGATATCGAATTTCCCGCCGAAGTCACCGGTCACTACAGCGCCACCCTCACCTGGCCGGAGGAACTTGAGAAAGCCGAGGATCTCGAAAACTGGATGGATCGCTCCACCGCCGTTCAGAACGCCCGCTTCGAACTCGGCCTGCGCGTCGAAGAATTCCGCCGGAACGCCTTCGAAATCACCCACAGTGCCACACCCGCCAAGCCCGGCGATGCCACGGTCTCGCTCGATGTCTCCGCCACCCTTTACCACGGCCAGGCCCTCGCCAATGCCAAGTCCACGCTCTGGACCCGCATCCAGAATTCGAATTTCTATCCCGAACGCTATCGCGATTTCCTCTTCGGCGATCACCGCCAGCCCGACAATGGCTACTGGTTCCACTACTTCGGCTATCGCTGGGAAGAGGACAACGGCGGCTTCGAATCTAACAGCGAATCCCGCGATTTCACGCTCGATGCCGAGGGCAAGGCTCGCCTCGATTCCGCGCTTCCGGAAACGGATTTCCCGATGCTGCGCGAGGTCGTCATGGAAACCGGCGTCACCGATGAGAACCGCCAGACCTTGATGAAATCGACCTCCATCGAGGTCCACCCCAGCTCCACCTGGATCGGCGTCCGCCGGCTCGATCAACTCGTCCGCGTCGGCGAATCCCACCCGCTGGAAATCATCGCCGTCGGCACCGATGGCCTGCCGCTCGATACCGCCATCCCGCTCGAAGTCACCATCACCCGCGAGGTCAACGAACAGGTCCGCATCGCCGGCGAAGACGGCGGTTCATCGGTCCGCAACGAAGCCCGCGTGGAAACGCTTTCCACTTCGACGCTCAATCTAACCGAAGGCAAGCCCGGCACGCTCGAATTCAAGCCCTCCCTGCCCGGACTCCACACCGTCACCCTGCGCGGCAAGGACGCCGACGGCCATGCCTTCGCCACCGCTTCATCGATCCACGTTTACGGCAGCGATGAGTTCCCCTGGTCCTATGCCGACCACATGCGCATCAAGCTCGTGCCCGAAAAGAAAATCTATCAGCCCGGCGAAACCGCCCGCGTGCTCGTGCTTTCGCCCATCGAAGGCACCGCCCTCGTCACGGTCGAACGGGAGAAAGTCACCCGCACCTTCATCACCACCCTCAAGGCGGACCAACCGGTCATCGAAATCCCCGTGAGCGATGAAGACGCGCCGAATTGTTATATCTCCGTCCTCGTCATCAAAGGCGCCGATTCCTCACTCCGCGCCCACAAGGAACCCCAACTCCGCCTCGGCTACACCGAACTCACGGTGCAAAACGTCCGCGACCGCCTCGATCTGACCCTCGCCACCCGATCCACCGAGCCCGCACCCGATGCCGCCATGCCGGTTTCCTTCCTCCCCGGTGAGGAAATCGAAATCTCCGGCCAGGTCACGCTCGCCGGTGGCAAACCCGCACCCGGTGCCACCGTCACCGTCTGGGCCGAAGATGAAGGCACGCTCGCCGTGCTCGGATTCGAAACCCCCGACCCCATGTCGCGCTTCTATCAGCCGCGCTTCCTCCGTGTGAATTGCGGGACCTCGCTCGATACCTTCCTCGCCGAAGCTCCCGATGAACAAACTTTCTACAACAAGGGCTTCTTCATCGGCGGCGGCGATGGCGCCTTTGCCGATGCCCTCGACATGCCGCGCCGCGACTTCAATCCCTGCGCCTTCTGGCAGCCCGCCGTCACGACCGATGCCGATGGCCGCTTCAAAATCACCGCCTCACTGCCGGACACCCTCACCCGCTACCGCCTCATGGCCGTCGCCCATCACGAGGCCGCCCGTTTCGGTCATGCCGAGTCGGACTTCACCGTGAACCAACCGCTCATCGTCGAACCCCAGGTCCCACGCTTCGCGATGGAAGGCGACCAGCTCGACCTGCAAACCACCGTGCGCAACACCTCGGACATCGGCGGCACCTGGGAAATCACCCTCATCACCAATCCTCCCGGCAGCGACCCCATCCTCACCCTCAGCGATGATGCCTCGAAAACCAGCGCGTCCTCGAAGCTCACCCTCGCCGCCGGCCAGTCCGCCACGGTCCGTTTCCCGGTGACCTTCCGCAATACCGGCGAAGCCCTGATCACGTGGAAGGCCACACCGGTCTCCCTCGATGGCCAGAACCTCACTCCCGTCATCGCCCGCCGCTATTCGGACTCGGTCGAACATCCCTTCCCGGTCGATTACCCCGTGCCGCTTCTCCGCCAGACACGCCTGGTGAAGGTCGATTCGAAAACGCACGACCTCGACCTCCTCGCCGGCCTCGATCCCGCCCTGCTCAAGGGCCGTGGCACCGTCACGGTGGAAAGCTCCCGCTCCCTGTTGTTAGAAGCGGCATCGGCCGTCCGCTACCTGCTCGACTACCCCTACGGCTGCGCCGAGCAAACCACCTCCGCCCTCATCCCCTGGCTCGCCGCCGATTCCCTGCGCGGCCTGTCGCCGGATTTCGCCCGCCACACTCCCGAGGAAACCCGCAAGGTCATCCTCGATGCCGTCGGCCGCCTGCTTTCCCTGCAACGCTCGGATGGCGGCTTCGGTTACTGGCCCGACGCCGAGGAATCTAACAGATGGTCCTCGTCCTACGTCGGTCTCGGCATTCTGCTCGCCTCGAAACAGGTCGAAGTCCCCGCCTCCGCCATCGATTCGCTTTCCCAATACCTCATCACCGAACTGCAAAAGGAAGAGCAGGCCCAGGAAGTCACCCCGGAAATCGTCGCCCGCGAGCTTTACGTCCTCGCCCTCGCCGGCAAGGCCCAGCCCGCGATGGTGAATGAGTTCCTCGACCACGCCGCCGAACTCGATTCCCGCACGCTCTGCTTCATCGCCCTCGCCAAGGCCGAAGCCGGAGAAATGGATGCCGCCCGCGCCACCCTTGCCCTCAAACCCGGCAAGGACGCCGTTTCCTGGATGCCATGGGAACCCACCCACGCCTTCCGCCTCCTCGCCTGGAGCCGCATCGATCCCGATGCCCCGGAAACCACCGCTGCGCTCGACCGGCTCCTCCGCGACCGCAATCCCTACGGCCACTGGCGCACCACCTGGTCAAATGCCTGGTCCATCCTCGCCATCGCCCAGGTCGCCCGCCACGAAACGACCACCGGCACCACCTCGATCCAGCTCAGCGGCTCACCCATCGATCCCTCGACCTTCGCCGTGAGCCCGGAAAACCCCACCGCCTCCCGCGAAATCGCCCTCGTCCAAGACCTCAAGGTCAAAGCGAAGTCCGATGGCACCGCCTACGTCCGCGTCGCCCTCGCCTCCAAGCCGGAGATTTCCCCGATCCAACCGGTCGCCGCCAATGGCATGGAAATCACCCGCAGCTACCGCCGCGTGAATGCCGATGGCTCCACCACCCCGCTCGATGTCCCCAAACCCGGCGACCTGATCCGCATCGACCTCGAAATCATCCTCGCCAACGATGACCTGCGTTACCTCGTCGTCGAAGACCGCCTGCCCGCGATTTTCGAAGCGGTGAATGACTCCTTCGAGTCCCAGTCCGGTCCATCGAATGCCGGCGGCAGCAGCCAGAACTCGTGGTCGGTCTCCCACAGCGAGATCCGCGGCGATCGTGCCATGTTCTTCTTCGACCGCATCTGGACCCGCGGCCGTCACACCCTCACCTACCTGGCCCGCTGCACCATGACCGGCACCTCCATGGCCCCACCCGCCAAAGTGGAATCCATGTACGATCCCGACAACACCGCCCTCTCCGCCTCCCGCACCTTCCAGTCCAAAGAATAAGGCGGGATGGTAGATGGTAGATGGTGGATGTTAGATGATGGATTTTCGTCTCACCGATCACCGATCACCGATCACCGATCACCGATCACCGCTCACCGCTCACTGCTCACTGCTTTTTCCCCCGTGCGCCTGAAAAAACGCTTCGCCATCCCCCTCGCCCTCGGCCTTGCCGGGCTTGTGGGATGGTTCGGGCTGCCCTGGCTGGTGCCGCTGCCGGATGGCCTCGCGGAAAATACGGCGTCCCCCGTACTTCTCGATCGCCATGGCACCCCGCTCCGCCACCTGACCCTGCCCGATCACACCCGCCGCGATCCGGTGAAACTGGCCGATGTCCCGGCGGAATTCATCGACTGCACGCTCGCCGCCGAGGACAAGCGCTTCTTTGATCATGGCGGGATCGACCTCCTCGCCACCGCCCGCTCCGCCCGCGATGGGCTGACCCGCGGTCGCCGCGTTTCCGGTGCCTCCACCATCACCCAGCAGCTCATCAAGCTGTCCTCGCCCCCCGCCCCCAGGAATTTCACCACCAAGCTCCGCGAAGCCCTCGCCGCACGACGCCTCGAAATGTCGTGGTCCAAGAACGAAATCCTCGAAGCCTACCTCAACCGCCTCAACTACGGCCACAACCGCATCGGCCCCGCCGCCGCCGCACGCCACCGCTTCGGCAAATCCCTCGACCGCCTCTCCCTCGGCGAATGCGCCCTCCTCGCCGGACTGCCGCAGGCCCCCACCAGGCTCGATCCCTTCATCGACCTCCCCGCCGCCCTCGCCCGTCGCGATACCGTCCTCACTCGCCTCGCCGCTTTCGGCAAGTACGACGATTCTCGTATTTCCCGCGCCCGCTCGGAGAATCCCGTCTTCCGCCCCCTCCCGCCACGCGACATCGCCCCCTGGCTCCCCGCCCTCGCCCACCAAGGCCAGACCCGCACCACCCTCGATGCCGCCCTGCAAAGCGCACTCGAAGACATCGTCCGCAAGGAAATCGCCCCTCTGCGCGATCGCAACGTCCACCACGCCGCCGCCGTGGTCATCGATCCCGCCACCGGCGACATCCTCGCGCTGGTTTCCTCGGCCGATTGGACCGACCCCCGCGGCGGCCAGATCAATGGCGCACTCAGCCCGCGCTCACCCGGCTCCGCCCTCAAACCCTTCACCTACCTCGCCTCTTTCGAAAACTCCGGCCGCCACCCCGGCTCCATCGTCGCCGATATCCCCACCCGCTTCCGCACCATCGATGGACTCGATGCCCCGGAAAACTTCGATCGACGTTTCCGCGGCCCCGTCACCATCCGCGAAGCCCTCGCCACCTCGCTCAATGTCCCCGCCATGCGCGAACTCTCCGACCTCGGCGGACCCTTCCCGCTCGCCGATCTCATGCGGCGGCTGGCCCTCATCGACCGCCACGATTTCCCCGAGTCCGATGCCGGCCTCGGCCTCACTCTCGGCAATGTCCCCGTCACCCTGCTCGATCTCACCAACGCCTACGCCACCCTCGCCCGTCGTGGCCGGCATCTTCCACCACGACTCTTTGCCGAAACGGAAATCCCTGACCCTGTTCGATGGTTCTCCGACCGCTCCGCGTGGCTTATCACCGATATCCTCGCCGACCCCCTCGCCCGCGCCCCCGCCTTCGGCCGCCGGGGCCCGCTGGAACTCCCCTTTCCCTGCGCCGTGAAAACCGGCACCTCGTCCGACTTCCGCGACAACTGGTGCCTGGGCTTCACTCCACGTTTTGTCGTCGGCGTCTGGGTCGGAAATTTCGATAACTCCCCCATGCAAGGCATCACCGGTGTCGCCGGTGCCGGACCCATTTTCCGCGCCACCATGCTCCACCTTCATCCCGGCGATCCCACCCCATGGCCAGACAGGCCCGATGGGATCATCGATGTTCCCATCGATCCCCGCAACGGCAAACGCCTCCCCCCCGGATCAGCCCATGCCCGCATGGAAAGCTGCCCCACCGATTCAGTCCCGCTGCCTGCCTCTAACAGCGATTACGACGCCCAAGGCCGCGCTTACCTCGATGCCACCTACGCCGAATGGCTATCCAGCGAGCACAATCATCGCCGTGGCGACTTCGCTCTCGCACCGGACCGTCCGGCCGAAAGCCCCCTGCGCATCCTTGCACCACGTCCGGACAGCATCTACTTGCTGGATCCCGAGCTTCCCAACGGCGGCCGTCTCCGCCTCGCCACCAATCTCCCGGGCCTCGCGCAGTGGCAATGTGAAACCCTCACCCTCCTCCCCACCACCCCCGAACCCACCGCCATCCTCAGCCCGGGCGAGCATGTCCTCATCGTCACCGATCCCCGCAGCGGCGAAACCCAGGACATCCGCATCGAAGTCCGGAATCGGTGATCGCCACCACTCAACCGCTCCTCCGATAAATGTCGGGGCACCTAACACCCAAGGCCTCTGTTCAATGATTCAAGCTGCGGATCACTACCCCCCTACTCTCCCGAGGTTTCTCAACGCATAGAGTCGGTCCGGCTTCTTCACCAGCTCCAGCCCCTTCACCAATCGCGCGCCGTCCTTCCGTTTCTCCGAAAACCAAGCCCGGCAATGCTGGAAGATTCCTTCCACAAATCCCTTGGTCCCGATCGCAGCACCATCAGTGAAATACCTCACCCGGCAGCGGATGAAATCGGCTTTCGATAATCTCCCGCCCGCCGCCAGAACCTCCAGCGCCTTCTCTCGCGGCAATCGCCGTTTCCAGATTTCCGCCCCATCCGGCCCCTTCCCCAACTCCGCGATTTGCGAGGCCTCGCTCCAAGGGAGCCCAAACAATTCGCAGCGCCACACCCGCAAGGCTTCCATCATCTCCACCACTTGCCTCGGCTTTGTCAACGGCCGCGCCGCAGTCCACGAGGGACCAGGGGATTCAGTCGCAGGATTCTCGCTGTTAGAGCAGGCGGCAGCA
>JALOTY010000137.1 GCA_025457665.1 Akkermansiaceae bacterium | reverse complement strand
GCCGATGAAGTCAGGGAATGCGGGCTCAAGCTTCGCAAGATCTATGATTCCGACAAAGTGGTGGAACGGATGATGAAGGTTTTCCGAAGTGTCAGCCGTGGCAAATCCGCCCCTCCGGATGCAGGCGCGTGAGGAAGAGGGATTCCCATGGAAGGAGGACCAAAGCTCATGACCTCATGGACGACGAAAGGTCTCACCCTTCTGCTTGCCGGACTTCTTCTCTGCGAATTGTTCTTCCAACTCAGGACCGCCACTTCCTGGGGTCACGACAGTTGGCAGATGGGGGACTGGCTCATTCACTATGGTGAAGGGTTTGTGAGAAGGGGTTTTGCGGGCAGCGCCGTTCGATGGATATCCGGAATCACGGGATGGCAGGCGAACCATGTCGTCATCGGCATCAGTCTGATGGCCTTCATCGGCCTGGGGCTGTGGATGGGCTTCCGTGCCAAAGCATGTTTTTCGACACCCTATCTTTTGTCGTCACTGATGTTGGGATTTCCAGTCTATCAGGAGGGCGTGGTGAGGAAAGACGCCTGTCTGCTTCTGCTGCTGATCGCGGGACTTGCCTTGATGGCCCATGGAAAAAAGTGGCGGGGATGGAAATGGCCGGCCGTGGTTATCGTGGCGATGGTCGCCATCCTCATCCATGAAGCCTTTCTCTTCTTCGGTCTTCCCTGCCTGCTTCTTGCAGGGCTGAAGACGACTCGTGATGGGGTGAAGCGTCTCCTGATTTTCCTGCCGGTCTTTGTCTGTGGATTGGCAGTAGTGCTCCACCATGGCAGCCCCGACCAGGCAGCGGCGATCCATGAATCATGGCGGCCGCTGTGGGAGGAGATCGAGAATCGACCCGTGCCCTCGGAACCCGCCTCGGCGATTGCTGCTTTGGGCTGGTCACCTGCGGAAGGGCGGGCCTTGGTTGCACCCATGTGGGCGGGCATTTATCAGCCCATGGCCTGGGCCGCCGTGTTCCTCATGAGTGCTTCCCTCTTGCTGGCATTCACCCGCAGGGAATCACGTGCCGACACGATGGGCTGGGGTGCGCTGCTGCTCGGCGGAATCGCTCCCTTGTTCATTCTGGGGACCGACTACGGTCGCTGGATCTTTTTCTGGTCGGCGAGTGTGGTCATCCTTGTGGCAACCCGCACCCCGGTCCCCTGGGGAGTTGCGGATCGTCTGCGGGCGCGAATCCATGGCGGCAGAATCGAGGCGATCTGGGATCTTGCAGGGAAGCAATCATGGGTCTTGCTTCTGTTAGGACTTCCCTTGCTGTGGAGCATCGAGATCTTCACGCAAGCGGGGCCACTGCCGCGTTTCTTTTTCCGATGGATCGCATGGTGACATCGATGAATCCTCTTGCCTCGCGGCCCCCTTGGCCGAGCTGTCTTTTTCTCGCTCCGTGGCTTGCGGTGCCTTCCTTCGGTTTCATCCAAGAGCATGCGGGCACGGGATGGGTCTTGCTGCATCTGCTTTTTGTGGCTCTATCGTTGGTGTTCGTTCCTCGTTTCCTGATGCCTATCGAAGGCTGGCTGACACGCCATTTTCTGCCGCTTTGCATCGGGTCCGGGCTGTTGCTGTTCGCCCTTCATTTCACGGTCCATCCTTACGAGGACCTTCGTGGTGCGGGACGAAGCAGTGATCGGGACGAGGCACTGGAAATCGCTGTGGGGCGATTGCTTTCCGGGGAAAATCCCTATTATCCGCAGAACCCGAATGCCGGTCCCCTCTCCGTCTTGCCCGGAGGAATCCTTCTGGCATTGCCATTCGTCATCGCGGGAAAGGTCGGCTGGATCAACGTCGTCGCGATCACCCTGCTGATGTGGGTTCTCCATCGATACGGCCGCTCCTCCAGGGACATTCTGACCGTCACCCTTCTCGCCTGGTTTGCTTCGGCTGCGGGGGCTTACGAATTTGTTTCCGGCGGGGATCTGATCGCCAACGGGATCTATGTGGCGCTGGGTTTCCTGTGGGTGTGGAAAGAATGGTCGGCCACCCACTTGCGCCGTGCGACAGCCTTCGCCTCCGCCCTTTTTCTCGGCGTCGCCGTCGCCTCTCGGGCCAACTTTCCCTTGCTGTGCCCCTTGATGATCGCGGCTCTTTGGAAACAGGCTGGCTGGCAGAGGGCCGGTGGATTTGCTGCCATCACCGGGCTGAGCTCCGTTTCGCTGATCGCCGGGTTTTATCTCATCGATCCCGCAGCCTTCACGCCCCTGCTTTCACGAGGCAAACTGGCGGCCGGGGATGCCAGTGGTTGGACCAGCACCTTCCTGGCGGGATTCACACTGGCGCTGGTGGCCGCCTGCTCGTTCCGTTTGATTTTCTCAAAGTCGATCGCCCTGCCGCGCACGCTCTTTTCTTGCTGCGCGCTGGTCCTTGCAGCTCCCGTCGTCGGGGTGCTCTTGATGGATTCGCTCCGCGTGGGCAGCTTGCATCTTGGCTTTCTCAGTGACCGCTTCGGTCTGATGTGGATTCCGTTCGCCTTGTTTGGAAGCGATGGGGAAAAGCGGGAAACAGGGAAGCAGGAGCCGGATCAGGCATGAAGAGGAACCGACCATGGGTGGAGAGGATCGTGGACCGGCTGTGGGTGGAGATCACCCCATGGCTGGAAGACAAGGAACCCGTGCCCGAAAAAGGGGAATCCGGCGGCAGCGTTTCCGGCACCATGTCGTGGCCAGGGGCCTGTAGGGCTTTGGCGATCGACAAGACTTGGAGTTCCCGCGGGTTTCGGCGCCGCAGGGCGGTGCGCGAAGTCGTGGAAACCCTGGCCCCGGTGGACGGTCGATTTTTCGCAACCTGGCTCAAGACTCATGGTCCGCATTGGCTTGATGATCCGCGGGTCCGGGCTGCCGCCGAGTGGGGAGACCCGATGAAGGCCCCGGCGATTCTGTTAGGGACGAGTCATCCATGGAGTCCGAGCAGTTTGAGATATCTCGCCCACGCCGTTTGGCTGATGAAAGAGGGATATGTTCAGCGAGGCGGCAGAGTGATCGAAATCGGGGTGGGTTTTGGCGGTCTGGCAGCGATGTTGGCTCTCGTCGCGGATGCAAGGGTCACGCTGATTGATCTTCCCGAAGTCGTGGCCGCAGCACAGAGCTGCATGAAGGACCTCGGCTTGGACCATCATCTCCTTGAAGCCCGGACAGCAGGCAGAGAAGATCTGGTGGTTTCCAACTATGCCTTCACCGAACTTTCCGTGGCCTTGCAGGATTCCTACATTGAGGAGGTCCTCAGGTTTTCCGGACGAGGCGTGATCCTCAGCAATGCGGAGGTTTTCAGCAGGGGAATCGGAGGCCGCGACAATAGGGCGCTGATGGCGGCGCTATCTGCGGCTGGCATCCCCGTGCGGGAATGGGCGGATGCGGAAATCATCGCACCCAGCGACAGGCTGTGCCGGAACACGCTGCTGGCTTGGAAATCGTGAAACAAATTTGATGAAATTGGAATGGTATCATCCTGAGCCGCCCTTCGATCCACGGGCAGAGGGCTTGCTTCCCGGCGTGGGTGGGTTTCCCCCTTCGGATCGTCATCTCTTCCTCGCCGGCTACACGGCTTTGTGTCACTCTCTGCCTGCGGGGGGCAGGGCACTGGAAATCTGCGGTGGCTTTGGTAAACTCGCCGCCGCTCTTGCCAAGGCCGTGCCGGACGCGGAGGTGATCGGGCTGGACCTCTATGCCGCTTCGGGGTCTGAAGTCGATGCCGCCCTCGCGGAGTGCCCCGGTCTCTCCTATGTGGCGGGCGATGCCTTCGACCTTGGCGGCTATCCCGAGGGACATTTCGATCTCGTTTTCGGCCAAGCTGCCCTTCATCATCTGGCTCATGACATCGATGGTCTGCGCGATGCCGTCCTCCGTGTGATCAAGCCGGGTGGAAAGCTGGTCTTTGTCTTCGAACCGCTGGGACACAACCCATGGATCGCCGCCATTCGCGCATGGCGATTCGCCAGGGCGGAACTGGGAGATGAAAGCAATCTCTTCGCGCATCAGTTTGAAAGGCTTGGTCAAGGTTTCTCCCGCTGTGAGGTCCAGTCATTCAATCTCCTCGGTTACCCGATGAAAGCCGCTTCGGATCGATTCGGCGCCGTGGCGGAGGTGGTTCAAACCCTGGACCATCGGCTCATGCGCTGGTTTCCCGGGCTGCATCGCATGGCAGCGAACTGCAATCTGGTTTTCACCAAATGAATCGCCGGACCCAGTTTCATGCCATGCCTAACAAGCCCGCAAAGGATCCTGTTTCCGGATGAAATGGTACACCTGCACGCCCATGGATTTCGGAGGTGGCCCGGGGTTTTTCGGGCGTGACAGCGGATTGATGTGCCGTGGTTTGCAAGCCCATGGCGTGAATGCCCGGGCCGTGATGATCGGCGGGAAACGAGCCGATGATGAACCCGATCTCATCCGCACCACGCTCTCCCAAATGGAGGATCCCGAATGGTGGCGTGCCCAAAGCCTGGATGGGGTGCTTCTTTATGCCTGGGGCAGCCCACGATTTCGCAAGATCGCTCATGCGATACGATCGGCGGATGTCACGCTGGTCCTCAATCAGGACAGCAGCGGATGGATCAGCCCGCTGGCCGGATGGAGGGGATGGCTGCAGGAGCAAAAGTGCCTGAGTGGCTTGAAAAGTCATCCGGGGGGCTTGCATCGTTTCGCCTCTGCGATCGCCAAAGGTCTCGGCCCCGGTTTGCTGCGGACCGACCCCTTGCGGGCGATGCACCTGAAACAAGGCGACCGCATCGCCTGTGTGACGCCGGCGGCCACCGAGGTTTATCGACGTCTCTGTGGGATTTACGGGGGAAAGCACCTTGCTGCAAAGGTGATGACCCTGCCACATCCGGTGAATCCGCTTTATCGATACAGTGGCACGACCAAGGAGAAGCGGATCATCGCGGTGGGTCGTTGGGACGCAAAGATTCAAAAACGTCCCGAATATCTTCTCCATGTGATGACGCCTCTCGTGAAGAAACATCCGAATCTCCACATTGACATCGTCGGAAAGGAGATCCCGGAATTCCAGGAATGGTCGGCCACCCTCACGGAAGAAGAACAGGAGCGCGTCAAGTTCCACGGTTACCTCACCGCGGCAGATTTGTTAGATCTTTATGGTCGCTCCCGTGTGCTTTACTGCCCGTCCTCATTCGAGTCCTTTCATATCGCCAGTGGCGAGGCTCTTTGCTGCGGTTGTTCGGTTGTCGGCGCGGATTCTCCGAGTCTCCCCGGTTTCCCCTGGTTTGTGAATGAAGGAAGCGGGCAGCTTGCGAAGTCCGACGATCCGGATGGCCATGAAAAAGCCTTGCACGCCGAGCTTGAGGCCTGGGATGGCGGAGATCGTGATCCGTTTGAGATTTCCTCAAGATGGATGAAACGGCTGCATGCTCCGCAAGTGGCCAAAGTGATGTTGGATGAATTCACCCAAGAGTCGCCATGATTCGCGTGGTGATGCTGGGGCGCCTGGGAAACAATCTTTTCCAGTATGCCATGGGACGGGTGCTTGCCGAGCGCCATGGGGTGCCGCTGCTGATGGACGGAGGGCGCTTCAATCGACGGGACTGGGCGATAGTGCGGCAGTTGGAGAGGCTCGATATCCGCGCGAAAATCCGTCGGGGCCCAAGCATTCTCACGCGGGCGATGCACCGCCTTGCCGGACGTCATCCCTGGGAATTCCGCAGATGGCCGGTGGTGAGGGAGAGGGAGGGCTTCAGCGGGTTCGATCCCGCAGTCATGAAGGCCCCGGGAGACGCCGTCCTGATGGGTTATTTCCAATCTCCTCGCTACTTCGAAGGGATGGAAGCGGAGCTAAGAGACGAACTCGATCTGAGCCGCTTGCCATGGTCGAAGCCAAGCCTCCTCAAAGCGGCGGAGATGAATGACCCATCGGTGGTGGCGGTTCATGTCCGCAGGACCGATTACGTCGGTTCTAACGTCTTCGACCTTTGCGAACCGGGATACTATCGACGTGCCATGACACGCTTGAGGGAGCGGCAGGAAGGCCTGCGCTTTGTCATGTTTTCCGATGATCCCGACTGGTGCCGCCGGACCTTTGCGGACGATGGGGTGGAAGTCTGCTCGCTGCGCGAAGCCGAGAGCGATCCACTTCACGATCTTTACCTCATGAGCTGTGCCGGTCACCACATCATCGCCAACAGCAGCTATTCCTGGTGGGCGGCGTGGCTGGGAAAGAAACCGGGTCAGAGAGTGATCGTTCCCTCCACCTGGTTCGGAGCTTCGATGCAGGCACCCATTGAGGACAAGATCCTGCGTGACTGGGAAGCGCTGGAATAAAGGCGGCGCTGACAAAGCCCGGATGTTGATTGATCTCGGTCAATATGGATTTCACCATCATCACACCCAACCGGAACTACGGTCGATTCCTGGAGGATTGTTTGTCCAGTGTCGAGTCGCAGCCGGGGGTCCAGGTGGAGCACTTGCTGCTCGACGCAGGGTCCACCGACGAAAGTCGCGAGGTGGCGGCCCGATTTCCCCATGTGACATGGATCGACAGTGATGACAACGGCATGTCTCAGGCCATCAACCGCGGCTTTGATCGGGCTCAAGGTCGCTGGGTGATGTGGCTCAACGCCGATGACCGTTTCAAACCGGAGGTCCTGCGCCCGCTTCTCGAAAAGCTGGAGCGCAGCACGGCGGATGTGGTGTATGGCGATTTCGATTTCATCGCGGAAGAGGGTCGATGGATCCGCAGCGTGCGGCTTCCCCGCTGGTCGCCCTTCATTCACATCCATCACCACTGTTACATCGGCTCCACCGCTGCCTTTTATCGGAAAGCCAGCGTGATCGATGCCGGATTCCGTCTGCGCGAGGATTTCCGCTATGTGATGGATGGGGAATACTACATCCGTCTGCACGCGGCCGGGAAGGGCTTCGAGCATGTGAGCATGAATCTGGCGGATTTCCGGCTGCACGGCGGCAATGCATCGATGAAGCATCTTTCGAAGGACGCGGATTTCGATACCTACGTGGCGGCGGAGCGTCAGCATGTGGAATCACGGGCGATCCGGAGATACTACGGCTTCACTCCCTTTCGCGATCCCTATCTCAATGGCATCAGCGATGCCTTTCTGTGGGTCGTGGCAAGGGCGTGGAAGGCGATTTTGAAAAAAGCTGAA
>JALOTY010000136.1 GCA_025457665.1 Akkermansiaceae bacterium | reverse complement strand
ACCGAAAACCCGCAATCGACTCCCCGTGGAAACGACCGCCCGGCCCCCGAGAAATCAAGGCTCACGAACCATCACGGCTGTGCTGTGGGATGGCTGTGATTTCCCTCCGCAATCTGAGCGGCAACAACACCTGGGAAGGCAGCTTGCTCATCGCGGAAACCGGGGGCAGTTACGCAATCGAGTCCGTCTCAGGCACGCTCACCTTGGGAGCCAACCCCACGACAGCATCGGTGCTGCAAAATACCGCATCGGCCACCCCGCGCCCCCTAAACCTCTTCGGTGCCGGCAACTATGTGATGAACCTCCGAGTGGTCGATAACACGACCTTCACCACCGGCCTCGGCCATGTGGGCACCGGGTTGCTGACCATCAATCGCACCGACAACACCTTTGCCGCAAACCCGAGCCTCTTCTCAGGAACCACGGAAATCGCGAGTCTGGCCGATAGCGGCACGAACAGCTCCTTGGGAACCGGTGTCGGCATCACTCTGGGCGGGACCCTCCGCTACGTGGGCACCGGTGGCAGCTCCAATCGATCGCTGAGCATTCTCCAGAAGGGCGCGACGATCGAATCGAACGGCTCCGGTCCGCTGGCACTTACCTCCACGACTCTTTCCCACAACGCAGGAAATGGCGCCATCACCAGTGCTCCTTTCGCGCTCGGTCAGACCGAGTTGGATGTGGACAATGCCGCCGGGGTGACCCTCGGCCAGTCGGTCACCGGCACGAACATCGCCCCGGGAACCACGATCACCGCGATCGATATCGCCGCCCGCAAGATCACGCTCAGCACACCGACGACAGCGGCATCAACCGTGGGAACCGTTCTGACCATCGGCGGTGCGAACAACATCAATCGAGTCCTGACCCTGACCGGATCGAACACCGGCGAAAACAGCCTCGATGCCGCCCTGACCAATCCCGGTGGAACCGGCACCTTCGGCATTCGCAAGGAAGGCGCGGGGACTTGGTGGTTGAATGGCGCGACGAAGACCTCAACGGGACCGATCGATGTCATCTCCGGAAAGCTCGGTTTCCGCAACTCCGTGCCGGCAGGATTCGATCCCGGCGTGAATTCCTCCGCAACTCTGGCTCTGGATAATGTGACCCTCTCCGGCCTGCCTGCATTGCAGATCGATGGGGCCTTGGAACTTGCCGGTCCTGTCAAAGTCGAACTTCCGGGGAATCCCGCACCGGGCACCTACGAAGTCCTGCAGTACGGATCGCTCAGCGGAAGCGGTGCGGTGACGACCAACTATCGTTCTAGTAGTTTCTCCGGCGGCGCGACCAGCGGATCGCTGACGGTCGGTGCGGGAATCAATCTCACCTGGACCGGGTCCGTTTCCAACGACTGGGACACCGCCGTGACCAACAACTGGCAGGACTCCGGAGCCGCTCCCCAGCCTTTCTATTGGCTGGATAATGTCACCTTCAACTCGGTCGGATCCAGTTTCCCGAATGTTACCATTCCAGGAGAGGTCCGGCCGAACTCGATCACGGTGGATGAAGATACGGTCGACTACAGCTTCTCCGGTGCGGGCTCCATCACGGGTACCGGGTCACTGGTGAAAGATGGCGAAGCGAAACTGACGATCAGCAATGCCAATACCTTCAGCGGAGGCATCAGCATCCTCGGCGGAACCCTCATCGCCGGCAACAACCGCGCCCTGGGGGCCGATGGGCAGGAAATCACCGTCGCCGCGGGAGCCACGCTCGATACCGGTGGCAGCATGAACGCCAACCGTGACTACAACATCACCATCGCCGGAAACGGCGTGGGCGGTAATGGTGCCATCATCAACTCCGGAGCTACCCACAACAATGGCTTCGGCTCGATCACGCTTTCCGCGAACGCCAGCATCGGTGGCACGAATCGCTGGGACCTGCGCCCGATCACGGCAGGCACCGCGGAGGTCGATCTCGCCGGGTTCACCTTGACGAAAAAAGGCGCGAACACGGTCGCCTTTGTCGACGGCACGATGTCGGCCGCGGGTGATATCAACATCGATGAAGGTGCCTTGGTCATGACGCGCATGACGGTCTCCGGCGAAGGGGAGATCCGCGTGAATCCCACAGCCATCCTGCGATTCGAAAACTACACCACCGGTTCCTTCGCGAAAAAGACCGTGGTGGACAACGCCACGGTCAATGTCATCGGCGCGGACTTCACGATGGGAGGCGAAGTGGCGCTGACCAATACCGGGACCTTCGATCTCGCGGTGGGCCGCACGATGAATCTGGGTGCTCCCGTCACCGGCACGGGCGCACTGAGCTTTGTTTCCACAGGCACCGGTACCCCGGCAGTGTTGAATCTGCTCGCGGAAAACACCTACGAAGGCAGCACCACGGTCAACGCCGGCACCCTGCGGATCGGCAACCGCACGCCCAGTGGCTCAATCAATACCCAGCCTGTCAGCCTCCTCAATGGCGGTCGTGTCCAGATCAGCAGGAGCGATGTCTATGATTTCCCGAATGCGATTTCGGGCGATGGCGGAATGTACATCGGCACCTGGGCCGCCGTGACCGAGCCGGAATGGGCGGCGATGATCACCCTCAGCGGGACCAATACCTTCACGGGTGGCATCGAAGTTTACTCCGGTGGCTTGCGAATCAAGAACGCCGCTGCCTTGGGCACTGGACCGAAGTCGGTGATTGTGGGTAACAGCAATGGCACCAATGGTCGGCCGCAGTTCTACCTCGATGGCACCGATGGTGATATCACGCTGCCTGCCGACGTCACTCTTCTCACCAGCAACAACAGCCTGACCTATCCCGCCCTCGGCAACCTTGCCGGTGACAATGTCATTCAAGGCCCGATCTCGCTGACGGTGGGTGGTGGCAGTACGGCCGTCAAAGTCATCGATGGCAGCCTCACCCTCAATGGCACGGTTTCCGCCGCTGCGTCAGGTCGGGAGCTGATCCTCGCCGGCAACGCCGGGGCAAACGGCACCATCAATGGCCTGGTGAGCGATGGCGCGGCTCCCACGAACGTCGCCAAGGATGAGGCCAACACCTGGATCCTCAGCGCGAACAACACCTACACCGGCACCACGATCGTTCGTGGCGGCACCCTGCTGGTCAATGGCAACCAGAACCTCGCCACCGGCAATGTCAGCGTGAACAACGGTGTTCTTGGCGGCATCGGCACCCTCGGCGGAAACGTCACGGTCGCCGCCGCTGGAACCATCGCCCCGGGGCAATCGGTGGGCACGCTCACGACGGTGAATTCGGTCAGCTCGGATGGCAGCTTCGATTTCGAGATCGATGGTGCTTCTGCCGACCGTCTGGTCGTGGGGGGGACTCTGGAAATCGGGGGATCCACGCTGAACGTCGCCGCCACCGGAGCCGGGTTGACCTTGCCCGTTTATGTGATCGCCGAGGCGGGTGCCCCCATCGTGGGCAGCTTCGCAGCGGTGAATGTGCCTGCGGGTTACCAAGTGGTGGTCGGCTACGATGACGGTGTGGACACCTTCAACATCGCCCTCGTGCAGAGTGCGGCGGATCCGTATGTCTCATGGGCCGATGGATTCGCGCTGTTGGGTGCCGATCGTGCTCCCGATGCCGACCCGGATAGCGATGGAATTGAAAACGGAATCGAATTCGTGATCGGCTCCAATCCCACGGCAAGCACCACTTCCGGTCTCCCCGCCGGACAAGTGAGCGGAGGAAACCTGATCTTCACCTTCAAGCGCAGTGATGAGTCCGAGGAGTTCGATGTCTTTGTCGAACACGGCACCTCCTTGCTGACCTGGCCGGGGCAGATCGCGATTCCCGCCGGTGCCTTCAGCAATGCCGAGGTCACGGTGGTGAACAACGATCCGGGACTGGACGATGTGACGGTGACGATCCCCATGGGAACCGATGCCCGCAAGTTCGCCCGGCTTCGCGCGGATATTCCCTACACGCCCTGAGCTTCGGGGGGAAATCCCTGAACCTCACCCTTTCAAGCGCCTGTCTCCGGATCCGGGGATGGGCGCTTTTCCTTAGGCGTGGTGGAGAAGGATCGAGTTTGCGGCAATGTGATTCGAAAGGATGTCGGAAACGATCACCAGCGGCGTGCCGGGGGTGATGTCACCCCTCTCCACGAGCAGAGCACTGGCGCGTTGGATGGTTTCATCAATGTTGGCCGCAAAGGGCATTTGCACCGGGGTCACATTGCGGGTGAGGGCCAGTTGGCGGCAGACCGACTCCTTGGGCGTGAAGGCGAAAAATGAGGCACTGCGCGGACGCAGCATCGCCGTGTGATTCGCCAGAACCCCGCGACGCGTCAACACCACCAGCTTGGCATCCGGCATGGAGTCGGCAAGCATCACCGCCGCGCGGGCGGTCTTCTGCCTTTCCTCCCTGAGCAGCACTCCCTGACCGTAGCCGAGACCGCCGGAACGTTCGATGCGTGCGGCGATGCGGACGAGGGCATCCACACAGCGCAAGGGATGTTTCCCCACGCTCGTTTCGCCGGAAAGCATCAGGGCATCGGCCTCCTCGAAAACCGCATTCGAACAGTCCGTGACCTCGGCCCGGGTCGGTGTCGGGTTCTGGATCATCGAATCTAACAGCTGTGTCGCGACGATCACGCGTCGGCTGAGTTCATGGCAGCGCTTGACGATGCGGCGCTGGAGAATGGGAAGCTCTTCGAAGGCGACTTCGATCCCCAGATCCCCACGGGCGATCATGATGACATCGGAAGCCTGGATGATGGAATCGATGTTGCGGACCGCCTCCTGGTCCTCGATTTTCGCGACCACCTGGGCGTGCCCTTCCAGTGCCTCGATGGCATGGCGGATTTCGTGGACGTGGGCGGCATCGCGAACGAAGGAACCGGCCACGTAATCGGCATCACAGGCGATCGCCAGGGCAAGGTCGTTGCGGTCCTTTTCCGTCATGGCGGGGAGGTTCAGCCGCGTGCCGGGAAGGTTGATGTGACGACGGGAGCCCAGGGTCCCGGCGTTTTTCACTTCGCAGATGATCCTCTCGTCCTGGCGGCTGCGGATTTCCATGAGCAGCGTGCCGTTGTCCACCACCAGCGTGCGGCCTTCCGCGACATCGTCCATCATTCCGCCATAGTTGACGGTGGTGGAAAGCGGGATCGTCGGTTCCGTGCCCTCGCGGCGGAACTCCACGAGATCGCCGATGTTCAGCGAGTAAGGCTCCTTGAGATCCCCGGTGCGGATCGAGGGTCCGGTGAGGTCGAAGAGGACGGCGACATGCCGCTGGCGCTCCACCGACAGGCGTCTCACGGACTTCGCCATGCGGGCGGCCCACTCGTGTTTGGCGTGGCTCATGTTGAGCCGGAAAACGTCCACGCCGAGATCGATGAGTTGACCGATGGTTTCCTCCGATTCGGTTGCGGGACCGAGGGTGACGATGAGCTTGGTGCGGTGCAGGCGATGAGAGGCGGGCATGGGGAAATGAAGGGGTTCGGAAAATCAGGGAGTCTTGGCGGCCAGGGTGCTGGCAAGCGTGCGGGCGGTCTGGTGAAAGGCGGCCGAGGCGACACTTTCCGCCGGGGGCATCAGCGCGACCGGCTTGCCGGAGTCTCCACCGCTCCGGACCACGGGTTCGATCGGAATCTGTGCCAGCACGGGCACGCCCATCGCTTCCGCCTCACGCACCCCGCCGCCTTCTCCAAAGAGCGGGTAGCGCACGCCGTGATCGCATTCAAACCAGGCCATGTTTTCGATGAGACCGAGGATGGGAACATTCACCCGGGCAAACATCGATACCGCCTTGCGGGCATCGATCAGCGCGATTTCCTGCGGTGTGGTCACGATGACCGCACCGTCCAAGGCCACGGTCTGGACGATGGTGAGTTGGATGTCACCGGTGCCTGGAGGAAGATCGAGCACGAGATAATCCAGCTCACCCCATGCCACCTGGCGAAGGAACTGCTGGGTGTAGCGAGTCGCCATGGGGCCCCGGACAATCACCGGAGAGCGGTCTTCGAGAAGAAAGCCCATGGACATGAGCTTGATGCCATGGGCTTCGATCGGGATGATCTCCTCCTGCTCATTCGCCATCGGCCTCTCCTGGGTGCCGAACATCATCGCGATCGAGGGCCCGTAGAGATCGCAATCGCAGAGCCCCACGCGCGCGCCCGTGGCAGCGAGAGCGAGGGCAAGGTTGGAGGAAACGGTGGATTTCCCCACGCCACCCTTGCCGGAGGCCACGGCGATGATGTGTTTGATCCCCGGGATCGACGACTTGCCGCTGCCCGCTTCTGATGATCCTGCCTGGGCCGGGGCGTCTTTGATTTCGATCTCGATCTTGGGTGTGCCGATGCCCGGGATTTCCGCGAGCATCGCGTGGGCATCTTTGAAGATTTTTTCCGGCACGGCGGCGTCCCGCGTGGCGATTTCCATCCGGATCCAGACCTGGCCATTCTCGATCCGGACGTCCTTGACGAGACCGAAGGAAACAATGTCCCGGGAAAACCCCGGGTAGCGGACTTGGCGGAGGGCTTGGCGGATGAGATCGGGATTCATGTCAGGGCAGGGGGATCAAAACCCCGCCCACCCCCCAGATCAAATAGAATGGCCGGATTCCTTGGGAAATAGGGGCGCGCAGGCCACTTGGCTCTCCCAAACCCGATCCCAGCCCGAGTCCCAGAGCAAAGGCACCGACGCAGGAACTCAGGCCGCCAGGTGCCCATGAATCGAAGTGTCTCTCCCTTCCGCGTAGCGGCCCGGCTCCTTCTTGCTCGATGCTTCCCGCTCCCGAGGAAGCAACCACGGAACACTCGGAAAACACGGAAAGGTGGATGAGGTGGGGAACAACGAAAACATCGAAAGGAACGAAAGGAAATGGTGGGATAAGCTGAAAAGCTGAAAAGCTGGATGCGGCGGGAACCATGGCGACCTCTTCCTCAAGCGAAGCCAATCTGGCATGGCGTGAGCGCAAAGCGCTGACCGACCGCTGGCTGAAGGAACAAGGAGTTCCCGAGATGAGGGATATCTGGATCAAACTGCATTATGGGGGAGGCTCACGGCCTGCCTCTATCGTCTGATTGGAACCGCCGGATGCGGACCCGCATGTCCGGTGGTGTGGGAGGGGTGACGGGCGCAATCCCGTCACCTCGACCCGATTCGCTGATCGATTTGATTGGCGTCGCTCATGATCACTGTGACGAGCCCTTCATGCCAAAGAAGACGAGCCAAATCACAAGGGCTAGCATCAGTAATGAGAATGCAGCAAGGATGAATCCGATCAGGTGATCACTCTTCTTGGTTGGCGGTGGCGGTACCTGAAAAATCTTGCCGCAGTGTTCACACTGAAGCTCTTTGACCGCAAGTGATGGAAAGAGGACTGCTGCAAAGCCAACGAAGAGGATGCTCGCCCAATCGATGCGGTTCACGTCGACGATGATCTTCTTCGTGCACTTGCGACAACTAGGGCAAACAATCTCAGGCCCGGTCATCTCAACGGGCTTTGTCTGTGCTGGGTTGGTTTGCGATTCTGGCATTATTCCAAGCAAACGTCTAGCTCATCCACGGCGGGGAGGGAAGCCCGAATTCAAACTGGAGCGTTACCCGCCGTTGAATGGAGCGCCTTGCTCGCCTTTGTTGACCTCCTCACGGCGCCAAATCGTGCACCATATGAACGACCTCGAAAACCACGCCATCAGCCTCCTTCGTAGTTCGGTCTACTGCAAGGAAGCCGGCCCGCTCGTAACATCGTATCGCACCTGAATTCGAGGCACGAACTCGCAAGCGGATTGCCTCGATGCCCCACGACTCTATTGCATCCCTCTCCGCAATTCGAATGGCCGAGGTCCCAATGCCGTGCCCCCGGTCATTCGGGTCGCCAATCAATATTCCAAGGTCGGCTACTTTAGCGTTGGTTTGCTCCCGCTCGGTCCAAATCGTCCCCACGCTTCGGTCGTCTGCGATGATCGCGTGCCATCGGCATAAAGTTTGGGAGCAGGACCAACCTCGTGCCGTTCGGGGTAGCCATCTGCTCATGTACTGAGCAATGCGCCCTTCTGCAGTCCACGCATTCAAACACTTCAGATCATCTTCGGAAAAAGGCCGGAGTGTGATTTCCATTCTCGTAGCAACGTCCGAGCGATGTCACTGTCTGCCGACAGCGCACTCTGACTTCTGGGTGAAGGTTTAAACATTCATTCGGCCTCCGACTCAGCGCGGGCAGGCAATTGATCATCCGCGTCTTGTTCGACATTTGCGATTCTCGAGCCGGTTCGAAGCCACCACTCCGAGCGGCCGTGCTCACTCTCGAATGTCGATCGCTCCAATATCGCAAGATACTCTTCGGTTCCGACTCGTAGACGTGCCTTTTGGGTTGGATCGTAGTTCTCAATAAGATACAAAATGATGCTGCCTGAACGATGATCCTGCAAAGTTACGAATTTCATTCTGTCGCCCCGAAGAAACCATCGGTTTGTCGGATAGATATCGCCTGATGACGCCACTAAGAGCGCCTTTTCATCCGTGTGGATAATCGTGTCCCGCCAGAGAGGCAGCTTCCACCACGCCAATAGGCAACCCCCACTGACAGTCAGCACTGCAACTAGTATAACCGATCGCTTGGATATCATGATTCTGGTCGAACGATGAGAACGTGCACCACTACCAGCGGGAGCGCGTGTCGATCACGGGGTGAGGGTTGTAGTCAGGTAAAATCATCGAAACTGAACGGCTAGTAAGGGTTGGATGATGCGGCTTGATAGGCCTCGGGTTTGGGTCGGTTCCTCGGCTGCTATGGTCAGGAAGATGGGCGGAATCGGTCGGGATGGCAAGCCTGGACGCGGGGAAGGTCAAAGTTCAAAGGGCCAAGTTCAAAGGAAAGGC
>JALOTY010000063.1 GCA_025457665.1 Akkermansiaceae bacterium | reverse complement strand
TATACGTTTTTGAAAAAAAAAAAAGTGTGGCTTGGTCCAGCAGATTTGCGTACCTTCTTGCAATCACAGCCATTTGTTTGGTCGTGGCAGGCTGTGAAATCATATTTGAAACCATAAGTTGGAAGCATATTTTCCAAAATTCTTGCAAGCCATTTTACGAAACCATAAAGACCCCCATTTAGCCATTTGTGTTTTGCAGGTGTGGCTCAAGCACCTAGCCATTCTCACTTTACCTTGAACAAATGATCAGGAAACACTAGTGTTAGAACTACCGCTGCTTTCAAGGTTCGCGCCGTCGCTCTGACTTATTTGCTGAGGTTTATTTTCATTCTCATCACGTTACATTCAAGCACAAGGATAGAAGGTGCTTCCGGCGGGTACGGCTCTGGCATCATACTCAGGAGCCCGACGAGCAAAAAAGACATCAAATTCACGGATCCGGTCGACATCAGGCCAGCAGCAATCCAAGAGCTGACGGCCGCGCAAGTCGACAGCAGGGCAGACTCAAAGCCGCACCGCTACCTCGAGCCAGAGGTCAACGAAGGTCGTCCGTCAGAGATACCCTACGCTCCGGCCCTCACCTCCCCGCCCACTTCCGACCGCCAACAGCTCCAGACAGAAACGCCGAGGCCGTTCCCGCCCGTCGGCGACAGCGAGTCGAACGTCATCTACGATGGAAAGAACTACGACAGAGAGCGGCTGACGACGTCTGCATCGTCGGCGACGCGCGGAAGCAGCAGCTACTACGACGTCAGGGACGCAGAAAAGCACAGGAGGGAGAGGTTGACGCGAGGAAGGTTCAGCAATATTCTTGACGAGAACCGTTCTTATGGGCGTCCGTCCACGTCGGACGACGGGTGGAGGTCGACCTCTTCGAGAAACCGAGAGCCGTCCAACGTTCACGGCGGCGATCGATGGAACTCACGGCCTGCTAATGACCCGTGAGTTGCCAACATTCGTCTAAATAATATCATAACGTGCTGACAATATAACTTCGTATGAGGATTAATACATCGTACCATGTGTAATAATATAGCTCATTTTATGATATTACGGTACTAATCGTAACATGATATATAATATCTGAACTCTTAAAAGTACATTGACATAAGTAAACGAAAACAGTTTTTTTTTGTGTGCGTACACGTCACGATAAGCAACGTTTCAAAGTATTCTATATAATACTATAACGTGTGACATAATCAAACACTATAGTTAATTATCCTCATCTCTGCGACGTACTCTTCCTACGTTTATTCGTGCGTGAACGTCTGTGTACAACTACTGTAACACATTTGCCACTTTTCCTGCTAATGATTGATTTGTTTGATACGCTGTGCGAACTACAGTGGACAGATTTGCGTTTATAGAAATAGCAGAAGTTGACAGCGAGATACACGCTTCGATAATGGATACCAAACGTGTATATGTGTTCCGCGTCTCGCGAAAATCAGTGAGCTGCTGATTTCACCGTGTACGTATCGTATCGATGAGCTATCAGCATTGAGTCGTATTTGTCACTGCTCGAAGTGTGGAACTCACGCACGCTTCTTACTGAGCAGTGACCACTCGTCTGTGAACCTCGCTGAACAGCTGACGACAGGGGATCGTTTGCAGATATTTAAGCGTTACGAAAGCTTATCCTCATATGACTTCTTCTGTATTTACTCGTATGTGACCCGTAGCTCGGTTGTCGTTAGAAAGTTGAAGCGTCGAAAAGCTTCTAAGAGGTCAGAAAATGTACTCTGCAATTTGATCAGTGAAGATTATCGACGTCGCGGCTTCATTTCTAATGCAAGCGTGTTCTCCGCGTTGTCCGATCAAGACCATGTCGCTTGCGAAGAGCGGGATACTTTTTTGCTTATGTACGTTTTTGCCGTACCCGATGGCGCGATATTTACTCCACGACCCAGCCTTCATTTCTAATGACCCCTGTGATTAGCTGCGTGATGTGATTGGAAGTGTGATGAGTGATATACCGTACCCTTGACAGCCCTTGCACTGCCCACACAACCTTTGCGTGGACAGTAACCTCTGGCCTCCTATCGCCCCTGCCTTTCCGCACAAATAAACCATTTGAGTGGCAATCCCTTGAAGAGGCAGATATACGTACGTCTCATACCTTACGAACACGTCGATCATAAATCGTATGAGGGCCCGTTGCATTGGGCTCTTATTTAGAGCTCGACGCGTAGTTCATTCCCAGGGTATGGAGAAAACATCACAATTTGCCTTGTGGTCGCAAAAATAAATTTAATCATGAAGCTTACAACGTTAGCTTATTTAAAAAAGAGGGTATAACGATGAATATTCCTCTTAGGAATAAATGACAGGCGTTACTAGAGGGTGGTAGCAGTTTTGATTGATGTGAAGCGTTACACTTCGGGCGTTTTGGCGAGCAGAATACCCAGCTGGACGTAACAATACGTACTCGTATAGCTTTTCCGCCTCTTCGCGATGATGTCATCGCGTATATTGGGGAATGGAGTCCCCCGCCCGCTGCTGCTGGCTAAGTGGCTGCTGGACGACGTCATCAAGTGCGATTGGATTCCTGATAAGAGTAATGAGCGCATTTGCTGTGATGCCGACTTGATGGTCTCGCGGAGAACCTTAGAATGATATCAATGAAAAAGAAGGATCAACAATTCCTGTTGCTGCACCACCGGCGACACCTGCCGCAATTTCCCCTCCGATGAGTGCAGCCGCGCTTGCTCCTGAAGCAGGATTAAACGTTGCAGCAGTCAGGGCACCTCCGACGGCTCCCGCCAGCGCCCCTTCCCAACTTCCTGTCGAAATTCCACCGGCGATTCCACTGGCGATCCCACCGATGATACCAGCTGCTAAAATTTGCCCCCATCGGCCATCGGAGTCATACATGTTCAGCGGGTTATTCTGAACGTAGCCATATAGATTTGGCCCGTCCGAACCTAACTCTCCGAGCGGATCCGGGCATAGCCACCTCCCCAGCGTCGGGTCATAGGCCCGGAAGTGCGTGAGCACCAATTCCGTCCTCCCCGCCACCAAGGCTGTGCGGGTGAAGTGCCCGGTGTAGCCGAAGTCGCAGCCACCGAGGTAGTTGGCATTTTGGGTGATCGTCATGCGCCTGCCGTAGGCGTCGTAGTCGTAGCGTGCCTGAAGTGTGCCGTCCAGCTTCATCACCTCCCTCACGCTGCCCAGGTGGTCGCGGGTGTAGAGGTAGGTCCGGCCGCGGCGAGCCCAATTCCGACTTCATCCATCACTCAATGTGCCGGGAGCGGCTGGACCCTTGAGCGGATCTCCCTGGCTTTGCCGAATTCGACCCGGCGCATGTCGTAGCGGCTTTGCAGATTGACCCAGAACTGCGGATCCATTCGGAAATGGGCTCAGACACACCTCACTGAAATTTCGTCAATTTCGTTCCTTTCGTTGTTCCCACCTCAGAATTCAGGGTTATGAAAAATCATTGAGCCTTGCCTCTCTTCCAGTGGGCAAACTCCCCGGGGCGCAAACGGTAGCGGGCGATGTTCCCCTCGTGGAGGCTCAACAGCTCCAATTCCACCGTGTCGATGAACTTGGCGCGGTCTTCAGCCGGCATTTCCTTTTCTGCATGTTGGCGAATCCACGCACTGGCCTTGGTCGCCGGCAGGCCACCTTGCACGACCTCGCGCACGGCATTCCCGATCTGACTGCGGTATTTCAGTCGGAATGCATCCGGATCGCCGAGCGACTGGCGCACCGCATTGTAGCGTTGTGCGGAGCGGGTGTAGGCCCAGACAAACACATCCCGCAGGTAGTCGATACGCTGGAGCTCATACACTCCGATCAAGGCGTTGACGTAGTCTTCGGCCTCCACATCCACGAAGGATAACGGGCAGAAGTTGGCTCGCATCATCGGAATGTTCGCCGCCAGTCGGGAGACGCGCTTGTTCACATCCTCGAAGGCCTGCAGGTAGGGCAGTTGCACCATCACGAAAAACGCCGCTTCGAACGGTTCCTCGATGGCGCTGGCCTTGTCCAGAATCAGTTGGAAATTCTCCTCAATCTGCTGGGGGACCTCCAAAGGGTGGAACACCGTGCCCGAAATCCCCACCGGACGATCTCGCAGCCGCCCGCAAGCTGCCGGGTCCGCCAACAGGTTGTCGGAGAGCAGGGCATGCAGGTTACAAATCGTGTATCGGTTGAAGCCGATCTCCTCGGTGGGATCCGCCAGCATCTCGATGGCCGCCTTGTGGTTGAGGATCATCTGGGCCTCCTGTGTCGCCTTGCCATCGGCCGACTCACCCAGTTCGAGCAACCTCTGGGTTTCGAGCAGGCTGTAGGTGTTGCCCTCCAAGCGGCTGGAATTCCAGGCCAGATCGATGAGCAGACGGTCCAAGATCCGGCGCAGGTAGGTGCCTGCCGGTAGGTCAGTGATGCCGACCTGTCCCATTTCGGCGAGACGCTGGCGGGTTGCGAGTGGTAGGTAGAAAGTTTTGTTCGGCACGTAGGACTTCAGGAATTCCGGGTCGTAGCCCACCGGCCGGCGCTTGCTTGTCGGCTGCGTGACCAGGCGGCGAACCTCCAATGCCTCTTTGCCGAGCCAATCCGCATCCGTGGTCGCACCTCGCTCCGCGGGCTTTCCTGCGTCAGACGTGTCGGGCAGAAAGTATCGTCGGCCACGGCCCCCACCCTTGGGAATCAAACGGCCCTGCCCACAAAGCAAATCCAGTCTCCGCTGTAGGGTGCGGCGTCTGAAATTCAAAGCTTCGCTGGCCATCAGTTCGCCCACGGAGACATCGCCGCCCATGGCCGCCATCATCTCCAAGATTGCTCGCAGCTCGTCGTCTGAAATCTGAAGTGGCATAATAGGGCCTATCTGGCACATTTAAGGACTAAAATGACGCAATTGAGGTTTAAGTGGCGCGTTTATGCTTCTTCTCCTCTAATTGCGCCAGAAAAAACGCTCATGATCAACATGATGAAGCCATGATAGAAGGGTAGGAGCTTTATCCGAGGGGAGCCTCCCGTTGATGAAAACGGACCAAGCTCCCACCTAGGCCATGCCCCCAGATGCCCTTTCGACTCGGACTCCACCACTTCGAACTTGGCACCCCGCCATTCCCCGCTATGCCGTCCCCCCGGCATGTTCGAAGTCCTCCATCGCGATCCCCAGTCCCAGGCCCGCTGCGGTCGCATGACCCTGGCCCATGGGATCGTGGAAACGCCCATTTTCATGCCCGTCGGCACCCAGGGATCGGTCAAGACCCTCCACCCCGACGACCTCGAATCCCTCGGCGCCCAAATCATCCTCGGCAACACCTACCACCTCTGGCTGCGCCCCGGGCACGAGCTGATCCGGGATTTCGGCGGACTCCATGGTTTCGCTGATTGGAAGCGCCCCATCCTCACCGATTCCGGCGGCTTCCAGGTCTGGTCGCTGGCCAAACTCCGCAAAATCACCGAGGAAGGCGTGCGCTTTCAGAACCACCTCGATGGCTCGAAGATGCTCCTCACTCCGGAACTCAGCATGGAAATCCAGGCCTCGCTGGGCTCGGACATCGCGATGCTCTTCGATGAATGCCCGCCCTACCCCTGCGAGCGGAAATACGCCGAAAACTCCCTGGCCCTGACCACCCGCTGGGCCCGCCGCTGCAAGGACTGGGCGGTGAAAAACGAACCCCGCTCCGGCCCCGGACGGCAGTGCCATTTCGGCATCGTCCAGGGCTCCGTCTGGGCCGATCTCCGGGAACGCTCGGCCCGTGAGCTCGTCGATCTCGACTTCGACGGCTACGCCATCGGCGGCGTCTCGGTGGGCGAACCGGAGGTGGAAATGTTCCGCGCCATCGAGCACAGCGTCCCCTTCCTGCCGGACGGGAAACCTCGCTACGCCATGGGCCTGGGCACCCCGCCCCAGATCCTCGAAATGATCGCCCGGGGCGTGGACATGTTCGACTGCGTCATGCCCACCCGGGTCGCCCGCCACGGCCAGGCCTTCACGCTCGATGGGCCGATTCACATCAAGAATCTCGTTTTCGAGCGCGATCCGCGGCCTCTCTGCGAATCCGCCCACCCCCACGTCGCCCGCTTCTCCCGGGCCTACATCCGCCACCTTTTCCGTGCCGGGGAAATCCTCGCTTTGCGGTTGCTTTCCTTTCACAACCTGCATTTCCTCCTCGCCCTCGCCGCCCACGCAAGGGAGGCCATCCAGCAAGGAAACTTCCTCGAATTCAAGGACTCCTTCATCCGCCGCTACACCTCATCCGCCAAACCATGATCCCCGCTTCCCTCACCGACATCCTCGCCCAAGCCCCCGCCCAAGGACAAGGTGGCGGCGGCATGAACACGATCTTCATGATGGTGCTCATGTTCGTGATGTTCTACTTCCTGCTCATCCGTCCCCAACAGCGCCAGCGGAAGGAACTGCAGAAGCGGATCGAATCGATGAAACCCGGTGACCGCGTCGTCACCACCGCCGGCATTCACGCCATCGTCCATCACATCAAGGACAAGACCGTGAACCTCAAGGTCGCCGAAGGCATCATGATCGAGTTCGACAAGCAGGCCATCGCCATCGTCCAGAAAAAGGAAGGCTCCACTCCTGCCGCGCCTGCCGAAGCCGAGAAATAAGCCCTTCCCGCCTCTCTCCATCCGACTCTCTTTCCACCCATGATCGCGCCCCTGCTCGGACTCGCCTTTGTCAACGATCCCCTCGTGATCTTCACGGTCGGCATCGCCCTGCTCGTCCTCTTCATCTGGTATTTCGCCACGGAATCGGACCGCCGGAAAAGAAACATCGGCACCGTCCTGACGCTCGGCGTGATCGCCCTTTGCGTCTCGGCCCTCTACCCGCTCGACAAGTCCCTTAAGGGCGGCATCGATATTGTTGGCGGCTCGTCTTTCACCCTGAAGGTCCAACCGAATGTCGATACCACCACGGGCGAAGTCATCCCGATTTCCCGCGAGGCTCTCGATCAGGCGATCGAAATCATCCGCAACCGCCTCAACGCGATCGGCACCACCGACATGCTCATCGCCACCACCGGCACGGACACGATCATCGTGCAAATGCCCGGCATGGGAGAAGAAGCCTCCGCCGAGGTGAAGAAACAGCTCGAAAAGGTTGCGAAGCTCGAACTCCGCGAGGTCTCCCGCGAAAGCGCCCGCCTCGGCAAGGCGGTGTTCGATGGCGATGAAGTCGTCCCCGGATTCCGCGCTTACAAGCACGACGGCACCAACAACGACGGCGAGCCCTTCACCGAATATCTCCTTCTCAGCACCCGCCCTTCCATCACCGGGGCCGACGTGGCCAATGCCTGGCCGACTCAGAATGGGGCCGCCATCGATGTCGCCATCCGCCTCACCGGTGACGGCGGTGACAAAATGGCCGCCCTCACCGGCCCCATGCAGCCCGGTCAGGACCGCATTGCCGTGCTGCTGGACGATGTCGTCATCACCGCCCCGGTGGTTCAGAGCGTGCCCCTTGGATCGAGCTTTGTCATCCAAGGCCAGAAGAACCTGCAGGAGGCCTCCAAACTGGCCAGCCAGTTGATGAACCCGCTGGAAAACGCCCTGAAGATTGAAAACAGCTCTCAGGTCACTCCTTCCCTTGGTGCTGCCGTGGTCAAACAAGGTGCCATCTCCGGAGCCCTTTCCCTCGCATTCACCGCGATCTTCATTTTCATCTACTACCGCATGGCCGGTGTGGTTGCCCTTGTCGCCCTGCTGGTGAACACCCTCATCACCTTCGGCGCCATGGCCATCATCGGCGCATCCTTCACCCTTCCGGGCATCGCCGGCCTCATCCTCACCATCGGCATGGCAGTGGATGCGAACGTGCTGATCTACGAACGCCTCCGCGAAGAACTCGAAAACGGCAAGTCCTTCGCCACCGCGATCGAAACCGCCTACGCCAAGGCCTTCTCCGCGATTTTCGACTCGAACATCACCTCTCTGCTCACCGCCATCATCCTCTTCTGGAAGGCTACAGACACAGTGAAAGGCTTCGCCGTCACTCTGACCATCGGTCTTCTCGGTTCGATGTTCTCCGCCATCCTCGTGACCCGCGTGATCTTCCGTTGGGCGATCGACCTCGGACTGATGAAAAAGGTCAGCCTGATGAATTTCTTCCGCCGCACGAACTTCGACTTCCTCAGCAAATACCGTCTCAGCTTCGCCCTGTCCGCGATTGTCATCCTCGCATCGATTGGTGCCTTCGTGGTGAAAGGCGATCGAGCCTATGGTGTGGATTTCACCGGTGGCTCCTTGATTCGTTACCAGTTCCCGGTCGGTGCTGACGGCATCCGCCAGAACCAGGCTGAAGAGGCTCTGAAAGACCTCGATACCGTGGCCACCCCCATCCTCCAGGAAGAGCGCCCCCCTGGCAGCGGAGAAATGCTCACTGTCCGCTGTGATTCGGCCGATACCGAGAAGATCCAGGAGGCCATGAGAGAGGCTTTCCCCGCCCTCAAGGAAACCGTTCCCGTCCTCGATGCCGAAGGCAAGGACACCGGCAAGACCGAACCCAAGGTCGGCACGAGCATCGATTCCGTGTCCGCCACCGCCGGCAAGGCCTTCTTGATCAATTCGGCCATCGCCCTGGCCATGGGCCTGGTTTTGATCCTGATCTACATCAGTGTGCGCTTCGAGTTTTCCTTCGCCCTCGGTGCATTTGTCGCGATTATTCACGATCTCATCATTTCCGTGGGCATCGTGGTCCTCCTGGGTGGCGAGCTGCAGCTCATCCACGTCGGGGCCATTCTGACCATCGCCGGTTACTCGATCAATGACACCATCATCGTCTTCGACCGCGTTCGCGAGTCCCTGCTGATGCGGACGGGAACCGTGAAAGAACTCATCAACGAGGCCATCAATGCGACGCTCTCCCGGACCCTTTTGACTTCGCTGACGACGATTTTCGCCGTCGTCATCCTCTCGGTCTTCGGCGGCGCCGGGCTCCGGGCCTTCTCGGAGATGATCCTCATCGGCCTCATCGTCGGCACCTATTCGTCGATCTTCATTGCCTCGCCCATCGTCCTCCTCTACTCGCGGAACAAGAACCTCCGCAAGGAAGTCATGGACACCGAGCTGGCTGGCGAAACCGCTGCCAAAGCCTGATCGGCCTGGCCCTTGCCCTACTTTCCCCGGGTGCCCGCGCCTTACCGCGTCGGCACCCGGCTTTTTTCCCGTCATCCCCACCCGGCGCTTGTGAAATTTTTCACAAACCCCTTGCCGGACCGCCCACCATGAAGCCTTATTCCCCCTGCCGGGAATTCGCATGAGCAGCTCATCCACCACTGAATATCAGGCTCCGGACGTCGCCTCCAAAGCCGCCGACTATCACTCGGAGACCGAGGACCTCATGGGCGAGAAGATGGTCCTTAACATGGGCCCCTCCCACCCCGCCACCCACGGCGTGCTCCGCCTCGTCCTCGAACTCGATGGCGAGATCATCACCAAGGCGGACCCGGACATCGGTTTCCTCCACCGCGGTGACGAGAAAATCGCCGAAAACATGCACTACAACCAGTTCGTGCCCTACACGGACCGTTTGGACTACCTCGCCCCCCTGGCCAACAACGTGGCCTACGCCTGCGCGGTGGAAAAACTCATGGGCTGGGAACTCCCGCCCCGCGGCCAGGCCCTGCGCGTGCTCTGCTGCGAGCTGGCCCGGATTTCCGCCCACATGCTCGGCGTCGGTGTCTGCGCGATGGACGTCGGTGCCATGACGGTTTTCCTCTACACTTTCACCGAGCGGGAAAAGGTTTACAACCTCTGCGAACAGCTCACGGGAGCCCGTTTTACGACTTCCTACACCCGCGTCGGCGGCCAGGTTCGCGACATCCCCCCGGGCTTCGATTCCGCCGTGCGTCGTTTCCTCGATGAATGCTCGGCCACGATCGACGAAGTCGGCAAGCTGCTCGATAACAACCGCATTTTCCGCGACCGGATGTGCGACATCGGCGTGATTTCTGCCGAAAATGCGATCGCCTACGGCATCACCGGCCCGAACCTCCGCGGTTCCGGCGTCCCGCGCGACCTCCGCAAGGACCGCCCCTATCTCGGTTACGAAAACTACCAGTTCGATGTCCCGGTGGCCGATGAGGGCGATTGCTACTCCCGCTACGCCGTCCGCATGGAGGAAATGCGCCAGTCCATCCGCATCGTCCGCCAGGTCCTCGACACCATGCCCGATGGCCCGGTGAACCTCGCCCACGACAAAAGCATGCTGCCGCAAAAGGAGCGGGTGCTCATGTCCATGGAGGAACTCATCCACCATTTCATCGTCGCCACCCAAGGCATCGATGCCCCGAAAGGCGAAGTTTACTTCGGCGCGGAAAACCCCAAAGGGGAACTCGGTTTCTACATCCACTCGACAGGCGGTGGGGTGCCGAACCGACTGAAGATCCGCAGCCCCTCTTTCTGCAATCTTTCAATCTGCTCGAAACTCCTGCCCGGCCACATGGTCTCCGACATCCCGGCCATTCTCGGCTCGCTCGACTTCGTCATGGGCGAGTGCGATCGATGATGTATGATTTCACTACTATGAAAACGACACTTCTGCTCACCTTGGCATTTGCCGGTGCCGCTTTGGCCGGCTTCGAAGAGTGGACCAACAAGGACGGCAAGACCGCCGACCTCGAACTCGTCAATGTCGTCGAAAAAGACGGCGAAAAGATCGGTGAATTCAAGATGCGCAACGGCAAGACCGTCACGCTCAAGGCCTCCGACCTATCCGAAGAATCGGCCGAAAAACTCGAAGCATGGGAACCGCCCGCCGCAGAGGCGGAAGCCAAGCCCAGCGTCTTCGATGACGCGCTCGATGGCAATCTCGTGAAGCTCGATGGCAAGTCGCTGAAGAGATATGAAATGACCGAGCGACCGGAGAAATACTACGTCTTCTACTACACGGCGTCTTGGTGCGGCCCCTGCCAGCAATTCACACCCTCGCTCGTGGAGTTCTACAACGAGCACAAAAACAAGAATTTCGAATTGGTTCTCATCACCAGCGACGCGGACGAGGACGCCATGGAAGAATACGCCGTGCAGAAAAAAATGCCTTGGCCCCAGCTCAAGATCAAGGACGCTCCCAAGTTCAAGAAGGAGTTCAATCACGGTGTGACCGGGATCCCTTCGGTCATCGTCTGCGATCTCGAGGGCAAGAACCTTGGGAACTTCCGCGACCTCGCCGCTTTGGAGAACCTCGTCAAATAACCATGTACGCCTCGTCCCTCGCCGATCTCGTTGCCTCGCCGGAAACGCCGGGCACGAAACACTTCCCTCCCTTCGCGCCCACCCCGGAGCTCGAAGCGGAAGCCGCACGCCGGATTGCCCAGTTCCCTGCCGAACACCAGCGCTCCGCCGTTCTGCCCATTCTTCACTACATCCAGCATCACCACGGATTCATTTCCGCCCCGGCGATCGACTGGACGGCCCAGCGTCTTGGCATCGAGCCCATCAAGGTCCTCGAAGTCGTGACCTTCTACCCCGGTTTCCGGCAGTCGGCCCCGGGGAAATTCCACGTCCGCGTCTGCCGCACCCTGTCCTGCGCCATGGGCGGGTCCTACGAGTTGATGGACCGGCTTTGCGAGATCACCGGGATCGACCGCGATTCTCTCGACCCCCACCACCACCCCATCGCCGTGTCTCCTTGCGGGAAATGGTCGGTGGAGTTTGCCGAATGCCTCGCTTCCTGCGGCACCGCGCCGGTGTGTTTGGTGAATGATGATTTCCACGAAGGCATCAGTGCCGACAAGGCTCAGGGACTTCTGGAGCGCTACGACTCCTGATTTTTTCTTTGACTTTCCCGCTCTGATACCACATTCATTACCACATGAGTTACGCCCTCACCAGAACGAGCATGGCTCTTGATGGTTTCACCGTCAGGGCGATGGATGAGTTGAGCCGCAAGTGGAGTATTTCCAAAGCGGAGGTGGTTCGTCGTGCCGTTCGCCAGCTCAAGGAAAAAGCGGATCAGGAAGAACGCCTGCCCTCTCCCCTTGAGGCCCTGGAGTGGCTCCAGTCCGGGGGCGGTCTGGTCGCTGAGGACGCCGCCCGTTTCCGGGCGGAGGTGGAAGAGGAAAGGAAAGCCCGCCGCTACTGGTGGGAAGAAGCATGATCCACCTTGATACCAACCTCCTCATCGATCTGGTCACGGTCGGCTGCCCGCGCATCGACCTCATCCGCACTTGGCTGCGCGATGGCGAAACGCTTGCCGTCTCGGCCATCGCGTGGTCGGAATTCTGCAACGGCCCCCATTCCCGCGAACAAAAGGATGCCGTCTTTGCCATCCTCGGTCGCCGGGTCCACCCTTTTGATGCCGCGCAGGCCGAGCAGGCCTCGCGGCTTTTCCATTACACCGGCCGCCGCCGCGGATCCCATGCCGATTGCATGATCGCTGCTGCCGCCATGTCCCAGGAAGCCCCCATCGCCACTCGCAACATCAAGGATTTCCAACGCTTCGAAGCCTACGGCCTCAAGCTCAACCCGATTCCCACCGAGTAACACCGACTTCTCCATGAGCGCCATCACTTACAAGCCCGGCAAACAACCCCACCCACGGGAATACCGGATGATCTTCAAGAACATCGATCGCGAAGGCTGGGACCCCTCCATCGCCACCTACATCGCCGATGGCGGCTACGAACAGCTCCGCCGGGCCCTGCAAATGGACCCCAAGGCGATCACCGAAGAGGTCAAGAAGTCCGGCCTGCGCGGTCGCGGCGGTGCCGGTTTCCCCACCGGGGTGAAATGGACCTTCATCCCTCCCAACAACACCAAGCCGGTCTATCTGATCTGCAATTGCGACGAATCCGAACCCGGCACTTTCAAGGACCGCTACATCGTCCATCAGGACCCCCACCAGCTCATCGAGGGCATGGTGATCTCCTGCTTCGCCGTCGGTGCCCACACCGCCTACATCTACATCCGCGAGGAATTCCCCGAAGCCGCGATCATCCTCGAAAACGCCATCGCCGAAGCCCGTGCGAAAAACTTCGTCGGCCCGAATGTCCTTGGCTCCGGTTTCGACGTGGAAATCCACGTCCACCGCGGTGCCGCCGCCTACATCTGTGGTGAGGAAACCGGCCTCATCGAATCGCTCGAAGGCAAGCGCGCCTACCCGCGCATCAAGCCGCCCTATTTCCCCGCCGCCCTCGGCCTCTACATGTGCCCGACCATCGTCAACAACGTGGAATCCCTCTGCCACGTGAAGCACATCATCGAGCGCGGTGGCGATGAATACGCCAAGCTCGGCGTGCCACGCAACAATGGCACCCGCATCCTCTGCGTCTCCGGCGATGTCCGGAACCCCGGGTATTTCGAGGTCGAAGTCGGCAAACTGACGATGCGTGAACTGCTCTACGACATCTGCGGTGGCCCCAAGGAAGGCCGCGAGTTCAAGGCCGTGATTCCCGGCGGATCCTCATCGAAAATCCTCCGCTGCGACGAAACCTTCACCCTCCGCGGCCAAGGCCCGGATGGCACCGACAAGCAGATCAGCTTCTGGGACATCCCCATGGACTTCGATTCGCTCGCAGCCTGCGGATCGATGGCCGGTTCCGGCGGGGTGATCGTGATGGACAACACCCGCAAGATGTCCTGGGTGCTGAACAACCTGAACCAATTCTACGCCCACGAATCCTGCGGCCAGTGCACGCCCTGCCGTGAGGGCTCGACATGGATGCGCAAGATTTCCGACCGAATCGTCGCCGGAAAAGCCACTCCCAAGGACATCGAGACGCTCGAAAGCGTGGCCTATCAGATCGATGGCCGCACGATTTGCGCCTTCGGTGAAGCCTCCTCCTGGCCCGTGGAAGCGATCATCGCCAAATACCGCGATGAACTCCTCGCCGAAACCAGCGAGGCCAATGAGGACCTGGCCCTCAACCCCGAGGCCGAGGCCCAAAGGCGTTTCCTCCAGGAAGCCTGACCGCGATCTCGTGACGCTCAGGCGTTCGGGCGAAAGAAATGCCCGAGCGCCTCGATGCAGCCCGCCGATTGATGGCCACGGGCCGCGTATCCGCCGCTCTCGATGACATGGGCCCGCACTTCGGGCACGGCATTGCCCGGACAGGCAAAAAAGGCGGCGCTTTCAGGGGCTAGCATTTCGAAGTCGTTGTGGCTGTCCCCCATGGCGAAACATCGCTCCGCCCCGAGCCCGAAGCCCTCGGCCACACGGCGCAAACTACTGCCTTTCTGGTAGTCCTTGTGACCGAAACGGAGATAGATCGAATTCCGCTGCCACCCGAGCTGCGGCTCATTCGCAGTGAGTTCCCTCACCCGGCCCATAATCCATTCCATTTCCTCCTCACTCCGCGCGATGAGTCCGGCGGGATCCCCCTCCTGTTCCACCCAGGTCGCCCCGGTGTGCGATTCCACTTCCGCACGGATTTTTCCTAACAGCTTGCGGATGCTTCGGAAGAATTTCCGATGGTCCTTCTCGCAACGCCTGTTCCACTTTTCATCCGGCAGCCAGCGGCCGAAGGCATTCGGATACCAGAGTTCCCTCTCCCGGGCCACGACCCAGTCCGGCGAAAACGGAAAACGGCCCTCGATGAGGCCCTCGATCACATGGTTCATGGATCGGCCGGTATTGATCCCCCACACCGCCCCATGGCTCACCCGCAATTCGCGGACCCAATCGAAGAATTCAGGCAGAACCGGAGGCTCGGCGGCAGGATCGTGCAGGGTGCCGTCAAAGTCGAAAGACAAGACCCATCCCGCTTTGGCCAGTGGCTCCAAGGGCTTCATGCCGCCCCTCCTAACCCCGCATCCCCCGACCCGCCAGTGCCAAGTACCTCAAAAAAACGCGGACTCTCCGGCGCTTTTTTGAACTTTGATCTTCGTCCATTGCCTCTAACCTGAGGGCGATGCGCACCGCAGTCTACGCCGGCTCTTTCGACCCCCCCACCAACGGCCACCTGTGGATGATCGAGCGGGGACTCGAAATGTTCGACCGCCTCATCGTTGCGATCGGTGACAATCCCTCGAAGTCCTACACCTTCAGCATCGCCGACCGCCTGCGCCTGCTCGAGGACTCCATTCCGAGTTGCGAGCGCCTCACCATCGCCCATTTCCACAACCGCTACCTCGTGGACTACGCCAGGGAAATGAATGCCGAGTTCATCCTCCGGGGCATCCGAACCGCAGACGACTACGAATACGAGCGGGTCATGCGCCACATCAATGCCGACCTTGCTCCACACATCACCACCACCTTCCTCATGCCACCGCGGGACATTGCCGAGGTGTCATCGAGCATGATCAAGGGCCTTATCGGCCCGGCCGGTTGGCAGGACACCGTCCGCCGCTACGTCCCCTCACCCGTTTTCGATGCCCTCGAGGCCACCGTCGGCGCAGCTCGTCCTTTGTGACGACTTCGTCACATAAGGGAGGATTTTTACTGGCTGGACGGGACTTTCTGTGACGTTTTCGTCGCAGCCCATGATCCTGCTAGGTTCCATTTCCCTTTCCGCCACCCTGATCGGCCTTCTCCACGTCCTCGGCGCTCTCGGGGTTTTCCTCTTCGGGATGAAGGTGATGTCCGAAGCCGTGCAAAGGGTCGCGGGCAAAAAGATGCGCCAGGCCTTGTCGGGGCTCACCCGGAATCGCTTCAGCGGCTTCCTCACCGGTTTCCTCACCACCTCACTGGTCCAGTCCTCGTCGGCCACGACCGTTTTGGTCGTCTCCTTCGTCAATGCCGGACTTTTAACCTTGGTGCAGTCGATCGGCGTCATCATGGGTGCCAACCTCGGCACCACCATCACCGCGTGGATCGTGGCGATGGTCGGGAAATTCTCCATCGATAGCGTCGCCCTGCCGCTCATCGGCATCGGCCTGCCCTTTGTTTTCATCGGCAAGGACAAGGGCAAAAGCTGGGGTGAGCTGATCCTCGGTTTCGGCCTGATCTTCTTCGGCCTCGGACTGCTGAAGGAATCCGTCCCGGATCTCAAAACGATGATCAAGGATGACCCGGAAACCGCCGAAACCATCCGGCAAATCACCGCATGGATGGGCGGACGCGGCTTTGTTTCGGTCCTCCTCTATCTGGCCGGTGGGATTCTGCTTACGCTTCTCGTCCAATCCTCCTCGGCTGCCATGGCCATCACCATCACCTGCGCGATGAATGGCTGGCTCGGTGATCTTCATGACCCCATGACGGTGTTCCAGAACTCCGCCGCCATCGTCCTTGGTGAAAACATCGGCACCACGGTCACCGCGTGGCTCGCGGCGCTCGGGGCGAATGTCCATGCCAAACGCGCGGCCCGCGCCCACTTCGCCTTCAATGTCATCGGCGTGATCTGGATGCTCCTGCTCTTCACGCCCTTCAGCAGTCTCGTCTGGAAACTGGCCGGCATGCTCCCGGAATCGATGCGTTCCGCGACCGATGGTTTCCGCACCAATGAAATCGCCTTCGCCACGGCGATCTTCCATTCGGCTTTCAACCTCACCAACACCTGCCTCCTCATTTGGTTTGTTCCTCAGATCGCCCGACTCGTCGAATGGTGGGTTCGTGACCATTCCGCGAAGGAATCCGCGCCGCGCCTGCAATACATTTCCCAAGGACTGGTGGACCTCGGTGAACTGAATATCGCCGAAGCCGAAGACGCGACCCGCAGGATGAATGATCTCACCTCGAAGATGTTCGATGGCTTTGTGAAGCTCCTCAATCACCCCCAGACGGACCTCTCCGAGGAAGTCGCCGCACTCAAACAGATGGAGGATGATTGCGATGAGATGCTGAAGGATATCACCAGCTACCTCATCCAGTGCTCGGCCCATGAAATCGGCCCCTCGAATGCCGCTCGAATCTCCGCCATGCTGCGCGTCGTCTCCGAATATGAGGAATCCACCGACCGCATCTACCGCTTGGTGAAAATCGTGCAGCGGAAATACGAGAAAGGCCGGCAGTTCAGCGAGGAACAGCATCGCGAACTCACCGCCATCTGCTCCCAGGTCCGCGCCATCCTCGACCTCTGCGCGAATTCCCTTTCCGGCGTCAGCGGGGAAATGCTGGAGAATGCCAATCGCATCGAAGACCGCATCGATACTCTCCGCAAACAACATAACAAGGGAGCCATCCGCCGCATGCAATCCGGCGCCGAGGTGCCCACGGAAATGCTCTACACGGAGACGAACAACCACCTCGAAGCGGTCGGCAATCACGCGCTGAACATCATCGAATGCGCAACCCGCATGGAGTCCGCCACCACGGGCCGCGCCGATGATTGAAAGAACACTCTGATCTCGCCCCCGTTATCTAACAGATGCGGCGTGTGTCTGCCGGTCAGCAGGCATCCATGACTGCCAGCGCTCCGGCGAGATCGCCGAGAGCGCAGCCCACGGATTTGAAGAAAGTAATTTCCTCACGGCTCTGCCTGCCCGGCACCTCCGCCCGGCATAGCTCCGCCATTTCACCCACCACTTCATGCAGACCGAAGACTCCTTCGTCCACCGGGACGAGGAGTTCACCGGCTTCCTTGAAGCAGTTGACCTTGGTATCGACATAGACCCGCGATCTCAGGACCGCCATCGTGTCGCATTCCCGCAAATGGGCGTGATGGTTGCCCAGGCAGTCGAGATGCATGCCCGGACGCAGCCACTCGCCATGGACCAGCACTTGGGGGGAACCGGTGGCCGCCACGACGATGTCGGCAACTTCACAAGCTGCCTGGATGGATGGCACAGCATCGATTTCCAGCCCGGAAAACTCCGTCTGCAAGGACTTCGCCAGATGCCTGGCCTTGTCGGGATTCCGACCCCACAGCAGCACCTTTTTCAGAGGCCGCACGCTGGCGTGGGCACGGATCAGATAGGGAGCAAGTCGTCCGGTGCCCAGCAGCAACATCGCCTCGCTGTCCTCACGGGATAGATGGCGGGACGCCAGAGCGGAAACGCCCGCAGTCCGCCAGTAGGTGACCGCCGTGCCATCGACCAAAGCCAACGGAACCCCATGGGCCCGATCAAAAACGAGAATCTTCGAATGCAGGGACGGATGGGGAGGCGGATTCTCCGGGAAATAGGTGAAGGCCTTCAAGGCAATCACCCTTTCGTCCCACACCGGCAGCATCGCAAAGGCATCGTGACCACCCGGAGCCAGCGGCAACACTTGCCGTGGCGGCATGGTGTGACGACTGGCGAAGGCCTTGGCCAGAACCTCGATGAAGCCCGGATAAGACAGCGACTCCTCGACCTCCTCGCGGGAAATGATTTTCATGCCCGCGATAAAGTCCTTTTCCGCCGACAGGTCAAACCCGCTTCGCCGACATGGAATCTTGAACGCCCATGTCGGCGGGATTTCTATTCATCATGGCTCAGCGGCCTAATTCCGCAGCCGTGAAGGGCACCTTGCGGGTCGAAGTCTCGGCGCGGACTTTCTTGACCTCGTCCGCTGTCACTGGCGCCGCATCGTTGGTCCAGCGTTGGCGAACAAAGGTCAGCACATCGGCCACCTGCTGATCATTGAGCTGGGGACCCAGGGGAGCCATGACGCTGTTGTATTTCTGGCCTTGGACTTCAAGCGGACCTTGCAGGCCATGCAGCACGATCTTGATCGGCAGGGCGGCATCTCCCGTCAGCCAATCGGACCCATCGATGGGCGGGAAAGCACCCGGGACACCTTTGCCATCCACGCCGTGACAGGCGATGCAGGTCTGGGCATAGACCGCCTCGCCACGAGCATGGACCTCGGGGTCGGGCTTGAATTTCTTCTCAGCCACCGCTCCGTTGCCGGCACCACCCGCTTTGTGGAAAGCGGCCAGTTCGTCCATCGCTCCGGCAAGACCCCCACCCGAGCCGAGTTCTTCGAGGGCAAGGTTGTCGTACCATGCGGTGCCACGTGCTCCACCGTATCCGCCAAAGAGGCAATGGATCACGGCTTCGCTGCTGCCTTCCGAGTTGAACTCGACTTCCACCCGGGTCCAGCCTGTCGTCCCGCTGATGCCCTTGGTTCTCTGGCCCGCATGGACGTTCAGAAGAATCCCCGGGGTATTCGGATTGGCCACCACATTTTCACTGCGCACCCAGCCGGACAGACGATAGCGGGTATTCGGCTTCACCGGCACCGTCACCGCGAGTCCCGCATCGGTGGATTGATCGGATTGGATCTTCACGCAGGGGCTGCCTTCGATGCCCTCGGGCACCCATGAGAAACGCACCTTGTCGGCCCCCGCACCGCCGTAGAATCGACGGTCCGTCCAACCCGCAGGCATATCCCCCGCGGCTTCCGTGAATCCGGGGTTTGGCAGAAGATTCACGGGTTCGGACTTCTGGGTGGCAGAAGGACCCGCAGCGGCAAGCACACCCGCGGCATGACGACGTGCTGCCATCTTCCAGGCATCGCCCAGACTCCGGTCTTCGAAAATCCCCGGGCGCGCCACAGCCAGACGATGCAGGGCGGCACCGGTGGCATCATCCACTTCAGCACGGGCGATTTTTGCGAGCACTTCGGTCAACTCACGACCCTCCATTTCCGTCACCCCCGGCGCGGAAACCAAGGATTTGACCATGTCGGGAGTGGCGAGGTCGATGGCTGCGCGGCGCAGCGGCGGCGACTTCGATTCCAGCGCGGCACCGTGCAAAGCGGCATCCAGCTTGCCCAAGGCGGCGAGAACATGGAGGGCATGAGGCCCGGCATGCTCCCCGCTGCGGACAAGATTCACCAAATCCGGAGCCACTGCCGCATCTCCGGCTTCGACCAGCAGTTGCTGGGCATGGAGGCGCCAGTGGAGGTTGGGGTGATCCAGACCACGGATGAGAGTCGCAGGCTTGGCTCGATCCAGACCCGGATTCACGTCGTCTTTGCTTGCGCGGGGATAGACCCGATAGATCCGGCCGTGCTGCACATCGCGGTGGGGAGTCTCATAAGCGTTGCCCTTGCCGTTGCGGGCATCGATACCCGCCGAATTCTTCGAGGGGGTCGGGTTGTGTTGGATGATCAGGTTGTACCAATCGCAGATCCACACAGCACCATCCGGGCCCACCTCGGCCGCTACCGGTGCGGACCAGGCATCGGCCGATGAGTAGAGGTTGTTGGACGACTGATGGGCCACCCAGCCACCGCCGATTCTCTCCATGTCGAAATGACCTACGAGCTTTCCAGTAGGTTCACAGACGAAGGCCACGCGGTTCTGATAGCTCGCCGGGAAACGCTCGGCGGTGTAGAAAGCGTGACCCGCAGCCGCCGTGTAGCGGTCGAACTGGTCCACCTGACGGATGTCTTTCGACATCGGATTGAAAATCGGATTGTTGTCCGCCGCCGGAGTCCGGGGCTGTTCCATCCCGGCGTTCTCATAGTCCCTGCGTGGCAGAGTGACATACCAACTCGGGTTGCCGTTCGCCGTGGAGCCGAGGATATCGAACTCTTCGGTAAAGCCCAGGCCCCAGGTGTTGTTGGTGGTGTTTTGAATCACCTCCAGCTCCGAGCCATCCGGCTTGAAACGGAAAACCGCCTGGGCGAATTCATGACGCTTGCCCCCCACTTCCCCGCGGAAACCGGAGTAGCCGACCGTGGCCCAGATCCACCCATCAAAACCATATCTCAGGTTCGAGGGACCGGCATGCGTGTCCCCCATGCCGAATCCATCGAGCACCACCTTGCGAACGTCCGCCTTGTCATCGCCATCGGTATCCTTGAGGAAAAGGATCTGCGAGCCATTGGTGCAGAGGACTCCCCCTTGCACGAAGGTCAGCGAAGTGGGAATCGAAAGCCCCGTGGCAAAGCGCGTGAACTTGTCCGCGCGACCATCGCCGTTGGTGTCATCGCAAATCGTGATCCGGTCATTCCCCAGTTTGCCGACGTGCAGATTGTTGGGATAGTCGATCGTTTCCACGACATAGGCACGACCGCGATGGTCCCAGTTGACATAGATCGGGTTGACGATGTCCGGCTCGGAAGCAAACAGGGAGATCTCCATGCCGTGAGGAACCTTGGCCATTTTGATCGACTCCTCGGGCGAAAGCGGCTCCTGCGCCATGGTGATTTCCTTGCGTTCCCGGTATCCCGGCAGCGAGACATCGATCTGCCCCGGCTTGGGCAATTCCAGGTCGCGAAGGAGCTGATATTTCTCCGGACCCACGGTCCAGAAGATCGCATTGCGAAGCAGGTGTTGGAAACTCATCAAATCCCAAACCTGATGGTCATGTCCGGCGGCGGTGTAAAACACCCGACCCTTGCCCTGCGTCCGGGTCCAGGTCCACGGCTCATCATCGCGCATCTGGAGAATCTCGCGGTCGTCTCCATGCTGATCATGCACATAGGTTTCGTCCCAAGCCTTGAAGCCATCGAGTCCTTTCAGAATCGGATGGGAAGGCTTCACGTTTTTCACTTGGAAGACCTCGCCACCATGGGATTTGAAACGGGCGCCCACGAGTTTCACAAACTCGGGGGATCCGCCGTAACAAGCCGACGCGCAGTGGACTGGAAGGAAGCCACCACCGCCCTCGACGTAGGCAAGCAGGGCCTTGAGTTGATCCGCAGGCATCGGCCCGTTTTGCTCCCAATTGCCATACATCAGGACCGCATCATAGAGGGCGAGATTTTCGGGAGTGAAGGCCTCCGAGGGATTTTCCGAGTAGGTCAGATTGATGCCATCGATGCCGATGCCCTTCTTCAAAGCGCGATAACGGGTAATCGGATCGTGGTGCGGACCGTTCTGTGTCGGCGCGCCGAAGAACAGGACTTCAAGCCGACGGGCCTCAGGCTTGGGAGCAAAGACCGGGGCGGCGATAACCGCACCCAGGACCAGGGCCGGAAGAATCCAGCGGATGGCTGCAAGGAATTTCATGAGTCAATGAGATGGGAGACGAGGAAAAAGTCGGCGGAACTTCAGAGAGAAACCGGCGACCCTGAGCGCGCCATGAGGGGCAACGCGAAAAACATAACTTCAACGTGCATGCCGCGGCGGAATCTTTCATCTCCACCGCGGCATCACCAAAGGATTCAGGACAAAGTCCATTCCGGCAGGCGGATCAGCTCGCCGCCGCGCATCGCGGACTCATGGGCGAGGATGCCGGTGCAGGTGATGTTGGCCGATTGCACCGCATTCGGATAGCCCTCACCGCGACCGTGGAGCAGCTCGACGAATTGATGGACGAGGTGAGGGTGGGACCCACCATGTCCCGCCCCTTGGGTGAAGCTGAGGTGTTCCTCGCCACCATCACCGCCGTAAACCCCACCCGTGGTGAAGGGAGCGATCTCGGCGGGCAGGAGATGGGCGAAATCCGGGCACTCGACACGTTCGGGGATTTCCGGCTCGGGGCGCTTGGCCGTGTGGATCACGAGGGGCTCGTGCTCGATCAGCGGCCACTCCACGGCTTTTTTCGATCCATAGACTTCGAAGGACTCGCGATACTGGCGGGCGACATCGAAGAGGGATCGGTAAACCAACGCGGAGAGATCGGAATCGCGGAACTTGATGTGGCAGGTTTCGACCGCGAACGGCGAACCATAGCAGGAATGCATCTCCTCGCGGATCGTGCCCGAACCGAAGCAGGAGACGTATTCGGCTTCGTTTCGCCCCAGCCCCAGCACCGGGCCCACGCAGTGGGTCGCATAGTGCATCGGCGGCAGGCCCGGCCAGTATCCCGGCCAGCCATCCATGTCCTGTTGGTGGGATGCCTTGAGGAACTGCAGCTTGCCCAGTTCCCCGCGGTCATAAAGCTCCTTCATGAAGAGGAACTCCCGGGCATACACCACGGTTTCCATCATCATGTATTTCAGGCCCTTTTCCTGGACCAATTCCACGATGCGACGGCAGTCCTCCACCGAGGTCGCCATGGGGACCGTGCAAGCAACATGCTTGCCGGCTTCCAGCGCCGCAATCGTTTGCTCGGCGTGGTTTGGAATGGGAGTGTTGATGTGCACGGCATCGATGTCCGGGTCCGCCAGCAGTTCCTCGTAAGAGGTGTAACGCTTCTGGATCCCGAACTTGTCCCCGACCTCATGGAGGAGGGACTCGGTCCGTTGACAGATGGCGGCCATCTCGGCACCGGGATGGCGTTGGTAAATAGGGATGAACTCGGCACCGAAACCGAGACCGACAATGGCTACACGAACGGGTTTGTCTGACATGTGGGCAAAGAATAGAGGGTCACAATAAATGAGACTTCCGAATGGGTCTGAAAAGAAACTAGTTTGGCATCCCAGCTTTCGCTTGTAGGCTTGCCCAGAAAAATGAGTAATTTTGCGCCATGATGACCTTGGACGAGGCCCACGAATGGAGCGCCAACCTCGCGCCGGGTGCCGGGCGGGCACTTTTCGACCGTCTGCCCAACGTTCTCTATTTCGCCAAAGACAGCCAACTTCGTCTCATGGCGGGAAACAAGGGATTCGTCGCCCGCTGCGGGAAAAGCTCGGAAGCCGAAATCATCGGCCATACCGACCTTGAACTTTTCCCTCTAGAGTTGGCCGAAAAATACCGGCAGGACGACCTCCAGTTGCTCGCCACCGGAAAGCCGATCAGCGGCATCGTCGAACTGTTCCCCGACCACCTCGGCGAACCGGAATGGTTCGTGACCGACAAAATCCCCCTCTACGACCGCAACGGGAAAGTCGCCGGACTCTGCGGGATGGTTCGAAGCTATGAAGGCGCCCGGATCGAGCTTCAAGGCTACCTCGACCTCCGCGCCATCACCCAGTACCTGAAGGAGAACTACGCGGAGCAGATCTCGAACGACGACCTCGCCAAAATCGTCGGTCTCTCGACGCGCCACCTCGAACGCCGCTTCCGCGAAACCTTCAAGACCTCCATCCACCAATACCTCATCCGCCTGCGCATCCTGAAAAGCTGCGACTACCTCGCGAATTCGGCGATGAGCGTGACGGAAATCGCCATCCACGTAGGCTTCTACGACCACAGCGCCTTTTCCCGCCGCTTCCGGGAAATGGTCGGCGTGTCCCCCGCGGAATACCGCAAGAGGCTCAAAAACCCCTGAAATCCGGCGCTGACAAATTTCCGGCGTTTTCACGCTTGCGGAGTCACATCGACCATGCTTTGTAACTACTGCGTTTATTGCATTGCACAGATTTCGTCCCGGCGGGGAGGATGCCACGGTGGCCAGCGACCAATCTGAGGGTCGTCGGCACGAAAACCCAGCATCCGGGGTGTCTTCACCCGCCGGGGCGGATGACGTGATCGGCGAATTTCACGTCGGGTTGACGCAATCGGCATGCGGGAGCACTTGCGCTGGCTGGTCCCCCACCCTATGAGCGCCGCCATGGCCAATCACCGCGTTCTTGTTTCTGACCCGATTTCGCAAAAAGGAGTGGATGCCCTCGCCGCCGCGCCAGG
>JALOTY010000010.1 GCA_025457665.1 Akkermansiaceae bacterium | reverse complement strand
GGTGGGGCGGGGTGGGTTGGGGGGGGACTTCAACTCCCCGGTCTCGCTATTCTTTCAGTCCTTGAGTGGTTTGCGTGAAATAGTGATCTCCCCAGACGACTCTATCTTCGTTCAGCTTCCGACCGTAGAGCATTGGATACCCTGGCGGTGGTATTGTCACATTGTTCGCTATGGGTCGGAGATTTGGATGCATCGTTCTTACAGATTTCAGATTCTCGATTCGATCCGGAAATGAGAACCAAACCAATTCCCCGAAACAGATCGCGAGCCAGTCTTCAAACGAAAGATAGTCATCAACTCCAAAAGGGCGAGGAACAGCCACTGAGCTGCATCTCTCGTAGAAGTCGTGATAGTGCATGACCGACCAACCCGCAAACTCGAAAAGTTCAGCAAATGGCACTTCCAAATAGTCCCATATCGGAAAATCACCGAACATGTTGTTCACGGACCGAGCATCCTTGTCGTGTTTATCGACTGCATGAATGACGAAGTGCATTGCTAAGCAATCTGAGCGGTGAAAGACCAATGCGGGATGCTCTCCGCCACCGCCTCCCAGAACAAGATTATCAGGCCCGCAGCTAAAATCAGCTCCGCCAGTACCTTCTACGGGAAGACGGGAATAGTAGATGGGCAGACCGGCGAACGAACCGACGTATTGATGGTCGAAGGTGTCAATGTAGCTCATTCTCGGGCGGAACCAGTAGTTCATCCACGCCGGACAGGGAAGCCTGATTTTAAAGGGGGGTAACTCACCCCGCAGGTGAGTGAGTAGGCTCGATGGGTTCGGTTTTCATCGGCGCAGATGCCATTCGAACAGCGGAAGAGAGAGTTGGCGTCGAATGGTCTCGAACTGTTTTTCGTCAAAAGGACCTTGAGTCGAGCCCTCTCCATCAGCTTCTTTCAAAATGTAGTAGTTCGAGGAATGGTTCACCTGAAAAACGACATATCGAACGTCGGCTCCGGCGGCTGTAACGGTTGCTTCGGACAGCCCCAAAACGCCACCATCTCCAAAGTGGTATCCCAGGATGATTTCCTGTGAATTGGGCCGCGTATAAACTCGGTAGTTCCCGTCCTTCCAGAGCCAATCGGCATCATCGCAGCAGCTAAGAGCCAAGATTCCCGCGAGGGCGAACGCGCGATTTGAAATCTTCATTCCCCGAACAACGTCAAAGTGATGGCACGGTCAATCGTGTGGTCCGCCCTTGGCAAAAAAGGACCGGATCTCTTGAAGACGGGATCGAGCGAATGAAGGATCCTTCCCAAGAAAGTTCAGTAGGAACCAGCGCTTATCGCTCCGAACCACAATAAGGGTAGCTCCGTCATCCAAGGGCTCGGCTCGGATGATTGTTTTGCGTGCTACAAGCTTGGCGTGGTTGTCGATCTCGACCTCGAATGCACCTGTTTCCGTTTCACGATACTCGACATCAAGGTCCCAGCCTGGATCGCCCCATCCGGCATAGGCTGGGTGTTCTTGGATCTCTCGGATGTTGCCGTGGAAGCAAGTTCCGTTGCCTGTCACCGTCTTGAAGTCGTGTTTCGGATAAAGGTCCTTCAAGGCATCCCTCACATTGCTGATCGGCTGATTGATTTGGGTTCGTGCTGGAATCAAGAAGTAGAGGAGTGCGGCAGATACTGGGACGCCAAGAGCAGCGAACAAGATCAGGGGCTTCTTCCTGCGTTTCATTTTCATGCTCAACGATAGAGTCCGGCATCCGCTACCGCGTGCGCCCTTCCGTTTCTGGTTAAGGTTTGTCGCTGTCCTCCGGATTTGGCTCGGGAGAGGGAGTGGATTGTGGAGCGACTGCTTGTTTGCCTTGGCCATCTTCGTGCCAGTTCTGCAGGCCTCTTAGGAAATCTTGCAAAGCGCTTGTGTAAGTTGGACCGTCGATAAAATCGCAAAAGTAAGTTCCATCTTCTCCGCTCTGCATGAATGCAAACTTTAAGTCGCCTTTGTTCTTCTTGTTGGCACTTTCGATAAACTTTCGGCGATCTTCGTCGTTCTTTGGCAAGCTGTCGGTGCTAAAGACGATCTGTATCCTTTCTCCCAGCAAAAGCTTGCCCTTGTGGCATTCGATCACTGTTGCGTGATACACGACATCCGCGAATGGCGGATTGACTTCGCGAAGTTCAACCTCGGTCACACAAACAAACGCGACAGGCTCTGCACTGTCGAACGTGGCTCTCAATGATTCGTCGTTACCTAGCCATCCCCATCTTGGCGCATCCGCCCTGAGAATCCCGACCAAGACCGCTAGGAGAATGGCCATACAACGAAGGATGGAGTGCAAGATTCCTCTGCCGAGCAAAGAGCCCCAAAGAGCCCGATGGTGAGCGAAGATTGAACCTGAGATTGAAGTTTTGGCGTTCATAGCGGCTTGAACTGGAGGCGGGTTAGGCGTCGGGATTGAAGTCTAGATAGGCTTCGGAATCGGTTCGGGTGCCCTACGACTCCAGTCAAGAGAATGGGCGGAATCGTCCGGGATGGCAAGCCTGCACGCGGGGAAGTTCCAAGTTCCATGGAACAGCTGGGCTTCGCTCCGAGGCCTTTCCTCATTTGCCCTCGGTGCGGTCACGCCATGCCAGGTTGGCTTCGCGAGAGGTAGAGGTTGCCATAGCTTCCGCTGCTTTTCTGCCTTTCATAAGGGCCGGGCTTCGCGTGGATTTTTTCGCGGGGGCTTTGGCTTTGGATGTTTGGCTGCGGGACGCAGCCACCACGGCCTGCGGCGGGACGCCGTAGCTACGTTTCATGGCATCCGCCATTCATCATCGGCTGTTCCATTTCGCCCATTTCGATGATTTCGTTGTTCCTCTCCCATTCGCCTTCGCGTCCTTCGTTTCCTGGTGGTGAACTCTTTGGTAGGCGGGGACGGTTTGGGAATGGCTTCGCTTTCACCGGCAAAAGTTGAGAAGCACAGGCAGGATGCCTGTGCTCCTTTTTGTCCGCGGGGATCAGCGGGTGGCGTAGACGACGCGGACGTAGGCGGGGCGGTCGGTATCGATGACTTTGACGATCACTTTGTAGCTGCCGCCGCGGGAGTGGAAGGAGCAGACGGGTTTGTCATCGCGGAGGATGTCGCGGGCGACGAGGTCTCCGCTTTCAGCTCCGACGACGAAGATGTCGACATCGTTCGAGTCCCAGTCGCCCACTCCGGCGACGATGACTTCATCACCGGCATCGGGATGAATGGTGAAGGTCTGCGTGTCACCCTCGGCGAGGAGTTCGGTTTCCACGGTGTCGTGGAGGGTGAAGCCGTTGTTGACCAGAGCGGGGACAAGTTCGTCCCGCATGACGCGTTCGATGTAGGCATCGGCGCTGGCCGGGAGGCTGAGGCTGAGGGCGAGGACGGCGGCGGTGATGGATTTGGCAAGGGAGTTCATGGTCTTGATTTCGTCGGTGTTTCAGATGTTTGCCGGGGATTTCCCCGTTCTGTCACCTTGACGAATGGACCTGCGGCACTTGCGGAAATTCCGTCGGTGCCGGGTCACTCCTCGACTTTTTCGTAGGCCTCAAGTTCTGCGGGTGTCCATGCGAAGGTCGGCAATTGGCTGCGATCGAGTTTCTTGAGATGGGGTTCGTCGCGCCGCGATGGATGATCCGCCCGCACATAGCGCCAGGAGTTTTTGCCGAAGACTTCCTTGCAAAGGGCGGCAAGGCCCGGGTCGTAGGCCTTGAGTTCCTTGCGGGTGTTCACGTGGTTGTGGATGGCATCATTTTCGCGATTGGTATCGAACCACGATTGAACGGCTTCGGCCCAGTATTCCTCTTTGTTTTCCGAGGCATAAGTTCCCTTCCAGAGCCCCTTGGCGAGAGCGGCCTGATAGGTTTTGGCCAGACGGGCATCGAAGTCGGGATCGACGCTGGCGAGTCCGATGAGGTGGATGGCATGGGCAAATTCATGAACGAGGATGGACTCGGTGGAATAGGGGTCGCCCGGGTTGTGGAGGATGTTTTCGGCACCGCAGGAGACGCAGGGCCGTTCGCGCGTGGCGCCGAGACCGCGGGCGCGGACGTTCCAATAGGCGGGCGGGGTGAGGTCGGAGTGTTCGGGGAGATCGCAGGTTCTCTCCGTCACCGCCATGATGCCGAAGCGAATGCGGTTGTCTCCGAGGGCGCGGAGGATGTCGGCGCGGCCGTCCAGCATGTGGCGGATGGTGTGGGCGGCTTCTTCCAGAGCTTCATCGGGAACCTTGTCGGATGCGACGATGGGAAAGCTTTCGACGACGAGGCATTTCTGGTAATGCGGATCCAACTTGAAGCGGGAACGCAGGTCGGCATCGGGTGCCTTGACCTGGGCTTGGATGGAGGCGGAGCCGAGGGCGAGGAAAAGGAGGAGGCGCAGCATGGGAATCAGGCTGCGCCAGTCCGTGAAACATCCAAACCGGAATAGCGGCATGAGGCGGAATCCGAAGTTTCCACAGATCAATCCGCCAAGCGAACGGGGTGCTTCGGGAAATTCAGCGCCGACGATGGATCTGCAGGTTCGCCTCGCTGGCGCGCAGGTGGTAGCCGGAGCCGAAGGGGATCTGCGGGACGGAACCGGCGGCAGCGTAGGCGGAGGCGAGGTCGGATTGGCGGAATTTCGAAAACACCGGGATGGGCGAGGTGTAACCGCCGAGCAGGGTGGTTTCCCATTTACTGGAATCGTAGTAGCGGAAGGGAATGCCGGAATCGTCCTGGAGCACGGACCGGCAGTTGGCGAGGACCCAATCGCGGACAGCGGAGAAATTGCCATCGTGGGGCAGGTAGGAGGCGGCCTTGAAATAAGCGGCATCACCGGAATAGCGAGAGAGCCAGCCTTGGAGGGAGGAATCGAAGCCGCGGTTGGAGAGATCCGCCTTCACATAGATGGCGCGCTTCGAAGTGCCACCGGCGGTGCGGTAGCGGATTTCCACGCCCGGGCGGCCGGCGGCATCGATCCCCGAGACGCTGGAAATTTCCGCGCCGCTGAGGGCGAGGGTGGTCATCATGATATGGGTGGCGGGAGGGGCCACGCGCATTTGTTCGGTGATGTAGTAGCCGTATCGCAGGGGTTCGTTGAGGACAGTGCGCAAGCGGCCGAGAAGGGGAGTGGGGTCCGATGAAGCGAGGTCCGGCACGGCACCGACGTCCTCGAGACCGAGGAGGACATAGGTCGTGGCGGTGGGGAACATCGAGTTGGCATGGAGGATGTCCGGACCGCCGAAGGGATAGACGACCGTGTTCGGATTGCCGAGGGGGCCGCGGGTGGTCTCGAAGAAATACTGCGCTTGCCGTAGCGTGCGTTGGGAAGCCATGCGTCGCCAGAGGTAATCGAAGTCCAGCGCGTGGGCATGGTAGCTGTCATTCCGCACCTGCCAGGAGGAGAGGGCCTCGCCTTCGAGGACAGGGCGGCCGGCGAGGAAGCGGGCGATGTCATCGACTCCGGCATTTCCGCTGACCACGCGGTAATCGGTCGCAGGATTCAGCGCGATGGGAGGGGTGGCGGTGGGTGGGAGTTCGGAGGCGCACTGGGAAAGCGCGACGGCGGCGAGAGCGGCGAGGACGGTGCGGTTCATGGTGGCGGGGATTTGAGAGGAAACCAGAGAATGGCGGCGAGGGCGGCGGTGGCAAGCCCGGCGAGGGTGGGAAGGGGATCGGTGACGATGGAGCGGATGACGACAAATGAGGTGAAGCCCAAAAACAGACAGGCGGGGATCACGGGTCGGGGACGGGGGAGTCGGAAAACCCCGGCGGTGGTTAGGAGGGTGCAAACCACCAGGCCGGTCTGGGTGTAGAGCACCAACTCGCGGAAAGGGGAGGCGAAAACGAAGACGAGAGCCAGTCCACCGATGATCCCGAGCGAGGTGCGTGGTGAGCGCAGCAATCGGAGGCTGGGGAGGGAATCGCCCATGGCGGCGAGCACGCGCGGGCCGGCCCAGAGCATGGCGCTGACCGAGGCGAAGAGTCCGACGGCGAAGAGGATGGCGGTGGTTTTCGCCGCGGAAGGACCGAGCAAGTGGCGGGCGGCAATCTCGCCAACGGCGGCTTCACCGCGGAGGGCGGCGACGGGGGCGGCGTGAAGAAAGGCGACGTGGAGAGCGAGGTAGAGCAGGGTGACGAGGATGGTGCCACCCACGAGCGCGCGACGGACCGTGAGCTTCGGTTGATCCCAGTCCTCAAGCCCATAAATGGCCGCGTTCCAACCGGAGTAGGCGTAAAAGACAAAAAACAGCGAGACGACGAAGGCCGGCTGAAGAACGCCCGCGAAATCGGTGGCGGGCTCGGGGCTCCAGCGGATGTCGCCTTTTCCCGGGAGGAAGACTGCGGCGACGAGGAAGGCGAGGATGAGCCCGAGTTTCAAGGCGGTGGCGGCAAGCTGGACCCGCGCACTGGTGCGGGTGCCGAAGGCATGGGCGGTGCTGCCGAGCAGGACCACGGCCGCCGCGGTCGGAGCGGCGGGGAGGCCGGGAAAGGCCTTGCCGAGGTATTCGGCAAAGGCCAGCGCGCTGAGGGCGGTGGGCGCGGCGAAACCGACCACAACCGAAAGGACCCCGGCCATGAAACCGAGGGCGGGGTGGAAGAGGGTGCCGAGGAAATGGTGCTCGCCGCCGGAACGGGGGAGATGCGCGGCGACAGCGGCATAGGAAAGGGCTCCGCAAAGCGCCAGCAGGCCACCCAGCAGCCACAGCAGCAGGATCTGCGGGCCTGAGCTGAGGCCGACCAATTGGTAGCCCAGGGAGGTGAAGACGCCGGTGCCGATCATCGAGGCGATGACCAGCGAGGTCGCGGCGGCGGTGCCCGGTGCTTGCTTCAAACCCCGGCAGTCAACACCCCGCCACGGGTCTGCCGGAAGCGCAAAATTCCGGGGGAATCTCCGCGGTGCGAGCCCCTCATGGCGGAAATGGGACTGGCCCGATGCAGGAGAATCGATGAAAAACCCGCTCAGACGATCCACTCGCGCAAATTCCCATGAAAACCTTCATCACCGACGATTTCCTCCTCCAGAGCGATGTTGCCTGCGAACTCTATCATGAGCACGCCAAGCTGCAGCCGATCATCGATTACCACTGCCATCTTCCGCCCGATCAGATCGCGGCGAACAGAAGTTTTGAAAACCTCTATCAGATCTGGCTGGAGGGGGATCACTACAAGTGGCGTGCGATGCGTTCCAATGGTGTGGCGGAGAAATTCTGCACTGGTGCCGCGACGGAGCGGGAGAAATTCGATGCCTTTGCGGCGACCGTGCCGATGTCCCTGCGCAACCCGCTCTATCACTGGACCCATCTTGAGCTGCTGAGGTATTTCGGTATCGACGATCTCCTCAATCCCCAATCCGCCGGGGAAATCTGGGAGGCGGCCAATGCCCAGCTTCCTGCCATGCCGGTGCATGAACTTCTGACGCGCAGCAGGGTGGAAGTGGTGTGCACCACGGACGATCCGGTGGACAGCCTCGAACACCATCGCCGTATCCGCGAGGAGGGGAAACTCCGCACCCGGGTTTACCCCACTTTCCGTCCGGACAAGGCGCTCACGGTGGATCAGCCGCAGGTTTTCAACGAGTGGACCGACCGTCTTGCGGCCGCGAGTGGGGTCGATTGCGCGAGCTTCAGCGGATTCCTCGAAGCGCTCGGGCGTCGGCACGATTTCTTCCACGAAATGGGTGGGCGTCTCTCCGATCACGGGCTGGGTGCGCTGGACTCCGTGGATGTCGAGGAATCGACTGTCGCCGCCATCTTTGATCGCGCCCGATCCGGGGGAGCGGTGGGGGAAAAGGAAGCGGCGGCTTTCCGGAGTTTCATGATGGTTTACTTCGGCCGACTGGATGCCGAGAAGGGTTGGACCAAGCAACTGCATCTGGGCGCGCAGCGGAACAACAGCAGCCGCCAGTTCCGCACGCTGGGGCCGGACACCGGCTTTGATTCCATCGGCGACCGACCGCAGGGCGCGGCGCTGGCGGGGTATCTCGATCGGCTCGATCGCGACAACCGATTGCCCAAGACGGTTTTGTACAATCTCAATCCCGCCGACAATTATCTCTTCGCCACCATGATCGGCAATTTCCAGGACGGCAGTGTTCCGGGCAAGATCCAGTTTGGCAGCGGATGGTGGTTCCTTGATCAGAAAGAGGCCATGGAATGGCAGATCAATGCCCTCTCGAATCTTGGCCTGCTGAGCCGTTTCGTGGGCATGCTCACCGACTCACGGAGCTTCCTGAGCTATCCGCGGCACGAGTATTTCCGCCGCATCCTGTGCAATCTCATCGGTCGCGACGTGGTCAACGGGGAGCTGCCGAAGGACATGGACCTGTTAGGAAACATGGTCCGCGCGATTTGTTTCGGCAACGCCCGTGACTACTTCGGACTCGAACTTCCCGGTGGGGATGGCTCAGGGCAGCGGCTCCAGTGAGAAGCGGTAGTTGTAGGTCTTGCCTGCGGGCAGCATGTGCTTCGGCAGGGGCCATGCGCCCCAGGAGTTGATGCCGCCGACGCCCATTTGCTGGTGGTCGATATTGAGGGTGATGAAGTTCCGCTGCGGGATATCGCAGGGGTGCAGCGGGCCTTCCAGATCGCTCATGGCGAAGGGATAAGCGGCGATTTCCAACGGCGCGCCAATGCCCCGGACGAGCAGGCCTTTGCCGGCGGAATCGGTGAATCGCGCGTGGCGGACATCGGTACGGTTGCCGGTTTCCTGAGGCTCGACGTAGGGGAACCAGGCGTCAGCGGCGGCCACCGACCATTCGGCGAGACGCCCGCCGGTCTTGCGATCGACCATCGTTTCCATGGGTCCGCGGCCATACCAGGTGATGGCATCGAGATCCGCGGGGACGCGGCACTGCATGCCGAAGCGGGGCAGGGGGCCGAGGTTTCCGCCTTTCGGGCGGACCTGGGCATCCACGGCGATGCGGCCTGCGGAGTCCATGGTAAATACGAGGGTTGCCGTAGTTTGCCCGGCGGGAACGGCGATGTCTGCGGTGACGATGGCGTGGGAGCCGTCCTCGCTGACCTCCAGGCGGGTGGCTCTTGAGCCCTTGCCCGCCTCTTTCCAGGCGGCGCAGCGTTCGCGGAAGTTGTTGCCGCGGTCGTTGTCCACGGGCGCACGCCAGAAATTCAGTTTCAATGGCCCGGCCAGAAGTTCGCGATCGCCGGAGAGGTAGGAAACCAGCGCGGCATCGGCATCCCGGAACACGGCGGTGACCTTGCCGGCGGTGAGGGTGGTGGTGCCATCCTTGCGCGTCACCGTGGGTGCCTTGCCGTCCTTGGCGAGGGTGCTATCGAGCTTGTCCGCAGTGAGCACGAATTGTTCCCACGCCACGATGTGGCCGGCCTTCGCCCAGGCGGTGTCCGACTTCTGGCGGAGTTCCAGCACGAGAACGGTTTCGCCGGAGTCGAGGTCAGGCAGTTTGAGGGTGATTTCCCCACTTGTTTGCGGGGCGATGGCGGGAAGCTCCGCGCTTTGGTCCACGGCGCCCTTGCCATCGATCAAGACTCCCCAATGCAGCGTGAGATCCGAGAGATCGCGGAAGAAGCGTTTGTTAGAAATCCGGACGCGGCCCTCGCCAAGGTGTTCGAAGCCCATGTCCTGGTAGCATTTGAAGACCTCCTGGAGCTGCGGATTGGGTTTGCGGTCGGCGGTGATGATGCCATTGCAGCAGAAGTTGCCATCGTTGGGTTGGTCGCCGTAATCGCCGCCGTAGGCCATGAAGGTCCTTTTCCCGGTGGAGGGTTTGCAGCGGGTGAAATCGATATCGAGTCGGTCGCCCGGAGCATCAAGCTCCGCGGTCTCCAGAGCCCGGCCATGGATGCGGACGCGGTGGATGGTGCCGTTGAAATTCCGGTCATGGTAGTCGGCATTGATCGAGATGCCCACTGGCGAAGTGGTCGTGGCGATGGCGCCTTGATAGTCCTTGCTGGCAAGTTCGGTGCCATTGACGATAAGTCGCAGCTTTACACCATCGAAGACCGCGGCGATGCGCTGGCGCTTGCCTTGGAAACCGTCCGGAAGCGGGGCGATCACGGCATGCCAGGTGGTATCGTAAACGAAGAATTCCAATTGGCCCTCTTGATTGAATTTCAGCGCCCAGCAGCGGTCTCCGCGGGTGATGAGGTCATTGTGTCCGGGGTTTTCGCCCGGGGTGACATCGGCCACGAGGGTGAAGCCACTGGCGAAATCGAAAGCCTCATCGGCATGGATCCAGGCATGCCCATCAAGCAGGCCGCTGTCATCGAATCGACCTCGGAGGTCCACGTGGTGGCGGAGGGGCGACGAGTCATCGACGGTATCTGGCGCGGGCTTGGTGGCGACGAAGGATTGGTTGATGTAATCCCAAATGAAGCCGCCTTGGAGCAGGCGTTCCTTTTCGAAGATTTCCCAGTAATCGGCCAGTCCGCCGGAGGAATTTCCCATGGCATGGTTGTATTCGCACTGGATGAGCGGGCGCTGCTGGGCGAGGGGTTTCTTTTCCTCATCACGGCAGTAGCGCAGGCAATCGTCGTGGCTTGCATACATCGGCGTATAGAGATCGACATGGGCCGCCCTGCCGCCTTGCTCGTAGTGGACCGGGCGGGAGGGTTCGTGGTCCTTGATCCATTTCGAGCAGGCCACGAAATTCACGCCATCGCCGGCTTCGTTGCCGAGGGACCAGAGGATGATGGACGGGTGGTTCTTGAAGGCATCGACCATGTTGCGCACGCGGTCCACGTGGGCATCCTGCCATGTGGGGTCCTTGGCCAGGGACTCGGGGCCATAGCCCATGCCATGGGATTCGATGTTTGCCTCCGCACAGACGTAGAGGCCATGGATGTCGCAGAGTTCGAAAAACCGCGGGTCGTTCGGGTAGTGGCAGGTGCGGATGGCATTGATGTTGTTCGCCTTGGCGATGAGGATGTCCTGCAGCATCCGTTCCTCCGTGACATACTGGCCGGTGACCGGATCGTGGTCATGGCGGTTCACGCCCTTGATCATGACCGGCTGGCCATTGACGAGGAGCTGGCCATTCTTGATTTCCGAACGGGAGAATCCAATACGGGAACCATAGTAGTCGATCACCTTCCCAGAGGAATCCTTCAGGGTCAGGAGGAGCTGATAGAGCGTGGGGGATTCGGCTGACCAGGGATCGATATCGAGATCGCTGAGAATGGTATCAGCCTTGCCGCTTTCCCCGACATCCATGGTGGTGGAAACGATTTCCTTGCCATCCAGCGTGGTGAGTGCGGCATCGATGGACACTCCCGCCGGAGCCTTGCCGGTGCGGAGGTCGCGCAGGTCGAAACGCAGATCGAGCGAGCCGCGGGAGTAGTCGGCATTCAGCCCGCCGCGAGCGAAATAGTCGCGGAGCTGCACCGGGGCGGAGGAGTGGAGATAAACATCGCGGAAAATCCCCGAGAGCCGCCAGAAGTCCTGGCATTCGAGGTAGGAGCCATCCGAGTGGCGATAGACTTCGACGGCGAGGAGGTTTTCCCCGGGCTTGAGGAAGCGGGTGATGTCGAACTCCGCCGGGGTGCGGGAATCTTCGGAGTAGCCGACTTTTTCCCCGTTGACCCAGAGGTAGAAGGCGGAGGCGACGCCATTGAAGGTGATGAAGGTGTGGCGGCCCTTCCAGGTTTCAGGGATCGTGAAGGTCCTGCGATAGGAGGATACCGGATTGCGCTCATGGAAGGCGGTGAAATGGGCGGGCGGTTCGCCCATGACGCGCGGTGGGTCCTTTTTGAAAGGGTAGTTGATGTTGGTGTAAATGGGCGTGCCGTAACCTTCGATCTCCACATTGGAGGGCACGGGAATCGTTTTCCACGAGCTGTCATCGAAGTCGCTGCGGAAGAAATCCATCGGCCGTTTGTCGGGATGATCGACCCAGTGGAACTTCCATTCACCGTGGAGCATCTGGCACCAGGGTGATTCGAGGCGCTTTTGGTGGATGGCCCCCTCCGCGGTGGGGAAAGGCATGGAGACCGCGCGGGGCTGTTCCTTGTTGATGCGGAAAATGGCCTGATTTTCCCAATCGGGCGGAGCTTCGGCAGAGATGGCGGGGGAAACGGCCCCGAGGGTGGCGCAGAGGAGCGGGAGAATCAGGTGGGGTTTCATGGACGCCCTACCATGAGCACTGCCCCACCCCATGGACAAGGGGAATGGGCGGCATGAATCCTCATGACCGCCCTGAATTTTCAAACAAGATGGGCGCCTTGGGAGGGACGGGAGGCGAAGATTTCCGGTTTGATTCCGGTGGCCTTTTCATATTCGGCTGCCAGCGTGGCGGCAATGTGAGCGGCCTTGCCGGATTCGCAGAGCGTGACGGTGGAACCACCAAAGCCTCCGCCGGTCATGCGGGCGCCGATGACTCCGCCGCTGCGACCGATGTCACGGGCGATCTGCACCATGAGGTCGAGTTCCTTGCAGGAGACTTCGAAGTCATCGCGCAGGGAATCATGGCTGGCGGCCATGAGCGGACCGAGGGCCTCAAATTGGTTCGAGGCGAGGGCCTTGGCGGCCTCGATCGTGCGTTCGATTTCCCCGACGACGTGGCGGGAGCGACGGTTGATGGGTTCGTCCAAGGCGTCCCACAAGGTGAGGACTTCGGCCATGGTGACATCGCGCCACGAGGATTTCCCGATGATTGCCAGGCCTTCCTCGGTATGCCGACGGCGTGCGGCATATCCGCCATCGGAAAGCTCGTGGTGCACCATCGTGTTGGCGATGAGCACGGTGAGATCCGGATTTTCAAAAGGCACCAACTCGGGTTCGCCGGTCTGGCAATCGATGAGCACCAGCCGATTCGCCTTGCCGAAGGCCGAGGCGAACTGGTCCATGATCCCGCAGGGCACGCCGGCGAAATCGTGCTCGGCTTTCTGCGCCAGCAGGGCTTTTTCGCGGGTGTCGAGAACGGTATCGAGGAGACCTTCGAGCAAGGTGGCGGTGGCGCATTCCAGTGCGGCCGATGAGGACAGGCCGGCACCGAGAGGGACGGAGGAAACAATCCAGGCATCGAAGCCCGGGATCTGATGGCCGCGGTCCTGGAAGCCGCGGATCACGCCGCGGATGTAGTTCGACCACTTCGGCTCCCCGATTTCCAGAGGCTGGGAAACATCGAAGACCGCAGGACTTTGATGGGCCGAGCCGATGCGGACTTGCCTGGTGCCATTGGCATGGGCGGCGATGACGATGTAGCGATCGATGGCGAAAGGCAGGACGAAGCCATCGCAGTAGTCGATGTGTTCGCCGATGAGGTTCACGCGCCCTGGCGCGGCGGCGGTGAGGTTGGCTTCGACGCCAAAATTTTCCCGCAGCGCGGCGGCGGCATCAGCGGCGAGGTCGGCAAGGGGAGGATTCAGGGAGAGGGCCATGGAGGTTGGGGATGAGCCCGGGACAGCATCGACTGTCCCGGATCAGAGGGTTTGGAGTCTTACCAGAAAATGACGTAGAGGACCAGGGTCGCGAGGACCACGGCGATTCCGAAAATCTTCGCGGGCTTGGAGGATTCCAGCGAAATCAGGTCGGTGGTAGGCAGCACGACGGGCTTGGCGAGAGGTTTGACGAGGGTGATCACGGTCATCACCAGAAGGACCGCACCAAAGCAAATCGCCATGCGGTTGAGGAACGCGATCTCGGAGTGGAAGAGGAAGAGATAGCCGTAGAGCAGGGCGTTCACCAGAATGCCGAGCCAGCCGAGGAATTTCGGCGCACGGGGGACAAGGAAGCCGAAGAGGAAGACCATCAGGACACCGGGGCTGATGAAGCCTTGGAACTCCTGAATGAAGTTGAAGATACCGCCGAAGGCCGGATTGCCGAGGTTGGGGGCGATGAGGCAGGAGATGAGGACAAAAAGGATGGTGAAGAACTTGCCGACTCCCACCAAGGCATCCTGACTGGAAGAGGGTTTCAGTTTCTGGAAGATATCGATGGTGGCGATGGTGGACGCCGAATTCAGCATCGATGCCAGCGAAGATACCACCGCTCCGAAAATGGCGGCGAGCACGAACCAGGTGACTCCGGGTTGGAGGAGTTTGCGCAGGAGCATCGGGAAGGCGGCATCGTAATCATAACCGACGAGCTTGGTGCCTTCCTTGATTTTCTGGGCCTTCGCTTTGTCCAGAAGCGCCTTGTTGGCGGCGAACAGTTCGTCACCCGTCGCTGCCGCAGGTGGCAGTTCGGCACCTCCGGTGATCCGGGCATTGTGCTCGAGCACCTTCCGGGCTCCGGCGGGGTCGGCACCGGCGAAATTCAGGGTGAAGGGGAAGACCTTCGCCTTGCCATCGGCATCGGGGGTTTCGATCGATACGAGCGTGACCTCGTTTTTCTTCACCGCTTCCGCCCGGAGGTCCTTGTGATAAAGATTGAAGCAAAGGATACCGGGGATCACGACCACGAAGGGGATGATGAGTTTGAGAGCCGCGGCGAAAACGATGCCGATCTGCCCTTCTGCCAGGGACTTTGATCCCAGGGTTCGTTGGACGATGTATTGGTTGAGGCCCCAGTAGAAAAAGTTGGGGATCCAAAGCCCGAGAATGAGAGCGGTCCAAGGGATCGATGGATCTTCCTTGGGGCGCACCATGTGCAGTTTGCCGCCAGCCATGTTTTCGCCGTTGACCGCCTTCGCTTCGCCATCGACGCCGTCGTTGAGGAGCATGAAGCGCTCCCATGCGGAAGCGGATTCCAGATCGGCGACGGTGGCATTCGAGTTCGCCACTTTGGTGACGATCAGCTCGTTGGGATCGGCCTCCTTCATGGCTCCGAGGGCGAGCCAGAGAACCACGGCGCCGCCCACGATGAGGGCGGCGCCCCAGATCAGATCGGTCCAGGCACATGCCTTGAGGCCGCCAACGAAGACGTAGAGAGCTGCCGACAGGCCGATGATCCAGCAGCCAACGGTGATGTTACCGAGGTCGAGCCCGAGAAGAGACTGTCCGGCGAAGAAGACGGAGACGACCTTGGCACCGGAATAGATGACCGAAGCCGTGGGCACCCCGACGAGAATGATGAGCGTGGCCACGGCCATGATCGTGCGGGACAGCACGCCGTAGCGGTATTCGAGGAACTCGGGGATGGTGTAGATCCCGCAGCGGAGGAGTTTCGGCAGGAAAACGAAGGCGACCACCACCAGGGTGATTGCCGCCATCCACTCATAGGATGCGATTGCCATGCCAAGCCAATCGGCCGCTTGTCCGGACATGCCGACAAACTGCTCGGTGGAAATGTTTGCGGCGATCAGCGAGAAACCCACGAGCCACCAGGTGAGCCCGCGTCCGGCGAGGAAGTATCCTGCGGCTCCGCCGCTTTCGGCCGCGCCCTTGGTTTCCTTGTTCCCCTGCCAGATGCCGAAAGCGATGACGCCGACGACAGCAACAAGGAAGAGGATCATGTCCAGTCCGCTCATCGCGGTCGAAGTTTCAGGCGCGGCCTGGCCGAGGAGCAGAGTGGGGAAGGTCATGGGATTTTTGGGTTTCTTGTCGGCCATGATTCAAGAGGGGCGGGCAGGGGGGGTGCAAGTGCCGAATGTTTTCCCATGTCATGCGCTTCAGACTGGCAGGATGCCGGGAAAGGACGACATTCCCCCCATGAGTGACCGTGAAACGTGGCTGGCCGGGGTGCTGGCGGGGATGAATTGTGTGACCGGGACCGTGCATCGTGCGGTGGGCGGGGATTGGCTGGAACTGGAGGCGGCGGTGGGGATTCCGGAGGCGCTGATGCCGGTCATCGGCCGGATTCCTTTTGGCAAGGGCATTGCCGGGGCGGCCGCGGCGACCCGTGAGCCGGTGGAGTTGTGCAATCTCCAGCAGGATTTGGGCGGGGTGGCCAAGGAAGGGGCTCGGCAGACCCAGGTCTCCGGCTCGCTGGCGGTGCCGGTTTTTGCACGGGATGGGAAGGAGATTTTGGGCACTCTGGGAGTCGGAATGCGGGAGCCACACGATTTCTCGGACGCCGAAAAGCTCCGTTTGGCGGGATTTGCGGAAGAACTGGCGCGGGTTTGGGAGTCCGGCGATTGACCCCGGGCCGAGGCTTGTTAGCTTGCACGCATGACACCGGAGGACGCGGCACGGAAAATCCTGGATACGATGCTCGGGCATCTCGGATTTCCCGTGACCATCGAGATTCAACAAAGCGGGGAGGGGCCGTGCCTCCAGATACTCACCAGCGAGAGCAAGCACTTGATTGGCAAGGATGGAGAGCGCCTCGACGACCTCCAGTATCTGGTCAATCGCGTGCTGCGGAAGCATTTCCCCAAGGCCCCGCGGATCCGGGTGGACTGCGAGCATTTCCGGGCGATCCAGGAGGATAAACTGGTCGAAGAGGTCCAAACTCTGGCCGAAAGGGTCAAGGCATCGGGGAAACCCTTCAAAATGCGGCCGCTCAATGCCTACTACCGTCGTCTGGTGCACAATGCCCTGATGGAGCATCCGGACGTGGTTTCCATTTCCCCGGGCGGCGAGGATCGGCTCAAGCGGATCACGCTGAAGCTCAAAAAGGAAAAGGAGGAGGCGTAGGAGGCGTGAAGAAGTTCTTTTTCGACTGCGGGACGCGGGAAACCAGCGCCTCCGCGGGACTGCTCATCCTCCGGGTGGGTTTCGGGCTGATGATGCTCATCGGCCACGGCTGGGGGAAAATCGCCAAGTTCCAGGAACAGAAAGATGCCTGGCCGGTGCCGGATTTCCTGCCTTTTTCCTGGCTGACGCCACCTCTCAGCATGGCCGCAACGATTGTTGCCGAGGTCGGCTGCGCCGCCTTGCTGGTGCTGGGTTTGGCGACCCGTCCAGCGGCTTTTGTGCTGGGATTCACGATGGTCGTGGGGGCTTTCCAGGTCCATGCGGCCGATCCCTTTTTCATGGCTGGCGGCGCATCAAAGGAACCGGCACTGCTCTACCTGATCCCCTGCCTCGCCCTCATCGCGGCGGGCGCGGGAGCCTATTCCATCGATGCCCAACTCCACCGCGAAAGGCGTCGCAAGCTGTTCTGAGGCAGGCCCCATGGAAACGCATCGACTCGTCCTGCCGGAGGATCTCAACCATTTCGGCTTCCTCTTCGGGGGGAGGATCCTCGCTTGGGTGGACGAGGCTTGCTGGATCGCGGCCAGCCTCGATTTCCCCCACTGCCAGTTCGTGACTGTGGGGATGGATAAAGTGGAGTTCCGCCACTCGGTCCGCCAAGGGACCATTCTGACGATCCGTTGCAGCAAGGTCCACGAAGGTCGCACCTCGGTGGGCTACGAGGTTCAGGTCATCGACCAACGCAACCCGAGCGCCCCGCCGATTTTCCGCACGCTGGTGACCTACGTCAGCGTCGATGACGCCGGTCGGAAACGTCCGATGCGCTGATCGCGGCGGGGTTTGCTGCGAATCCAATCATCTGGAGCCTCCCGTTTTTCAAAAAAGAGGCCCCAGGGAAATCTTGAAGGTGGCTTAGCCTGAATTCAGAAATGGAAACCACGGATTACACAGAAGGCACGGATTCAGAGATGCTTACGAGGCATATGACGATCACCCACCAGGTGAATCGATCAATCCATGCAACTCCCTGATTATCTGTGTATATCCGTGAAATCCATGGTTCCTGTTTTCCCTTCTAGGCTTAGTGCAGGGGCGACGGGTATTCGCCCGATTCGACCAAGGCCTGGATGGAGGAGACGACGTGGGGTTTGTCATCGGGATAAGTCACGCCGAACCAGTTGGCGGTCGTGTCGAGCACTTCGCAATCGGCTGCGCCTTTGCGGATGAGGTCATCGACGACGGTAGGGATGTAGCATTCGCTCTTCATTTCCCCGCCGCGCTGGGTGAGGAACTCGATGAAATGCTCTTCCAACTGGATCAGCCACGCCGGGGTGAAGCCCCAGAAATTCATCGAAACCGGGCAGGTATCGGCGATTTCCCGCAGCGTGCCATCGATGCCCGTGCCACGGACGATGCCATCGCTGCCGCGTGAGATTTCCACCACTTCCTCGACGTCGGTAAGCAGGTTGGCGGCGTCTTTCTGGCAGATGCCGCGGTTGACGCTGCCGTGCTCGGAGAGGGTGTTGCGGAGCGGGTAGCCGACCATGGCATAGTGTTCCTTGCCATCGTTGCCCTGATGTTGGGCAAACCATGCGGCGATCACCTGATAGGCATCGGCGCCGTAAAAATCATCGGCATTCACGACCGCGAAGGGGCCATCGATCACGTGGCGGGCGGCGCGGACGGCGTGGGCGGTGCCCCAGGGTTTTTCCCGACCTTCCGGGACGCTGAAGCCCTCGGGCAGATCGGTGAGCTTTTGGAAGGCGTAAGCGACTTCGATGCGATCGGCAAAGCGCGATCCGACGCCCTCCTTGAAGGCCTCGGCGAAATCCTCGCGGATGACAAACACCACCTTGCCGAAGCCGGCGCGGATGGCGTCGAAGACCGAATAATCCAGCACCGTTTCGCCATTCGGGCCCATCGGGTCCATCTGTTTGAGGCCCCCGTAGCGGGAGCCCATGCCGGCGGCGAGAACGAGAAGGGTCGGTTTCATGCGGGTTCGGTTAGGATTGCGGGCGGTTTATCCATCCTCGCCGGGGGGCTGTCCAGTGTGGAGCGCGGGCAAAAATGACCGGATTTGTGGCTTTCGCTGAGGATAAAAGCGGCCTTCCCAAGGACGGCCTGCAAGAATCTGCGCGGAGCTTGCAAATCAAACCCTTGCCCCCCCGGAGTCCGCCACCTTAGCTTTTCGCCCGTGCCCGGGAACTCCTCGATTCATTGCTCATCCTCCGAACCGGAAATGGCCCGCAAGGTCTTCCGGGCGATGCTGGAAGCGCGGATCCTGGAAATGAAGCTTTCCAGCCTCTACAAGGCGGGGAAAATCGTCGGCGGCGTCTATTTGGGCAAGGGGCAGGAAGCCGTGAGCGCGTCCCTCGGTGCGCAGTTGGAAATGGGCCGTGATTTCTTCGCCCCGCTGATCCGCGACCAGGGCGGTCGCACGGCTTTCGGCGAGGAGGTGATCGATTGCGCCCGCACCTATCTCGGTTCGGTTCTCGGTCCGATGCGTGGCCGGGATGGAAACATTCACCGCGGCCGGCCGCAGCAGGGGATGTTTGCGATGATTTCCCACCTCGGAGCAGCGGTGCCGGTCGTCGCCGGGGCGCTGCTCGCGAAACGTCTCAAGGGCGAACTGGAGGGCGTGGTCGGTGCCACCTGCATCGGCGATGGTGCGACCTCCACCGGTGCCTTTCACGAGGGCCTCAACACCGCCGCCGTGGAGCGACTGCCCTTGGTCGTGGTGGTGGCGAACAACCAATTTGCCTACTCCACCCCCAACGACCGCCAGTTTGCCTGCGCGGATCTGTTAGATCGGGCGAAAGGATACGGCGTGGACGGTCACGACCTCGATGGCACCGATTTCCTGCAATGTCTGCGGGTGATGTCGGAAGCCGTGGGACGGGCGCGTGCGGGTCACGGGCCGCAAATGGTCGTCGCCCGCCTGCTGCGCCTCACCGGGCATGGCGAGCATGACGATGGCAGCTACGTGCCGGACACCCTGCGGGCGGGGCATCTCGGGCGGGACTGCATGGATGTCGCCGCCGCTCAAATCGTCGAATGCGGCTACGCCACGACTGCGGAAATCGAAGCCTGGCGTGAGGAAACCGGCGAGCGGGTTCAGGCCGCCCTCGCCGCTGCCCAGCAGGAACCCAAGCCGGATCCGTGGACGGAGGTCTGGCAAGCCTGTTCGAAGCCTTTGATCTGAATACCGCGCAAAGCATGAGCATCACCTACGTGGACGCGATTCTCCAGGCTCAGGAAACCCTCCTGCGCGAGGACCCGCGTGTCTTTCTCTACGGTCAGGACATCAGCCGTTTCGGCGGTGCCTTCAAGGCCACCAAGGGCCTGGCCGAGGCCTTTCCGGGCCGCGTGCTCGACTCGCCGATCAGCGAGGATGCCATGGCCGGGGTGGCCATCGGCGCGGCCATCGAAGGCATGCGTCCCATCGTGGAAATGCAGTTCGCGGATTTCTCCTCCATCGCCTTCAACCAACTGGTCAACCACGCCGGCACGCATTTTTACCGGACCGGCGTTCCGGTGCCGATCACGATCCGCCTGCCCTCCGGTGGCACGCCGGGTTCGGGACCTTTCCACAGCCAGAGCATGGAGGCGATCTATGCCCACTATCCCGGCTTGGTCGTGGTGACCCCGGCCACGGTTTCGGATGCCTATCACATGCTCATCCAAGCGGTCGCGCATGACGACCCGGTGATCTACTGCGAGCACAAGTTTCTTTACCGCTGGCTCAAATCGCCCTCGATCCAGGACGATGGACTGAGCCTCGGTCAGGCGCGGATCACGCGGCCGGGGAAGCATGCGACCATCGTCACCTACAGTGCCATGGTCCACGAAGCAGTGCGCGCCGCCGACCGCTTGCAAGCCGAGAGCGGTTGGGAAATCGAGGTCGTGGACCTGCGGACCGTGAAACCCATCGACATGGACACCGTGCTCGCCAGCGTCGCCCGCACCGGTCGTCTGCTCGCCTTGGGCGAGGCCTTTCCGTGGGGTGGAGTCACGGCGGAAATCGTCGCCCGTGTGGCAGGCGAGGGCTTTCACTTGCTCGATGCCCCGCCGGCGCGGCTGAACTCGCGTGACACGCCGGTGCCTTATCACCCGAACCTCTGGGCGGCGCATCGTCCCACCCCGGAAACGATCTGTCTGGCCATGCGCGAACTCCTTTCCTTCTGAACCGTCATGCCCACCGTTCCCATTCTCATGCCCCAGCTCGGCGAATCGATCGCCGAGGCGACCATCGTCCGCATCGGCATCGCCCCCGGTGACGGTGTCCAGGCGGACCAGGAAGTCATCGAAGTGGAAACCCAGAAGGCCACCATGGGGGTGACCACGCTTTGCCACGGCATCGTGCGCGAGGTGCTGGCTGTGGAAGGTACGACGTATGCCGTAGGAACCACCCTGGGCCTGCTCGATGTGACGGAGGAGGAAGTCGCGCGCACCGGGGTGGAAACCCTGGAGGCTGCGGCCGAGCGGCGGGAAGCGGCGGCATCGGCCCCGCAGGCGGCGGAGAAGAACCTGCATTTTGCGGTGGATGACGACAGCTACGAAGAGCGTCAACCCGTGGTGGAACCCAGCGTCCGCGGCCTTCCCGTGCCGGCGGCGACGATCAAGGGGGCCCACTACATTTCCCCGCGCATGCGGGCCCGCATGGATGAAATGGGTCTGCGCGAGGCCGACATTTCCGCCATCGTCGGCACCGGTGCCGGCGGGCGCGTGACGGTGGAGGACCTGGAGAAATTCCTCGATTACATCGGCAGTTGGCCCAGCAGCCATGCCTCGCCCATGCGCATGGCGGTGGCCGATGCGATGCGTCGCAGTTGGACCCGGCCACTGGCCACGGTGAGCCGGCCGGTCCTGCTCGATCGCGTGCTCGATCACCGCCGCCAGCAGGACCCGAAACCGGGGCTCACCCTGTATGTCCTGCGTGCTTTCGCCCTTGCCCTGGCTGAGGACCCGGCCAGTGCCGGTTTCCTCATCGGCGAGCGCATCGTTCACCCGCGTGCATTCGATATCGGCGTCGCGGTGCAGGTCGAGGATGGCGTCGTCGTGCCGGTGCTGCGCAAGGTGGACACCCTGACGCTGGCCGAACTCACCAATGTCTATGCCGAAATGGTCGAGCGGGCTCGCCGTCGCCGTCTGCGCGAGGACGATACCCGCGGTGGCATTGCCACAGTGACGAATTTCGGGACCTTCGGGTTGACCCATGGCACGCCGATCCCGCTGCCGAACGAAACGCTCATCCTCGGGCTTGCCGCCGGGGTGAAAAAGCCGATTTGGAGTGAGCAGGTGGAGACCTTTATCCCGGCGACGGAGGCGGAGTTGATCGTGACTTTCGACCATCGTGTCGTCGATGGTGGCGGCGCCGGAATGCTGTTAGGTCGTATTGCCGAACTCCTGCAATCCCCCGAGCGGCTGTGAGTGCTCACGCGGCGGCCTTCGAAATCCGCACCCGCGGGAAGGGGACCTACGGCATCACCCGCGAGGTCGCGGAAATCGTTTCTAACAGCGGCATCCGCACCGGCATGGTGACCGTGTTTGTCCGCCACACCTCGGCGAGCCTTGTGATCATGGAAAATGCCGATCCCAGCGCGCGGGCGGATCTGGAGGCGTATTTCGATCGGCTCGTGCCCGAGGATGCGCCGTATTTCACCCACACCTGCGAGGGTCCGGACGACATGCCGAGCCACATCCGCATGGCCCTGACGAGGACCAGCGAGGTCATCCCGGTGGTCCAGGGTTCGATGGCCCTCGGCACCTGGCAGGGGATTTGCCTTTTCGAACACCGCCGCGCCCCGCACCGCCGGGAAATCGTCGTCAGCGTCGTGGGCGAAGCCTGAGCCCATTGCAGGCTTGCCCTGCGGGCGGGGATGCGGCTTGATCCCTCCCACGGCATGACCGGATGCCGGAACCGACCTTACCACGCATCATCATGGGATTCATCAGTGACTGGAAAGACCGCCGCGCCTTGAAAAAATGGGAGGCTGCCGGCTGTCCCGCACCACCGCCGCATCTGATCAAACGCCGCAACATCGCCCGTTTCCGCGATCAATTCGGCCTCTCCATCCTGGTCGAAACCGGCACTTTCAAGGGCGACATGGTGGAGGCCATGAAGGGTGGCTTCAAGAAGGTCTATTCGATCGAACTCGCCGACCATTTCTATCAGGCCGCCGTGGAGCGTTTCCGCAAGGATGCCAATGTCACGATTCTCCACGGGGACAGCGGCAAGGTGATCAAGGAACTGGTTCCCAAACTCGATGGCCCCTCGCTCTTCTGGCTGGATGGCCATTACTCGGCGGGCAATACCGCCCGGGGTGAAAAGGACACGCCGGTGATGGAAGAGCTGGCCCACATCTTCGCCGTCCGGGATCTGCGCTGCGTGATCCTCATCGATGACGCCCGTTGTTTCTCGGGCGGTAGCGAGCAGGAGTATCCCAGCGTTCAGGAAGTCCGCGATTTCGTGGCGCAGCATCGTCCGGACTGGAAGGTGGATATCGCCGACGACTGCATCCGCATCACCCCGCCGGCCTGAATGCCGCCGGGCGTGACAGGTGGAATGTGAGCCCAAGCCTCCGATCATGCGTGCCCTGACCTTTCTCCTGCTGCTGACCGTTCTGGTTTCCGGGCAGGAAGCATGGGAAGGGCGCTTGGCGAGGGCGGTCGATGGCAGGTTGGATGAAATCGATGCCCGGCTCGCGGACATCTCGCGGGATTTGGAGAGCCTGCCGCGGCTGCCCATCGATGACCAGGGTGGCAGTGGTGGCTTCGCCAGTCAGCATTCAGCGGCATTTCCCAGTGAGGCCGATCCGCATGCGGTGGAAATCCACTGGGGGCGGATGGAGGAGGTCGATCACATCGCTCTGGTTCCTGCGAGGCGGTACGATGCCAGCGGACTGGAGCCGCAGTTCGGCATGCCCGATGATTTTCGCGTCCAGGGACTCGGCGCGGAGGGTGAGGTGCTTTTTGAAAAAGTGGCCGGGCCTGATCTGTGGAAAGATCCGGTAAGGGCGGGGCATCCGTTCTTGTTTTCCATCGAGCCTGCGGTCGCGATTTCCGGCCTGCGCATCCTCGCCGGGAAGCTGGCTCCCGATGCGGACGGGGAGGGGAGTTTTGTCCATGCCTGGGCGGAATGCATGGCCTTCAGCCGAGGCCGGAACATCGCCTTGGGTGGGGAAACCCGCGCGGTCTCCGGGATGGCCCCGACGGCGCCTTGGCAGTGGGCGGCGAACTACCTCACCGATGGCCAGACGCCCCTCGGTCTGCCGGAAAAAATCGGTGATCCGCACATGAATGTCGGCTGGCTCTCGGAAGGCCGCGAGGAGGACCGGGCCAGCGTGGTCATCGAGCTGGATCTCGGCAAGGAAACGGCATTCGATGCCTTGACGCTCTTTCCCGCGAAGCGTCCCACCTCCGATCTTCCGGGTGGCTTCGGTTTCCCCGGGGAACTCACGCTTTTCGCCTCGGCCCAACGGAATGATCTGGATGAAAAGGAAATCGGTCACTGGACCTTGCGGAATCCCGGCCACAATCCCGTGACGCTCAAAGCGGCAGCAAGTGGGGTGCGCTTCGTGCGTCTCAGGGTGGATCGACTATGGAAGCCGTACGAAGGCTATCCGGCCTTCTGCGCCTTGAGTGAAATCACGCTTGAGGGACCTGCCGGAAATGTCGCCGCAGGTGCCAAGGTTTTCTCGCCCGATGGCATGGGAAACATCGTCGCCCCCGGTGGGAAATACTGGGGATCGCTCAGTCTAACAGATGGCTTCGGGCCCGAGGGGCAATTGATTTCCTCGCTGGAATGGCTGCAACGTCTGGATCAACGTCTCACCCTGGAACATGAAGCCCACGCCCTGCGAACGGAAGCGGCGGGCCTGGTGTCGAAGTGGCGGAGGATAGGCCTATGGACCGCCATCGCCATTTCCCTGCTGGCCCTCGCCCTGTTGATCGCCTTGCCGATCCGCTACCGGGCGCGGGAAAGGAGAAAACTCATCGAAGTCCGCGAGCGCATCGCCGGCGATCTTCACGATGAAGTCGGCAGCAACCTGGGCAGCATCCAGATGTTCGCGGACCTCGCCGAAGGTCGGTCCGGGCCATCCGATGAACTCAAACGCATCCAACGCATCGCCGCGGAAACCGTCAGTGCGGTGCGTGACATCGTGTGGCTGCTGCGTCCGCATGGCGGGCATCGCATCGGCACCGTGGAGCACCTGCGGGAGACCGCATCGATCATGCTCGAGCGGCTGAAATGGGAATTCACTGCCAACGAGGCCGCCTGGCAGACGGAACTGCGCGATGAACAGAACCGGCATCTTTTCCTCTATTTCCGCGAGGCTATGCACAACATCCTGCGCCACTCGGAGGCCACCCAGGCAGGGGTCCGCATCGAAGTGATCGATGGCTTACTGACCATGCACATTCACGACAACGGCCGTGGCATCCCTGCGGAGAAAAAGGAACGCAGTTCGACCCTTCGAGCCCTGCGGCAGCGGGCCGATTCCCTCAAAGCGGCCTTTCATTTCCAAAGTGCCCCGGGCGAAGGCACCCATCTCGACCTGAAAATCCCCCTCGACCCGCGCCGCGCGCCCAAGGGGGGAGCTTGAGACGGACGAAAGGTTGGTGAATGGGGGAACCACGAAATGGGCGAAAGGGACGAAAAACCAGATCGTGGGCAGTAGGCTCCCCTTGGACTGCGTGCAGCCTGCTGCCGCTTTCCCGGAGCCAGCCTGCTGGCCCGGAGCCCATGGGCCGCCCATGCCCTGCGCGGAGCAATCCCCAACCGGAGCCGACGAGCCGGAAAAGTTCACCGCAAAGACACAGAGTCCACGAAGACCGATGAAGAAAGGGGCGCGGAGGAGGAACAACGAAAGGGAACAGCCGACGTTGGATGGCAGATGGTGAGCAGTGACCAGTGAGCAGTGATCGGTGAGCAGTGATCGGAGAGGCGCGGTGAGCAGTGAGCCCGACTATTCTTGAACTTTGTTCTTTGTCCTTCGCCCTTCCGCGCAGCGGGCTCCGGTCTTGCGTCTTGCGTCTTGCGTCTTGAAATCTTGCGTCTTGCCCCGGCTGTTCTTTGGCACTTGGCCCTTGGAAATCGGAACTTCCGCGAAGCGGCCTCCGGCTGTCGCTCGCTTCCCGTTTCTGAGGACGAACCCTACTCCCACGCGATCACGGAGGAGCAGTTTTCTTCACGCCCCAAGGATAATCTGGAAAAGTTAAGGGGTGACGGAAACGCTCGCCTATCTTCTTTGTGTTCCTGGAATCCCGCTTGCTGCCTTCTTCGTGTGGCTCGTTGGTTTCGCCCGCAAGTCCGGCAACGAAACCCGACTTCCATTCCTGCAAATGCCCCGCCCCGCAGGCTGGTCCTTGCAGATGCGGTGCTCCGAATTGATGGAGAAGATCCAGTTCCATCTGCTCCTCGCTCTCTTCAGTGGCGTCTTCTTTGCCTACGTTGCGTCTGTCGCGAAAGCCCCACCTGCCATCAGCCTTTCCCTTGGCATGCTGGCCAGTTGCGCGTTCCTTTATCATGTCGGCCGCCTGTTCATCCGCTATCGGAATCACCGCCTGGGGCTCATCGGCGAGCAGGTCGTCGGCAGACTCCTCGATCAAATCGCCTGCGACACCATCAAGGTCTTCCACGATCTCGAGGTCCGTGACCCCGGCGGGAAACCCTGGAACATCGACCACGTGGTCGTGACTCCGGTTGCCGTTTTCGCTATCGAAACCAAGACCCGCCGCAAACCCAAGGATAGCGACCATGCCGGAAAGGCGGGTTACAAGGTGATCTTCGATGGCACCCAACTTCTTTTCCCTTCACCGATGCGGGCAAATCGCTACGGCCTCAAGCAGGCTCAGGAAAATGCCAACTGGCTGTCGTCCAAACTCACGACCTTGAACGGCCGCCCCATCCCGGTCACTCCCGTGCTCGTCATGCCCGGTTGGTGGGTGGACAGAAGAGGCAAGGGACCGGTTTCCGTTCTCAATGCAAAGGAGCTTCCGAATTTCCTGTCACGCCGCGGGGAAACCCTCAGCGCCCAAGATCAAAGCGCCATCGCCGCCCAACTGGAGGAGCGCTGCCAAATCGATCTCTCACAGCCTGCGTAGATGCCTCCCATGCCCGAGCCCACAACCCCCGATGAATCGGCGCTTGAGGATGCCTACAATGACGTTCTCAGGAAGATCGGCCGGAACCTTGTTTGCTTCCAGATGGCCGAACAAATCCTCAAGGAAATCGCCAAGCTGATAGGCACTACCATTTCCATGGACAACGCTGCGGAATCCCTCGCAAACGAGCAGAAGCGCGTGGCCAAGATGACATTGGGCAGCCTCTCTACCCGATTCACGGATATCTATCTTCTGGGTAAAGAACCCAATCCGCCGGCGACTCCAGAGCGACTCGGCAAAGGGGGCATGATCCTCACCGTCTCGATCGAAAACGATCCAGAAACACTGGCAAAGCGGCGTGAGAGTCTCGAATTCCTCGTGAATGAGCGCAATTGGCTGGTCCATCACCTCCTCGATGGCTTCGACAGAGACTGCCTGCAGGCTTGCCGCGAGATGGCCGAGCGATTGGACCTTCAACGAGAGGCGATTCTTCCCGAGATCGAAGAATTGCGATCAGACTATCTCAATATTCATGAATCCCGCAGAATGCTTAGGGCTCAAATTATCAAGCCCGAAAACCGGGCGCGTTTCCTGGCTCATCTCAATTCATAGCACCCCTTGATCGACAAACTCGAAGACATCGCAAGAGGACATCAGGAAGCGGACGGATGGATTGCGCTCGGCGCGGCTGCGGCTCGCCTCACCGACTTCCCGCGCAAGGAGATCACCAAGATCCTTCAGGACCGTGGGGCGAAATCGCTCGAAGACATGCTGATCGCCAGCGAACGATTCGACGTCAAGCGGGAGCCTGTCGGAACAAAACGTCACCGCGTCGTTTACCGTCTGAGATCTCATGATGAGCCTCCAGACTGACCTGATATCTGAGCTTGGTCTTTTGTTCTTCGCCCTTCCGCGCGGAGCCCGGCAGTTGCTCGCTTCTCGCCACCGAAGAAGGAACCACGGAACACACCGAAAACACGGAAAGGTTGAGAAGTTGGGAACAACGAAAGAATCGAAAGGAACGAAAGGGAAACAGCCGATGATGGATGGTAGATGGTGACCAGTGATCGGTGAGCAGTGAGCAGTGAGCAGTGAGCAGTGAGCAGTGAGCAGTGAGCAGTGAGCAGTGAGCAGTGAGCGGAAAGGCGCGAAGCCCGGCTGTTCTTTGGCCCTTGGAAATTGGAACTTCCGCGCTGCGGCTCGGCTGTTCTTTGAACTTCGCCCTTCCCTCCACGCGCGTGCCACCTTACTTCGTGCTTCACTTCCGCGTGTTTTTCCCTATCTTTTCGCAGGCTTTCCTGCCCCCACGCCCCGCGACTTTCCCATGCATTGGACCGAACCCGCCACCGCCGCAGACTCCCACTCCGATCTTGAATCCCGCCTCTGGGCCGCGGCGAACAAGCTCTGGGCGGACGCCGCCCTCAAACCCTCCGAATTCTCGCCCATCGTCCTCGGCCTGATCTTCCTGCGCCACGCGGAATCCCGCTTTGCGGAGGCGGAAAAGGACATCCACCCCTCGCCCTCTGGGAGAGGGGCCGGGGGTGAGGGTTCTTCGACGAGCAGGAGAAGAATCGGCCCGGCCGACTACCACGCGAAGGGCGCGATTTACCTGCCGGAGGAATCCCGCTTCGGCCACCTGCTGCAATTGCCGGAAGGCGTGAACCTCGGCGAATGCGTGAACCTCGCCATGCGCCTGATCGAGCGCGAGAACCCGGACCTCGCCGACGTGCTGCCAAAGTCCTATCAGATCCTCGAAAGCCGCACGCTGGCCGAGCTGCTCAAGATGATCGCCTCGATCCCCATGCAGGACGGCGACACCTTCGGCCTGATCTACGAGTTCTTCCTCGGCAAGTTCGCCATGTCCGAGGGCCAGAAGGGCGGCGAGTTCTACACTCCCACCTCCATCGTCCGCCTCATCGTCGAGATCCTGGAGCCCTACCACGGCCGCATCTACGATCCCGCCTGCGGCTCCGGCGGCATGTTCATTCAGTCCGCTCGATTCGTGGAAGCTCATCGAGCGAACCGAACCCTCACCCCCGGCCCCTCTCCCAAAGGTAGAGGGGGGAAATACACGGGAGATCCGACCAAGGAAATCTCCTGCCACGGCCAGGAGCGGGTGACCGAAACCGGCCGCCTCGCCCGGCTCAACCTTGCCGTCCACGGCCTGCAAGGGGACATCCGCCAGGGAAACACCTACTACGAGGACCTCCACGACTCCGTCGGCCGCTTCGACTTCGTCCTCGCCAATCCGCCCTTCAACGTCAGCAAGATCGACAAGGAGCGCCTCGCCGACGACCCGCGCTACGCCTTCGGCCTGCCGCGCACGGACAATGGGAACTACCTCTGGATCCAGCACTTCCACGCCGCGCTCAACGCCACAGGCCGCGCCGGCTTCGTGATGGCGAACTCCGCTGCCGACGCCCGCGCCTCCGAGCAGGAGATCCGGGAAAAGCTTATCCGCAGCGGCGACGTGGATGTCATGGTCAGCATCGGCTCGAATTTCTTCTTCACCGTCACTCTGCCCTGCACGCTCTGGTTCTTCGACAAGGCCAAGGCCGGCACCGATCGCAAAGACACCGTCCTCTTCCTCGACGCGCGGCATATCTTCCGCCAGCTCGACCGCGCCCACCGCGACTTCACCCCGGCGCAGATCGAGTTCCTGGCCAATGTCGTCCGCTTCTACCGCGGCGAGGACTTGGAGTTTGAACACGGCTCGGAGGCGAAATGGGAGGAAGTCTTCGGCGACGCCACCGGCTACGTCGATGTCCCCGGCCTCTGCAAAGCCGCCACGCTCCGGGAAATCGAGGCCCAGGGCTGGTCGCTCAATCCCGGCCGCTACGTCGGCGTCGCCAAGGGAGAGGACCTCAGCGACGAGGATTTCAAGGAGAAGCTCGAAGCCCTCAACGAGGAACTCGAAGTCCTCAACGCCGAGGCCCGGGAGCTGGAGGAAACCATCGCCGCCAACGTGGCGGAACTCCTGAGCGCATGAAGCCGGAACTCATCCATAGCCTCACCGAAACCTTCGAGGGCCACGCCCAGCAGACGGAGAGCGGCGTCGAATACTGGCTCGCCCGCGATCTCCAGCACCTGCTCGGCTACAGCGAGTGGCGGAACTTCCACCAGACCGCCATCTCCAAGGCGAAAACCGCCTGCGAGATCTCCGGCCATGCCATCTCCGACCATTTTGTTGACGTCAACAAAATGGTCCAAATCGGCTCCGGATCCGAGCGCGAGATCGACGACCTCATGCTCACCCGCTACGCCTGCTACCTCATCGCCCAGAATGGCGACCCGCGGAAGGAGCCCATCGCCTTCGCCCAGACCTACTTCGCCGTCCAGACGCGCCGGGCGGAGCTGATCGAGCAGCGCCTGCTGGAAACCGAGCGCGTCCAGGCCCGGCAGAAGCTCACGGCGACGGAAAAGGAACTCTCGTCCGTGATCTTCGAGCAGACCGGCGGCAACGAAGACTTCGCCCTGATCCGTAGCAAGGGCGATCAGGCGCTCTTCGGCAAATCCACCCAGGCCATGAAGGCCCAGTGGAAAGTCCCCGCAGGTCGCCCGCTCGCCGACTTCGCCCCCACCATCATCCTCAAGGCCAAGGACTTCGCCACCGAGATCACCATCCACAACGCCCGCCAGCACCAGATGAGCACGGAGGCGCGGATCTCCAGCGAACACATCGCCAACAACCAGGCCGTCCGCAACACCCTGCTCGAACGTGGCATCCGCCCGGAATCCCTGCCGCCCGAGGAGGACGTCAAAAAGGTCGAACGCCGCCTAAGCTCCGAGGAACGGAAATCCCTCCAAAACCCCGACACCCTCGAATGAGCAAGGCCGGCATAAGCTCGAAAGCGGGAAGTCGGGATGCTCAACACCGAGGTGCGGGAGTTGGCGGAACGGATCGCGGCGAACGTGGTGGAGATTCTGGAGACGGCATGAGCGTTCTGACTGCGCCACGAAAGGTCACCCGCCTCGACGATCTTGGATTCGTCGGACGGGGGAAATCCCGCCATCGGCCACGAAACGACTCTTCTCTGTATGGCGGCGATTATCCGTTCTTCCAGACCGGCGACGTTAAAGCAGCGAATCTCTACCTCACTGAGTATACCCAGACCTACAGCGAAGCTGGATTGGCGCAGAGTAAGATGTGGGAACCCGGAACTCTCTGCATCACGATCGCTGCGAATATCGCGGAAACCGCGATCCTCGGCATTCCGGGCTGCTTTCCAGACAGCGTCGTGGGGTTCATTGCCAATCCAGAGAAAGCCGACGTTCGGTTCATCAAATACTACATCGATACGATCAAGCTGCGGATGCAGAACATCTCGCACGGGGCGACGCAGGACAACCTCAGCTTGGACAAGTTGCTCACGTTTGATTTCGCAGTTCCCGACCTCCCCACCCAACGCCGGATCGCCGGGATCCTCTCGGCCTACGACGACCTGATCGAGAACAACCTGCGCCGCATCCGGATCCTGGAGGAGATGGCGCAATCCCTCTACCGCGAGTGGTTCGTCCACTTCCGCTTCCCCGGCCACGATGGCTCCTCTCCCTCTGGGAGAGGCAAGGGTGAGGGGGCGAAGCCTATCCCCCTCGTCGACTCCCCCCTCGGCCCCATCCCGGAGGAGTGGGAGGTGAAGAAGCTAGGAGACATTGCAGCCGTCAATGCCGAGACCATTCGGCCGAAGGACGCCCCGGATGAGATCACGTACATCGACATCGCCTCGGTTTCGACAGGGAGCGTCGACAACGTCGAACCGATGCTCTTTGCGGACGCCCCCAGTCGGGCTCGCCGCATTGTCCGTCACGGCGACGTGATTTGGTCAACGGTGCGGCCCAATCGCCGGTCCTTTGCGCTTATCCTCGATCCCGTCGATGACCTCGTCGTTTCCACTGGTTTTGCGGTGTTGTCTCCGCGAGCGGTTCCGTCTAGCTACCTTTATCAAGCCGTGACGACCGATGATTTCACAAGCTACTTGGTCAATCACGCAACAGGCGCCGCCTATCCAGCTGTGAACGCGTCGATCTTCGAGGCGGCAGACCTCCTCGTTCCTCCGGGCAATTTGCTTGAGCGTTTCGACTCAGTCGTCGGCCGCTGCCTGTCCCTCCGGGCAAGTTTCCAGCGTCGGAACCAAGTCCTCCGCCAGACTCGCGACCTGTTGCTTCCCAAACTCCTTTCCGCATGAAGGCTGACGAACCAATACGACTCAGATTTGAGGAGTTGAGATCCTTCTTTGCCTCGGATCGAATCCCTCACCCGTGGTTTCCAGCACTCAAGAACTCCAAGCAACCGGAGTTGGAGATTACCTGGTATTGTGCCTTAGTACCACCCGCACGGGTAAAGGAACTGGCGAATGACGGGGGCGGCTGGGATTTCAGCATCGGTGATGGCGCGCCAACAACGTGGTCCACCTTTGGGGATCCACCTGAGCAAGGCTATTACCCGTATGGGAATGATGGCGGAATAGAGCCTGTCGTAATCATGCGACACTTCCACCATAACCGCCCATCATCGGTTGAACTAGCGCAGGAGTTTCGCCTATTCCACAACCTTTTCGACGACCGGAAGAAGGGTAGATTTCTCTTTGCTGACGACGATGGCAACGAGTCGGAAGCAGCCCGCTACACCGACGACTCGATGGAGATCCGGATTGACTTGTTGCTGAAGTTTTGCGCGGCGAAACAGTATGCGTTGGCGATTTACGTCGACGCGTTTGCATACAGCACGAATAGCCTCGACGAACTCGGTTTGGCTCCGACTTCTGAACACGACTCCGGCGATGCTTTCATGTGGAGCTACTCGATCAACCCATGGGATTCGTTTATGGACGACGACCGAAAGACCATAGCGCGTTTGCTTGGGAGGAAGTACGTGCTGCCCGGGCCGATGCCTGAGGTCTGGCCGAGCAGATCAAAGGAATACCACGAATTCATAATCGACACGCAGCCAGACGGAACGCCTATTCGTCACACGTGCGATCCGGATCAGCTCGCGAACTTCTTCGGGGCAAATCCTGATGCGCCCATCTACTTGACCCCCGTTTTCTTCCGGTCGGAGGTTTTGGCCAAATACTACGCGGATCCAGAAAAGTATGAGGTGGAAGACGGGTCGGTTCGCTGTTCCGGCATGTGGAGCATGCGGATGGACAACGATAACGACGATTACGTTGTCGCTTGGCTCGGTGATCTGGGCCGCGATCTATCAGACAAAGAACGCGCCTATTGGCTGAGCTACAACATCCCGCCAGACGGGCGAAAAATAAGTGACACCTGCTACGCCCGGGCGATCAGGGGTTGGTTCGCGGATCCAAAAAAGGCAGATCACGCGTTTAAGCAGGCGTATCGACTTTTTCGCGAGGATTTCCGAAAGGCTGACGGGTGGGACTTGTTTCTGGAGCTCCACGATGCCGACCAATACTGTTTCAAGATTCTCCACGCGCCTCTTGCCGAGAATGGCGCCGAGTTCGATGATCAGCTCATCAATCTGACCAAGCTTCTCGTTGATTCGCTGAACGAGGCGGAGATCGCCAAGGGGTTGGCAACACTTGAGAAAGGGGACCCAGGGATAACCAAGTTCGAGAAGTTCTGTGGCGAAAAGCTGCCGAATTTACCTGCTGAACACATCGCTTTCCTGCGGGAATTGCAGCGTCTCAGGTCGACTTCCGCGGCACACCGAAAAGGGAGTCGCTACGACAAGCTTGTCGCGGACCTTGGCCTTGAGGATCGAGGATACAGGGAGGTCTTCAACGAGATGCTTGTAAAGGCCACGCGGTTTCTGTTGGATCTGCGGGCGGCTTTCCACCTTCCGGAGCGTTAACGTAACAGTTTGTCCCGTATGCCAATACCAGACTTTGATCACAACTTGGTGCTGCCGCCACATCTCGGAGATCCGACGCGGCCGGGCGATCTGTCACCTTATCCGTGCACAACGGTGGAACTCGTTGACAAGCTAGCGACGAGTCCTGCGAGGAAAGGAATTCTCGATGGCTTTCTCAAGTTCCGGGCTCGGCTAAGATCGGAAGGCCTGACGCAGGGTTTCCAGTGGCTCGACGGAAGTTTCCTTGAGAATGTCGAGTTGCGGGAGGGGCGTGCGCCTCGCGACTTGGACGTCGTGACCGTCTACTGGGGGTATGACCAGGCATTTCAGGTCGATTTGGCCGCACGGTTTCCGGAATTTGGGAGCCGGATTCAATCCAAGGCGACGTTCGGATTGGATCACTTCCCATTTGATGCGGGGTTCGGCCCAGTTCAAACCGTTGAGCTTACGCGGTACTGGGCGCTCCTTTTCTCCCACAATCGCCAAGGAGTCTGGAAAGGCATGCTCAGGATTGACCTCGACACTGATGCCGACGATATTTTGGCAGATCAAAAACTTCAGCTAATTTAACCGATGACCTCCCGTTCCTTGCGAGACAAGCTGAAGGCGCAGTTGGCGGACACTCGTCGGATGCGTGAGCTGGCGGGTGATCACCCGCTCATGGGAGGCGTTTTCATGGAGCGGGAGCGAGAGCTGGAGGAGCAGATCGCGTCCATTCCTCTCGGGGTGAAAGAGGCGAGAACCGTCCTCTTCTTTTCAGGCGAACCAGTGCAAGGATCCGAGGGAATAGACGCTTCTTTCGCTGGGCGAGTATTAGAACCTTTTCAGAGTATGGTGATGGCCGACTACGCTGATCGGTTTCATGGTGTAGTCGGGACGAGGGGACGGAGAGCGGGAGAAGCAGATTCGAGACTCCTCCTCACAGCTCTTCCGCGTGGATCTTTCGGTCTCGAGCTAACGAAAGCCGAGAACGACGAAATCTTCGAAGAAGATCAACTCGCAGACACGCTTGCACACGTGACTCGCTTGGTTGAGTCGGCGGCTGAAAGCGATGAGGATTTTGCAGTCGAACTCAATGAGACGGCCCCACGTGTAATTCAGAACCTCCGGAGCTTTTTAGAAGTGGTAGCGAAAGGGAATGCGGGCCTTCGCTTAGAGTCGGGAGATAGTCGCTGCACAATGGATCCGATTCGTGCGAGCGAGGCATTCGAGCGGGTATCCGCCACGATTTCTCAGACCGAGACGGTTCCCGTGCGTGGCGTTTTTAAAGGGGTGCTGCTCGAGTCTTGGCGATTCGACTTTTTGAATGAGGACGGACACAAGATCAGCGGGAAAATCGACGAGAATCTGACCGCCGATCAGGTCGCACAGCTAAACCGAGACTTCTTTAACCAACGTTGCGCGGCAATCTTGGACAAGACGATTGTGCTATTCAGAAACGGGAGGCAGAGGACGACATACATACTCAAGGACCTTGAGCCAATAGAGTAGACATTCACAATGTCCGGCTACACCGAAGACCACCTGATCGAGCAGCCGGCGATCCAGCTCATGGAGCATGAGTTGGGCTGGGACTCGGTGAATGCCTACGACGAGTGGTCCCTTCTTCGCCAAGGCTCCGAAGGGCAGGCCGGGCTGGTGAGTCAACTCGGTCGCGAGGCGAAGCGGGAGGTGGTGCTGACGGGCCGGCTGAAGCCGGCGCTCCAATCCTTGAACCCGGAGCTTCCCGCCGAGGCGCTGGATGCTGCGGTGGAGGAGCTGACGCGGGATCGCTCGGCGCTGAGCCTGGTGGAGGCGAACCGGGAGATCGACAAGCTGCTGCGCGGCGGGGTGAAGGTGAAGATCCCGGACCGCGAGCGTGGCGGGCAGCGGACGAGTTTTCACGCTTGGCCCACTTTCATGGCGTCGTGAAGCCCCGGTATGTCGTGAAATCTCCACTCGTTTCGCTACCACCATTGATTTCACCGCGCGGTGAAATTGATGATTTTGGTGAAATTTCTTGCCAGTCGCCCGCTTTCTGTGATGATTTCACCAACTGGTGAAAGTGCAGATTTGAGTGAAATTCAGGACATTGAGCGTGACATCCGCGCCTTGCTCGTTGGGAGGCTCCGTGCGATCCCCGAGTTGGAGGTGAAGGAGGATCGCTGGACGCGAAGGGATCTGGGGAACCCCTCGGATCCGGGTTTCGTCCTGTCCGTTTGGCTTGGAGAAAAGGACGATCGCCCGTGGTGCGTGCGAACGGTGATCAAGTCCCATGCCCAACCGCGGCAGGTCCAAGCCGCGGCGTGGCATCTCAAACGAAGCTCGGGGAATCTGGCGCCGGAACTGAGGGTTTATTCCCTATTCGCCGCGCCTTACGTGTCCCCGGCAGCGGCGAACATTTGCATTGAGGAAGGGATCGGATACATGGACCTGGCGGGGAATTGCCATCTGGCGTTTGGTCCGGTCCATATCCACGTCGAGGGAAAACCGAACGTGCACAAGGAAGAGCGGGGCCTGAAGAGTTTGTACTCACCGAAGGCAGCGAGATTGCTGCGCATGCTGCTGCAAGGGCCGCTTGTGGGACACAAGGTCCAGGAACTTGCCGGGAAAACGGGTGTGAGCCTGGGACTGGTGAGCAAGGTGCGCAGGAGGCTGCTCGATGAGTCCTTGGCAGAGGAGACCCCGGACGGAATCCGGATTACGAGACCGGATGCGGTGCTGGACGACTGGGCGGCGGCGGACCGGTGGGAGGATCGGACGACGGTGCGGGAGTATTCGATGCTGACAACCGATCCGGCGGAAATCGCCTCAAAGGTTCGCGGATTGCTGGGAGCAAAGACGCATGCGTTCACGCAGTGGTTCGGGGCCTATCTGAGGCGGCCCTACACCCTTCCCGTGCTGACCACGGTGTATGTGGAGGACTTCCCCGATGAGGAAGTTCTGAAAAAAGAACTCAGTGCGCGCCGTGTGGATGGCGGTGGTAGGTTGCGCCTTGTGAGGCCCAGCGACGACGGGGTTTTCCAATGCCTGCAGGAGATCGATGGGCGGAAGGTGGTGTGCGACGTGCAGCTGTATCTCGATGTGATCTCAGCAGGCCTGCGCGGCGACGAGGCTGCCGAGGAACTCAGAAAAGCAAAGAACTTCTCAGGAGGGTGGAAATGAGCGGAGAAGAAGCCGGCTGGGATGCCTATCCGCCCGACGGCCTGTCGATCACCGAGCAGGCGCTGTTCGAGGTCTGGGATCGGCTGGAGAAGTTCCGGGCGGATCTTGTGGTGGTTGGCGGACTGGCGGTTCACTACCACACCTGCCGAAGCGAGAGTCCGTTTTATCCGGCCGCGCCGACGCTGGATGTGGATTTTGGCATCAGCCTGGGCACGGATGCGGGGATGAAGGGCACGGTGCAGTTCGATCTGATTCAGGCAGGCTATCAGGAGGTCGAGAGCAGGATGGTGAAGACGCTTGAGAACGGGCGGAGCCTCTATGTCGATTTCCTCACCGAGCATCCACCACGCACGACCGGATCGAGGAATGTGAGCGACATCGTCGCATCGATCTGTCCGGGGATCGGCCGGGCGCTGGAAGATAGGGAACTCGTCGAGATTCGCGGAATCGATCAATTTGGAGACGATCGGACCTACCGTGTGCCGATTTGCGGAATCGGTCCTTTGCTGGTTCTCAAGCTCAATGCGTTCGCTGGAAGGACGCACGACAAGAAGGCGAAGGATGCCTACGATATCCTGGCTTTGGTCAGCTCATACTCAGGAGGACCGCTTGCGGCGATCGAGGCCTTTCACAGGGAGAAGGAAAAAGACAATCCAGCCATGGAAGGGGCACTTGAGTGCCTCGCGAAGGACTTTCAAGAGGTTGAATCACTGGGTCCTGGATTGGCGATGGCCTTCCGATTCGGCCCGGATTCAAGCGTTGAAAGCGGACTTCGCTTGCGGGAAGATTTGGTTTCGATCGCACGGGCAATGTTAGATTAGCAAACGATGAGCGGCTACACCGAAGACCACCTGATCGAGCAACCGGCGATCCAACTCATGGAGCATGAGCTGGGCTGGGACTCGGTGAATGCCTTTGACGAGTGGGCTTCGGGTGTGAGCGATCTTGGCCGCGAGGCGAAGCGGGAGGTGGTGTTGACGGGTCGGCTGAAGCCGGCGCTCCAATCGTTGAACCCGGAGCTTCCCGCCGAGGCGCTGGACGCGGCGGTGGATGAGCTGACGCGGGATCGCTCGGCGCTGAGCCTGGTGGAGGCGAACCGGGAGATCGACAAGCTGCTGCGCGGAGGGGTGAAGGTGAAGATCCCGGACCGCGAGCGCGGCGGGCAGCGGACGGAGGTGGTGCGGGTGGTCGATTGGGACGAGCCGGCGGCGAACGATTTCCTGCTGGTCTCGCAATTCTGGATCAGCGGCGACCTCTACACGCGGCGGACGGACTTGATCGGCTTCGTGAACGGGCTGCCGCTGGTCTTGATCGAACTGAAGAAGCCGGGGGTGAACGTGCGGGAAGCCTTTGACAAGAACCTGGCCGACTATCGGGAGACGATCCCGCAGCTTTTCCACTACAACGGCTTCCTGCTGGTCTCGAACGGCGTGCAGAGCAAGATCGGCAGCCTCACGGCGGCGTGGGAACATTTCGCCGATTGGAAGAAGGTGGCGGCGGAGGACGAGCTGCCGGAGGTGTCGTTGAAGACGCTGCTGCGCGGGACTTGTGAGAAGGGTCGGCTGCTGGATCTTTTGGAGAACTATTGCCGGTTCTCGGAGAGCAAGGGAGCGGTCGGCAAGCTGGTGGCGCGCAATCACCAATTCCTTGGGGTCAATCGGGCAATCGCGGCCCTGATCAGGATTTGTGAGCGTGATGGTAATGTCCCGCTTCGAGGTGGCTCCAAGGAAACCCTCACCCCGGCCCTCTCCCACGGGGAGAGGGGGAAAGAGGTTCCGCATTTCAGAGGCGGATTTCAGTTTGCGGGAATGGTGGAGAGGGCGCGTGAGCTGAGGCGGAAGCAGACTCCTGCGGAGGATTTGCTATGGGAACTCCTGCGGGATCGTCGGTTTCTTGGGCTGAAGTTCCGGCGTCAGCATCAGGTGGGTGATTACATCCCTGATTTCTTATGTGCGGAGCATGGTCTGATTGTTGAAGCGGATGGCGAAGTTCATCAGACGGAAGCGACGGCGAAGAAAGACAAGATGCGGGACGCCGCGTTGACGACGCAGGGATTCAAGATCGTCCGGCTCCCCAACGAGCTGATCTTGAACGATACGGAAGCTGCCCTGGAGAAGATTGCCTCTTCACTCCCCTCTACCTCTGGGAGAGGGGCCGGGGGTGAGGGTGGAGAAACTTTGCCCGATAACTATCGCGGCCCGAAGAATGGCATCGGCGTGTTTTGGCATACCCAAGGCTCTGGCAAAAGTTTCTCTATGGTGTTCTTCGCCGAGAAGGTGTTCCGCAAGCTGGCGGGGAACTGGACCTTCGTGGTGATCACCGACCGGCAGGAGCTGGACACCCAGATTTACCGCACCTTCCTCGCCTGCGGCGCGGCCACCGAGCTGTGCCAGGCGGGCAGCACTCGGGAACTGCGCAAGCTGCTGGGCGAGGACCACCGCTACGTGTTCACCCTGATCCACAAGTTCCGCACCGAGCCGGGGACGCTGCATCCGGTGCTGAGCGAGCGGGACGACATCATCGTGCTGACCGACGAGGCGCACCGCAGCCAGTACGACACGCTGGCGATGAACATGCGCACGGCGCTACCGAATGCGAAGTTCGTGGCCTTCACCGGCACGCCGCTGATCGCCGGCGAGGAACGGACGCGGGAGGTCTTCGGCGACTACGTGAGCATCTACGACTTCCGCCAGAGCGTGGAGGACGGGGCGACGGTGCCGCTGTTCTACGAGAACCGGACGCCGGAGCTCCAGATCACCAACCCGGAGCTGAACGACGAGATCTACCAGGTGATCGACGAGGCCGGGCTGGACGACGACCAGGAGGAGAAGCTGAAGCAGGTGCTCGGCAAGCGCTATCACCTGATCACCCGCGAGGAGCGGCTGGACGCGGTGGCGAAGGACATCGTGCACCATTTCCTGAACCGCGGGTATCAGGGGAAGGCGATGGTGGTCTCGATCGACAAGCTGACCACGCTCAAGATGTATGAGAAGGTCCGGGCCGAGTGGCAGGCGGAAACGGCGCGGGTGCGGTCGGCGCTGGACGGGCTGCACCCTCAGCATGGGGATTATCCGGTGCTTCTCGAAAGGCTGCGCAACCTCACGGAAACCGACATGGCGGTGGTGGTGTCGCCGGGGCAGAACGAGATCGCCGAGATGGCGAAGAAGGGCTTCGACATCCTGCCGCACCGCGAGCGGATGGTGAAGGAGGACCTCGAGACCAAGTTCAAGGACCCGAAGGACTCCTTCCGCCTCGTTTTCGTCTGCGCGATGTGGCTGACCGGATTCGATGCGCCGAGCTGCTCGACGCTCTACCTGGACAAGCCGATGCGCGGGCACACGCTGATGCAGACCATCGCCCGGGCGAACCGGGTGTATGGCGACAAGGTCAACGGCCTGATCGTGGACTACGCGAACGTTTTCACCGAGCTGGAGAAGGCGCTGGCGATCTACGGCAGCGGCCGCGGCGGCGGCGAGCTGCCGGTGAAGGACAAGACCGAGCTGATCGAGGCGCTGAAGATCGCGCTGGAGCAGGCGGCGGACTTTTGCCGGAAGCAGAACGTGGATGTGGAATTCGTGGCGAAGGATTCGGTGGCGCATTTCCTCACGGCCGTGGACCGGCTGATGCGGACGGACGGGGTGAAGGACGGCTTCCTCGGCCATGCCCGCGATGTGCAGCGGCTCTACAAGGCGGTGATGCCGGACCCGGTCATCCCGAAGCTGGCCCCGAAGGCGCAGGTGATTCGCGAGCTGGAGAAGGCGATCCGCGCGCAGGCCGACCCGGTGAACATCACGGCGGTGCTGGAGGAGATCGGGAAGAAGCTCGATAAATCGGTGATCGCTTCGCCGCACGTCGAGCCTGGCGAGGAGGCGAAGGTGATCGACCTGAGCCGGGTGGATTTCGAGGTGCTGGAGAGGAAATTCGCCAAATCGAAGACGAAGAACCTGGAGGCGCAGCAGCTACGGGCGCTGATCGAGCGGAAGCTGGACAAAATGATCCGCCTCAACGCGAGCCGCTACGACTACCTCGACCGATTCCAGAAGATGATCGAGGCCTACAACAGCGGCGCGATGAGCATCGAGGCGCTGTTCGAGGAACTGGTGAAGTTTTCCAAGGATCTCAATGAGGAGGAGCAGCGGCATCTGCGCGAGAACGTCAGCGAGGAGGAGCTGGCGGTCTTCGACATCCTTACCCGCCCCGGTCCGGAACTCGATCCGAAGGAGATCGAGGCGATCAAGAAGGTCTGCAAGGAGCTGCTGGCGAAGCTGAAGACCGAGCTGCTGGTGCTGGCGTGGCGGAACAAGCGGACGACGCGGGCGGCGGTGCGGGTCGAGATCGAGAAGATGCTGGATGCCGGGTTGCCGGAGAAATACACGGCGGACCTTTTCGAATCCAAGTGCGGGGCCTTGTTCCAGCATGTGCTGGAGAAGTATCCGGAAGACGGCCGGAGCGTGTATGCCGACGCGGGGTGAGAGGTCGCGAAGCGTGGAAAAGATCCGGCGGTAGGATTCGGCGCTCCTGAGCGCTGTTTCATGTGACCAAGGAAAAAGCCGCGGTCCGGAGGGCGGACGGCGGCTTGGGAGGGGGAAAAGATAGAGGGAAATCAGAAGACTTCGCCGGGGGCGAAGAAGCGGTTGATTTCGGCGGCGGCGGCTTCCGGGCTGTCGGAGGCGTGGCAGATGTTACGCATTTTCGATTCGCCGGTTTTGTCGCCGAAGTCACCACGGATGGTGCCGGGGGCGGCGGTCTTGGAATCGGTGGGCCCGAGGAGGTCGCGAACTTTGGCGATGATGTCCTCGCCTTCGAGAGCGAGGGCGATCACGGGAGTTTCCTGCATGAAGCCGCGGACATCGGGGAAGAAGGGCTTGTCGGCGATGTGGGAGTAGTGCTCGGCGAGGATTTCATCGCTGAGTTTCATCATCTTCAGGCCGCGGATCTTGAAGCCTTCTTTCTCGAAGCGGGCGAGAACGGTGCCGACGAGGTTTTTGGCAACGGCGTCGGGCTTGAAAAGAATGAGGGTGGTCTCAAGAGGCATGGCGGGGAGGTAGGGGCAGGGGACTTGGCTTGCAAGCCTTTTGCGGCGGGAGGGGCGGCAAAGGAAGGATCAGAGGGAGCGGGAAATTTCCGTGGCAAGGCGGGCGAGCAGGCGGGACTGGGCGGCGGCGAGGGCGTCGTATCCATCGGCCTCCAAGGGCTCGGTGCCGGACCAGCTTTTGCTGGCGATCATGCGCCGATCCGGCAGCGAATACACGCGCCAGGCGGCTTCGAGAACGGCATCGCCATCGGCCGTGCCGTGGAGTTGGCGGACATCGATGCTGATCTGGCGTCGCAGATCGCCATCGTCGCTCCACGGATAGGTGCGGACGTTGCCAGTGTTTTGGCGTCGGCCGAGATTGGCGGCGAGGACGGTGGCGATGTTGTTTTCGAGGTCCCCGGCCCAGCGGTGCGACTCGGCGACGGCGAGTCGGTTGCCGCTTTCCTGGAAGACGAGGTTGGGGCGGTCGAGATAAGCGGCGATGCTCACTGGGCCGACGCCGATGCCTGGCCCACCGCCGGCCGGGGCGGGGCCTTCCGGGGTGAGGAGGTAGTAGCTTTTGGGAGCGGCGCAGGAAGCCAGCAGGAAAAGGGCAATGCTGGAAACGAGAGATTTCAAGAGGCGTGGCATGGGAAAGGGGCGGAGTGGCTGGGTGGCGGGGTTTCCTTAGCGTCGTGCCCGGGGGATGGGATCGCCGGAGGACTCGCGGCCGAAGAGGAGGGAGTTTGGTTCCTCATCGATGCTGTTCGAAAGCTTCTCGAAGGCGCGGAGGGCGGAGCGGAGTTCATCGAGGGTGAGCCGGAGGTCGCCTTGGACGGCACCTGCGGGGCCGAGGGATTCGATGGATTGGCGCAGTTCGACCAAGGTTTTGTTGAGTTCGACCGTGACGTTCTGGGTGTCGTCCGAGCCGAGGATTTTCTGGGCATCGGCAAGGGTGGTCTCGATGGCGGTGAGGGTTTCACGGGCTTCGGCGACGGTGGCGGCGGTCTCATCGGCGGCTTTGCCGAATTTCACGAGGGTTTCATCGAGCGGCAGGGCTTCGAGTTTCGTGAGGATGGCATTGAGCTTTTCTTCAAGTTTCGCGAAGCCGCCGGGGACGGTGGGGATGACATCGAAGTCGCCGGACTTTCCAAGCTCCATGGGGGGCGACTCGGCATCGAAATCGAGATCGATGAACAGGGCGCCGGTGATGAGGGAGGCGCTGGCCAGTTTGGCGCGGAGGCCTTTGTGAACGGCTTCGGCGAGATCGATGCGGTCTTCTTCGCCGGATTCGAGGGGCTTGGTGCGATGGAGTGAGCGGGTATCGAACTCGATGAGGACGGGCACGCGGGTATCGCCCGGGCTGGAGTGTTTGAAGGAAACCTCGACCACGCGGCCGACCTGGATGCCGCGGAACTCGACGGAGGCACCGCGGGTGAGGCCGCGGACGGATTGGTCGAAGAAGAGGAGGGCGCGTCGGTCCGGCTCGAAGTGCGAGTCTTCGGCCGCGGTCTGGTCTTCGTAGAGCGTGAAGAAATCGCCATCGCCTGCGGGTGGGGAATCGAGATTTTCCTCGGGCGTGGAGAAGGTGGCACCGCCGGTGACGATGGCCTGGACCGAAGGCGTGCGGAACTTGAAGCCTTCGGAGCTGGCGGTGAGGTCGATGCCCGAATTGTTCCAGAAGCGGGTGCCCTTGCGAACCAGGGAGGCGTAGCGATCGGCGATGAAGACATTGAACTGCACGTTGCGGTTCTTGAGGCTGAGGGCGCGTCGTTCGACTTTCCCGACTTCGAAACCGCGGTGGTAGATGGGTGAACCGACGGTGAGCGAGCCGGCATCATCGGCCACCAGAGTGAGGCGCAGCCCGGGCACGCTGCTGGAGGTGACGGGCGGTTCTTCGAGCCCGATGTAGCGGGTCTGGCCGCTGGCGAGAGTGCCGGGGTCGAGTTCCAGATAGGCTCCGGTGATCAGGGTGCCGAGACCGGAAACGTTGCTGGTGGAAACGCGGGGACGGACGACCCAGAAGCGGCTGTCGCTGCGCAGGAGATCGGCATAGTCGGGGCGGACGCGGACCTCGACGTCGGCCTGAAGGCTATCGGTGAGCGTGACCCTTTCCACCATGCCGACGGGGACGGAGCGGCAGCGGACTTCGGTTTTTCCCGAGGCGATGCCTTCGGCGGTATCGAAGCGGATCGTGACGAGAGGTCCCTTATCGATGTTGTTTTTCCAGATCAGCCATCCGGCGAGGAGGAAGGCGAGGGCAGGCACGAGCCAGACGCTGCTGATGCGGCGGCGTTTGCGGATCGTGGGCTGATATTCGGTGGGCGTTTCGCTCATGGATTCCGGCGTTGGTGGTCCCAGACGAGGCGGGGATCGAAGCTCATGGCGGCGAGCATGGTCAGAATGACGACTGCTGCGAAGGACAAAGCGGCGGGCCCGGGGGTGATCGTCATGAGGACCCCGAGGCGGACGAGACAGACGAGGATGGCGACGACGAAGACATCGACCATGGACCAGCGGCCGATGAGTTCGGTGATGTGGTAGGCCATGGTGTGGGAGCGGGCGGTGCCATGGGCGCGGCCGGCGGTGGCGGCGCAGAGCCAGAGCAGGGCGAGGATTTTGAGGATGGGGATGAGGACCGAGGCGGTGAAGATGATGATGGCGACCGGGTAGGAGCCGGTTTTCCAGAAGGTCACGACGCCGCCGAGGATGGTGGAGCCCCCGGGCGAACCGCCGGCGGTGGAGGCGCCGATGCCTTGAACGTCCATGACCGGAAGGACCATGGCGGGGATGTAGAACGCGATGGCAGCCGAGACCAGAGCGAGGGTGCGGTGCAGGCTGTGGGGTTTGCGGAGGTGGAGGCGGCTGTGGCAGCGCGGGCAGTGACCCAGCGACACCGGGCTGAGCTTTCCGCAGCAATGGCAGGAAGCGAGATCGAGATCGGCGGCGAAGGATCCGCTGGGGCTGGAGGTGGGCGGGTTCAGGGCTGGGGTGTTAGGGGAGCGATGGGGTTTCCTCGGGAAAGGTCAGCTCGAGGCGATCCCAGAGTTCACGGCGATCGATGCCGGCCATGGCGGCGGTCAGGCAGATGACCACCGCGACGAGGGCCCAGAGGCCGATTTCAAAACGGATGTCTGCGACATGACCGAGCTTGAGGAGCGAGACGATGAAGCCGAGGAGGAAGACTTCGAGCATGGACCAGGGTTCCGAGCGCTGGATCCAGCGGGCGACAAATCGGGCACCGGGCAGCGAGCGACCGCTCATCAAGGGCGCGCAGATGTAAAGCAAGCCTCCCGCGAGAACGACGGGGGCAATGACGGTGAAGACCAGGGTGAGGAAGGAGAGCAGAGGGGCACCATCGACCCACAAGGCTTGGGCGCTCTGAAGGAGGCCGAGGCGGGTTTGATTTCCTGCGGCTTCCATGGTGAGGAAGGGGAAAGCGTGGGTGAGCGCCATGAAAATGAGCGCTGCGGCGGAGAAGCCGACCGCCCGCGAGAGGGAGCGGGGCTTGTTCGTGAAGAGGACCTCGCCGCAGTGACCGCACAGGGCGGCCTCCCCTTCCTGCAAGGGGGGTGCGGGCTGGAGGGCATCGCAGAACGGACAGGCGCAGGTCTCCTCGCGATGCCGTCGCGGCCAGGGAAGTCCGGGATGGTGGCGGCGCACGCCGATGGTCTAGGTCCGGCAGGAGGGAAACTCCAGCGCAAAGCGGCGGGATCAGGCCTGATGCAGGGTGAGCTGGGGGAAAGGGATGCGCCAGCCGTGCCGCAGACTGAGATCGACACAGGCCCGCTGGATGGCGCGCTGGAGGACATTGCGCTGGCTGGCCACATCGCCGGTGAAATCCGCCATGACGATGAAGTCGAGCGATGACGAGGCGGCTGCGGCGAACTCGACCTTGATGTTTTTGAGATGATCGCGGTCGATGATTTCAAGCATCGCGGCCTGGATGCCCTGGGTGAGCAGATCCGGAACGGTGGTGGTGGCGATGGCTTGATGCGAGTAGTCGATCCCGAACATCGAACTCACGCGGAAGCCTTTCGACAGGTTTTCCGGAGTCAGCGCGAGAAACTCGGCGACAGGGAAAGTCTGGCGGCTGCCGCCGAGGTGGAGCATGACCACGAACTCCGGGGTGATGCGGATGACCTTGCCATAAACGCCCGATTTCAGCACCACCCAATCGTCCACGGCGCAGGGGAACCAGGATTCTTTCGGCGGAGCCGGGCGGGAGCGGAGGGAGATCACCTCGCGGATGGGCAGGCGGAGGCGGGTGTCGGGGATGGCGGGATTACTAAAAACGCAGTAGAAGCCGAGGGTATCGACCTGCCAGGGCAGGCCATCGATGATGATCCTCTCGCCATGGCGAACCGGACCGAGATTGAGGATGGTGCGGATCTGCTCGGTGTAGGGGATGACGGAATTCCGCAGGGAGACCAGGATCGCGACGACGAGGATGGTGGCGAGGGAGAGAAGCAACCAATCGGCCCGGACGTAAAGCACGAGCAGTGCGGCGGAAGTGGCGCAGAGGGCGATGAGAAGGCCGGCGAGAAGATCGAGCAAACGGACGATGACCGTCTGGTGGTGGCGTTTCTGGATGGGGTTGTGGGAGCGGGCGAAATGGTGGATGCGGCGGCCGACGAGAAGGACGGCGAGGAAAGCGGCGAGGGCGAGGATGAGATTGAAACCCCGGCCGCGCCAAAAATTGTGGAAGCTGTCCGAGACGGTTTCCACGAGGCCGCGGCTGCGGGAAATGCGCTCATCGAGCCGGGTGCGAAGGGCCTGGAGTTCGCCGGTGGCTTCGGTGCGGCGTTCTTCCCAGAGTTCGCGGACGGAGCGGAGATGACCGGCGATTTCCGATGACGTCGCTTCGTCCTCGGGGAGCGTGGCCAAGCGGTTGGCAGCTTCATCGGCGAGTTTCAGTCGGTTTTCCCAGCGGGCGATTTCCTCGCGGAGTTCCGACATTTCCCGCGGTCCCGCCGTGGCTTCGCGGAGTTGTTCGATGGCCGGGCTGAGGACGTCCTGGATTTCCTCATTCAGAGTGCGGGGGGTGCCGGGCTGCTGGTTCCATGCATCCTCGGGGATGCCGGAGGCAAGCAGGCGGATGTTGTCCCGGATGTCGCGAATGCGGGCGCGGCGGTCGGTGATGGCCTGTTCGAGGTCGGACTTTTCCTCGGCCGTCAGGGCTTTCTTGAGGTCTTCGCGGAGTTTTTTGAGAGCCGTTTCCTCCTGAAGCAGGACGGGGAGTTGGGACTCGATCGCCGCGAGGGTTTTCGTCCGCGGATCATCCGCGCCCGCCGGAGCCTCCTGGGCGCGCAGGGTGGCCGAGAGCAGGAGGACCAGAAGGATGGGGAGAAATCGGGACACGGGCGGTCGGCGGGCCGGGATCAGAGGGGACGGGCGTAAGTGTCGCAGCGGTTGTGCCAGCCTTCGCGCCAGCGGGATTCGCCGCGGGCGGGGGGAGAGTTGGAGATCCGTCGGTCGAGGGCCCGTTTCGCGGAGGCGGCGAATTCCGAGGCGGCGGCTTGTCCGGCAGGCACATCGCGCATGCCGGCGAGGACTTGGAGGAGGCCCCAGCCCTGGCCGTTGTAGCGTTCGGCGGCTTGGGTGCCATCGCCTTTGAAATTCACGTAATCGACGAGGGCGTAGGTGCCGTGGGCGGTGGTGGCGACCTTGTTGTAGTTGGCTTGGATGCGGGCGCGGTCGTTGGCAGGTGCGGCGGCGAGGATCTTGGGCAGGGCGGCGCGGGAGCGGGCGACGATGAAGTCCGTCTGGACATCGACATTCGCCGCGAGCCACTGCCGCAAGCCGCTCATCGGCGCGGCGCGGAATTCCGCTTGGAACTGGGCCTTGGTGTTCCAAGGGCAATCGGCCAGTCGGCCGACGGCGGGGACTTGCAGGCCCTGGCGGGTGGCGAAATCGACAAACTGCGGCCAGGTTTCATTGAAGCGGCCATTGAACCCGGCGGGGTACCAGATGAAATGCCCGATGCCGAGCGAGGGGAATTCTTCGCCGACGTTCCAGGTGGTGAGGCCATCGACCGTGCCGGCGCATTCGTTTTGCCAGATTTTCCGGCCGATCGCCTGTTTCTGGGCGGGGGTGAGATTGCTGGGGCTGGCGGAGAGCGGGGGCGGCGAGGCCGGACCGCAGGCGGCGAGGAGAAAGGCGGAAAGCAGGGCAAGACGCGGAATTTGCATGAACCCGGTGTAGATGCCCGTAGCCTCCGGGGCAAGGAGAGTCATCATGAAGGAAGTTCCGTGGTCCGATATCCTGTCATTCACCTCCAAAGACCTGGTCAAGGTTCTCGTCACGGCGGTGGTCATCGTGCTGGTCACCAAGATCCAGCTTTTCAGCGACCGGCTTTCCGCCCTGCTGATCGCGCTGCCCTTCACCTCGCTGATCGCGATGGTTTGGATGGACGCGGAAAAGCAACCGGCCGCAAGAATCGCCGGGCATGCGGAGGGGACCTTCTGGTTTGTCCTGCCAACCTTGCCGATGTTTCTCATCCTCCCCTGGCTGCTGCGCAAGGGCTGGGAATTCTGGCCGGCCCTGGGGCTGAATTGCGCGATCACGATCGGGCTTTTTTGGGCGATGGAGATGATCCTGCGTCAGTTCGGCATGGGGCTGATGGGGAAATGAGCAGGCCGGGATGGCTCTGTCGGAAAAGCGATGACAGGGATGGGGAAATTTTCCTGAAAGTCGCTTCGTATCGCGTGCCATGATTCGACAGGTGGCTGGATTTTTTGCCTATTTTGGTGTGGTGCTCGCGGCGGGTGCGGCGGAATTGAAGGTGGCGGAGGGCTTCAAAGTGGAAAAACTCCGCGACCTCGCCCAGGGCGAAGGCTCTTGGGTGGCGATGACTGTGGATGCCAAGGGTCGACTCATTGGCGCCGACCAGTATGGCGGGCTTTATCGACTCGATCCGGCAGGCGACATGACTCCGGTGAAACTGGTCCTGCCTCTGGGTGGTGCCCACGGGGTTTTGTGGCATCAGGGGGCACTCTACGTGACCGTGAATGAATCGGTGGGAAATCCCGAGGGGGTCTATGTCGTCCGGGACATGGACGAGGATGGCGAATTGGAAACCGTCACCCAGCTCAAGGGCTTCCGTGGCCGTGGTGAACACGGGCCGCACGCTTTGGTGGCATCGCCAGACGGGGCATGGATCTATGTGGTCGCCGGAAACCACACCGGCGTCCCCGAGATCAACCGCGGTCCGGTGTTTCCCGGATGGGGAGAGGATCATCTGCTGCCCCGCATGCCCGACCCACGGGGTCACGCGGTGAATTGCATGGCTCCGGGGGGGTGGATCGCCCGATTCCGGCCGGACGGCAAGGACTGGGAACTCGTTTCCACGGGATACCGCAATGCCTACGACATCGCCTTCAATGATCAGGGCGAACTTTTTGCCTACGATGCCGACATGGAATGGGACTTCGGCATGCCTTGGTATCGCCCCACGCGGATCTGCCATGCCTTCCCGGGCTCGGAGTTCGGTTGGCGAAACGGTTCGGGGAAATGGCCGGAATACTATGAAGATAGTATGTCGGCCGTGGTGGACATCGGACCCGGCTCCCCCACCGGACTGGTCTCCGGGCGCGGGGCCAAGTTTCCCGAGCGCTATCAGCGTGCGCTCTATGCCTTCGACTGGACCTTCGGCACGGTTTACGCGATCCATCTCCAGAAAAAAGGCCGCGGCTACAGCGCCACCAAGGAGGAAATGGTCGCGGGACCGGGAATGCCGCTGACCGATGCCGTGGTGGGTGCCGATGGAGCGATGTATTTCCTCACCGGGGGGCGTCGCACCGCCTCGGCCCTCTGGCGTCTCACCTATGTGGGCGCAGAAAGCACGGCCCCGGTGGCCTATGCGGAGGCGCTTTCGGCACCGATGACGGTGGAGGAGGCGAAGGCCGCCTTGGGATCGGCCGACAGGACCGAACGCCAGATGGCGCGGGTGGTTCTGGAAACCTCGGGAGTGACCGAGCTGCCCGGAGGATCGGCGTGGGCGGACATTGGCGCGGCCATCATCGATGCCCGGGCGAAACGGGCTGCGCAGGCCTTCGAGCGATTGGGGAAAATCGATTGGAACGCGCTGGACCGCGATCAGAAGGTTGCCTGGCTGCGCGCGGCCGGCATCGCTTTCGTCCGCGCCGAAAAGGCCGATCCGGCGTGGCGCGGGATGGTGCTCGGCAAGATCGATGCCTCCTTCCCTGCGACGGACGACCGCCTGAATCGCGAGCTTTGCGTGGTGCTGAGTTACCTGCGTGCTCCGGGTGTGGTCGGCCGTGCTCTGGGGCTCATGGATGCCGCGGGGCCGGAGCCGGCGCCGGATTGGGCGGAGCTGATCACCCGGAATTCCCACTATGGCCCGGGTATCAAGCGGATGATGGAAAACCAGCCGCCGTCCCAGGTGATCCACTATCTGGCCTGCCTGCGTGTCGTCGAAGGTCCTTGGCAGGAGCAAGAGCGGGCGAGGTATTTCGAATGGATCAAGCGCCTGAAAAACCGCCATGGCGGCATGAGCTACGGCGGTTTCCTCGATCGAATCCGCGAAGATGCCCTGGCGAGCGCGACACCGGAGGAGCGCAAGCGCATCGGCGACCTGCCGCCGCCGCGTGATCCGTTTGCGAATCTGCCCCCGGTCAAAGGTCCCGGACGACCATGGACGGTTGAAGAGATCGTCGCGGTGGGAAGCAAGGGGGATTTCGATCGCGAGCACGGCCGGAAAATGTTCGAGGCCAGCCTCTGTGCCGCCTGTCATAGCGTGGGCGGGCAAGGTGGAGCCGCAGGTCCGGACTTGACCACGGTGGCGGGTCGATTCTCGCTTCATGACCTTGCCGTGGCCTTGGTCGATCCGAGTGCGGAGGTTTCCGATCAGTATTCCTTCGAGGTTTTCTCCAAGGAGGATGGAAGTCAGGTGATTGGCAAACAGGTCGATGAGAAGGACGAGAAAATGATCATCGCCATCAACCCCTTCGATTTCTCCCAACGCACCGAGGTGGTCCGCAGTGAGATGAAAGAGCGGAGGAAATCGCCGGTTTCGCCGATGCCTCCGGGGCTGATCAATCGTCTCAACGAGAAGGAACTGCGCGATCTGCTCGGCTATCTGATGGGGAAATGACCCTCACCCGCGGGGTGGATGGATGCTCAGGGTGGACAAGCGGCTTCCGGGCGGTTTGTCTCTCCGCGTGCTCGCCAAACGCATCATCTCCTGCCTGGACGTGACCGACGGTCGCGTGGTCAAAGGCGTGAACTTCGTCGATCTCATCGATGCCGGTGACCCGGTCGAGTGCGCGATGGCTTACAATGCCCAGCAGGCGGACGAGTTGGTGTTTCTCGACATCACGGCATCGTCCGACAATCGCGCGACGATGGTCGATGTCGTCCGGCGGACCGCAGAGCATTGTTTCATCCCGCTGACCGTGGGTGGCGGGATTCGCACGGTGGAAAACATGCGGGAAATGCTGCTCGCCGGGGCGGACAAGGTGGGGGTGAACACGGCGGCGGTGAATGATCCCGGTCTGGTGGACGCGGGGGCGAAGGCCTTCGGTGCGCAGTGCATTGTGGTGGCCATCGATGCCAAGCGCGAGGGTCCGGGGAAGTGGGGGGTTTACACTCACGGGGGGCGCAAGCCGGTGGGGTTGGACGCTGTGGAGTGGGCGAAAGAAGTCTGGCGTCGCGGGGCGGGGGAGATCCTGCTGACCAGCATGGATGCCGACGGCACGCAGGCGGGATACGATTGCGAGTTGACGGCGGCGGTATCCAGCGCCGTGGGCATTCCGGTGATCGCGAGTGGTGGTGCGGGCAATTTGGATCACATGGTGGAGGTCCTCGAACGAGGTCGGGCGGATGCTGTCCTGGCAGCGAGCATCTTCCATTTCGGGACTCACACGGTGGGCGAAGCCAAGCAGCATTTCGCCTCGCGGGGGATTCCGGTGCGGCCGCAAGTGGGGCGGATGAAATGAATGAACAAAGCCGCGCTTCCGGGAGTCTGATCCGGCGTGGCAGACCATCATGAGGCCTAACGGAAAGATCCTGTTCTTTGTGCTCCTTGCGATCGTGATTGCGGGAGCTTGGGTTTTCCGTGGTTATTTTACGGGTGCTCCCACACCCGGTTCACCGGCCATCTTGGTGAAGGGGAAAAGAATTCCCGATCCCGATCGCTATGCCAGCCTCAAGGCCGAGGCCGAGCGCTGGAGGGGCGTGCTGGCGGAGAAACATCGCAGTGCGAACTCTCAGGCGGAGCGCGTGAAGGTGGAGGACGAGGCGAGGGAGTTCCTCAATGAGATCCTGCCGGCGATGATGGATTGCTGGATGGGCACGCCATGGAATTTCCATGGCACGGCAGCGGGCCCCGGGGAAAAGCCGGTGGCCTGCGGGTATTTTGTCGCCACACTGCTCAAGGATGCGGGGTTTCGTGTGGATCGCTTCAAGCTCGCCAAGCAGCCTTCACAACTCATCCTCCGCACCTTCCTGCCGAAATCCGCAATGACCCTGAGGGCGGGTGTGCCTTATGAAACCTTCACCCGGGAACTGAAACGCATGGCCCCCGGGATCCGGATCGTGGGACTGGACACCCATGTCGGTTTTCTGGTCTGCCGTGAGGACGGGTTCCGCTTTGTCCACTCCTCGGGATCGAAACCGTGGTGCGTGGTGGACGAAAGTGAGGAGCATGCCGAGGTGCTTAAAAAATCCAGCTACCGGGTGCATGGCTGTTTGACCAGTGATCCGGAAGTGGTTCGTGGTTGGCTTGCGGGAAAAACCTTCCGCGTTCCCTAACAGCCGGATCTCCGGACAGGGCTGTCATGCTTCATTTGCCATCCCAACCGCCACCGAGGGCAGCTGCCAGTGCGGCCAGGGAAACCCTCTGCTGGGCGTCCACTTCCGCCAAGGCCAGGCGGATTTGGAGGACATCGCGATCGGCCTCCACGACTTCAAAGTAGCTCGAAAGCCCTTTGTCATATCGTTGGAATGACAGCTTGCGGGTCTCCCCGGCGCTATCCAGAGCGGCATCGAGGGCACGGCGCGAACGGCCGAGGCCTTGCAGATCCACAAGGGCGTCCTCCACCTCGCGCAGGGCGACAAGCATGGTTTGCCGATAGCGTGCAAGGCTTTCCTCGTATCGACTACGGGAGGCATCGTAGTTGGCGCGGTTCGTCCCGCCATCAAGCAAGGGCGCGGCAAGTCCGGCGCCCAGCGAAAGCACCCGGCTTTCCCACTGGAGGAAAGATGAGGCGTCCACCGAATCCAGTCCGGCCGAGCCAGTCAGCGAGATGTCCGGATAGAAGGCCGCTTCCGCCACTCCGATGCGGGCGTTCGCCGCACGCAGGGATTGCTCGGCCGCACGCATGTCCGGTCGACGGGCAAGCACCTCCGCCGGCAAACCGGGAGCGATGCGCGGCAGGGCTGCGGTGGAGTTTTTCTTCGAAACGGAAAACGCACCCGGACGCGTGCCGCAGAGCACGGCCAGGGCGTGTTCGGTCGAGCCACGGCGACGCTGAATCAGGGCCAGATCGTTTTTCGCACGCTCCACTTCAGTGCGGGCACGGCTGGTCGATAGTCCGTCTGTTAGACCGGCATCGTTTCTGGATTTCTCCAAGGACAAGGCTTCTTCACGGCTGGCGATGGTTTCATTGAGAATGGCTTCCTGGGCATCGAGCCCGCGCAGAGTGAAATACTGCCGGGCCACTTCGGAAGCGATGCCGAGACGCTGGGCGGCGAGAAGGGCATCGGCGGCGCTGGCTTCCGCTTCGGCGGCTTCGATGCTCCGGCGGTTCGAGCCCCAGAGATCGAGGTCATAAGAGAAATCGAAACCGGCGCGATAGCTTTGGTTTTCGAGGTTCTGGATCGGAAAGGCACCGTTGGCGGAGTTGCGGTCGATCCCGGTGGATGAATTCACATCAAGGCGCGGAAAAAGCCTCGCACGATCTACGCCCACCAAAGCGCGGGCCGTGTCGCGACGGGCACGGGCGGCGGCGATGTCCGGGTTGGCATCGATGGCACGTTGCACGAGTCGGTTCAACTCCGCATCGCGGAAAAGCCGCCACCACTCGTCCGGCAGGGCCGTGCCTTTCATCGAGGTGCTCTGTTTCCAAGTGCCTCCGGCCGAAAGCCCCGGCAGGGCAAAGTCCGGGCCCAGAGCGCAGCCAGCGAGCAGAAGAGGAGCGATGATGATTGAGGGCAAAGAGGATTTCATGATTCGGTATTGCGGGGAAGGGATTCGATAAAGACGTCCATCTGCTGGCCGACAAAGAGCGAGTCATCGGGGCTGACCACACGATAGACCGCTTGCAGCACCCGGGTATCGACGCGCTCGGTGGCATCACCTGTCAGCGATTTTTTCGGAATGACAAGGGGTTCAAAGCGGACAAATTCGAGTTCGTAGCCGCGACCGGAATCGCCACGCGGCGTCGCCATCGCTTTGGCTCCGGGCTTCAATCGGGCGATTTCGAATTCATCGATGTCCGCACGCAGATTCAGCGGCTCGATGAGGCCGATCACCATGGGGGCAGCCGTGCCTGTGCCACTGCTCACAAATTCTCCCTCACGGAGATCGACCTGAAGGACGGTCCCGGCGATGGGCGAACGGACGGTGCAGCGATCGATCTCCGTTTCCACCGTTTTCAGTTCGGCTTCGGCCAGTTCCACTGCGGCATCGGCCGAGGCGACCTGGGCTTCGAGTCGGGCGGCTTCAGACGCACGATCGGCCCGCTCCTCGGAGGAAAGGGCCCGTGGGTCATCGAGAGCATTCGCGGCGGTGAGGCGTCGTTGCGATTGCTCCAAGAGGACCCGTGCGGCATCGGCATCGGCCCGTGAAAGCCGGATGCGGGCGAGGGCCACCTCGCGGTCGGCATCGAGATCCTTCTGATCGAGCGTGAACAGAGGCGCGTTCTTTTCGACCTTGTCACCGGCCTGGACTTTCACCGCAATGACGATGCCGGACCGATGGCTGCCGATACTGATGCTTTCCGAAGAAGGCTCGATCAATCCCACCGCGGCGATGCTGTGCGTGTATTGGGAACGGGGAGGAGGCTGGGGCGGGTCTGTTAGAATCTTCTCGGGCTGGGTGCTGGCGATCGATACGGCGGCATAGACGCAGCAGGCACCGGCAATGACAGGGAGGATGAGGCCTTTGGTATTCATGGCAATGGATCAGTGAGTGGCGGCGGTCGGGGCGGAGGATTCGGTGTGGGTGATGACACCGTCGTCCATATGGGCGATGCGGTGGGCGAAATGGAAAACCCGGTTGTCGTGGGTCACGACGATGACCGCGCGGTCGGGGTGCACGGCGGAGTTGGAAAGCAATTCCATCACGGATTCGCCGCTCTTGTGATCGAGCGCGGCGGTGGGCTCGTCGCAAATGATCAGGCGTGGTTCGTGAACCAGCGCGCGGGCGAGGGCGACGCGCTGCTGCTGACCGCCGGAAAGCAGGCGCGGCAGGGCGTGGGCGCGGTGGCCGATGCCGAGTCGATCTAACAAATCCGCCGCCTTTGCCACCGCGGCCTTGCGATTCATGCCTGCGGCGAAGAGCGGCACGGCGGCGTTTTCCGCAGCGGTGAGGGAGGGGAGGAGATTGTATTGTTGGAAGACGAAGCCGAGATGGCGTCGGCGGAAAAGGATCTGCTCGCGTGACGAGAGTGAAGCGATGGATTCCCCGAAGAGTTCGACGCTTCCCGAATCGCTGCCGAGCAGCCCGGCGATGATGGAAATGAGAGTCGTCTTGCCGCAACCGGAGGGGCCGACGAGGAAGGTCATTTCCCCTTGGTGGGCGGTGAAATCGACGCCACGGAGCACTTTCACCTCGGTCTCACCGGAGCCGAAGGATTTCTCGATCTGTTGGCAATGGACGGCATTCATGGATGGGGAGGATCTAACTGCGGAAGACATCCGCAGGCTTGAGTTGCAGGACCTGGCGGAAGGAGAGGCCGGCGGTGAGGACGGTGACGCAGCCGATCACCGCGCAGCAGGCGAGGCTCACCTGCCAGGGCAGATAGAGTCCGCGGAAAAAAGGCAGGCTCTTGGCCAACTCCGTGGTGCCGACGACCATGGCGGTGCCGATGCTCAGACCCAGCGCCACCACAAGCGCGGCCTGGGCGGTCATCATGAGGGCGAGTTGGTGGTGCGTGAAGCCGAGCACCTTGAGCGTCGTGAAAGCCCGGGCGTTTTCCTTCACAAACATCAGGAAGGTCTGGCCGGTGAAGGCAATGCCAACGATGAGGCCGACGGTGATGGTGATGTAGAAAAGGTTCGGCACGCCCTGATCGGAGTAGAACTTCCAACTTGCCGCTTCGAATTCGCTGCGGGTGAGCGCCTTCCAGCCGGTGCTCTCGCGGATCCGGCGGGTGACATCGGCCGCATTCGCATCCGACCGCAGTCGTCCTATGACAAAAGTCGTGGACCGGCTTTCGGCGCGATTCAAGCGCATGGCCGTGGCGTGGGAGACGTGGACGATGGGGAAACCGGTGAAAGGAGGAGATGCCTCACTCACGCCCCGCAGCTCCAACCATTCATCGTGAATCCGGATTTTCATCCCGGGGCGAAACTCTTCTCCCGGATAGAGCAGCGACATGCCGCCGGGATCGATGACTGCGGAGTCACGCTGATAGATCGATGCCGCCTCACCCTGCCTCATCTTGGGTTCGCCCACGCGGCTGTCTTCGGAAACACCGATCAGGGTGATCGTGCTCAGTTTCCCGGATTCGGTGCGGGCATGGGTGTCGAGCTTCAGCATGGGCAGGGCCCATTCCACGCCCTCGAAACCGCGCACGGTTTGGACCGCGGTTTCCTTGAGGGGCTTGGCCTGATCAAAGCACTCCGTGTCCGACTCCATGACCCAGAGATCCGCCTCGCGGACATCGCGGATCTGTGAACCGGTCATGCCCAGAAAAGCCACGAGAAACGAGGCCTGGTTCTGTGTGAGAAAGGCGGCGAGGGCCACAGCCAGAACCATGGTGAGGAACTTGGCGCCATCGTGCCGCAGCATCTGGAGGGCCAGCGCAATCATGCTTTGCCTCCTTTTCCTTCCAAGGGAGCGCTGCCAAGCGCCTTGAGGATGAGGCCGGTGAAAACCCGGGCAAGTTTCCGCCATTTGATCGCGGGATCGAAGGCCGAGCGCGGGCAAAGGCCGTCGAAGGTGGCCATCATGAAAATGGCCGCGTCGCGCGGTTTGATGTCGGCATCGACTTCCTTGCGCTCCTGCGCCCGGCGGATGAGCAGTTCCATCCGGTCCGTCATCACCCCGTAGTGGATCCGCAAGGCCTCGGCGATCTTCGGATTCACCGCGCCCTCGGCATTGATCTGGTTGAAAAGAACCAACAGGCTGTCATCGACAAAGCCTTCAAGGGTCAGAGTGATCATCTGATCGACCACCTGGGGGAATGGAGTGTCAAAAGGAATGCTGGCGAAGATCTTCTCCATTCTCGTCCGGTCGGCCTCGATCATCGCCGCGATGATGGCTTCCTTGGAATCGAAGTAGCGGTAAAGCGCGCCGGGGCTCATATCGAGGGCGGCGCAGATGTCGCGCATCGAGGTCTGGTGAAAACCCTTGGCGGCGAAACATTGAACACAAACACCGAGAATCTGTTCGCGGCGGGCTTCATGACGGTCTGGAGTCTGGCGTGGCATGGCGGATGCGAACGAACGTTCGCTATTTTTCGAAGAGTGCAACCAAAAAGAGAACGAGCGTTCGGTTTTTTTTATCGGAATACCTCGGCGGGTTGGAGCCGGATGACGCGGAGGAGTCCGGCGGAGCTGGCGATGATGATGACCAGGAGCATGAAGGCGGCGACCCCCACGGCGGATTCCCAGAACAGGATGAAATGGCGGAGTTGGATCACAAACGGCGAGACATTGAAGAAAGTGGCGGAGAGGGCGGTGCCGAAACCCACACCGACAAACCAGACGAGGAGCGATTGGAAGAGCACCATGGCCAGCATCGTTCGATTGGTGACACCGATGGCCTTGAGCGCGCCGAACTGTTTCAGGTTTTCGAGGATGAAGAGGTAGAAGGTTTGTCCGGTAACGACGAGACCGACGATGATCGACACCACCACCGTGATACCGAAGTTCACGGGAATGCCGGTATTGCGGAGGTAGTAGGAGACCGAGGCCCATTGGAACTGCGGGCTGGTGAGCGCCTTGAGACCGGTTTCCTCAGCGATGCGGACCGCGAGTTCCTCGGCATCGACTCCCGACTGAGGGCGGGCGAGCACGAAGGATAGTTGCTGACGTTGGCGTCCTTGGAAAGTGAGCGCCTCCGAGTAGCGGGCGTGGATGATGGGAAAGGTGGTGAAGGCGGGGAGGGCATCGGAAATGCCGACGATGCGCACCCTTTTGTCATTGAGTTCGAGTTCGCGACCCAAGCGGAGTTCTTCTCCGGGGAAAAGCAGGAGATAGCCAGCTTTGTCGATCACCACGCTCTCGGGTTTCCACAGGTCCTGCCAGTCGCCGAGGATCATGTTGCGCGGCGCACCGACGAGAGTGGCATCGTCCAAGCCCAGCACGGTGCAGGCGGAGAATTGACCGTCGCGGGTGTTGGCGATGGGCAGGCTCTTGAAAATCCGCACCGCGTAGTCCACGCCGCGGACACCACGGACTTTGAGCAGATCGGTCTCCTTCAGAGGCTTGGTCTGATCAAAGTAATCGGTCCGCGGTGCCATGACCCAGACATCCGCATCCGTGACATCGCGCACCTGATTTCCGGCACGCTTCATCAGGTTCGAGAATATCGAACTCTGGTTCTGAAGAAGGAAGGTGGAGAAGGCGACGGCGAACAGCAGCCCGATGTATTTCGCGCGATCTCCAATCAGCATCCGGAAGGCAACGTAAGTCATGGGTGAAATGAGGTTCGAAGTTTGACTGCGAGTCAAAATGGGGCCAAAAAAATTCAGGGGGTTTGGAACCAGGTGGCCTCGGGAAAGATTTCGGAGCGGATTCTCAGGTCAGTGGCGGCATAGTCGAAATCGGCAAGAAGGGATTTCCAGCCCATGCCATCCAGCAGCAGGTCCTGGTTTTGTCGGACGATGCGGATGGAATCATCGATTCCCGCGAGAAGGCGCATTTCCGGGACATGGGACATGATGTGACTGCCGACCGTGACCGAGGCCATGGCGATGGCGATTTCTTCGGCTGAAAGGCGTTCCCGCGACAGGTCGCCCGCCTCGAACCCGGCATGCACCACTTCGAGCATGGACCGAAAGGTCCGTCCGGCCTGCATGGCATTCTGGCGCCGCCGTTCCTCGGAAGCCTTTTCCCAGAAGGACTGCGACTTCATCATCATTTCCACATGGAAGTAGTCCGGATAGGCGACCATGAAATGACAACAGGCGAACCCGATGGCCCGCGCGCGCTCCCGTGACTTCCCCTGAAAACGCGCCGCGCGCTCAAACAGGTCCGCCCGCTCCTTGAGGGCGGAAGTGGCGACGGCGAGGGCAAGGTCTTCCTTGGATTCGAAATGCTGATAGATCGTGCCCTTCGAATACTCGATCGACCTCGCCAAATCATCGAGGCTGAATCCCTGGAAACCGTGGCTGAGCAGCAAGCGCCGGGCATGGTCCACGATCAGCTCCTCCCGGGCTTTTCGTTCGCGATCCTTGCGACTTTGCGTCTGCGGCAGCATGGCTGAACAAGAGATTCTCGAAAATTGACTGACGGTCAAATTGTTTCTTCGGGCTCGATTCCTGAGCAGGAGCCTCGCGACCTTTCGGATGACCGGATGGGATTCCGGGCAAAGTCCGGGCTTTTCCATTTCGGGATGGGCTGGCATCAAGGGCGCATGCCTGAGGCAACGATGCTTTTTGTGAGAAATGTGAGGGTGGTGGATGAGGATCGCGCGGTGCCGATGCCTGCGGACCTGTGGGTGGAGGAGGGTCGATATCGTGCCGTGGCACCGGGACTGGCGGTGCCGACTGGGGCAAAGGTCATCGATGGCCGGGGACGCCTGGCGATGCCAGCGATGTTCGACGCCCACGTGCATTTCCGTGAGCCGGGAGGCGAGGCGAAGGAGGACATTGCCAGCGGCAGTGAGGCGGCCGTGCAAGGGGGGATCACTGGCGTGGTGATGATGCCGAACACGACTCCGGCGATCGATTCCGGAGCCGTGGCGAAGATGGTTCTCGATAAGGCAAGGGCGGTTTCACGCATCGAGGTTCTGACTTCGGGATGCGTGACGAAAGGCCGTGAGGGCAAGGAATTGGCGGCCTTCGATGCCATGCGGGCGCTTGGAGTCAGGATGCTGACCGATGACGGCGACACCACGCGGGACCCGGCGGTCTTGCTGCGGGCCATGCAGTATGCGGGGGAGTTCGGCATGTTCTTTGCCAGTCACTGCGAGGTCCCGGAACTTGCCGGACCCAGGGCCCTGAATGATGGGGCGATGGCCTATCGTCTCGGGATCAAGGGCAGCCCGGCCTGTGCCGAGGAAATCATCATCGATCGCGACATCCGCCTGGCCCATGCGGCTGGAGCGCACATCCACATCCAGCACGTCTCCACGAAGATCGGCATGGAAACCATCCGCTGGTGGAAAGAGCGGGGTGATGTGAAGGTCACGGCCGAGGTGGCTCCGCATCACCTGATGTTCATCGATGAAGATATCGGCGATTTCGACACCCACTACAAAATGAATCCGCCCTTGCGGACCCGTGAGGACAACGAGGCTCTGTTAGAAGGTCTCCGAAACGGGGTTTTCGACCTGCTGGCGACGGATCACGCGCCCCACACGCCCTTCGAGAAAGCCCAGGATTTCACGGCGGCGCCCAATGGCATCACCGGGCTGGAGACGGCGGTGGTTTCGATGTTCGATCGCTTCATTTCCCGCCATCAACTCGGCTGGGATGTCATGGTGAAACGCTACTCCGCCGAACCTCGCCGGATGATGGGATTGCCGGCTGTGCCCATGGTGGAAGGGGGAGTGGCGGAGTTCATTCTCTTCGATGAGGAGGGGTCGACGACCTTCAGCACCGGCTTCATGAAGTCGAAATCGAGAAACACACCCTTCCTCGATCAAACCCTCCGGGGGAGCATCGATCTCGTGGTGAGGAAGGGTGAGATCCTGCTTTCGAGAGATGCCTGATGAGGGAAAGACATCGTTGTTATCGATGTTTTCCTGAAATCTATCGATTCACGTCCCCTCGCGGTGTGTGACAGCATGGCGGGCATGTCGAAGTCGCTGAGGGATCGATTGCTGTTAGGTCTGCTGGTCTTGGGCCTGTGGTCCTGTGCCGGAGGTTCGCGGATGCATCGTGGGGCGATGGCCCTGCGCTGGGTGGAGATGCCTCCGGGATCGGTGGTGAAGTGTGCCTCCCGTGGTGGAGAGAAGATGGCCATGGTTGCCGAAGGAGAAGGGAGAGTCGCGGGGGCGGGCACGCTGCGGAGCGGGGATGTGATTGCCTTTTACATGGGCCACCGCGAGGCGCGGCGGGCGCTGTTAGGCGGGAAGATCCAGAAGATTCCTTACGAGCTTTTCCAGTTCGGCCACCTGGCGCTGGTGGTGGAGGATCCCGCGGGGAAAGGCGGATTGAAGTTGCTGCAGATCGCCATGGGGGAGTCGGCCAATGTGGACCATGGCCTGGAATACCTGCGCGACAAACGCTGGCGGGCCTATCGACCGGAGAGGGTCGATACCAAGCGTTTGCGGGAGTTTTCCCGCAGGGTCATCGGACAGGATTCAGCCGCACCGAGCGACTATGATTACCCCGGGGTGCTGGGCTGGCGGAATGTGCCAAGTGCGCCCGAAACCCGGGATGAAGTGGCGACTAGATACAGTTGCACCACGCTCGTGGTGGCCGCGCTGCACTATGCCGGGTATGAGATGCAGGCGGTGAACCGCGGCGGGAGGCTGGACATCGTCACCCCGCGGCAAGTCATCGAGAGCCGGGGCACATTTCACGATCCCCGCATGAGATGAGATGCGGGACTCGGGATCTGTTCGATCAAGCGCTGTGTTTTCAGTCGCCGAGTATTTCCCGATACTTCGCCACTTCGGCAAGCTGGGTGGCGCTGGGTTCGGGAAGCTTGAGATCGAGGGCGGCGATGCGTGAGGAAATGATGTCGGCGACGGCGGCCCGGGCGAACCATTTCTTGTCGGCAGGCACCACATACCATGGGGCATGCGGGGTGCTGGTGGCGCGGAGCATTTGCTCGTAGGCGTGTTGGTATTCTTCCCAATGCTCCCGCTCTGCCACGTCCCTGGCGGAGAATTTGAAGAGTTTGGATGGATCCTCCAGACGTCCGAGGAATCGCTTGCGCTGCTCTTCCTTGGAGACATTCAGGAAGATTTTGATGACCGTGATGTCCTGAAGATGGAGGTGGTGTTCGAAAGCATTGATCTCATCGAAGCGGGATTTCCAGAGATCCTCCAAGGGGGCATCCTTGAGGCGCGAGGGGATGACCTGGGCATCGAGGAAGGAAGGGTGGACGCGGACGACCAGCACTTCCTCGTAGTAGGAGCGATTGAAGATCGCGATACGGCCCCGAGCCGGCAGTTTGCGCATGGGTCGCCAGAGGAAATGATGGGTCAGTTCCTCGTCGTTGGGAGCTTTGAAGGAAGTGACATCGACCCCCTGGGGATTCACTCCGCTCATCACATGTTTGATCGCACCATCTTTGCCAGCGGCATCGAGGGCCTGAAGGATCACCAGCACCGAATGGGTGCCGGTGGCCCACAAGAGTTCCTGGCTTGAGGCAAGGCGGCGCACGTCGTCGATGAGTGCCTCCCGTGCGGCATGCTTGTTCTTGATCCCTTCGGTGAAGGCGGGGTCGCGATCCTGCAAACGGAAGTCGCCGTTTGTGGGAACCAGGAAGTGGGAATGGTCGAAGTGATGGCGGGATTTCTTTCCCATGGCCGATTCAAGGTTGGATGCGGGCGAGCTTGGTGATGCGGCCGCTTTGGTTCCAGTCCTGCACGTAGAGATTTCCCTGGGGATCGAATGAAAGCCCGTGGGGGGCGGTGAAAACGCCGTCGGCAATCTTGTCGAGCGGGGTGGGGAAGGCGGCCCATTGTTTGCGGTCCGGATTGTCTCCAAGGAAGGCGACCGGGGTGCCATTTTTGTCGAGCACGGTGACACGGGCTTCGAGTTCCGCGACGGCGCAGTGTTCGCCGAGAATCGATACGGAGCAGGGCCGACGGAGGTTCGTGGCATAGATCCCGATCCATTCGCCATCGAGCGTGGCATGGAAGAGCCTGCGGTTTTCACGGTCGCAGATCAGCAGGCGGGGTTCGCCGTACCGGGTATCGATCTTCAAGCCGTGGCTGGTATTGGTCAGCACCTTTTCTCCGTTGCCGCGGCCGCCAAAAGTCTTGAGATGCTTGCCGGTGGCATCGAAGCGGTGGATGAGCTGGGAACCGTAGCCCATGGAGCAGAAAATCGAGCCATCCGGGGCGACGGTGACGCCGGTGAGCCCGCCCCAGCCGCCTTGGATTTCTCCGGTGTTGGCATTGGGGATTTCGAGGAGGAGTTTGCCCTCGGTATCGATCTTGCAAATGCGGGGCTTGGTGGCCGGCAGACCTGCCTGTTTGCGGAGGCCATTCCCATAGCCGTTGAGCTGCGCGCCGTAGAGGACCGCTCGACCCTCTTCCTCGCGGATGTCCATGGCGTGAAAGCCTTGGCAGTCGGGAGCAATGTTGCCGACATATTTGCCATCGGCTTCGAAGACGAGGACGGAGAGGAGAGAGTCGGTGGAGACATAGACTCTCCCGGTCTTGGGATCGACAACGACACCGCCGTGGGTGGGGCCGATGTTTTTCCCGTCGGGCAGGGCACCCCAGCCGGGGACGGTTTCAAAAGTGAAGGCGCCATTGCCCGTGCGGACCGCGTGGGTGTGGTCCTTGCCCGGCTCCGTGCCGTGATCGGGGTGGGAGAAGGCCAGGGTGGGGACGAGGGCGAGGAGAAGAGGAAGTGACTTCATGGGGAATCTGGGGTCGGGACGGATTACTCACCGGAATCGTAGGGATTTCGATAGATATTGAAATCCATGCGCGCGATGACAGAGAAATCGAAGCTCGCTTCGCCGAAGGTCTGCGAGCGACCGATGATTTTCTTATCCGAGAAGGCCACGAGTTCGAAGGTCATGCGGTTGCCGTTGCCGAGCCAGACTCTCACGTCTCCCGCGCGGCGGATGGGTTTCCAACAGAGTTCGGGATTGTTTGCATCCTCGGTGCTGCGGAGCGCGAAGCTGCGGAGGCGGGAGACGGGCAACTCCAGCTCCTTGAAACGGGTTTTGAGGCGGACGGAGCCATCCTCGATCGTCAATTCCTCGGAATCGATGCGGTCGCCGTTTCGCAGACGGATGCCTTTTTCCTCTTCCTCGGTGGGAGCGGGCTTTTCCTCCTCGGGTTCCTCGAACATCAGGCCCTGGATGCCGGGCTCGATCATGGTGTCGCCCTCGATCACTCCGTTCCAGCTTGAGACGCGGATCCGGGACAGGCGGGTGGGCGCGCTGCCATCGCAGAAGAAATGGAGGTAAGCGCCCATTTGGTCTTCGGTGGGGTCCGTGTCCCTCCAATCGGCAACCACGGCGCCTGCGACGATGAGACGGACCAGGCCGGATTCAAGATCCTGCAGGACCTCCACGCGAACCCTTTCGCCTTCGGCAAAAGTCTGGATGCCTCCGGTGGTCCCGATGGTCGAGGACTGCGGACCATTGCCGTTCGAGACGCTCTTGCGCATGTAGGCATACTGGCTTTGGAACACGAGTTCGTAGCGACTGCTGGCTTCCTCGGGGTCCTCGGAATCGGAATGCAGGTGCAACCGGAGTCGGGCGGCATCACTCCAGGTGACATCGAAGCTCAGGTGCATGCGTTTGTGTTTGCCGACATCCCGGTGAATGCTGCCGCCGCCTTCGGTCACCAGTTGGCCCTGCTCAAAACTCCAGGTTTCATCCTCGCCCGTGGTCCACTCTTCGAGCGACTTCGGGCCGCTGTAGTAGATCACGGGCCGGTCGAGAATTTCCAACGATTCCACCATGTCCCTGCGGAAAGTCAGTTTGCCGGCGTAGGCGGTATCGAGGACGATTTGATCCGAGGTCACGCTCACCAAGGTGCCATCGAACGTGTCGCCATTCGTGAGTTTCGCCACGGCCATGTGATCGCCGGGCGGGAGTTCGGGGTCGGGGGCGAGAGGCTGGGAGATCGAATCGACCGCGGAGAGAAGGAACGACGGGGCCTCGACAAGACTCGGGGACTCCCAAAGGAGTTTGCCGTCCGCCATGGATTGCAGCTTCCCGGGAAGCTGGTCCTGATTGACGAACCGCAAGGTCATGTCCGAGCCGTGGGCGACGGCGATGAGCAGTAGGATCAGACTCGTTCTCATGGGTCGGTCGGTGGATTTTCCAATCGTCTGGCCATCGATGTCAGGGCGTTTCGCTTCAGGGAAAACTCGCCTAACAGCGGGTGGGTGAGTTTCATTTCATCGCCCGCGAAGGTGCAGGCACCCACGCTGAGCATTCCCTGTTCCTGAAGACCGATGATCATGGGTGGACGTTCGGATTTGCTGTCGGGCTTGGCGAAGAAGAGCGTGGAAACCCTGTCTTCCGGTACTTGCAGCGGGTCTTCCTGATGGGGGTTTTTGAAGAGGAAAATCATGCCCTTGTCCGATTTCCCGGTGCCGATCAATCGGCCGGTGAAACGCTGGCCGGTGTTGTCGATCAATGAATCCCCCTCGCCATCACCGCGGTCTTCGCTGTCGTGTCGATCGCGGTTGGCGCTCCATGCGCGGACGACGATGTTGCTGACCCGGTGCACGCCGCTTGCCTGGGAGTTGCTGGAAAGGACGAAGAGTGAGCCGCCCGGTGCTTCGGGCAAGGGGTCATTGTAGCGACCGGCAACCTCGCCATCGATGAGAAGCTCGATACGCCGGATCTTGCGGTCCACACGGATTTCGACGAGTGCCTTGGAATCGGTGAAGCTGTCGGGGAGCAGGTTGGCCTCGCCGAGAGATTGATAGGTGGTATCGCCCGAACTCTGACGTTGGATGCCGAAGCCCGCTGAATTGAACTGGAGGTAGTAGCGATCGAGTTTCCCGCCTCCCGCACGGGCTTCGCTGGAGCAGAAGTAGAACTCGAGATTCGGAATCTGGGTCCATTCGATTTGGAATTGGAGGGAGAATGAACTCGGGAGGTCTTCGACTTCCCGGAAGGCGGAACCTTTGCTGATGGAAGTGAGGACTCCATTCTCGAAACTCCAGGCATCGTCCACGGTCCAGTCCTCGGAATCGCTCGGACCCTGATAGAGTGTCTGCCGCGGGCGGATGCCAAGCTGGAGGGAGGAGATGGATTTGCGGGCAATCTTCAGATCTTCGGAATAGCGGGTGGCAACGTGGACATGCTTGTCATCGATCCGTTTCAAATCGCAGGGGAGTCGGTCGCCATTGATGAGGATGACGCGTGCATCGTGGTCACCCCTTTGCACTGAGTCCTCGTCGAAAGTCACCGACTGCACCTGATCCGGTTTGACCTGCACCGCTTCGGCAGCGAGTTCGGTTTCCAGACTCAGGGCATGGGAATCGAGGCTGGTGACACGGCCGCTGATCAGGCCGCCATCGGTCGTGCGGACTTGATCCGCCAGAAGGGCGGGCAATCCAGCGAGAAGGAGAAAAGTGAAAGTCAGCTTCATTCGGAGGGACGGGGGGTTCACAAGTCATCATCCCAGCCTTGGAGGAAAAGGCCGTGGCGATTGAACTCAAGCAGGGAGGCGGAATCGAGAAGGGTTTCGATCCTGCCAATCGAGGGCGACTCTAACACCAAGCGCTCCGAGCTGGCTTCGATGAGCTTGCCATGAATGCGGCCAATGGGGAGGAAGTGCACACGAACTGCCGCACCATCGGCCTGTGATTCCTCTTCTTTGACCTTTTCGGACTCGGCGAAATGAAGATCGGCCACATCCTCCAGGGGGATATCCAGGTCCGCATAGTCGCCATGGAGTTTCACCCGGCCCTCCGAGATCGAGGTGACCTTGCCTGAAAGCCGATCGGTTCCATTGGTCAGCAGGACGATGTCCCGATCGGGCGATTCGAAACTGCGTGCGGCATCGGGCATGCCATTCCATTCCGCCACGAGCAGATCGGTGATGCGGTAGGACTCGGCTTCATTGGTGATGAGGAAACCGAGTCCCGAACCCAGTGGGCGGGCGTCTTCGGTGAACTCGATGTTCCATTGCAGCCAGAAACTGCCATCCACGAAAAGCGCCACGGTTCCTTCCTTGAGGTTGCTGCGAAGTTCGAAATCCGCACCGCCGGATTCATCGATCCTCACGCTGGAAGACGACGATCGCAGATGGCGGACGAAAGGCTCCCCTTCCTGGGTGTAGCCGCAGTGCTGGAGGGTGGCGTAGTTGGCGCGAATGGAAACGATGAGCGCATTTCCGAACATCCGGGCCGGGAGATCGGGGCGGCGGACTTCGTCTTCACCCTCGTTCTCCTTGGCTTCGGGAACCCCGGCGAAATCCGCATGGAGGGCAATGTTCACGGCGGGCCGGGCACGCCAGTCCATGCGAAAGCGGAAGATCGATTGCTCCGGCATCGCCGCGGGATATCGCAGCGCATCACTGCCCCCTTTGTAATACCAATGCCCCGCGATGTGTTCCCATGAGTCTTCCTTTTTCTCGGTTTCAGAGGCGTCGCTCTGAGGGGGCTCGGCCGCGACGATCTCCCAGCCTTCCTTACTGAAGGGCCCGGCGTAAATCAGTCGGCCACCGAAGGGATTCGGCGCGATGCGCTTGATCCGATCGCGCGGAATCACGATGGGGCCTGTCTGGGGGGAATCGAGGGTGAGTTCGCCCTTATCCATGGCGGTGATGGTTCCGGCGATGCGGTCGCCATCGAGCAACTCCACATGGGAAGTGCTGGCATGGGGTGTGGCGGGGACACCTCCGCGAAGGGCGATGTGGCGGGCTTTGTCGACCTTGAACTCAAGCGGTGCGGGGCTGTCTTCCCGCTCCCATCGAATGATCCCCGCCGCGCTGATGCCTGAGAAACGGCCGGCCAATTCTCCATCGGCCAGCCGCAGAAGGTCCGGAGGAGTGGCGGCGATGACCGACGAGGTCAGCGAGAGGGCGAGGATGAATCTTGAAAGGCTCATTTCTCGTAAATCGGCAGATAGCGGAAATTCAGAGCGAGCGAGAGCAGCGCGCCGGCGGTATTGAAGGCATCCCCCTTGTCGCCCGGCCAGGATCCGTTCGGACGTTGGAGGGTGGAAAGGTAGCGTTGGTTCTTCGTATTCCACTCGTTCCACGCCGCCTCATCGGCATGGAAGAGCGCCTGGGACATGTAGTATTCGAAATAGTAGGGATAGTGCTGGTCGCGGAAGTCGATGTTGTCCTTGAGGAATTTGAGGCTGCTGGCGAAGCCTTTGCCTTCCTTTTCCTTGGCGAGGGCGAGGCAGGTGACACCGATGGCGGTCAGGGTGGGCTTGCCGTTTCCTGCGGAAGTGTAGCCATAGGAACCATCCGAACTGCGGCAGCGGGCCATGTAGGCGAGCCCTTTGCGGATCGCCTCATCCGGCACGCCCAGTCCGGCATTTTTCGCTCCGAAGAGGGCGACGAGTTGGCAGCCGGAAACCGTGGTGTCCGCATCCCGGCTGTCCGGTGTGTAGCGCCAGCCGCCGGCCGGGTTCCGCTTCTGGGCGGTGAGAATGAGGTCCACCGCCTTGCGCAAGGCAGGGGCAATTTTCGGGTTGTCCACCACTCCGTATGCCTCGGCGAGGGCAAGGGTGGCGAAGCCGTGGTTGTACATCGAGTTTCCGATGTAGCCATTGCTCTCCCGTTGATTGGCGAGGAGGAAATCGATCCCCTTGCTGATGTTCTTGGCGTAAGGACCATGGTTCGGGTCCTCACCGTGGGCGAGAAAGGCGATCACGCAGAGCCCGACCACACCGGGCTCGCTGCCCACGCCATCGGTCCAGCTTCCTTCATCGTTCTGGGACTTCGCGAGGAAATCCAGGCCGCGACGATACATCGATTCCACCGATGCCGGAACGGGGTCCTCAAGGCGGCGGCGGAGGTCGGTGTTCTGGGCCTCGGCCACGGGCATGACCGCAGCGAGCAGCAAGGGCAGCAGGAGACGGGAGATCATGGGGTGGGGTTGGCAGAGGCTCGGTTGAAAGCTTTCAGAGCTTCGTTGAATTCCGGTGGGAGAGAACGTCCGGCGACGCCGGATCCTTTGGGCACGCGTCGTTCTTCGACAAATTGGCCTTCCTTGCCCTCGTTGGCCTCATTTTCCGAGTCCGAGTCCCCGGTCTGGCCCTTGCCGCCTTGCTCGCCGGGTCCTTCGCCCTCGCCTTCGCCTTCGCCGGGCTGTTTCCCTTCGCCGGGTTCCTTGCCCATCATGCGTTCGAGCATGTCCATCATCGCGCCTCCCTGGCCTTGCCCGCTTTGTTGCTGGCGTGCTTTGGCGGCGGCGTGGATTTTTTCGATCACCTCGGTTTCCGCTGCGATCGTTTCGCCGCCGGTGTCATGTTCCAGGAGCCGCTCGCTGGCTTCATCCATGGCGTCTTCCACCTCGCGGAAAAGGGCGATGACCTCCTCGGAGGTTTGTTCAATGGTGAGCTGTTGGACCTCGGCAGCCAGTTGATCCTGATCGTCGGAAAGGCGCTGGGAGCCACTCTGGTGACGTTCGGTTTTTTCGGCAATGACGGCATCATCCGCCATCACGGCCGTGACGAGGAAGGCGAGGGGTAAAAGAGGGCGCATCATGGCTTTGAGGTTTCTTCAATGGACCGACGAAGGGTTTCGAGAGCGCGGGTGCGGGCCCGGAGGTCCTGTTCTTGTTGGACGAGACGCATGACGCGGAGCATGAACTCGAAGTCCTCGTCTTCCTGAGAGCCTCCGCCACCGCCACCTCCTCCGCCGCCCTGATCCCCCGCCGCATCTTCGAGGAGCTTGGCCCAGTCACGCAGCTTGTTGGCCCAGTGGTCGGACTGTTCGGAGGCGGTGTATCCTTGGTTGGCGGCGATGCGGCGTCGGATGTCTTCCAGCGCGATGGCGATGTTCGAATCATTCATCTCCGCGAGGACTTTGCCGAAGGCGGGGTTTTCCGAGCGGGTGAAGAAATGGCCTAGATCTTCCTGGATCCAGCGGATATCGGAAGTGGTGGTGGCTTGAAGGCGTCCGAGTTCCTCGAGCAGGGTGAGGATGGCGGGATCGAGTTCCTCCGGACGGAGTCCGAAATGCTCGGAACCGGCGATGGCCCCCTGGGTGATGCGGCTCTGGTCTTCGGAGGCACGCTTCAGCCGGGCCACGAAAGTGCTCGCCTCGAAACGCTGGTTGGCATCGTTGGCGTTATCCAGAGTCTCCTGCATTTTCTCCAGGGTTTCCTTCTGGCGCTCGACGGCTTCATCCATGTCCCTTTCGGTCTTTTCCTCCGAGTTCTTGGGATCGGTGGAATCCTTGAGTTTCTCTTCCACACCCGGGATCTGCTCTTTGCCGAGTTCGCGCATCGATTCCATGGTCTCGCTCATGCGGCGCAACGTTTCGGGATCGATGGTCTGGTTCCGGGCGCTGTCCTTGAGCAGGCTCTCCATCTGTTCGGCAAGCTCCTGCATCGACTCCGCCTGACGGCGCTCCTCATCCTGTTGTTTTTGGAGGCGGCGTTGATTGGCCTCTTCGCGGAGTTCGGGGGCTTCGAGGCGCTCGAGGCGTTGATTTTCCTCGAAAAGGTTCCTTTCGCGACGGGCCAGGTCTTCGAGTTCACCCAAGGAGCGATCGAAGCGGTTCTTGAGCATTTGCGCGTGCTCTTCGCGGGTCATGACGAAAAGGGTGATCGGCTGGGAATAGGACCGGGGCCGCCCGGGGAGATAATCGACCGCGTAGGCCCGGAGGACGATTTTCTGCGGTGTGATACCCAGTGCGGCCGGGGAAAATGCGGCGGGAGTGCTGGTTCGTGCGAGGTCGGGTTCCCCTTTCTTGAGCACCAGCTCTCCCGAAGTTGTCGGTCCGCCACCGGGCAAGGACGGTTCGCCCAGCCATTCGAGACCGATTTCCTTCAGGCCGAAGTCGTCCCCGGAATTGACCACGAAATCGATGGTCTCTTCCGGCAGCATGGCGTGTTGGGAAACGGAGCCATCGAAGTAAATCGCCGGGGCTTCATCGGCAGCGGCATCGAGCCGCAATTCAAAGCCGGGAGCGCCTTCCAGGCCAAGGTCGTCTTTCCAGGAAAGGGGGATCCGCAGGGCCGTCGTGCCCACTTGAATGGGCGCGGTGGTCGCGTTCGAGCCATCGATCTCCATCGCTTCGACGGCGGATTTCGGCAAGGGGGCTTCGGGATCGAGGGGCAGCAGCGGGCCGAAGCTCGCGACGGTGAGACGGCGGCTGGCTTCGATGGTCAGTCGGACCTTCGAGCCCTCGACCGCCTGGACGAGACCAGTGGCGAGTTCCAGGGTTTCATCTTTTCTTTCAAGGTAGGGAGGAAAGGTGATCCTTGCCAGGCTCCGGCCGATGGAGGGCCTTTGGGAGGGCAGGATGAGAATGTCGTGAACGGCGTCGCCGACTTCGAGACGGAGGCGGGCGCGATCTTGCTGGCCGGGGAATTCGAAGAGGTAGCTGCCATCCGCCAATGGGCTGACTAGGGGATCCTGTTTGTCGAGGCGGGCGGTGGCGGTGGCCGGTTGCCATTGGCTGGTGGCATCGAGCCCGACCTTGAGCGTGAATGCCTCGCCGATGGCCACGGGCATTTCCGAAGGGAGGGGCTGGAGGGTGGTGAAAGTGTAGCGGGGAGTGGCGGAGAGGGGGAAAAGCCAGCGCTTCAGGGCATTCAATCCGGCCTGGGGCATGCTGACCAAGGCTCCGCCGGCAGCGAGCAACAGGACGAGGACAGCAAGGGACCAGCGGCGATGACGCGAGACGGGCAGCGAATCATCGAGTTTCCTCTGCGCGGCCTCGGCGGCGACTGCCTCCATGGCCGCGGCGCGGAGCCGGGGGGACATCGTATCCGCACCTTCTTCTTGGGCGGCAAGGTCGATGACACCCAGCAAGCGGTCCCCGAGCCCGGGGTGTTTGCGGGAAATGAGGCGGGCCAGTTGGTTCGCCCGACGGTGCCTCCAGACCCAGCGGTGGAGCCAGATGGGCGCGAACACCGCACAAAGGGAGGTGCCGGCGAGAAGGATGACGAGGCGCAGCACGCCGGGCGTGGGCCAGATCCGATCCAGTCCGAAAACGATGAGGAAAGACAGCAACAAGCCAAGCAGCCCGGCCAGAACCGCCTCGGCGATTTTGGCCCGCCAGAGATGACGGCGGAAATCCTCCAGTTGCTGGCGCAGGGAATCGGGGAGGGGGGTCCGTTGGGGCGGCTGGTCGGGCATGGTCGGATGGCAGCGGAATCGAACGAGGGAAGTTCTCAGCAGTTTGCGGGCATTTCCAGCGGAAAACCCCGCCGGGGAAGCGCCAGCGTCAGGAATTTTCGCTCCCGAAGTTACGGCCGGACCACGGCATTCTGTCGTCGCTCCGTTCCGATCGTCGTGGCAGGGCCGTGTCCCGGGTGGATTCGGGTGTTTTCCGGGAGGGTGTAGAGCTTCGTCCGAATGCCGGAAAGGAGGAGTTCCATGTCCCCGCCAGGCAGGTCGGCACGACCGGTCGACCCCGCGAAAAGCGTATCCCCGGCAAAGGCAAGACCGCCGGCAGGCAGATGGAAAACGACGCTGTCCACGGAATGACCCGGGACGTGGAGCAACTCGAAATCGAGCCCGCCCAGACTCAGCGATTTCTCTGCCGCCAGCAGGTGGGTGACTTCGTAGGCATCGACATCAAAAGGCATGCCCCAGGAACGAACGACTTCCTCGAGGGTGAGTTCCCGGGAAAAGGGCTGCCAAGCGTAAATCGGCACGCCGGATTTCGCGATTTTCGACGCCGTCATGACGTGGTCGAAATGCTGATGGGTCAGCAGCAGGGCTTGGGGGACGATGCCGAGTTGCTCCAGCCAAACGTCGGCATCCATCGGCGCATCGATCATCAAATGACCCCCGTCCTGGGTGGGGATGAGATAGCTGCGGGTGAGCAAGTAGCCTCCTTCGAGGCTGAGGATTTCATCGGGCACGCCCCAGCCAAGCGCGGGGAGGGAAGGAGTGCAAAGCGAATCCCAAACGGAAATGAGGGAGGGTGACATCGTTTTCCAGGGAAACCCGGGAGGGCAGAACGACGCGATTCGCGAGGCCACCGAGTCGCCCTTCACGCATTGCGGGGTGGTTTTGGAGGTCGATGGGAAATGGATGGTGCTGGAGGCTGTCCAGCCGGTGAAGCTCACGACGGCTTTGGCCTTTCGACAGCGGAGCCTTCCGGGGATCTGGCGGCCTCGCCTTTGTTGGTCGAAGCCCCGCTTTTGACCGGGGATGAAGGAGGCTGACTTCCGATGGGCTCCTCCTCATTTCTGACAAGCCGGGCACCAGTAGGTCGAGCGTTGGCCCAGGACGGCATGGCGGATTTCCGTCGAACAGACCCGGCAGGGCTCGCCAGCCCGCTCATAAACAAAGAGCTGTTGGCGGAAATAGCCCGGGGTGCCATCGGAACCCACGAAATCCCGCAAGGTCGTGCCGCCCTGGGTGATGGAGTCCTGGAGGACTTCGCGGATGGTTTCGACGAGGCTTTCGAGCCGTCGGCGAGCGATCTTGAATGACGGGGTCGTCGGTCGGATGCCCGCACGAAACAGAGCTTCGCTGGCGTAGATGTTTCCCACGCCGACGACCACATGATGGTTCATGATCAGGGTTTTGATGGGAATGCGGCGCTTGCGACAGGCCTCGGCGAGAATCCCGACGTGAAAGCCAGCGCTCAAGGGCTCGGGACCGAGTTCGCGGAGAAGCGGATGCATCGCGGGGTCGCCCTGAATCGGCAGCACGATGCCAAAGCGCCGGGGATCATGGTAGCGGATCTCCGATTTCCCGCCGAGACGAAGGATGACGTGGTCATGGCGGCGGAGTTCATCGGCCGGGCTGCAAACCCTCAGACTGCCGGACATGCCGAGATGGATCAACAGGTGGGAATCCGCCGCAAACTCCACCAGCAGGTATTTCCCCCGGCGGACCAAGCTTCGCGGGATGCGGCCGGTCAGGGAGTCGATATCCCCCGGCACGGGCTGGCGAAGGCGTTTTTCACGAACGATGATCTCGGTGATCCGCTTGCCGATCAGATGGGGTTCGATCCCCCGGCGGGTCGTTTCGACTTCTGGCAACTCGGGCATGGAGCGGACGGGTTCAGCTCAGGATGTGGAGGGACGTGGCGATCACGTGGCAGCAACTGCCGAGCATGACAAATCCGTGCCAGACCGCGTGGTGGAAGGGCAGGCGGGTCCAAACGAAAAAGATGATGCCGAGGCTGTAAAAGATCCCGCCGGCGACCAGCCAGGCCAGACCGGCGGGGGGTAGGGATTGGATGAGCGGATGGGCGGCGACCACGATGATCCAGCCCATGGCCAGATAGAGAGCGGTCGACCACGCAGCTTCCTTGCGGCCTTTGATGAAGGTCTTCAGAAGAATGCCACCGATCGCCAGAAACCAAATCACGCCGAAAATCGACCAGCCCCAAGCCCCTTTCAAAGTGACCAGGGTCAGCGGCGTGTAGGACCCGGCGATGAGGAGGTAAATGCAGGCGTGATCGAAGAACTGGAACAAGGATTTCACCCGCGGCGAGCGGCAGGCGTGATAGAGGCTGGAGGCCAGATAGAGAAGAACCAGACTGGTCCCGAAGACCGCCGCGCTCACTTGATGCAGCACGCGGGGTTCGCAGGAAAGGAGCATCCAGCAAAGCGCGGCGATGGCCAGAAGGACGCCGACAAGGTGGGTCCACATCGAGGCCATTTCCTCGGCATGCGATTCGCAGAGAGGCGAGCGGGGATGAAAGGGATGCGCGGCCACGGCGGGATGATGAACCGGATTCCGCTCGGATGCGAACACGGATTTCCTCCGCCCGTAAGATGGACTCAGGTGCCGAAAAGCCGGTCCCCGGCATCGCCCAACCCGGGAAGGATGTAGCCCTTTTCATTCAGGCATCGATCCAAGGCCGCAGTGAAGATCGGCACCTCCGGGAAATGGTCCTCCACGGCGGCCACACCCTCCGGAGCGGCAACAAGACAGGCGATTCGGAGATGCGTCGCTCCCGCGTTCTGGAGGGTCCTCAAGGCCTCGACCAGCGAGCCACCGGTCGCAAGCATCGGATCGAGCACGACAACTTCCTTGCGGTCAAGGTCGGGCGGGGCCTTGAAATAGTAGGGCTCGGGCAGGAGGGTCTTTTCGTTCCGCGCCAGACCGATGTGGGCAATGCTGGCGTCCGGAAGCAGGTCGAGAAAACCATCGAGAAAGCCAATCCCGGCCCGCAGGATCGGAGCGAGGACGATGGGTCGATCCAACTTCACCCCGGCGGTCCATTCGAGCGGCGTTTCGCAGGGGCTGGGCGAGCTGGGCATGTCCCGGGTCAGGTCCGGGACCATGAGCGAGGCGATGCGCCGAACCCGCTGCCGGAACTCGGGGCCCGGGCAGTCCCGGCAGCGCAGGCGGGTGAGTTCACTCTGAATAAGCGGATGCTGGGAAACGTGGAGCACGGGCAGGGTTGTTAGTGAAAAAGAGGCCGCCGTGAAACCTCAAAGTCAGGGTTCCCGAGAAAGTTTCCGGGCAGGACCTTTCGAGGTTCGACCGAGGAAATCGAAAGAATCCCGTCATCCTCGCTTTCCGAGTGACAAGACGCGCCCCGTCCTCCAGTAAATCGGCAGCATTTCGATTCCTGACAACCCATGCAAAGAGACATCCAGCTTAAAGCCCCTGTGGAACTTGGTTTTGTTCCCACCCACGCGAAATTCGTCGGTGCCCTCGTTCCGGAAGCCGACGGACGCCTTCCCCGCAATGAGCAAGGGGAGTTGCTCGTGGTGGCTGCCACCCGCGAGGTTCTCGATCGCTCCCGGCTGAGCATTCCCGCCGTGCAGATTCCGGTGTTTCCCGGCACGGCCGATGGGGAGTGGGATATGATGATTTCTGACCTTCGCGGCCTCGGGCTCGTGGTTCACATGGTGATCATGCTCGGTGGTGTGGACCCCATGGACCCGGCCGATGAGGATGCCACCGTCGCCCAGTTGCTCGTGCCTCTTTCCGCTGCCAAGAAAAACGGCATCCGCCACGTTTCCGCCACCTCGGTGGAACAGTGGATGCAGCAGGGTGCCAGTCGCAAGGATGGTGCCCAGTTCGATGCCGCCGTGGAGCAACTCATCAAGGTTCACCTCCGCGCCTATCACGAAGCCGGACTCGAGGGTTCCTGCGTGGAGGCCTGGCATGTCGAATTCCTCCGCCCGGGCGAGTTCCAGACCTTCACCGATCTCGGTCGCCTCTGGGTTTTCATCAAGGAAGCCAATGCCCGACTTGGCAAAAATTTCTTCAAATGCCTCGTCGATGCCGCCCATTGCGGCGACTCCTCCCTCGACATCCCCGCCAATCGCGCACTGGTCGCGGAAATCGCAGCGGGCGGCGGACTGGGCATCATGCACGCCTCGGCGAAGACCACCCGTGGCTGCCTGAGCACCGATGATGGCTGGGTGGCGGCACTGATTTCCGCTGGTGCCGAAAGCGGGGAACTGCGCCAGGTCTTCGTGGAAATGTTCCATCATGAAGACCCCGCTCTCGAAGCGCTGAGAAGCCTCGATCCCAAGCATGGAGTGGATACCTGCGATGGCCGGGATTACACCCAGGTCGTGGCCGATGGTCTTGCCGGAGTCGCCCGGATGCTGAACAATTTTGTTTCGCGAGGAATCCTGCCCGCCGCCTGAAATCATGGCTCAGATCCACGGTTGCGAATCGGTCGAAATCGCCAGCGATCAGGTGCGTGTCCACGTCACCCTTGTGGGCGGCATGAGCACTGCGGTTTTCCAAGTGGAAGGCCGTGAGGTGTCACCTTACTCGCTTTCGCCGTGGAAACCCTCGGAGGTCTCGCCCGACCTCCCGGGCCTCTTGCGCGTGCTTCGCGGCGAGTTTCTCTGCCTGCCCTTCGGCCCCCAGACCGATGGCCCACCGCACGGAGCCGGGGCGAATGAGGAATGGTCGGTGAAATCCCATGATGCCACCTCGCTCGATCTCGCCATGCACGCCGCCGATACCGGCGCGAGTCTCGTGAAATCCTATCAGGTCCGCGAGGGGGAATCGGCGATTTACTACGATTATCGTATTTCCGGCCTCTCGGGTTCCTGGAGCTACGGCACCCATCCGATCCTCGATGCCTCGAAACTGCCTGAAGGCTCGGCGCGGGTGAGCGTTTCACCTTTCCGCATGGCTTCGGTTTATCCCGGCTGGTTCTCGAATCCCGATGCCGGCGAAAGGCAGGCCCTCCAGCCCTCGGCGAGGTTCGATGATCTGACGGCGGTCCCGCTTTTGGCCGGCGGCACCACCGACCTCACCCGCTGGCCCGCGCGGCGGGGCTTCGATGACCTCGTGATGATGGTCAACGAACCGGCCACCGAGAGCCAACCCTTCGCCTGGTCAGCCGTGGTCATGGATGGCTATGTCTGGATCGCCCTGAAAAGTCCGGCCGATTTCCCGGCGACCCTTTTCTGGATGTCCAACGGCGGCAGGGACGCCGAGCCTTGGAATGGCAGGCATCTTGGCAGGATCGGCATCGAGGAAGTCTGCTCCCATTTCTGCGACAGCGTGGACCGCTCGCGCGAGGACCTCCTCGCCAACGAAGGTATCCCGACGACCCGGGAGTTCCATGCCCACGAAACCTGCCGACTCGGAATGATCCATCTGGTGGCCTCTGTGCCCAAGGGTTTCGACCTCGTGAAATCGGTCACCCCCGTTGGCGATTCCACCGTCCGGATCACCGATTCCCATGGCACACAAGTCGAGTCATCCGTGAACTGGAAACATCTCTTCACGTGAAATCGGGTCTTACCGAGCACCTCGAAAATCGCATCCTCTCCCTCATCTAACATCCACCACCAACGCTAAACTCATCATGAAACTGCACAATGCCATGTGGCCCGGTCTCGTCGGCAAAGAACCCGGCACCGATCACCCTCCGATCTCGCTTGAGCGCATGCTGGAGCTTACCACCGCCGCTTCCGTGAACGGCCGCAAGTATGACGGGGTGGACCTCTTTCTTTTCCATCCCCATACGGATCCCGATGCCTCGGACGATGCCATCAGGGCCATGGCCGACAAGATCGCGGCGCACGGATTGAAAGTCGGCTCGCTTGTCGCCCCTGTGTGGCCCGGCACCGTCGGTGGCCCGGCTTTCGGGACCGATGACGACCGCCGGAATTTCGTCCTCGCCGTCGAGAAAGCCTGCCGCATCGCCGACATTCTCAAGGCTCACGGCGTCCGCGAATACGGCGTCATCCGCATCGATTCCGCCGGTGGCGTGGGCGATTGGGCGAAGGACCCTGCCGGCAACACCCAAAAGATCGCCGATACCTGGCGCGAGGCAGGCAAAGTCGCCGAGCAACATGGCGAGCGCCTCGCTGCCGAAGGGGAAATCTGTTGGGGCGGCATGCATTCGTGGAAAGCCATGATCGATACCCTCGAAGCCACCGCCATGCCCGGAGTGGTCGGTTTCCAGGCCGACCTCGCCCACACCTACCTCTACCTCATGGGCTACAATGCTCCCGAGGCAGCGCTGTTGAAGGAAGGTTACAGCGATGAGGAATTCTGGCCTGCCTACCGGACTCTCACCGATGCGCTGCGCCCGTGGACCATCGATTTCCACGTCGCGCAGAACGACGGCTCCGTCCACGGCACCGGTTCGCACGACAAGACCGGCCGCCATTGCCCGGCGAACGATCCGAATGGCAAGCTCGACATCGCGAAGTGCTCCGCTTTCTGGCTCAAGGACGCCGCCGCCCGTGGCATGAAGCATATCTGTTGGGACGGCTGCATGTTCCCCAATGAAACCCTTGAAAGCCCCGACACATGGAACGAGGTGCTCAAGGCCATGGTCGCCGTTGATGAGGCGCTCTGAGGTTGATTCATCCCATCCCACTCTTTTGCCATGTCTTCCACGACCTCCATTCTCCCGGACAAACTGCACGAATACCCGAATCACGACGTCATCGACGGCGCTTCGGAATCGATCCTCGATGACTGCCTGAATCAAAACGACGGCGTCCTCCAGCTCCTTCATCGCTATGCCGGCCGGACCTTCTGCACGCCCGGAAAACGTCTTCGACTTGATGCGAAATCGTACTACCCGGACTACATGAACGGAACGGGTCTCGATGAGGTCTGGATGTGCTGCACCGTGCCGATCGTGACCGGAGTCATCGATACCCGCACGGGCAAGGCGCCCTTCCGCGAAGGTGAGGCGCATGTCCTGACCCCCGGTGGGCAGGTGATTTCACTTCAGGATTTGATCGAGGCGAACCCGGAAGCCGTGATGGGTGAGAAAATCACCGCCGTGGCGAAATCTCTCTTCGGTCGGGTCACTTGGCCGATTGTTTCCAAGAAATTCGACAACCTGAATCCCATTCCGCACCACCTGCACTGGGCGAAATGGGAGGTTTATGATATCAATTCGTTTGATAATCCCGGCGTCAGTCCGTCGCATTATCATACCACCGCCATGGGGCTTTATCCCTTCGTGACCAAGGACCAGTTCCTTGCCTGCATGAAGAGTTGGGGCCAGGGCGAATACAACGGCGTGCGCCACCTCTCGCCGCACACGATGATGCATCTCGACAACGGCTTTGTCATGCCGAATGGGGTGCTTCACTCGCCGACCGACCTCTGCACGCACGAATTGCACGTCACCATGGACGAGCACTTCCTCGCCGAGGACCTGACGCTCGATGGTCGGATCGGCGCGGCCGATGCCTTCTATGCCTGTCGCGAAGAGGACTATCCCAAGGACAAACACGAAAATTGGGAATACCTCGTCGATGTCTTCGATTTCAAAGCCAACCAGGATCCGGACTTCGTGCGGAAGAACTCGCGCCCGGCGATCCGTTCCGATGAATTCTCCGGCGAAGGCGTGGACGCGCAGTGGATTGTTTATGGTGAAGTTCTCGGCGACCAGAAGTGCTCGATCCTGCGCCTCACTCTCGCCCCTGGAGCCAAGACGAATTTCTGCCCGGAATCTCCCACGCTTTTCCACACAAACGGCGGATGCGGCCGGGTGGGTAAGTTTGAGGTGAAATATCACCAGGACATGAAACTTGGTGAAGTCTATCCCGAAATCGGTTTCATCACCCAAGCTGCCCTCAACCGCGGCGGTGTGGAAATCGAGAACACCGGCTCGGAGCCACTGGTGCTGACCTTCGACTTCCCGCAAAACGCGCATTCCCGGACACCGGGTGTAGCTCTGGCAAAGTAGGGCGCGGACGACAAGTTTCGGACCAACCGGACGAGGTGGCAGCGCCGTGATTTCGCGCCGCAGCCTCAAATCCTATCACTCCAGATGACCATCTGGAGTGACAGGATGCGATCCGTCGGATTCGCACCCAGATCCCGAGCATGACTGAGGGGCAGAGAAGGTTGGAGATTCAGCCCACCCGTTAGATTCTCATCGAACAGGAAGCCGTTCACGCGAGTTCGGCGACTTTGAAGTGATTGCCCATGAGGCGTGATGCCCACTCCATGCAAGCCAGCACCTGCTTGCGTGTAAGGCCGGGATAGGCTCCAAGAACCTCCTCCACGGAGTCACCTGCGGCGAGGAATTCCATGACCGTTTGCACGGTGATGCGCGTCCCCTTCACTACGGGGCGGCCGTTGCAAATCGCAGGATCAATCACGATCAGCTCTTCCATACGCACAAGGTGCCGTAATCTGCTCCTCTCTGCAAGCTCAGGAATGTTCGCCCTAGGTCAGCACCCGAACATCAGGATTCGGGCGAGGCGAGGTCTGGCCCCAGATCGGCTACCCGAACCGCGGTGCGAATGGCCCAACGGATTCGCTTTCGGTTCCCCGGGGGGTGAAACAAGGTCATCGGCTCAGGAAGCTTCACGGCAAAAACCGCGCTTCCGATCCTCATCACAGTTTCTCCACGCCGGGGAGTTTGTTCATTCTTCGATCATGGGTCACGACGGTCATGCCCCGTGCCGAGTAGTCATCCACAATCAGCCGATCCAACAGGCCGCAGCCCTGGTTTGTTTGCAAGGCGGTCAACACCGCCGCGCCGTTCTGAGGCGAGCAGAGTCCACTGGTCAATACCGATAACAAGGCGGCCCTCGCCTGATGCTTGGCGATTCCATAGTGGTGCTGGAGGGCGATGTAAGCTTCGCCAATCACTTGGTTCGAGGCGAAAAGCTCCGCTTGAGGTTCCGCTTCCAGGCGTTTCTCAAACGCAGCCACGGTCTTCTGGTAATCCGCCGCCGGATCGCCCGTGAGCAATCGGACCAGCACGGAGGTATCAATCCCGTAGCGATGGTTCATGGCCTTGTTGGCGGAAAGTTTCCAGGTCAAAGGGGGCGGCATCCTTGCCAATCACTCCACGCAGCGGAGCGAGCTTGGAGTGGTCGATGCTGCGGGCCTTGAGCAGGAATCCATCGGCACGCGGCAGCAGCTCCAAGTGGCTTCCCGGACCAGCACCCAGAGCCTCCAACACCGCTGCGGGGAAGGTCACCTGCCGTTTGCTGGTCACTTTGATGAGCATGCGAGGAACTTGGATCACATTACGATTTCGGTCAAGGGGTAAGGAGGCCTTGTCGGGCATTGGATGGGGGTAGATGACAAGTCTTATGCCTTTACGGGTTCCGGGGTTTTGGAGGATTTTGGGGCCAGCGCAGGTGGCGGAATCTTCGATCCAGGAACACTTGGCGGTGCAGCAAGCTTGCCCTTGCCCTTTCGGAGAAAGATCGGTAGGCGCTTGGTCAGTATTCGGCATGCGCCGCAGGGCGGCCGACAAATCCACCCTCGAAAATCCAGATTCCCATCATGAAAAAGCAACTCCGTATTGGACTCATCGGCTACGGCTTCATGGGCCGCACCCACTCGAATGCGTATTCCCAGGTCGGTCACTTCTTCGAATCCGGCCATGAGGTCGTCCGCCAGGCCGTCTGTGGCCGCGATGAAGAGAAGGTCAAGGCCTTCGCCGAAAAGTGGGGCTACGCGTCTTATGAGACCGACTGGCGCAAGCTCGTGGCACGCGAGGACATCGATGCCGTGGACATCTGCACGCCTAACGACTCGCATGCCGAAATCGCTCTCGAGTGCATCAAGCACGGCAAGATGATTCTTTGCGAAAAGCCCCTCGCCCTCAATGGCGAGCAGGGCGAGGCGATGGTCAAGGCGGTCGAAGCCTCCGGTTTGCCGAATCTCGTTTGGTACAATTACCGTTTCCTCCCCGCCGTCACCCATGCCAAGAACATCGTCGACGCCGGTGAACTCGGCCGCGTGTTCCACTACCGTGCGAATTTCCTCCAGGACTGGACGATTTCCGCCGAACTCCCGCAGGGCGGTGCCGGACTCTGGCGTCTCGATGCCGCTGCTGCCGGCTCGGGTGTCACGGGTGACCTCCTCGCTCACTGCATCGATACCGCCCGCTGGATCAATGGTGACATCGTTTCGGTTTCGGCGATGACCGAAACCTTCATCAAGGAACGCGTGCACACCGCCACGGGTGAAAAACAGGCGGTCACCATCGATGACGCCTGCGCCTTCCTTGCCCGCTTCGAAAACGGCTCGCTGGCGATTTTCGAGAGCACCCGCTATGCGCGCGGTCACAAGGCGCTCTACACTTTTGAGATCAACGGTGAGAAGAAGTCGCTTTTCTGGGACCTTCACGATCTCAATCGACTCTCTTACTTCGATCATGGCGTTCCCGGTGACCGCCGTGGCTGGAGCAACATCCATTGCTCGGATGGCGATCATCCTTATGCCGGCAACTGGTGGGTGCCGGGGCTTTGCCTCGGTTACGAGCACTCGTTCATTCATGAAATGGCCGAGTTCCTGAAATCGCTCGATGAACCTTCCGCCGAAAAACGCTACCCCGATTTCCGCCACGCTCTCGGCACGCAGTATGTTTGCGATGCCGTGCTCGAGTCCGCCAAGACCGGGCAGTGGGTCGAGGTGAAACGGGCTTGAGCCTCTGTCGTTGCCGCCACCGGATCCATTCTTGTGGTCCGGTGGCGGCCTTTTTTCCGGTCGACCTCGCCACTCCGCTTCATGAGGACTCGCTGCTTTCATCGGCTCTTCGGCGTGGTCCTTGTCTTCGCGACCGCCTCCACGCTTGCGGGTGCGCCACCGAAGCCGAACATCCTCCTGCTCTTTGCCGATGATCTGGGTCGCTACGCTTCAGCCTACGCGGATCCTGAGCATCCGTCGCCCAATGATCTGATCCACACGCCGGTCTTCGATCGCATCGCTGCCCAAGGCGCGCGCTTTGACCACGCCTTTGTTTCATCGCCTTCCTGCACCCCTTCACGAGGGGCGCTATACACCGGTCGACATTTTTTTCGGAACGGTTCCTTCTCCCAGCTCCACAGTCGATGGACCCCGGGTGCCCCTGACCCCGGAGAACATGTCCTTGGCATGCCCGAGGCACTGGCCCGGGCGGGATATCATATCGGGTGGAGCCACAAATGGCATATCCCGGAGCGATTGATGCGCGGGAAATCCCACCAGTATTCACCCGCTGGCGGACGCATCAACCATTTCTCCGAAGTCATCACGAAGAACCCGGAGCTTCGCGAGGAAATCCTCGATGGCGTGCGACGGAATTTCCGCGCTTTTCTGGCGGACCGCAAGGAGGGTCAGCCCTTCTTTTATTCCTTCAATCCCACCAATACCCACCGCTCCTGGGTCCGGGGATCCGGCAAGGCATTGTGGGGCCTGGATCCCGATTCCCTCAAAGGCAAACTCCCCCCTTTTCTCCCTGACAACGAGGTCATTCGCGAGGACTTCGCCGACTACCTCGGCGAGGCCATGGCATTTGATGCCGCTTGTGGAGTCATCATCGATGAACTCGAGAAGATGGGTTCACTTGATGATACGCTGGTCGTCATCACCGGTGACCATGGCATCCCGGGTTTCCCCCGAGGGAAATGCAATGTTCATGATTTCGGGTCCAATGTCCTTCTCACCCTCTGCTGGCCGGGAAGAATTGAGGCGGGGAAGGTGATCAAGACTCCGGTTTCTCTCATTGATTTAGCCCCGACCTTTCTCGCCGCAGCGGAGGTGGAGCCCTTGGATGACATCGATGGACAGAATCTGCTTCCTGCCCTCGCGGCGGGAGGCAATCAGGGGCAATGGCGAGGTTGGGCGATCATCGGTCGCGAAGTTCATGTCGGCAGTGCTCGCGATGATTTTCTACCCTATCCGGTCCGCGCCCTGCGGACGGCGGATTTCCTCTATGTTCGAAACTTCAAGCCTGATCGATGGCCCATGGGTGATCCCAAGGCTGCCGCAGGCACCGCCAATCCGGAGGATCGCCTGATCGACCAAGACACGCGCGCGGCCTTCGCAGACATCGACGCATCACCAACGAAAACCTGGCTGATTCGTCATCGCTTCGACGAAGCACTCGGTCCGGTTCTCCGCCTTGGATGGGAAAAGCGTCCGGGCGAAGAGCTTTACGACCTTCGCAAGGATCCACATCAGATCCAAAATCTCGCCGAATCCCCGCAATACGCCTCGATCCTGGGGAAACTTCGCATGCAGCTCATGGCTGAACTCGAATCGGCGAGGGACCCCCGACTGACAGACGACTTTGATCGCCCGCCCTATCTCGATAAGGCTGATCCCTGAAGCATTCACCGTAGCGAGTGGCTTGGTGCAAGCGAGAGTCGGGAAAAGAAGCAAGACTTCAAGACGCAAGACCCAAGACCAGAGAAACAGCCATGCTTCGCCCGAGGCACTCTGATTTCAGCATTTCAGCTTTTCAGCTTTTCAGTATTTCAGCTTCTCAGAACGCCGTCTGTTCCCTTCGTGCATTTTGATGATTTCGTTGCTCCCAAGACTCGATTTTCGGGACTGACCCCTGCTCCGCCAGACCCCTGCTCCGCCACTGACCCCTGCTCCGCCAAGGAAGCGGAGCACGATCGAAGCGATGGGCAAGATGAATGGCATCCTTCCAGATGAGGCCAGAGCATGACGGCGGGACAGCGGACTCTCGGGTTATCAAAACCTCGGAACCCATTTGCCATCCGGCCCATCCTTCGAATCCCATCCATCAAGCAATCCCATTCTTCCCGGCTGAACCACCCCAGAAAACCCGCTGGAAAACGGGCTCGACGGACCAGGTTCATTCGAAGTATGGTCGCAACACCATCGGAAACATCATGTGGCG
>JALOTY010000062.1 GCA_025457665.1 Akkermansiaceae bacterium | reverse complement strand
CACACGAGATCTAACAATACCGGCGGATTTCCGGCGAACCTTTTATCCCGAGATCCGGCTTAAAACAGTGCCATTCGGGGCAAACGTCATAAACGTCGATGGCGAGTAGGTTTGATTGCTTGCTTTTGCAGTCAAGTGAGATCTTGATCATATCTGTTTGGGTAGCAAGTTAATCACTGATCAGATTAGCGTGGTGTAAATCAGAGAAGCTCTCCAATAGCTTGATCGATGTTAAATCTAACGAACTCAATGTCGGTTGTGGACCGCGGGGTGACCCAAGGCAATTATGGCAAAGCCGCCGATCACGATGTATCTGGCTCCCAACTCATTGAGCCGCGCGCACAGTTTGAAGAAGTCCTCCTGCGTCGGGGCGCGGGAAATCAACTCTTCGCCTCTGGTCCCATGGTCATCATCCATTGGTCTGCCTCCTCATGGGTGCGGAACCGGAACACGCCGCGCCGCGGCAGCTTGTGCCCCGATGCGTTTAGCAAGCCTGTTGCCAGTCGATTCATGTCACTGGCCACCCGCAGCGGATCCGTCGGCGGTTTGCGACGGCCGAACGTCTTGCCGATGGTTTCCTCAAGATTGATGACCGTACGGGCCTCGTTCACAGCCGCAAACTAGCACGCCCGCGCAAAGGTGGCGAGAGCTTGTTTCAGTGCGATGGCTTGGCGGCCTGCTCCAGCAGAGCCGAAACGAGAGGCTGTGAAAGTCGGTGATTGACCGGCTGGTGAAGCAGGCGACACCGCGGTGCACGCGGCCATCGGAGATTCGGATGATACTTCCTTCGGCGATTTCATCGAGGACAAGACTGCCGATAACCCAATGGAAGAAGCCGACTTCTTCGATGCTCAAGGAGAAGATCAAGGACGTGCTCGACACCCTAACAGAGCCCGAGCGCGAAGTCCTCGAACAACGTTTCGGCCTCAAGGACGGCTACAGCCGCACCTTGGAAGAAGTCGGTCGCCAGTTCCAGGTCACCCGCGAACGCATCCGCCAGATCGAAGCCAAAGCCCTCCGCAAAATGCGCCACCCCAACCGCATCCAGAAGCTCGAAGGCTTCATCGAGCTGCCAGGGGCTTGAGCCCGAATCGACCGCCCAGCCCCAGTTGGGCCGGAGGGCTTCCGGGTTTTACCTCACGGCTCATGGCGACGGGCGAGGTCTCGGCGGTCCTGAGGGATGGGTGAATATGGCAACTTTTGGTCAACCGATGGTGGAGAAGAATCGTTGAACGACAATGCGGCAAGGCTAGGTTCACCGCGAAAATCGACGGGGGTGAGGTTGTATTGCTCTAACAAACACCACCCGAGCCGTGCCCTAACCTAACAACTCCGTCCCATCTTTTCCAAAATCATGAAACGCGTTTCCCTTCTCCTCGCCTTGGTCTTTCCCTTTCTTTCCTCCGCCATGGCGGAGGAAGGGATCATCAAGAAGGGCATCGGCCTCGGTGGCGATCCGGAGTTGGTGCAGAAGCAAGTGAAGGCGCTGCAAGTCGGCTGGCACTACAACTGGATGGCGGCATGGAAGGGTCGGAAGATCAAGGATGTGGAATATGTTCCGATGATTTTCAAAGACAATGAATGGACTGCCCGGGCGCTGGACTCGGTGAAGGTTTCCAGGTCGAAGATGGAATCGAGCCCCTTGCTGGGCTACAACGAACCGGATGCGAAGGCCCAGGGCAGCATGTCGGTGGAAGCCGCCTTGGAGCTTTGGCCGGCCTTGGAAAAGACGAACCGCCGCCTCGGAAGCCCCGCCACCGTCCATCCCGACAACGCCTGGATGCAGGCTTTCATGGAGGGCGTCGAGAAAGAGGACCTCCGCGTGGATTTCATCTGTGTCCACTGGTATGGCGAACGCGATGCCGACAAGTTCATCAAACGCATCGAGGAAGTGCACGAGCTTTACAACAAGCCGATCTGGATCACGGAATTCGCCATCGCCGATTGGTCGGCCAAATCCCTCAAGGATAACAAACACAGCCCGAGGGATGTGCTGAAATTCATGAAGGACGTGCTGCCGGAATTGGAGAAACTCGATTTCGTCGAGCGATATGCCTGGTTCTCCGGCAAGCCGGGTGAGGCGAGGCTCGGGCACTCCGCCCTTTTCGATAAGGATGGCGAACTTACCGAACTCGGGGAATTCTACGCGAATTTCAATCCGGATGGAGAAGAGCGCTGAGCAAGCGATACCATCGGGCTGTTAGATAGGCGTCACGCTGGTGGCCGGGATGCCGGAGGCGAGGAAGTTCACGATGCCGTGGAGGTTGAAGCTATCGGCCCCGCCGATCACTTTTCCATCCCGGACGCGGAGCCAGGTCATGCCGTGAAAGCGGAGGGATTTCCCCGTGGGCGCCAGATCCATGAAGGGACCCAGGTGGCGGGCGGTGACCCCCCAGCGCATCATCACATCCTCGCCTTCCGCGACGATGGCCTCGCACTCCACCCGGAAATCGGGAAAAGCCTGGACCAGGGGATCGAAAACGAGGCGGCGGAAGTCCTCGGGTCCGTGCACCTCCCCACCCTCGGTGATGCCCACGGCATCGGCGGCCATCCATTCCCGGATGCGCTCGGGATTTTTGGCGTTCCAGATTTCCTCAAACCAGCGCGTGGCGAGTTCTTTCGGGGTCATGGGGGCTTGGGTCTCGGCAGTCATGAGCTTGGGAATGAAAGGAGTGGGAGTTCGATGCGCCGCGTCCACGCCGGACCGCGGGACTTCCCTACCCCATAGACTTCCCATTTCCCAAAGACCAGACGAAACCCGGGAAAGCCGCGCCCCGGCCCGGCGCGTGGAAGCCTGGTGCAGGGAAAATCGAGAATGCAGGCCGCATTTGGCCTCGGCGTTCCCGGGGGTGGGGCCCTTCTTTTTTCCTCCGCCGATTGCTTGCAGCAACTTGTTGGCAATTCGCGGATTCCTGATTAGGCTGGCCCGCGAATTGCCACCGCCCCTCATGCGCATTTCTCCAGCCATCCCCCTCCTCGCCCTTTTCGCCGCCCTTCTCGGCAGCTCGTGCACGCCCGCGACTCCGCTCCAGCCCGCCAAGGCCGAACGGGTCATGTACGAATGGCACGACGATGGCGGCCCGGGGCAGGTCAAGGTCCGCATCAATCTCAAGGAACAACGCGCCTTCTTCACCCGCGGCGAACGCCCCATCGGCTGGACCTACGTGGCCACCGGAAAAGAAGGCCACGGCACCCCGGCCGGAAACTACAAGATCACCGAGAAAGTCGCCGACAAGTTCTCCAACCGCTATGGCTGGATCGAGGACGAGTTCGGCAACGTCGTCGATGGCGACGCCTCCCCCGGCGACCGCGTCCCTCCCGGCTGCCGCTACGTCCCGGCCCCCATGCCCTACTGGATGCGCCTCACCAGCTACGGCATCGGCATGCACGCCGGCCTCATCCCGCAACCCGGCGAACCCGCCTCCCACGGCTGCATCCGCCTGCCAAAGCCTTTCGCACCCATCCTCTTCGATGCCGTGCAGGTCGGCACTCCGGTGCGGATTCATTATTGATCTTGGATAAATCAAGGCGTGCAAGATGCCCACTTTCGGGGCAGTAATCCGGCATCTCATGCCGCTTCGATTTCCCACTCTCGCCCTCATCGGCCTCGTTTCCCTCGCCTCCGCCGCCCCGGAACGCCGACCGAGCTACGAACCGCTGCCCCCTGCGGAAGGGGCCACCAATCTCTTTCTCAAGGCGCCCACCTCTGCCAGCGGGCATTGGGACCGCATGACGCCGGACCTTGCCGTGGATGGCGTGATCACCACGGACTCCCATTGGGCCTGCGAGAACCTGCCGGTTTGGCACCAGGTGGACCTGCCCGCCGCGACCCGACTTTCCAGCATCCGCCTCTGGCCCTACTGGGGTGATGGACGGATATACCAATACAAGATCGAGGGCTCGGTCGATGGGAAAACCTGGACGCTCCTGGGTGATCACCGTGCGAATTCCATCGCTCCCACCGATCAGGGCGACCTTTTCCGCTTCGATCCCATCGAAGTCCGCCACATCCGCACCACCTTCCTGGGAAACTCCCGCGGCGAGGCCAATGGCGGCCACATCGTGGAAATCCAGGGCTTCGCCGAAAGCAGCCAACCCGGCCTGAGCGGTGGCATTGGCAGCATCGATACCCGTTACCCTCCCAGCGGCAAACTCGATCTCGCCGCCCCCGAAACCGGCATCCGCCTGAGCGCATGGCGCGGCGAACGCGTCAATGCCCAGATCGTCATCACCAGCCCGGAAACCCACGAGCATCTCCGCATCGAGACCGCCACTCTGGGCACGGGCGAGACGGCGATCCCTGTCGATGCCCGCTTCATCCGCTACACCCTCGCCGATGGCAAAGCCCAGGGCGACATCATCGATTCCGCCACATCCCTGACCCTCGCTGCCGGTTCGAATCGACCGGTGTGGATCAGCATCGATGTCCCTGCCGCCACCCGCCCCGGAAAACATCGCGGGGAAATCCTCGTCCGCAGCGATCGCGCCACGCTCCGCTTCCCCATCGAACTCGAAGTCCTCGCCGCCACCCTTCCCGATCCCGCGGAATGGCATTTCCACCTCGATCTCTGGCAACACCCCGAAGCCGTCGCGCGCTGGCACGATGTCCCCGCCTGGTCCCCCGAGCACTTCGCCCTCATGGAGCCGCTCATGAAACGTCTGGCCCGCGCGGGACAGAAAACCATCACCACCACCCTCGTCCACGAAGCCTGGAACGGGCAGACCTACGATGCCTTTCCCTCCATGATCCACTGGACCAAGCGCGCCGATGGCTCCTGGTCCTATGACTATCGTGATTTCGATGCCTGGGTGAGCTTCATGACCGACCGCATCGGCATGAAAAACGCCCGCATCCACGGCTACACCATGATCCCGTGGTCGCTGAAGTTCCGTTACTACGATGAATCCAGTAAATCATTCATCGATGCCCACCTGGAGCCCGGCACTCCGGCCTATGATGAGCATTGGGGCCGTTTCCTGCGCGACTTCACGCGCCATCTGAAGGAAAAGGGCTGGTTGGAGCGCATGCTCATCGGCATCGATGAACGTCCGGACCCGCTCATGCGTGGCGCTCTGGCCACCTTGCGGAAACACGCCCCGGAAATCGGCGTGGCCTCCGCCATCAATGCGCCCAGCGAACTCACCCGCGAGTTTGCCGACATCTCGCCGATCATTTTCCATACCGATGGCGTGCTCCCCCTCGTCCACGAGCGTCGTGCTGCCGGGAAGAAGACGACCTTCTACACCTGCACCGCGCCCCCGGTGCCGAACACCTTCACCTTTTCGCCACCAGCCGAAGCCGAGTGGCTCGGGCTTTACGCCGCTGCCAGTGGCATGGATGGCTACCTCCGCTGGGCATGGAATTCGTGGGTGGAGAATCCGCTCGTCTCCACCGATTTCACCTCCTGGCCCTCGGGCGATTGCTTCCTGGTCTATCCGGGAGATCGCTCCTCCGTCCGCTTCGAACGCCTGCGGGATGGGATCGAAGGCTGGGAAAAAATCCGCCTCCTCCGCGAAGCCGCCGCCAAGCGTCCCTCGATGAGCCTCGCCATGGGTGCGCTGGAAGAAGCACTGCAACCCTTCACCTGGGAAAACGGCCAACACTCCGGCGTGCACCAGGCCGCGGTCGAGAAAGCCAACCAAGCCATCGACTCCGCCACCCGCGCCCTTCTCCGCTGATCCCGGAAGGTGCGCTGCCTTGTCAGCACCTTCCATTGCAAAGCCATGGAGACGGCGGGCGGGGTCCCGTGCGCCTCAGCGGTACCAGGATTTTTCGCGGTTGCCGAAACTCCAGAGCGTGTCCTTGCGGACGGAGTGGAGGATCATGGCGGTGGTGTAGTTGCCCACCGTGCGGAAGCCGAGGTAACCGTCGCCGCCGAAATTGGTACGAACTCCATAGTAGTAAGCCCCCTGGGCGGGATCCACCGGCGAGCAGAGGGCGAGCACGAAGCGGTGGTAGTCCAAACTGTTGAGCAGCCCGCGAGCGTCGCCATTGGTTTGCCCCATGAAACCGAAGATGAGTCCCATGGATGTGACCGTGTGACCATTGGTGGCGCGTTTGTAGTTTTCCTTGATCCAGCGGAACATCCCCCGCCTGTCGCCGGAGGACTTATCGGCCACCTCCAGGGCGGTCGCGGTGATGCCGGTGCGGGCCATGGACTGCTCGCTGACGGTGAGTGAGAAATTGTATCCGACGTTTCCTTCCTCACCGATGGAGGCCTTGATCGAGCGGTAGGACAGGTCCCAGACCTCGGCATCGAGTTCGATCCCGCAATGCGAAGCCAGCGCCCAGAGAAGATGGGCGTGGCCGGAGGTGATCACCAGACCCTTTTGTTCATACGGAAGCTCCGTGCCACTGTGCCCCAGACGTCCGTTGTCAGGATGGATGCGTTCGCCCAAGGCTTCGCAACAGGCCTTGATGGCTTCGAGGACCGATTCATCGCCGGTGGCGAGATGATATTCCGCGAGGAAAATCCCCATGGCGGCCGAGCGCCAGTTGTTGTCATCGACCTTGGATTCAAGCAGCGAGGCGACCCTCTCGGCATGTTGGCGGATGATGCCGCGGTATTCCGGATTTCCTGATGCGAGCAGGGCGATGGCGGCAAAGGCATTGGAGTAACTGTCGCCATTGCCGAAGTTTCCGGACTTCGCGTAGGTGGCGGCAAGCCAATGGCAAGCGGCTTGCGAAAGGGCGGCGGAGCGGGTGCAGTTCTTCGAGAAGTCATCGAAGTCCGGCATGCGGGGAAGCTCCACCGGGATCTCGATCTTCTCACCGCTCCTTTTGATTTCCAGCAGCAGCGGCGTTCCTTCCGCCTGCGCGGCAAGGATGGCGAGGCCGAGCTGCCGGGGCACGCCATCGCCTCCCGTGGCTTCATCCGGGCTCAGAGGCGCGAACTTGCGCCCCCCCGCGGCAATGATGCGATCACCGCTTTCCAGTCCGGCTTTGCTTGCAGGTCCATCGGGGGCCAGGGAGAGAATCTCAGCCTCGTTGCTTTCCATGGCGACCGCGATGACTCCGCCCAGCGGCCCGAGGGGGAAGTGTTGCTGCGAGTCCTTTTTCCCCACGGTGAGATCGGGGAAATAGTCGGGCACGGACGACTCGATCTTTTCAAAGGAGCGCGGGCCATCCGGTTCCTCGGGCATTTCCTCCGCATCGGCGTCCGTGGGCTCGTAGTCGCGAAGGAACTCCTGGTCCTCCTCCGAGAGCCGGCGGAGAGGCACAGTGAAGGTCTTGCCATCGGACTTGCGCACGAGGACGACCTCGGTCTCATCCACACTGACCACGCGGGCTTCAAGTTTGACTCCCGTGGAACTGGTAAAGGTCCGCCATTCCGGCTCGGCAAGGACCCATGAGTGGGCGGTCACAAGGAGAGCGACAATCGGGATGACCGTTTTCTTCATGTTCCTGCCGCTATCAGCCGGAACCATGCGGGTCAATCCGGAAGTGGCTACGTGATTGGCACAGGGATCATGGGCCCTGGGGTGTTTCCCGCGAACCGAGCCAGAGCACCGCATTCACGAGAATGCGCTGCGGCGCCTCCTGCTTGAAGACGGGGTAGGTTTCATGACCCGGACGGAAATAGAAGACGCGGCCCTTGCCAATTTTCCAAGCGCAGGCGCTGCGGAACCATTCGCCGCCCGCCCAGCTTTCCTTGAAGATCACCTCGTCCGGCTCAGGGACATGGAAGGGTTCGGCATACATCTCCGTCTGCGGGATCACGAACTCCGCCGGAACCCCACGGGCCACCGGATGATCGGGAAGTACGGCAGACATCGTACTTGGCGCGGCGTCGGCCCGCCAGGCGGGAAACACACAGGCGGGCAGAACGAGCCGCCAGACGCCATCGATTTCCTCCACCGCGGGCGATCGTGGATCGCCGGCTCCGGCACTTCCACGGCGGTGGGGAGTGGTGAAATCCATCCGCGCCCCGCTGCGCTTGTCCGCGGGAATCATCCCGGGTGCATCCGCCCGGGCCCTTTCATCCATGAGCTGCATGAAGGGTTTCGCGAAATGGGCGGAGTGCAGGACGATCAGCGACAGGCGGCCATCAAGCACCCGCCGGACCACGGCATTCACCCGGTCCTCCCGCAGCTCGGCATGCCTGCGATGGGCCCACCAGATCAGGACATCGGTCTCATCGAGCACGGCATCGGCCAGGCCCTGGTCTGGAGCTTGCAGATGCGCATCGCTGGCGGTGATGCCTTGCTGCTTCTGCAAATGAAGGGTGAGGGTCTCCCCCAGAAAGTGCGGGGCATAGGCGGTTTTCTGCTCCGGCTGTCTTTCGTCCCAGACGAGGACCCTAACAGGGGTGGCAAAAGCGGCCCATGGAAACAAGCTCACGGTCACGGCAAGAAGGAGTGCTTTCATATCCATTGCGGATCATCAATTCGAATCCAAGGCGTCACCAGGAAACCCATGCCGCAATCATGAGAGATATGCCAGGGTATCGGACGGTGGATTCACCCTCACTCGACGGCCTTCGCATCGGCCTAACGTTCATTGGAGGGCATCGCGCAGTTGATCAGCAACTGCTCAAGGAAGCTCAGAGCCTGAGCCTCCTGCTTGCTGATCTTCGACCCGAAACCAAAGAGCCCGCCTCCCGAGGCAGAGGCGATGGCCTTGCCAAGCTCACACAAGCGAACCGCCACCATCAAAGCCTCCTGTCTCGAAATTCGCTCCGACTTCAACAACAGCCCGATGCGCAACAAGCATTCCGGCGCCGCGAGAGCGGATTTCGTGATTGCCTCCAGAATCGCCTCCAGATTGTTTCTGGTGTAATCGAGAATCCGCGAAAACACCGGCGAGAGTCCGTCGTCCTGCTTCTGGAGAATCGATCCGAACGAAGCGATCTCCTTCCGGTCGATCCCACCGTCTGCCGCCGCCACGAGGATAAAGACCAGGCAAGGCGCTCTTCCTAACAGATCCCATTCCTCGTCCGTGAATCCCTGCTGTGTGGGCTGCGTCACGATCGACGGCTTCGGGATCCCCTGCATCCCGGTCCTGCCACGCAGAGTCTCCACCAATTCAGGTTCTGCGGAAAAATCGATCGCGGGAACATAGGTCCACTCGCCAAGCGGCTCCACACGGGGTCCGAGAGTCGCATAAAAATGGTCCGCCGGAATTAGTTCCTCGATCACAGCGCCGCCCTCGCCCTGGGTCGCGATGAATCGGGCTCGCTCATGAATCAGAGAAGGAATCTGACCGTAATTCGAAAGAATCCTTTCCTCGGTTCCTCCCCGCTCGATCATCAGAGTCGCGACATACGCCGTGCTGTAACGGTTCATCCGTTCGACAAGAATCGCTTCGAGGCCCTCGACCCCACCGGCTCCATCCTCCGGCTGCACCTTGAGAGCGAGAAAGCCACCCACCGGGAGCGTGAACCCCTCACCGACCCGCGAGATCAGCGTGCTCCAATAGAAATCGAGTTGCTGGCGGCTGATTTCCTCGATTTCCGCGTCCTCCATCGTCAGCGAATCCCTTTCCTCATCGCTTGGCTGAGCACCGTGCTTCACGCCCAAGCGCATCAGATCCCAGGCGAAATCGAAATCCTTGCGGTTGGCTCCGAGAGGCAGGCTCATTTCCACCATGCCTTCCTCCGGTTGCTTCACGGAAACCCCGCGGATTCCGCCAGCCGGGTGCAACCAAAAATGGTCGGTATTCAAGTCCTCATCCAAGCCACTCATCTGATGACTCAACGCGGAGAGCGGTGTGAGGACACTGCCGGGCTCTTCCACATACGCTTTGAGAAAGGCGTCCTGCCATTCTTTGCGTACAAACCCGGGACCTCTCAAAAACATGCTGTATGCCATAAAATCGATTCGTTGAGCCCACATCGAATTCGGGCACCAAGCCCTTATTCCTACGGACGATAACACGGGCTCTAGCAGAGACGTTTCTGCTGTCAATCGCGGTGCCGGTTCCAACCGTTGAATCGCGGATGAACCCTCAGTGCTTGGCACCTATCATCTCCCATCCATCATCTCTCTTCCGCTCCATCATCCTTGCCCGTATCCAGGATTTCGCCGAGGCGGGCGGCGTCTTCGGGGGAGAGTTCGAGGAGGTTCCAAGGTTGGGAACGGGAGAGGGCTTCGCTGAGCATCGCCGGGGCCGGGGCGTCATCGGGCGCGCCGCGCAGGCTGGCAAGAGTGGCGCTGGGATCGAGCCGATTGAGGACTGCTTCGCCATAGCCGGGACCGATGTCCGGAGCATCGCCCTCACGGATTTCAAAGTGCAGATGGGCGGGATAGTAACCATTGGCCGTGCCCACGCTGCCGATCCTTGCACCCCGCTGGACGAGGGTTCCTACGGCCACATCGATCCCGTCCAAGTGCGCATACATCGAGGTCAGCACGCGTTCATCGGTCAGGCGGTGGGCGAGGACGACGATGTTTCCCCAGCCCGCGGAGGGCTCGGCGGCGTAGAGGACCACGCCATCGGCCACGGCGTGCACGGGATCGCCGAGGTCGGTATTCATGCCGCCGATGCCGTTGAGGTCATCGCCCAGATGGGGGCCACCGCGTTTGTCATTCGGTTCGCGGAACTTCTGGGCATTGTAGGTCAGGGCACCATTGGCCGCACCCATGGGGGAATCGAAGCGGACGGCGGTGGGAATGCGGGCGAGATCCCAGGCGGAGGCAAGGGTGACCCGGTGGCGCGGGGTGCCATCGGCCGGGAGGAAAAGCGGCGCATCCGCGGTCTGGAAGGTGGCGAGGTTCTCCACCGCCGGCAGCTTGCGGCCGCCGATGCCGAGGTAGAAGGCCAGGATCATGGCACCGCCCACGAGGATGAGTCCGACCGTGAGCGGGTGGAACCAGCGGATGGAGCGGGCGGACATCTGAGGAAATACGATGGATTTAGTACTAGATTCCTAGTGATGAATCCGGCCTTCAGAAATCCAGGTAGATCTCCGAGCGGCGGTTCACGCGGCGGCCGTCGGGATTGTCCCCGCCGTCTTCATTGAAGTTCGGCCGGCGCGGCTGGCTCTGGCCCTTGGCAAGGGTGACGATCTGGGTTTCCGGAACCCCGCAGGAAACGAGGAAATCCCTCACACTGGTGGCGCGGCGTGCCGAAAGCCTTTCATTGTAGTCCTCGGTCCCGAGGGCATCGGTATGGCCGGAAATGGTCAATTTCTTGCCGGGATCGAGCCGCAGGAGGTCGGCCACGATTTCCAACTGCCGCTGGGTGCGCTCGGTGAGCGTGTCGGCATCGAAGTCGAAGTAGAGCACGAGGGTGTCCCCGCCCTTGGGGTTCTTGAGGAGAGGCGTGTAGTAAACATCGCCCCCCGCGACGCGGCGGGCGTAGTCGGCGAGGAGTTCGTCGAGATTGATTTCCGCGAGGTGCCAGGTGGCATCCGGGGTTTTTTCGAGGGTCATGGAGAACTGGGCGGCCTCACTGCCATCGCCCGCCATGACATTGGCGAGGAAACCGGCGGCATCCTCCCGCTGGAACATGGCGCGCAGCGGTTTTTCGTTCCGGAGGAGGTATTCGCCTTCTTCGAACAGGATGCAAAGTCCGGCGATCTTGGCATCGGAAACGCGGGTGGTATCGACGAACTCTTTGGCGAGTTCGAAGTTCTGGCTGAGGATGGCCTGGAGGAAGGCATCGGAGATACCGAGGGCATCGATGGCGGCGGCCTTGGGCACGGGAGTTCCGGCGGGAGGGGGCAGGATGATGGATTCGATCCCCCAGGTGCGGCCATCCCGGGCGAGATCGAAGATGATGCGGTCGCGTCCGGGTTCAGTGCCATCGAGGAGGAGGGCCCAGCGGGTGCGGGCGTTGAGTTCCATTTCGCCGACTTCCCGGACTGGATTCGGCCGGACGAGGCGGACCGGACCGGCGGCGGCCATGGCGGCGAGGCGGGCGCGGGTTTCTTCGTCCAGGGCGGTGCTGCCGATGAGTTTCCCGACGGTGGCAAGATCGCCTTTTTCCAGTGCCTCGCCGATGCTGCCGATGAGGTCGGCCGGATTCGCGCTGCGCTGGCCGGCACCGGGATCGGCCAAGGGGTCGGTGGGGGTTTGATCGATTTCCGTTTCCTTGAGTTCCGGGATTTCCGGGACCTTGGGCGGGGCGTCTTCCTTGATCGCACGGTCGACCACGGCCGGGGGCACGGTGGGGACCGGCGCGGGCGGGCGGCGGTTCAGGATGAGGAAGGTCACGAGCGCCCCGATGATGAGGGCGACAGCCAGGTAAGGGAGTTGCGAGCGCATGGCAGTAGGGCGGGCGGCACAGCAGCCTCTGGAAGAGGAACGGCCCGCGCGACGCCGATCTATCGGTTTCCTGAAGGATCGTCCAGCGGGGGAAGCGTGAGACGGCCGGCCACCCCGCCGCGAATGATCTGCAAAGTCGTCGCCTGCGCCACCACGGAAGCGGCAAGCTGGCGGCGGAATTCGGCAAGGTCGGTGACCATCTGGCCATTGATGACCATGATGCGGTCCCCGACGATCAAGCGCCCGGCGGAAATGGTATCCGCCTCGATCCGCCTGACCACGAGACCTGGCTGCCCGTCATCCGGCTGTTCCAAGGTGAGTCCGACACGGCCGAAGGTTTCCTCGACATCCGGAGCGGAGACCTCGGGATTTTCCGGCCGGGCCTCGGCGATGGTCACGGGGACGGTGGAAACATCCCCCTCGCGCCAGATTTCGAGTTCGATTTCCTCGCCGACCTTCGCACGTTGGACGAGGGTGAAGAGGGCGGCGCGGGAGGAAATCGGCTGGCCATTGAAGGAACGGATGATGTCGCCACCCTTGAGACCGGCGGCTTCCGCGGGCGACCCTTCGCCGACGCTGGCGACGAGGGCACCTTCGTCTTCATAGGAAAGGCGTTCCCGCCAGTAGTCATCTAGGTCCTGCATGCGCACGCCAAGGTAGCCGCGGATGGGCTGGCCCCGCTGGAGGATCGCTTCGAGTGCCTCGCGAACGTCGTTGGACGGGATGGAAAAGCCCACGCCTTGGAAGCCGGAATTCACCCGCTGGTCCGGGCGGTAGATGGCGGAGTTGATGCCGACGATTTCCCCACGCAGGTTGACGAGTGGGCCGCCGGAGTTTCCGGGGTTGATGGCGGCGTCGGTCTGAAAAAGGTCGCGCTGGGTATCGGACACCGATCTCTCGCGGGCGGAGATGATGCCTTGAGTGATCGTTTCGCCGAGGCCGAAGGGATTGCCGATGGCGAAAACGATCTGGCCGCGGCGCACCTCCGAGGAATCCCCGAATTTCAGAGGTTCGAAGGAATCGCCGCCATCGATTTTCAACACGGCGATGTCGAGGAGCGGATCGGAATTGATGAGATTGGCCTTGTAGGACCGGCCGTCGTGCAAGGTCACCATGATCTTTTGCTGGTCCTTGATGACGTGGTGATTGGTCACCACATGGCCCTCGCGGGTGACGATCACCCCGGAGCCCTGGCCTTGGGTGGGCACGGGCCGGACGAACTGGCGGCCGAAGCCATCGAGCAAGCGCTCGGCGCGAACGCTGCTGGTATCGATGCTGACGACGGAACGGACGACGGCATCGGTGAGCTTGGCGTACTCCTCATTGAGGCGGCTGAGGAGTTCGACGTCATCCAACTCCAGTGGGGCCTTATCGGGCAGAGTGTAGGCTTCGGGCCGGTAGCCATCGGGCGTGGGGGTCTCGCGGAACAGGCGGCGGATGCCATCCGGGCCGTTGCGAATCAGAAAGACCACGAGGAAAGTGCCGATGAAGACACCGAAGAGGGCGAGAAGGCTGCGGAGACCCCGGTTCATGGGTGGGTGTGGGTGGCTTGAGGTGATGCCCGGAGCGGCCGGGGCAGGGAAGGGGCTGCCCCGGTTTCAAATCCAGCATCACATCCCCATGTCTTCCATGATCTCGGGATCTTCAAGCATCTTGCGGTAGGTGTTCTGGATGGCTTCGAACTGTTCCTTGAGCTTGGCACCATACTTCTTCGGGCTTTCATCGCCGCGATCGGCGACGGATTCGAGGAGGTCGGTCACGGAATTGAGGTACTTCTTGATCCGTGGATCCATGAAGCTCTTCATTTTCTTGATTTCCTCGACCGAGGCGCGGGCATCATCGCGGGTTTCCTTGTCGAACTCAAAGGCATCCTCGTCTTCTTCCTCTTCCTCATCGTTGCTGAAGTTGCTGTTGAAGACCGCGCGGGCGACCTGGCGGAAAGTGCCCGAGGTGGCGATTTCGATCTGGTTGAGCGTGCCGCCGATGGTGAGTTTCTTGGGGTTCTCATCGCGACCTTTCTGCAGCAGGAGGCTGGCGGAAAGGTGGTTCGGCATGCGATCGATGATTTCCTCGAGCTTCTTCTGCACTGCTTGGTTGGCGAGGACTTCCTCCCCCTGCTCGCGGATCACTTCGGCCACTTGCTCAAAGAGGTCGAGCGTGTCCTTGACCTTGCTGGATTTCTTGAGGCGGGAGAGTTCGTAAGCCTCATCGAAATCCTTCATGGTGAAGACCTGGATATCGAGGATGGGGTCGATGCCATCGATGAGAAGCACGTCCCCGATTTCCTTGCCGTTGTCCAGGGGGATGCCGACGATCTTGCAGCCCCGCTTGGTGGCACCACGGATCTTGGCCGAAGTCCCGCCGATACGCTGGACCATGCCATCGGCGGTCATGTCGCCGGTGGCGGCGAACTCGGGATCGATTTCCTCACCGGAGAATAGCGAATCGAGCAGCAGCGTGAAAACCGTGGCGGCGGAAGGACCGTCCTTGGGGACGTATTTGTCCTGGAAAGCGAGTTCGATGCGGTAGCCGCTGGGAATCTTGTCCGGATCGGCATCGTAGCGGATGCGGAGGAACTTGATCACTTCCTCAAGGCAGCCGCCCATCATCGGTCCCACATCCTGGTTGAAGGTGAAGAGCAGGCCTTCGACATCCTCCTCGCGGAGAGCGGTGGCATTCACCGTGGAGGCGGCACCGGCATGATTGCCGTTTCCGAGTTGGCGGACGACCAAGGCATTGATCCGGCTTTGGGCCTGGGCGAAGCGTTCCCCGTCGCCACCGGGCATGGTGACTTCCTTTTTCTCGAAGACCTCTTCCTCATCGTCCCACGGATTGCGCGAACGGTGGATGGGGCGGCCCAGCATGCCTTTCCAGTCGGCCTTGTGACCGTCGCCGGAGAGTTCTTCTTTCTGCTCTTCGAGCTTTCCTGCGTATTCCCCCTCGGGATCCAGGCGCAGGGCGATATCGGCGATGTAGGCGGCGCAGGTCTTGTTGTCGTCGTTGTCCTTTTTCCGCGTCAGGGAGCGGATCGCACTGAAGAGGCGGCGGGCCACGCGCTCTTTGTCGGAGGCCTCACCGATGGTTTCGCCATTCTCCTTCAGTTGGGCCAGGGTGCTTTCGACATTGTCGTTCTCCTTGTCCAGACGGTGGGCAATCGCGAGGGCATGGGCACGAAGTTCGAAATCGACCTCGTCCTCCTCATCGAAATCGCGAGCGACCGAAACGAGAGAGCTGACCGCACCGGACCGATCGAACTTGTCGAGTTCGACCTTCTTGACGTCGAAAATCTCCTTTTCCAGATCCGGGGGACGATAGCTGTCCGCGAGGGCAGGCAGGAGGAGGGATCCGGCGACAACGATGCTGCGGGCAATCAATCGGAACATGGGTGGACTAAACCCTGTTGCGATTGGCTTGAAAAGGCGGAATTCGGATCGATTCGGCGGATTTTCTCAATCCTGTTTTCGCGGCAGCGGATATTCCGACCCATCTTCGGCGGCCTGAGTCAGCAGTTGCATGGTCTGAAGATACTCGGCGAAAACCGGCCGCACGGCCTTGTGGACCTCGAAGCCTTCGGACTGGCGCTTGAGGTCGCTTGCGAGACCCACGAGGAGCTTGCAGGTTCGCACGGCGGCTCCGTGGAGCTGATCGCGGTCCGCTACCGCTCCGTAGTATCGCTCCACCGCCTCAAGTTGCTGGCGGCACTCCTCTGCGGCGCGCTCCAAATCACTCGGGCGGATTTGATGATTCCAATCCACCGAGAGGGCTGCACCCATGGGAAGGAGGCAGGCGCGGATTTCCTTGGCATACACCGGTCGTTCAAGACGCTTCGGCCACTGTGAGGTGCCGCGGAGGGCCAGCATGCGGGCGGATGCGTGGCCAGGGCAGGTGCTGACGATTTGACCCAGACGTTGCCGGGTGGAATCAAATCCCAGGAAGCCACCCAGTGAGCGGCTGCCCCGCGCTTCACGGATTTCCTCGAAGGCTGCATGAACCTGCTCCAGCTTCTCGGAGCCTTCGCTTGAGGCCATTGCCACCAGCTCATCGAAGTCCTTCGCCACCATGATCTCGTGTTTGATGAAGACTTCGGTGCGATCGAGCGTGACCAATGCCGGCAGGAGCTTCCCGGTATCGGCAGGAAGAATCAAACGGCAGGCCGGCAGCTCTTCGATTTCGCGGAGCGTCTCCCAGGCACGCGGCGGAGAGACCAACTCGCCATCGTCACCGAAGGCGGCATAGACGGCTGCCGTGGGCTTCACCCCGGTAAATGCGGCATCCGCCAGCAGGGCGATGGGCACGGCAAGCGATGGGCCATTGCGCGAACTACTATAAACATAGTTTTCCGGCAGGCTGAAATTCATGTGCAGCCCGCGCGGCAAGTCGCCATGGCGGCCCCGCAAGAGAGCCTCCAGGCCGCGGGCCATGGCATCGGCATGGCGGGAAAGCTCTTCACCGGGCAGACCGAGCTTGATGCCGGAATGAGTATCCTCTTTCCCCTCCTGCCAGACGTTCATTTTCACCGCCGTCATCCGGAGGTTCACCTCGGGGCCGTGCCAGGATCCGATCCACAGCGGGACCACGAGCGTCGCTTCATTGAGAACCAGCTTGGCATGGTCGGAGGCAGGCTCCTCGTCGTCTTCCGACATTTCGCCGGAGTCTTCCGCATCTTCGCCAGAATCCGCAATCTCAGGGGCATCGGGCTCCTTGTCCTGGTCCTCAAATCCAGCCAGATCCTCCACCCAGTCTTCCCACTTGCCCTTTTCCTGGCTCCCGTGAGCGGCAGAACGGGGGTGCTTCGGATCCATGACCGCGAGCACATCTCCCAGGCAGGTCGCCAATTGACCTCCATGTTCACCGGCCTCGGGCTCGGCCAGCCACTCCTGCACATTCCAGACCCGCGACAGGGCCTGGTCGACCTCGCCATCCGCAGGTGCAGCGGCGGCGCCATCATCGGCCAGGGTCTCCACCAGATCCCGGGCACGGCTGTTGGCGGGATCGAGCGCCAGTGAAAGAGCAAGTAGCTGGGCCTTGAGCCGCTGGTCAGGGGCATCATCCGCCTGATGTCCGCTGGCAAGGACTACCAATTGCCGGGAAATGGCGGCCATCGTGTCGGCATCCAGCGGCAGCTTGTCCCTGCGGAAAGGGACCGGTCCATCCTCCGGAGGCACGAAAGCCCCATGCACCAAGGCGGAAGTGAGCAGAAGTCCGAGGATCGATTTCATGGAAATGAGTCTGGCACAAAGATACGCATGGAAACAAGGGCACATTGCAGGCGGATTCCGGATTGAACCCGGGGCCCGGGCATGGAGCATCCGGGCATGGAGAAATCGATCGAATGCACGACCCGGGAAGAGGTGATGTTCTTTGATACCGACTGCGGTCAGGTGGTTCACAACATCGCCTACCTGCGGATGATCGAAACCTGCCGGACCCGCCTGGCGGCGAAGCTGGGGATGGACCTTGTCACCATGTCGGAAACCCGCCTGTTTCCCGTCGTCACCCGCACGGAGATCGATTACCGAAAGCCCGCGAAACTCGGGGACTGGCTCGTCATCCATGGACGACTGGGCGAGGTTGGCGCGGCGCGGTTTTGGTGCGAGTTCGAAATCCGGCGGGAAAAGGATGGCGAGCGGCTCATCACCTGCAAGCAAGCCCTCGCCCTGGTGCAGATGCCGGAGGGCAAGCCCGTGAGGCTGCCGAAAGAGTGGGGAGCCTGATCAAGGGGATTCGGCCGTGCTTTCCTGGCGTCGACCCTTCTCCAGCCAGACCGCAAGAACCGCCACATCCGCGGGAGTGATCCCGGGAATCCGTGCCGCCTGCCCGAGCGTCGCAGGACGGATCTCGGTGAAGCGCTGCTTCGCTTCGGTTTTCAGGCCAGTGATCTCCCGATATTCCAGGGTTTCCGGGATTCTCTTGTCCTCCGATCTGGCCATTCGATCCACCTGAAGCTGCTGCCGTTGCAGGTGGCCTTCGTATTTGAACTCCGTTTCGATGAGTGGCCAATGTTCCACGTGGAACTCCTTTTGCAGCTCCTCCGGGAGTTTCTCCCAGGTGTTTTCAAGACGCCGGAACCAGTGGTCGAGCTTCACCCCGTCGCAGACGACCTTGCGTCCCCACTCGCTGGCCCGGTCAAGCTCAGCCTGTTTTCGTGAAACCCTCTCAACGCGCTCGCCGGAGGCAAGCCCATGCTCTGCCGCCAGCGGCGTGAGTCGGAGGTCGGCATTGTCTTGACGGAGGAGCAGTCGAAATTCCGCACGACTGGTGAACATCCGATAGGGTTCGGTGCAGCCCTTGGTTACGAGGTCATCGATCATGACGCCGAGATAGGCCTGATCGCGGCGAAGGAGGAGAGGAGCTTTCCCGGCCACCTTGAGCGCCGCATTCGCCCCGGCAATCAGGCCTTGGCCGGCCGCCTCTTCGTAGCCGGATGTCCCATTGATCTGTCCGGCGAAATAGAGCCCTTCGACCCGCTTGGTTTCCAAGGTGGGGTGAAGCTGGGTGGGGGGGCAGTAGTCATACTCCACCGCATATCCCGGACGCAGGATCTGACATTGCTCCAGACCGGGGATGGTCCGGAGAAAGGCCAACTGGACCTCGTAGGGAAGGGAGGTCGAAACGCCGTTGACGTAATACTCGTGGGTGTGCCGACCCTCAGGCTCCAAGAATACCTGATGCCGGTCCTTCTCCGCGAAACGGACGACCTTGTCCTCGATCGATGGACAGTAGCGGGGTCCGATCCCCTCGATCACCCCGCAATACATCGGCGATTGATCCAAGTTCGCCCGGATGATCTCGTGGGTTTCCGGTCGGGTGTAGGTGATCCAACAGGGCAATTGTTCCACGTGGAACTCCGGATCAGACCAGGGGTTGAGCGTGAACAGGTCGTCCCGCGAACGCTCCAGGGTGTCGGCGAGGTAGGAAAATCGCGGTGCCGGTTCATCGCCATCCTGCCGTTCACAGCGGCTGAAATCGAGAGATCGACCCAGCAGCCGACAAGGCGTTCCGGTCTTGAAACGTTCCACGTGGAACCCGAGAGTCTTGAGGGAATCGGAAACGGTTGAGATCGCATCGCCCATCCGGCCACCTTTTTCATTTTTCAGCCCCACGTGCATGAGGCCGCGCATGAAGGTCCCCGCAGAGAGAACGACCGACGCAGCTTCGATTTCCATCCCGAGAGAGGTGACAACACCCCGAACCCGGTCCCCCTCCGCTTTCAGCTCCGCCACATTCCCCTGATGGATCTCGATCCCCGCTGTGCTTTCCAGCAGCCACTTCATGCGGAATTGATAGGCCTTCTTGTCGCACTGTGCCCGGGGCGCACGGACAGAAGGGCCCTTGGAGGCATTCAGCATCCGGAACTGAATCGCGGTGGCATCGGTGTTCAACCCCATGGCACCGCCGAGCGCATCGATCTCCCGAACCATGTGACCTTTCGCCAGGCCGCCGATCGCCGGGTTGCAGGACATCTGCCCCACAGTGTCCAGATTCTGGGTCAGGATGGCCACCTCCGCACCCAGCCGGGCGGCAGCAAGGGCGGCTTCCACGCCGGCATGGCCGGCACCGATGACCAGAACATCGTAACTCTTGGGGTAGCGAAACATGCGAAGACCGCGAAACTAGCAGGCATCTCTCGTGAGACAAGACCCAGTCGATCCCCCATCCCTTCTCCCCAGACCTCACCAAAGTTCCACGTGGAACACCCCACCGCCACTTTCACGGGGGCGATTCCAGGATCCCGGCACTGGCCCTGGGCAGCAGCTCGCTTAGGCGAAAGGAAATCCGACTCTCCCGATTGACCAGCCAGATCTCGGGCTCACCAAATTCCGCCAGCACCTGCCGACAGGCCCCGCAGGGTGAAATCGGCGTCGCGGTATCGGCGACCACCACCACAGTAACGATTTCCCGGACTCCCGCAGCCACTGCCGCGCCCACCGCCACACGCTCGGCGCAGTTGGTCAAACCGTAGGAAAGGTTCTCGACGTTGCAGCCGGCAAAAACCTCACCTCCCTTACCCACGACCACCGCCCCCACCTGAAACCGGGAATACGGAGCATAGGCGCGCTCCCGCACCTGCCATGCCATTTCGATCCATTGCTGCATGAGCTTTCTCCTGAACGAATTCCATGCGTTCTACCATGATTTTCGACTCGCCCCCGCCGGGATCCTGGGCCATTTCTCCGCCATGCGCAGCCACACCCTTGCCTGTATCCTCCTCATCGCGCTCCTGATCCCCTTCCGGGTCCTCAGCGCCATGGGCATGCTGCCGAATTTCTCCCCTCTCCCCGCACTGGTGATTTGCAGCCTCATCTTCCTCCGTGGGAAACAAGCATGGTTCGTCCCCCTCATCGCCTGGGTCATCACCGATCCCCTGGTCAGCCTCATCCAAGGCTATCCCATCGTCGGACCCCACCACGTCGGAATCATTCTCGGAATGCTCGGACCCATCGCCCTCGCTCTTCTCCTCCGTCATCAACAAAAGCCACTCGTGGTGCTCGGCTCATCCCTGGCCGGTGCCGTGATGTTCTATTTCTGCAGCAACATGGTGTCCTTCCTCTTCGATCCCCTTTACCCGAAGACCGCCGAAGGCTTCCTCCAGGCCCAGTGGACCGGACCCGCAGGACTCGGACCCACCTGGGTTTTCCTCCGCAATCTGGCTGCAGCCAATCTGATCTTCACCGCCCTTTTCCTCCTCGCCCGTCGCTCCCTCCCCTGTCCTGCCCCTGAAAGCGGGACCCTGGCAGCTTACGGTCGTCGTTAATGCTTGCCCGCCACCATCCCACAGCCCTATCTCCGCTCCGCCTATGTCCATCGCCGACTCCCCTGTCCTCGATTTCGCCGGCTCTCCGATCAACAAGGCCCTGAGTGCCGATGACAAGATCGAGCTTTACCGGAAAATGGTCCGTATCCGGAGTTTCGAACAAGCGGCTCTGAAATACTACAACGCCGGCAAGATGGGCGGCTTCCTTCACCTCTACATCGGCCAGGAGTCGGTGGCGGTCGGCACGCTCTCGCTCTGCGGGCCGAACGATCACAACATCACCGCCTATCGCTGCCACGGCCACGCGCTCGCCGTCGGCATGTCCATGAACGAATGCATGGCCGAACTCTACGGCAAGGCCACCGGTTGCTCGAAGGGCAAGGGCGGCTCGATGCACTTTTTCGCCCCCGACAAGAACTACTGGGGTGGCCACGGCATCGTCGCCGGCCAAACCCCTCTCGGCCTCGGCCTGGCCTACGGGCTCAAATACAAAGGCCTCGAAGGCGCCGCCCTCTGCTACATGGGAGACGGCGCGGTCAACCAGGGCGCTTACCACGAGTCCCTCAACATCGCCGCCCTCTTCGATCTCCCCGTGATCTACGTGATCGAAAACAACGGTTACTCCATGGGCACCTCCCAGAAACGCTCGTCCTCCTTCCGCGGCTGCCTCGCCCAACGGGCCGAGGGTTACGACATGGATTGGGACGTGGTCAATGGCTCCGACCTCTACGAAGTGCGCGCCAAGACCCACATCGCCCTCGAACGCGCCCGCAAACAGCACAAGCCCACCATCCTCGAGATCAATACCTACCGCTACTACGGTCATAGTATTGCCGACGCGAACCACAAGAAATACCGGACCCCGGAAGAGATCGAAAACTACAAGAAGAACCACGATCCCATCCACCTCTGGGAAAACCGCCTTCTCGCCGAGGGCGTTCTCACCGCGGAAAAGGTCACCGAAATCAAGAACGCCGCCAAACAGGAAGCCGCCGCCTCGGTCGAGTTCGCCGAAAAATCTCCGGCACCGGCCGTCGAGTCGATCATGACCGATGTCTATTGGGAGACCGACAACAACACGCCGGCTTCCGCCATCGGCCGCCATTTCTTCACCGATTGAACGATCGATCTACGGCAAGCCTAGTAGTTTTTTCCTCCAAGCCCCATTTCCACCACCCCGATTCCCATTCCGCTGATGTCCCGCATCCTGACTTACCGCGAAGCGCTCCGTGAAGGCCTCGACGAGGAACTCGCCCGCGACGAAAACGTCGTCCTCATGGGCGAGGAAGTCGCCCAATACAACGGCGCCTACAAGGTCACCGAAGGCCTCTGGGCCAAGTGGGGTGACAAACGTGTGGTGGACACCCCGATTTCCGAAGCCGGCTTCATCGGCATGGGCATCGGTGCCTCCATGCTCGGCGTCCGCCCGGTGATGGAGCTGATGTTCTGGTCCTTCCATTCCGTGGCCTTCGACCAGCTCGTCAACAATGCCGCCTGCGTCCGCTACATGTCCGGCGGCCTCATCAATGTCCCCATCGTCATGCGCGGACCCGCCAACGGCGGAAACAATGTCGGTGCCACCCACTGCCACGTTCCCGAAGCCCTCTTCGCCTCCTTCCCCGGCCTCAAAGTCTGCGCACCCGCCACCCCGGCCGATGCCAAGGGACTCATCAAGACCGCCATCCGCGACAACGATCCGGTCTACGTGATGGAAAACGTCCTCCTCTACGGCACCACCGGCGAAGTCCCCGATCCCGCCGCCGGCGACCATCTCGTCCCCCTCGGCAAGGCCGATCTGAAACGCCAGGGCTCCGATGTCTCCCTCATCGCCCACGGCCGCTCCGTCCTCCACTGCCTCGCCGCCGCGGAAACCCTCCAACAAGAACACGGCATTTCCGCCGAGGTCCTCGACCTCCGCTCGATCCGCCCGCTCGACGTCGATGCCATCCTCGCCACCGTCCGGAAAACCAATCGCGTCGTCCTCGTCGATGAGTCGAAAGGCTTCGGCGGCGTTTCCGCCATGGTTTCCCACCTGATCCAGGACGAGGCCTTCGATTACCTCGATGCTCCGATCAAACGGGTCACCACGCTCGATGCCCCGGCGATCTACTCGCCCTTCATCGAACCCGACCAGCTCCCGAATCCCCGTCGCGTCGTGGAAAAAGTCCTCAGCCTGCGCTGAACCCTTGCCCTGCCAACCTTTTTCGTTGCCACCGGGGCTGCGGAACCTAGCATCCATCCCATTATGACCACCGTCATCCGCATGATCGTGCTCGCCGCCGCCGCCCTCGCGGTGTCGTCCTGCTGCTGCCTCTTCTGAAACTCCTGAACCTCATCCCTCAGATACCATGAAAAACCTGCTCCTGCTCCTGTCGCTGGCCGCCCTCTCCCTGGCTTCCAGCTCCTGCTGCTCCATGTTCGGCATGAAGAACCTCTTCTCCGGATCCTACACGGAAACCTACAAGGCCAAGACCTGCGGTTATGACATCGTCCGGACCGAAAAAGTCGTCGATGCCAAGTCCGGCCTCGTTGAAGTCACCGAGGAAAAGGTCCCCCGCTACAAGGAAAAGACCCGCCGCGTCTTCGTGAAGTGCCCATCCTGCACCCGCTTCTATTGCCTGAAGGAAGGCTGCTGCGGTTCCAGCACGGAAGCCGCCCGCAAGATGGCCACCGCCCAAGGACCCACCGGCAGCCCGCATGTCGGCCTGATCCCGACGATGAAGTCCATCGTTCCCTGATCGCCGGAATCACCCACTTTCGCACCAAGGCGGAGCCCAGCCGGGACTCCGCCTTGTTTTTTCCCACCCGAAGTCCCTGCAAGCCCGGAAAAACACTGGAAATGACAGCGTCTTCGGGCAAGCCTTCCGCCGACCTTCCTCCTCATTCCATCCATGGCCATCAAAATTGAAATGCCCAAGCTCTCGGACACCATGACCGAGGGCACCCTGATCAAATGGCACAAGCAAGTCGGCGATCAGGTCGAAATCGGTGACATCATCGCCGAAGTCGAAACCGACAAAGCCACCATGGAAATGGAAGCCTTCGATGAAGGCACCATCACTGAAATCCTCGTGCAGGAAGGTGAAAAGGCTCCCATCGGTGGGATCCTCGCCGTTCTCGATGGCGATGGTGCCGCCCCGGCTGCAACTCCCGCCCCTGCCGCCGCGGTCAAGTCAGCCCCCACAGCCGCCGCCAGCCCCGCTTCCCCCGTGGCCGCCGCCCCTGCGAAGGCCGATCTCGGACAAGGCGATTCGCGCCTCAAAGCCTCTCCTCTCGCCCGCAAGATCGCTGCTGAAAAAGTGTGGAAAATGCCGGCAGCGCCCCGGTCGCAGCCACCCCAAGCTCACAAGCCGCCGCTGCCGCCGGACTCGCCGCTGCCGCCAAGGCTCGTGCCGCCGCTCCCGCACCCGCACCCGCCGCGACCCCGGCACCCGCTCCGCAAGCGATCCTGCCCACCGCCAAGGAGGGAGACCAGCGCATCGAACTCAGCTCCATGCGTCGCATCATTGCCGATCGCCTGCTGACCTCCAAACAGACCATCCCCCACTTCTACCTCCATGCGGAAGTGGACATGGCCCCGCTCATGGCCCTCCGCGGCCAGATCAATGCCCAGGCGGAAAAAACCCACGGCAAC
>JALOTY010000061.1 GCA_025457665.1 Akkermansiaceae bacterium | reverse complement strand
CTTCGTGGAAAGCGCTCCGGTCTGCCCGGGCGGCGGTTCCTACAGCACCGCCACCGCTGTGCCGGACATCGGCACCGCCGTGCTGACCTGCACGCTCGCGACCACCGATGGTCACGTTCCGCCGTCGCTCTCCGGCTGGTAATCCATTCGAGGTCCGGCCGGACACCTTCGGGTGACCGCCCGGATCACTCCTCACGCGGCCCCCTGCTCCGGCGGGGGGCCGCCTATCCGCCTTCTCCCCCTCTCCCCATGCACCCTTACACCCCGTCCCACCTTGGCTCCCTACCAACACCCCTCGGAGCTCAATCCGCTCCAGCAGTACCGCCAGGCCGCGGCCATCCTCCGTGGCACCAGCCGCGCGGTTAATGACAATTGGTACAAGTCGGCTCTCGACCTCGATTTCCAACTCCACATCCGCGATGATGGAGAATCGGTCGAGTCATGGACTTACCATGCCCCGACATCGACCTGGGCCCCGGGACCCAAGATCGGGACCGATGGCACTTCCGTCGATTCCGTCGCCAATGTCGCCGCCGAAATCATTGCTGCCGCCCGCAAGGCAGGCTGCACCGCTGTCGGTGTGGTCGTTCATGTCGCCGATGAATTCGCCACGACCGAACTCAAGCCGGAACTCGACAATCCCGGAGCCCTCGCCGAATTGCGCGAATCCATCGTCACGGACCCTCACTCCATCCTCGACGACTCTTCCCTTTCTCCCACCGACCACAGTTGGCGCCTTCTGCCCTATCCCGCCGCCGGCAGTGAGACGATCGCCACCATCGTCGCCCTCACCCGCCGTCTCGAGGCCTTTGTCAGTGCTTTCCGCGATTACGGCACCGCCAAGAATTTCCCGGTCCGCACCATCACGCTGAGCGAACCGGTGGTCGCACTCCTCACGCTGCCTGAGATTCGCAAGGAAGCCCTCAGCCGCCCGATCCTCGCGGTGTTGCCTTACACCCGCTTCACCATTCTCGCCTTCTTCAACGAACATGGCGACCTGCGTCTGATCCGCTCACTCCAGCATCGCGGCCAACGCCGGCCCACCAATCTCCGGCATGCCGCAGCCACCACCGCCGCGGCCCTCGAATTCGCTTCGCCCGATATCTATATCCTGCCCCTCGGCGGCCCCACAGACCCGCAGTTGCAGAGTGATCTCTCCCTGGTGTTCGAGCATTCCACGATCCATGAGATCGATTGGTCCAGCACCCCCTTCTCCGTGTCCCAAATGCCCGGAGTGAGTCCCGAGATGGTCGCCTCCACGCGTCTCGCGGAAAGCATCGATACTCCACTGGCCGCATCCCATACCTTCACCACACTGCGGTCCGAGGGCTGGGCGACTCAGGATTTCCTTCCCCTCGCCCCTGCCCTCTCCGAAGTCTTCCCATCGCGTGCGGAGATGAAGATGCTGCAATCCAGCCGCTATCTGAAGTTCGCGCTGGCCATTCTTCTCTTCGCCGTCATCGCGTGGAGCGTGTTCGGGGTCCTCGACATGATCCGCAAACCGGAGTGGACCTTCCAAGAATCGGAAGCCTCCACCGTCGCCGCCCGCCTTGGCGAACTCGGCAAGGAAAAGTCCCGCATCGAACACTGGGACAATCTCCTCGAAGACCGCTCCAAGGCCTGGGCTTCCATGGAAATGCTCGCCCGCTTGTTCCCGGACAACTCCGGTTTCCTCGTGCGCGCCTTCAACCATACCGCCACGCCCGACCCCGCCGCCGGCCAAGCCAGGCTCGGCTTCGTCAAGGTCTGGACCATCACCGGTCTGGCTCAGGAGGATTCCATGGAACGCCTGAACACCCTCAACACCCGCGAAGGCATCTCCGCAGTGTTTGCCGAGGTCGCCAGGATCACCGGCAATCAATCCTTCCGCACGGATTTGCCCAGCCGCAGCATCACCATTTCCATCCGCACTTCGGAAAATCCCGGCTACCGGCCCAAGCCCCCCGAAGACATCGTTGCCGGTGACGAAAGCGCATTCCCCTACGCTTTCGAAATCTCCATCAAACAGCGGTTCGAAGGGGACGATCCACTCGCCATCGTCGTTGCCGCCGCACCCTGATCCACCATGAACCTCTATCGCACACCCATCGCCCTCTTCGGCTTCGTGCTGCCGGTGTTCATCACTGCCGCACTGGCCGGAGTCGCATTCATCGTGAAGAGCCGCATCGAAAACTCCTTCAACGAAAAGCTCGGCCACTTCCAAGGATACGAACAAAACCGCATCCAAGCCCTCGCCCGCGAAGCGGAAAACAGCAAGAAACGCCAGTTCTACAAGGACTGGGAAACTCTGCTCGCCAAGGAAACCGCCAGCTCCGTCGGCAGCACCCTGGCCACCATCGAAGACAAGCTGCCCTCCAAGGAGTTCCAGGTCACCACCCGCGACTTTCCCGCCAACCGCGCCGGGTTCGCTTCCGTCTCCGCCCAAAACTCCGGACAGGTTCACCTCGCCTTCCGCGCCACCTTCCGGTCCATGCAACTTGCCTTGCTCGAACTCGAGACCCGCATGCCCCACCTGCAGCTCCAGGAGTTCCGCATCGACCCCAGCGCCAACTCCAACAGCCTGAACTTCGACGTCTTCTACACCGCCTGGGAACCATGAAAGCACCACTCCCATTTCTCCTTCTCGGCATCCTGTCCCCGCTTCTTCCGGGTCAGTCGATCGACAGCCTGCAACCCACTCCTCCGGCCGCAGCCGAGGAAAGCTCCGGGACCGGTGACGATCCCGCGCAGACCAAGCCCGACAACAAAGCCCCTGTCGAAATCGATCCGGAGCTGATCACCAAGCCGTCAAGGTATGTGGGGATCGATATCGATGCCTACGTCCGCACGCTTTCCGCTTCCTTCGATATCCGCCGCCGCGAGATCGATCCTTTTGCCCGCAATCAGGACCCGAACGCCAAGCCGGTCGAAATCGCCCGGCCCACCCGTATCGTCCGCACCGCTGCTCCCAAGGAGATCCCTTTCTCCAAAATCATTTCCAACATCAAGATCACCGCCCTTATCCCTGCCAAGGGCCAGTTCATGTCCGCAGGACAGACTTTCTCGGTCGGCGATCGCATCCTTCTGAACGTGGGCAAGCCCGAGAAGCTTCCGGTGTTCGTCGTCGATGTCCGTTCCACCGGCGTGAGTTTCCGCAACGGGGTGAACAATGAAATCGCCGAACTCCGCATCGAACTCCTACCCGGTGGCATGAGCCGTGGCACCGCCATCCGCCCCGCCGGCCTGGTCCCGGAAGATGAGGAGCCCACCCTTGATGTCACTCCGGATCTCGACACCGCCCCTTCTGACGAACCCGCCCCTTACGATGGCGGAATTTCCTCCAGCCGCTGAAAACACCCAACACCCCTGGCCATGAAACGACTTGCAACCCTTACACTCCTCGCGGTCATCACCGCCCATGCCCAATCCGATCTCGAAGTGCCGGCTGACGCCACTCCCACTCCTCCTCCGGCATCCGGATTGCCGGACCTGCCACCGCCACCTCCGCAAGACGCCGCGCCACCCGCTTCGGATTCCGCCGTGGAGCCCGTCACCCCGCCGGCAGAACCGATCAATGACGCTCCCCTGCCATCGGCCGACCCAGTAAGCCCGGACCTTCCCGCCGCAGGCTCAGATACCGCCCAACCCGCTGCGGAAGAAGCCATTCTTGAGTCCGATGAAGGCTACCTGATCAAGGACGCTCCCTTGAATGACATCTTCCAATTCCTCGCCAAACAGGCCGGACGTCAGTATTTCCACAACATCAAGATCAACACGCCGGAATACCGCGTGACCGGTCACCTCAATGATGGCGATCCCCTGCAACAAATGGAGGAACTCGCCTTCATGTACGGCCTTCTTCTCTACACCAAGGGAAACACGGTTTACGCCCTCACCCAGTCCCAGCTCACCCAGCTTCCGAGCATGGAGTGGACCTATCAACTCCGCTACCTCCGCCCCACCTCGGAAGACTCGATCACGCAGCTCAAGGACCTCCTTAAGCCCGTCCTCTCTCCCGGCACCGGCATCGTCAATTTCGAGCCGAAGACGAACATGATCATCATCATCGATAGCGCCCACCGCATCGAACAAGTTCGCAACCTGCTGGCCAAGGTCGATCAGCCCAAGGGACAGATCATCGTCGAAACCAAGATCCTCCGCGTCAACAGCAAGGCCGCCGAACGCGTTGGGGTGAACTGGTCCTCAACTCTCGGCCAAACCGGCACCACGATCGAAGTCGCCCGCAGCCTCAACGCCATGTTCGGCATTGGCGATTCGTTCACGGACATTCCCAACTCCGCTTCGGGCATCGATTACGACTTCGCCGAAAACGCCAACCTTGTTCTCAGCCCCGTGCAACTCCGCGGCGTGCTCCGTGCCTTGGCCGAAGGCGGCGTTGCCACCCAGGTGTCCAACCCCACCCTCATCACGGAAGACAACGAACAAGGCACCATCGCCATCATCGACCGTGTGCCCATCATCACCACGACCACCAACGAAGGCGGCCAAGGAATCTCAAGCGTTTCGGAAGAGGTCCGCTACAAGATCGATGAATCCGACGCGAGCTTCACGGACGAACCGGAGAGACACCGGGAAATCGGCATCTCCATGGTCGCCACTCCCACCCTGCTTCCCGATGGCACCATCCGCATGGACCTGCGGCCCCGCTCCGCTCAGATCTCTGAGCAAGTCCGCAGCCCCGGCACCGGCAACGTTTATCCTCGCGTGACGGAATCGATGATCAGCAGCATCACCCGTGTTCCCAACGGTTACTCCCTGGTGGTCGGGGGATTCTACGGCGAGGTGGAAAGCAACGACAAAACCAAAGTCCCGCTTCTCGGTGACCTTCCCTTGTTGAACTTCTTCTTCAAGAGCCGCGAAACCTCCAAGGAACAGGCTAGTCTGGTGTTCATCGTCACTCCCACATCCTACGATCCCACCAGCCGCACCAGCACCGGATACCACTCCAACCGCATTCAAGGAAATGTGAACCTCACCCGCGACGCCACCTGGGTGGATACGACGAATCCCGGAACCGCCCACGAGCCGAACCTGCGCCGCGGCATTCGCGGCCTTCGTCCCAAGGAGGAACCTTACTATCCCACCACCGACGCCCAACAGGTGGAAAGCACCCCCGCCGCACCTTTCGATAGCGGCAGCACCAAGCCACGCTTCAGCCGCGCCCGCCGCTGAAACTCCCCGCCATGAGCGCCAACGTCCTCTTCGCCTCCGCCCATTCCTCTCATGAACAAGAGATCAGGGAATGCCGCGCCCACCTGCTCGATCACACGCTCCATGCCCTGCGCCACGCGGGCATGGCGACCGAGCAGGACCTGGTCAAAGTCCAACATCGTTATCAGTCCATCGGCATCGATGAGGATCCCATCGATCCACTCGAAATCCTCGCCCGCATGCAGGGTGCCACCGATGAGTATCTGCCTCAGGAACTCGCCAAACTCGCCCACGGCATCTCAGCCGTGATTCCCGCCTGTCCTCCCCTCATCCCCTTCGCCGGGAAACTCATCGCACCCTCCGCCTTCTACGAAGCCTACACCCAGCTTCACAGCATCGCCCGCGCTTTGCTTTCTCCGGTGATCTTCGCAGAAGACACGGATGCGATCGGCACCGGCGCTCTCAATCCCATCGCCTCCCAGATCATGGCCGACCAGATTCTCGGCGCCGTCAACCGCCGCTTCGGCATCCGCCCCTTCGTGACCGCGGTCCGGCTGGACTTCGATAGCTGGACTTTCCTCAACCGCAAACACTTCGGCCTGTGATTGACTTCGATGGCATGTCCTTCAACGAGCTGATCAGTGGCCGCATCATGCAGGCCCTGGCTCATCATGACCCGCAGTATGGCGAGCTTCCCCACGATCAGGTGGGAAACCGCGTGACGCGGAACTGCTTCATGGCCGCCGTGGCGAAAATCAACGGCCTCCCCTTCTTCCCCAAGGTGGCCGAGTTCTGCGACGCCTCCCTCCACACCCTTTGCGATCCCACCGTCCTCACCCGCGGCTTCTTCAGCCCGATCTGCGTGACCGGTGACAAGCTCATCGTCGCCATCGCCAATCCCTGGAGCCCGCTGCCCGAAGAGTACCTCGCCCCGCGCTTCCCGACACTCGACATCGTCAAGATCGTCACCCTCGCCTCGGAAATCAGCCGCGCCATCGAGAACGTCGCCTCGAACAGCGGCCCCAGCCGCTCGGAGCTGGAAGCGATCGATGTCGAAGACACCGACGATGGCATCCGCGACTTCGACGTCACCACCGACTACACCGAGCCCATGGCGCAGCTCGTCGCCACCATCATGGCGGATGCCGTGAAACAGCGCGCCTCGGACATTCACTTCAAGGTCGAGAAGGAAGTCTTCTACTACACCTTCCGGGTCGATGGAGACCTCCAGCCCAAGGTGGAAATCCCCATGAAATTGAAGGACCGGCTCGATGCCTTCCTTCTCAACCTTATGAAGCTCCCCACGGAAATCCGGAACACCGCCCCCGGCATCTCCGGCCGCTTCACAATTTCCTATTTCCACCGCCCCATCGACATCCGCTACGAGAGACACCGTACTTACCGTGGCTACCACGCCACCATGCGTCTGCTCGACAAGGGCCACATCAACGTCACCCTCGGCAAGGGCACGCTGGCCTTCGATGAGGAAACCCTCTTCGAACTCTACAAGGTCATGAAGATCCCCGCCGGGATCATCGTCATGTCCGGCCCCACGGGATCGGGCAAATCGACCACTCTCAATGCCATCCTCCGCGAACTCAACCGCCCCGAGGTGAACATCCTCACCCTGGAAAACCCGGTGGAAGACGAGGTCCCCGGCATCACCCACTGCGACTTGAAATCTCCCAAGGAGTTCAAGCCCATGATCAGCTCCTTCATGCGGAGCGACCCCGACATCATCCTCATGGGTGAGGTGCGCGACATCGAGTCCGCCGAACTCGCCATCGAAGCCGCCGTCACGGGTCACAAGGTGCTCACCACGATTCACACCCCGCGGGCCTCGCAGATCATCGAACGTTTCGAGCAGCTCGGCATCGAACGCTGGAAAATCTCCCAGACCCTCAAGGCCGCCTGCGCCCAACGTCTGGTCAAGATCCTCTGTCCTTATTGCAAGGAACCACAGGTGGGGATCGATGAAACCAACCGCCGCGTCTTCTGCCTTGATGACTCTTGGGCGGAGGTGCCGGTTTACAATGCCAAATCGGGAGGCTGCACCGAATGCCGTGGCACCGGCTACAGCGGGCGGACGGCCATCCTTGAAATCATTCCCATCACCCCGAAGATCTCCGACCAGCTTTCCAAGGGCCTCATCTCCCCCTACGAACTGGAAGTGAAGATCCAGGAAGAGGGCAAACTTCCCAACCTCCGCCGCAGCGGGCTGCGTCTCCTCCGCGAGGGCAAGACCGATCTCGCCGCCGTGGCGAAGGTGATCGACATGACCTACTCCGATGACTAGTGCCACCGCCAAACCGCAGGATGCCAAACCCGCCGTGCCGCCCAAAGGCGGTCTCGCCGGGAAGCAGATCACTTTCGGCAAGGCCGGAAAGGTCAAGCCGTTCAACAAAAAGGAACTCATCGGGATTTTCCGCGGACTCAGCTCGATGCTCCGCGCCCAGATCAACACGGCCGATGCCCTGAAGTACTACGGCCAGGGACTGCCGAACAAGGTCATCGCCGATACCCTTGCCCGCATCCGCGATGACATCGCCGCCGGGGTCAACGTTCACGAAGCCTTCCGCCGCACCGGTCGTTTCAGCGACATGGTCGTGGGCCTCATCCAGGCTGGTGCGGACGCCGGCCAGCTCCACCAGGCCTTCGCCTCCCTCGCCACCCGCTTCACCAAGGAACTCCATTTCAACAAGGCCATCCGCAAGGCCACGACGATGCCCGCCGTGGTCATCACCATTCTCTCCGGCGCCTTCATCGTCTCCCAGGTGAAAATCGTGCCCCAGGTGGAGGAAATGCTCAAATCCGTCCGCCAGGAACCGGACGGCCTCACCGCGATCTCCTTCGCTGTCGCCCACACCACGCAGAAAATCTGGCCCATCGTGGTGGGCATCGCCGTCGGCATCATCGTCACCATCTGGCGTTCGGAAAAGATCCGCAACATGATCATGGGTCTCGCCATGTCGAAGTGGCGCCTGCTTCGTCTCCTGGTCATGAGCCTGCGGCAGATGACTTTCCTCTCCACCATCCGCCTCCTCCACGCCAACGGCATCAACCTCGCCAAGTCGATCCGCATTTCGGCAAACTCCGTCAAGGGCACTCCCTTTTACTACGAACTCCGGGAAGCGGCCGACAAATACGAGAACTCCGGCGTGCCCCTCTCCACCGCCTTCTCGAAATACACCTCCGTGGATACCCAGGTCGTCCACATGCTTTCCATCGGTGAGAAATCCGCCTCGCTCGACAGCCAGTTGGAAATGCTCACCACCATGTATGAGGAGGACGCCGAGAACTACATGACCACCTTCACCGCTGCGGTGAACTTCGCCGTGCTCATCATCGCCGTCGGCCTCATCGCCGCGGTCTTCATCGGCACCTTCTTCCCGATCTTCCTCATGGGTCCGAAGATGATGCAGGGTGGCATGGGAGGCTGATCTCCCCTTTCAAATCCGATCCTCTACCGCAACCATGCAACTCACCCGCTTCGACCGCTGGCTGCGCCGGACTTTTGTCCACGAGACCCACGTTTACTCGCTGCGCCCCCCGGAGTTCCTTCCTCCGGGCGTGCGCCACGAGGAACTCCCGGACATCCCGGGGCGCCAGTATCACCACCGCTTCATCGCCCGCTCGGACAAGGCCGTGGATGCCCTCCTCGAGCAGTTCAAACAGCACAGCCAGATGTTCACCACACGCGTGGTGGATCGGCGCACCTGGTACGTCCCGCTCCTCGCCCCCAAGGACAAATCCGTGACCTGGTGGTGCGCCTGGGTCGTCATCTCCGCCATCGGACTCTTTGTCCTCACCAGCGCCCTCCGGGCCCTCTGGAACAATCCCACCTTCCGCAAAAACGCAGCGGAAGCCCTGGAAATTCTCAAGGAGTAAAGCGGTCCCCGGGCTTCCGCCGATTTCCCTGTCCGGAAATCCCATTTTCCGGGGATTTCCTGCATTTCTTCCTTTCCCGCGAAGCTTAATGTTCCTAAGTTTCTCCGGAACATGAAACAACCTTCGACCCGCAAGCCCACCGGCTTCACTCTCGTCGAGATGTCGCTGGTGATTTTCCTCCTGATCGCGCTCATGAGCACGGGGATGTTCGCCTCATCCGCCATCACGAAATGGCAGGCTGGCAAGGCGGCATCCGAGACCCTGCGTGGCGTTTATGTGGCGCAGAGAACTTATCTCGCCGACTACCCGACCACGGCGGTCTCCGCGCTGACCCGCACCGCCCTGCTGCCCTATCTTCCCGACCGCCCCGCCACCTTCCCGACCATCACGGGCTTGGATGGAGTGGCTCGCGACATCCGCGTGACGGTCTCGCCACCGGTCATCATCCAGGGATCCGGCACCTACGATCCTTCTGGTAATTCGAAAGACTCGCTCTGGGACGTTGGCGAATGAAAAAGCTCTTCCAACTTCTTGGCGTCTGCCTCCTTCTCATCGCTCCGCTGCACGCCACGGAGTTCCGGCACATTGGCGACTTCGTCGTCAATTCGCGCATCAAGATCTCCGAAGGCCGCGTGGTCAACGTGCCCATCAAGCCCTTCCGCCTCAGTGCCTTCACCGATGGGATTTCCGTCCGCATCGCTCCTGCCGGAGAAAGCACGGATGCGGCCGAGTATCGGATCTACCGCTCGGATGGCATCGGTCGCCAGCGCGGCACGGAGGGCGCTCTCGAGGTCATCCCCGGAGTCCAGGCGATTTCGGACAAGGGCGGCGTCCTCCGCCAACTCCGCCTCACCGAGGAAACGCTGACGCTTACCGTTTTCCCGGGAATCTCGAACCAAACCATCATCACCCATGCCGTGGCCGCCGCCCCTCCCAAGGCCGTGCCCGCTCCTCCCGCCGTGACCCGGAAGGACGAACCCTGATCCCGCCATGCGACCCCTCCCGACCATTCCCGAACCCCTCCCCGGCACCCGCGGAGAACGTTCCGGCAGCGTCCTGCCCCAGACCATCGATCTGACTCCCACCAGCCACAGCGGCGGCAATCAACGGCGGGGAAATGCCACGGGCCAGGCCGCCTACCCCTGGCTCCTCCTCGCATCCACCTTGCTGGCCGGAGTGTTTTGCGTGCTCTACCTCACCAAGCCGGTCATCGCCACCGAGACCGTCCAGATCCCAACCCCGCAAGCTGCGCCCAAAGAACCAGCGCCACCGGCGGAAACCCCGGAGACCCGTGCAGACCCCGAAAGCCCGGCTGCCGTGCCTCCGGGAGCCTTGGCAGCCGCGCCGGCGAATCCATTTGAGGAAACCAATCTCCGCATCCAGCACGTTCTCGCCGCCAACGGCCCGCAAGGCGAGGACCTCGGCCGCCTGACCCTGGATGTGCCGGTGCTTTACGCCAGTGGATCGATCCGCTGGACCCAGGCCGATGTCGATCTCGCCCGCGATCTCCTCACCCGCATCCGCACCTATCAGTCCCGCTCGCTCGAACTCCGCGAGGAAGCCGTGAAACTGATCTCGGAGTGGGATGCCCTGATGCTCCGCTCCATTCCCGAACCCGCCCTGCGCGCGGATAGCCCCACTCTCCCGGAAAACCAAGGCACCGGCACCGCTGATGCTGCGGAATTGAAATCCACCGAATCGATCGAGATCGAAAACCGATGAATCTCCTCCGCACCCTCCCACTCATTCTCGTCGCCCTGCCGCTCGGCGCTCAGGACATCGCGCCCAAGGATAGCGAGCGCGACCCCATCCTCACCGAACTTTTGGAGAAAGAAACCGATGTTTCCGAGGACGAACCCCTTCTGGTCACCGGCAATCCTCCTGCTGATGCCCATACGATCGATGGCAGCGAAGCCCCCGCGGAAACCCCGCAGCCCGAAGAAACCGAAATCGCCGAAAGCCCGGCCGCCGAAGAGCCCGCCGAAGCCGGATCGACCCCGCCCGCCGAAGAGCCCGCGGGCGACGATGATGCCACCTCGGCCGATTCCACACTCGCCGCCGCTCCGGCACAAGCACCGGAATCCAAGGGCATCCGCATCGAAGTCCAGGGCGGGCAACCCAACGCCCGCATTGCCGCTGATGACATCGACATCGTTGCCCCTTTCCCCGCCAAGCCTCTGACCAATCCTCCCGCCGGCTGGCGTCTCGCCCACCCCGATGGCGTTCCCGCCTTTTCCCAGGAAGTCACCCTGAACAATGGCACGTCGGTGAAACTCAACATCCGTCCCCACGTCCTTGTGCCGGATGCCGATGGCAATGAAATCTTCGCCCTTCGCGAACCTGGATTTGACAGCTCCAAGGGCTACGCGCAAACCGATACGGTCGGAGCGATTCTTGCGGAGTCCATCCACGCGCTGGATGACCACACGGATCGCCTCGCCGCCGCCTCCCAACGACTTTCCGAGCTTCTCGATTCGCTGCCCGCCGCACCACCCGTCGCCGCGCCAGTGCCAGACACATCACCCACCGAGAACCCCGAAACCGAGTCCCCGCAGCCATGAACTCCCAAGCCCTGCCCTTGCTTTGCGGAGCCGCTCTCACCCTGATGTGTGGAGCGGTGGCCTCTCACTTTGCCGCCGTCGAGCAGATGGTGGATCTGGCCACTCTCAACCGCACGCCACCCACGGCCAGCGAGTCCGCGCCCACCCCGGCGGATCCGGACACCCGCATGCTCATCGAGGAACTCCAGAAGCAAAACCAGGTCCTCAAGGACATGCTCCGCGCCCGCGATGGTGCCGTGCCCAATGAGCCGGACCTGGCCGCTGGAACCAATGACGCCACCTTGCGCGCCTTCCTCACCGAACTCATGGAGCAGAACCGTGGCTTGCGCGACCAGATCGCCGAGGCGAATCGCGACATCATGGACCTCCAATTCCGCACCGATACTTTCTCGGAACAGTTCCGTCCGCTCAATGCCACCCAGACCGATGAAATCTTCGAGTCCCAAGGGGTCCTCGATTCCGGAAACGGCCTGACCGACGAGCAACTTCGCGAAGACATCGGCGTTCTGCCGCCTCTTGACGTTCCCTGAGGTTCCCCTCGCGGCGCATTTTGCAAATGGGCACTTGGCACCGGCGCTTTCCGGTTCCCATATTCCCCCATGCCCGCCGCCGCACTCGATCTCAAGGAGGCCATCCTCCGGCTGAAAAAAGAACGCAACGCCGTCATTCTCGCCCACAACTACCAGACGGGCGACATCCAGGACCTTGCGGACTATGTCGGCGACTCCCTCGGCCTCGCTTATCATGCCAAGGCCACGGATGCCGATGTGATCGCCTTCTGCGGCGTGCATTTCATGGCCGAGACGGCGAAAATCGTGAACCCCGGCAAGATCGTCGTCCTGCCCGACAAGGACGCCGGCTGCTCGCTGGAACAATCCTGCCCCGGCCCGGAACTCGAAGCCTTCCTGCGCGAACACGCGGAAAAGAACTACTACGTCATCGCTTACATCAATTGCTCGGCCCACGTGAAGTCGCTCTGCGACGTCATCTGCACCTCCGGAAACGCCGTTCGCATCGTCCAACAAGCCCCGGCAGACCGCCCCATCCTCTTCGTCCCGGATGCCAATCTCGGCGCCTGGGTCATGGAACAAACCGGCCGGAAAATGGATCTCTGGCAGGGCTCCTGTTACGTCCACGTGGAGTTCACCCGCGACTCGATCCAACGCATCAAGGACGAATACCCGGACGCCCTCGTCGTCGCCCACCCGGAATGCACCCAGGCGGTTCGCCTGCTTGCTGATGAAGTCTGCTCGACGGAAAAAATGATCGGCTTCTGCCGCAACGCCCCGGTAAAGGACATCATCGTCGTCACCGAAAGCGGCATGCTCCACCGCCTGCGCAAGGAAGTGCCCGACAAGAACCTCATCGCCGGCCCCACCGAGCGCTGCGCCTGTGCGGACTGCCGCTACATGAAAATGAACACCCTGCAAAAGCTTCACGATTGCCTGGAAAAGCTCCAGCCGCGCGTGGAACTCCCGGAAGACATCCGCGCCAAGGCGGAAGTCCCCCTGCTCCGCATGCTCGAACAGTCGCGCTGAACCTCCCGTTTCCCCGGCCCTCCGGATCAGCCTCCCGGCGGGAAATTCCCTTTCCCCGCTGATCCTTCATCGATGGATGCCCCGGGGCAAAATTTCAGAAAATCTACTTTAGATTTCCTAAACTTTTATCCTTGCATAATTGTTAGGGCGAATTTTCATGGTGGGATTTTTTAAGTCGCTTTTGTGACAGGGTGGGAGTAGCTTTGCGTCGCTATGGCATCCACCACGAAACGCACCCGGTTTTCACGCCGGCTTCCCGATCACGTCACGGACGAACTCTGCAACGTTCTCGCGGAAGACAAGGTCTTTGGCTTCAACGACCTCTTCGAACGCGTCTTTGACAATCTGAAGCTTCGCAATGCGGTCAGCGGCGGCGAGGAAATGCTCCGCCTCCGTGCCTACGAAAAGCTGCAGAACCTCGTCACCCGCGGTCTCGTCGAGAAAATCGGCAAGGAATACAAGGGCACCAAGCGTGTCCACGAAGCATCCAGCGAGTGGCTGGCCAAGCAGGCTCAGGAAGATTGATTTCCTCCTCCGCACATTCACTTCCACTCTTTCCCGCCCCAGGCCTCGCCTCGGGCGGGTTTTTTCTGCTCCGACTCCCGGCTTTCCTGTCATCCGGCGCTTTTTGTCACTTGGCATCCGCCCCCCCAAGGCCTATGGCTGCGCCGTCCCGATGATCGATCAGCAATACCTCCCCGTTTTCATCCAGGTTCTTGTCGCGATCGGCTTCGCAGCCGTCTCCCTGACCCTCAGCGTGGTCCTCGGGAAATCCGCCAGACGCAACAAGACCAAGGACACCGCTTACGAGTGCGGCATGCTCCCCATCGGCGATGGTGCCCCGCGCTTTTCGGTGAAGTTCTACCTGGTCGCGATGCTCTTCGTGCTTTTCGACATCGAAGTCGTCTTCCTCTACCCATGGGCGGTGCAATTCCGCGACCTCGTCGGTCATGGTGACCCGACCGCCCTGGTGAGCGCCGCGGGCTTCGCCGGGATTCTCGCCTTTGCCTACGTTTACGCCCTGAAGAAAGGCGCGCTGAGCTGGAAGTGATTTCCACTCACTCGAAGGCATAACGCAGCGCCGCAGCACCGAAAATGGCCGCGGTTTCACTGCGCAAGACGGTATTTCCCAAGCTCACGGGCTGCCAGCCGGCATCGAGGGCCATGGCCGTTTCCTCCTTTGAGAAATCCCCTTCGGGACCGATCAGCAGGGTCACGCCCGCATGCACCGGTCCCTGCTGAAGACACTCCCGCATGGGCCGCGGTTGGCCGGCGAGGGAGGCCAGCAATCGCAGCCCGCTTGCCGACCGAACCAAGTCCGGGAAATCCATCAAATCTCCCACCGCCGGCATCCGCTTCCGCCCGCACTGCTTGCAGGCTTCGAGCACGATGCGTCGCCACTTTTCCGGCTTGTCCTCACCCGGTTTCACCACGGCATGACGGGTTCGCAGCGGTTGGATTTCGTCCACGCCGAGTTCCACCGCCTTCTGCAACATCCACTCCATGGCCTTGCCCTTCAGGACGGCGGCGGCCAGCACCAGCCTGACTTGGGGCGGGCTTTCCTCTTCCACCGCTCCCAGTCGCAGGGCCACGCGGTCGCGATGGACCGAAACGATTTCCGCCATGGCTCCGCGACCCCGACCGTCGAAGACCTCGATCTCATCGCCCGCCTTGAGCCGCAGCACCCGGGCGCAATGCACCGCCTCGTCCCCCGCCAGCGCCGGGTCCACCAGCCACTGGGCGGGATCGAGGAAAAACCGGGCCATGGTTCAACTGCCAAAGAATTTCCGCGCCTTTTCGAAGAAGGACTCCTGCATCGGCGAATTGTGCTCGCCGATGGACTCCGCGAACTCGCGAAGTTTCTCCTGCTGCTCGGCGCTCAGGCGGGTCGGAACTTCCACCTGAACCTCGACATGCAGATCCCCCTTGCGACCGCTCGACAAGGTCGTCATGCCCCGCTCGCGCAGTCGGAAAAGCGTGCCGCCCTGGGTGCCTGCGGGGATTTTGATCGATGCCTTGCCATCCAGCGTCGGCACTTCCAATTCCCCGCCCAGAGCCGCCGTGGTGAAGCGCAGCGGCACCTTGCAGTAAAGATCGCTCCCTTCCCGCTCGAAAACATCGTGCGCCTTGACGTGGAGGAAAACATAAAGGTCCCCCGCGCCCCCGCCCCTCACGCCGGCATCGCCGTTGCCGGAAGAGCGCAGCCGCGTGCCATCCTCCACCCCGGCCGGAATGCGGATCTTGATCCGGCTGGCCTTGGTCACCCGACCTTCCCCCCGGCAGTCCGGGCAGGGATCGGCGATGGTTTCCCCGGTGCCGCGGCATTCCGGGCAGGTGGTCTGTTGGATGAAAATCCCCGCCTGCCTCGCCACCACACCGCGACCGCCACAGGTCGAGCAAGTCCGCGCTCCGCCGCCGCTCTTCGAGCCAGTCGCATTGCAGGTCCCGCAGGCCGCGTGGTGCTCGATTTCCAGCTCCTTTTCCACGCCCTTCGCCGCTTCTTCCAGGGAGATTTCCAGATCGTAGCGCAGGTCACTGCCGCGCTGCTTGCCGGAGCGCTGGCGACGTCCACCGCCGAAAAATTCCTCGAATCCGCCGCCGAATGCCCCGCCGAAAACCTGCGAAAACAGGTCCATGGGATCGTGGAAACCGCCGCCGCCCCCACCGCCAAAGCCACCCCCACCCGTGAAGGCGGCGTGGCCGTAGCGGTCGTACGCGGCGCGTTTGTCGGCATCGCTCAGCACCTCATAGGCCTGGCCGAGTTCCTTGAATTTCTCCTCCGCCGCCGCATCTCCCGGATTTTTGTCCGGGTGAAACTTCACGGCCAGCTTGCGGTAGGCCTTCTTGATTTCCTCGGGGCTGGCATCCTTCGCCACGCCCAAAACTTCATAAAAATCCCGGTTTGCCATGATTTTCAGGATTGGGAGGTGGAGGCACCGGTGGAAACAACCACCCCGGCCGGACGCAGCAGGCGGTCGCGCAATTGATAGCCCCGGCGGGTCACCCGCAGGACCTGGCCTTCAGGAATCTCCTCGCTGGCTTCCTGCGCCACCGCATCGTGCAGGTTCGGATCGAAGGCCCGCCCTTCCGCTTCCACCAGCTTGACGCCGCAGTTCTCCAGGAAATCCCCGAGCTGCTTGCGGACCATGTCCATGCCGATGTAGATCATCGATCCCTTGTCCTGCGCCGCCGCCATCATGCCCATTTCAAAGTTGTCCAGGATGGGCAGGAGGTCCTCCAGCAGCGATTGATTGGCATAACGCAGGGACTCCTCGCGTTCACGGGCCGTGCGTTTGCGGAAATTGTCGAATTCCGCCGCCGTCCGCATCGCCAGGTCCTTCCATTTCAAGACATCCTGCTCCAGCGCCGTGTAGGGATCCACCTCATCGTACTCCCCCTCCACAGCCGCACCGGCAGCCTCATCAACGAGGGCGGGTTCATCGATCACCTCGGCAGGTGCGTTCACTTCGTCGCGTTCGTTGGAATGCATGGCCGCTAACTGTCACGGCGCGGCGCGAACGTCAACCCCCCCACCTTGCAGATCATCGACGTTCCAGCACCAGCAAGGTCACATCGTCCATCTGCGAGGACTCCCCGGCGAACCCCGAAAGCTCGCGGCGGATCGCGCTCAGGACCGCCTCGGCACCCAGGGGGGCATTTTCCAGAAACACCCGGTCCAGCCGCTCCAGCCCGAATTCCTCGCCAGCGGCATTCACCGCCTCCCTCACGCCATCGGTGTGAAACAACAGGCAATCGCCCGCCGCCATCGGCAGCCGGAAGGTCCTCGTGACCCGCTCGAAGGCCGTGCCATCATCCACGCCGATCGCCAATCCCGGCGGCTTGACCTTTTCCACCGTCCCGCTGGACGCCCGGAAACAAAGCGCCGCATCGTGCCCTGCCCGCGCCAGCCGGATTTCCGAGCCATCGCCGCCGATCACCGCGTAGAACAGGCTGATGAACATGTCCTCCCGCATGTCGGGAAAAAGCTGTCGATTCAGGAAACCCAACACTTCCGCCGGGTCCTCGCTGCCATCCGCCTCGGCACGCAGGACGCTGCGGCACATGGCCATCATCAGCCCCGCCGCCACCCCCTTGCCGGAAACGTCCGCAATCACCACGCCGTGCTCGCCGTTGGCGAGCTTCAGGTGGTCGTAGTAGTCGCCACTGATGATGCGCGCCGGGACATTCGCCCCCGCCACGCGATATCCGGGGATCACCGGGTCCCCCTGCGGCAAAAGCACCCGCTGCACCTCCCCGGCACTCCGCAGGTCGCTCTCAAACTGCCTTTTCTCCGCCGCCTCACGGTGCATCAGCGAGTTGCCCAGCGCAAAGGCGGATTGCTCCGCGGCCGAGCGAAACACCACGAAATCGTTCATGGAAAAAGGACCGTCTTCCCCCAGCCTCGCCACCGCCAGCACGCCCAGATCTTTCCCGCCGTGGCGCAGCGGAGCTATCATCGCCCTCACCACTCCGCCGCCGAAGCTCTCAAAAGCATCCCGGAAGGACTCGTGCGATCGCAGGTCCTCGATCTGCTGCGCCTGCCCGGACTGCAACACGCTACCCAGCACCCCGTGATCCGCCGCCACCCGCGACAGCCGCAGATGGCTTTCCAAAGCCCGCGGGTCCCGCTTGGCGCGTTTCATCACCTCCATCGGCACACCCACCAGCGGCGGGCAGGCTTCGCTGAGATGTTTCGGCTGAAGAAATTCGCCCCGCTCATCGAGCAGATAGAGCGCCCCGCCACGGGCATCCACCACGCGGTTCACCCCTTCCACAATCACCCGATAGAGCCCGATCTGCCCGGCTTCTCGGCCGATGGCTTCGCCCAGATCGTGCAGGAAATCGAACATCCGGGTCTCCTCCCCGAGCAGTGCCGATAGCTGGGCCTTCCTCAGTTTGAGACGTCGCGACAGCCTCCACACCGCCAGCAGGCTCAGCACCAGCGCGATTCCCAACACGATCGCTGCCGCCCGCCAGTCCATCATTCACCGGGTTTCTGTTCCGGCGGAACCTTGTCCTCCGTCGGGACCTGCTCCTCCAGCACTTTCAGGACGTTTTCAAAGCGCTTCGCATTCTCGTCACTCGTCCCGGCAAGCTCTCGGTGGGCATCGAGCACATGCCGCGCCCTTTCCCCGATCCCCGGCAAGCGCCGCGGGGCATAGGGCTGGAGCATGCCGCGGATCTCATCCACCCGCCCGCGCCATGGCGCCGCCAGGGGTTCGATCTCCAAAAGGTGATCCAATCCGAGGTCTTCCAGCGATTGCCGATTCCTCTCTCCCGGCGAGGCGATCTGCACGCCGCCCCCGAGCTTCCCCATGCGGGCAGCCAGTCCGGCGAGAAATCCCATGAAGGTGGAATCCATCCCACTGCACGCTTCCAGATCCACCACGAATCGGGTCTCCCCCGATTGCTCGGCCTGCTGTGCACATTCCTTGAGCGCCGGGCTTTGCAGGAATGACCCCTTGCCGTCGCAGCGGATCCACGTGAATCCGTCGAATGTTCCCCAGGAAATGGCGTGTGCCGTGTTCACAAAAAACTTCCCCGCCAAACGACGGGGCGCGGCGGAAAATACGCTCCTTTTCCCTTCCGGGTCAACCGAACACGCTCACCAAAGCCCGGTTTTTCCGGTTTCCAGGATGTACCAGCCCATCAATCCGTTAGCCACCGCATGCATCACCACGCAGGCCCCCAGGTTCCGACTCCACACGCAGAGGAGATAGGTCAGGCTCCCATAAGCCAAAGCCCCCGCATAGTCGGATGGCGCGTGCGCCACCATGAAGGCCCCGGTCACCACCGCGTAGGATCGCCAGGAAAATCGACCGAAGGGCCGACGCCAGTAGTCGCCATCCCAGTCATCCACGAGCCGCATCAGATAGGACCGCCAGAAGATTTCCTCGATGAGTGAAACCACCACCACCGCCCGGATGAATCTCAAAACCAAAGCCACCCACCACGCCGTTCCCCCTTCCTCAAAAACATCGGAGGGATCGAAACCTCCCTGCCGCGGCTTGACGCCCAGCCAGGTCCACCAGCCTTCACCCTGGATCCCGAGACGATCGTGAAGCTCGGTGGGAAACAGCCAGAAACCAATGCCCAAGGCCCCCACCGGCACCGCAATCAGCGACCATTTCAAGCTCCAACAGAACTCATAACTCCCCCACCATTTCACCACCAGCGCCAGACAGACCAGCGTCTGCGCCGGATAGACCCAGTGCTCGGGGTATCGACGCCACCACGGATCACTCGGCAAGTCGGACTGGAAAAAGGACCCCGCCAGTTGCAAGACCAGCAACAAACCCATGAAGACCGCGAAGGGGATGACGTGATGCCTCACCCAGCGATCCGGCTGGCCCAGACGCATGCGATCCCATGAACTTGACGGTGAGCTGGGCGCGTTCATGGGAAAGATTTTTCCGGCCCCGCCTCAGAGCCTGCCGACAAAGGCCTGCATCTTGTCCATGGCCACCTGGAGTTGTTCGTAGCTCGTGGCGTAGCAGCAACGCAGGAAACCCTCGCCACTCGGGCCAAAGGCGTCTCCGGGAACCGCCGCCACCCCTTCCTCCTCCAGCAGACGCATGGCGAATTCCTTGCTCTTCAGACCGGTGCCTCGAATGTCCGGGAAGACGTAAAATGCCCCGCCGGGAGAATGGCATTCCAAGCCCATCTCATTGAGACGTTTCACGAGATAGTCGCGGCGTCGATGGTAGCTGTCCCGCATCATCGCCACGGCCGATGACCCGTTTTCCAAAGCCTCGATAGCCGCCACCTGGCTGGTGATCGGCGCGCACAGCATGGAATACTGGTGGATCTTCATCATCGCCTCGATCAGCGGCTGCGGACCACAGGCATAACCCAACCGGAAACCGGTCATCGCAAAGGCCTTGGAAAACCCGTGCAGAAGGATCGTCCGCTCCCGCATTCCGGGCAGCGCCGCGATGGAGACATGCGGCTCATCGGCATCATAGCGGAGTTCCGAATAGATCTCATCGGTCAGGACGATCAAATCGTGTTTCACACACAGCGCCGCGATGGCCTCCAAATCCGCGCGGCTCGCCGTCGCACCGGTCGGATTCGTCGGGAAATTCAACATCAGCACCCGGCTGCGCGGCGTGATCGCCTTTTCCAAGGCTTCCGCCTTGAGCGAAAATCCATCGCGCTTGCGCGTCTCCACCGCCACCGCACGGCCGTAAGCCATGACGATGCTCGGTGAGTAGGACACATAGCAGGGTTCATGGTAAATCACCTCATCGCCCGGATCGAGCAGGGCACGCAGGGCGAGATCGATCGCCTCGGACACCCCGACGGTCACCAGAATTTCACCGATGCCATATTCGACCCCGAAGAAATCCCCGACGTATCGGGAAATGGATTTCCGCAAGGAGGGCAGGCCGAGGTTCGAGGTGTAGCTCGTCTGGCCTTTTTCGAGCGAATAGATCGCCGCCTCGCGGATGTTCCATGGGGTCACGAAATCCGGTTCGCCCACGCCCAGGGAAATGATCCCCTCCCGGCCCTGCACCAGTTCAAAGAAGTCGCGGATGCCCGACCGCGGGACGGCCGCCACCTGGCGGGCGATTTTCTGGGTGTAATCCATGCTCATGTCCCGGTGACGCCGGGCGCGGCATTTCAGGGACTTCCCCCCAGACAGGCAATCCCCAATCCCCGGCTGACCCGCTTTTCATCCTTTCCAAACCCGACCTCATGCCTCAGATTCGCCGCCCGAGCCCGCATGAAACCCATCGCCTTCCTCCTCCCCCTTGCTCTCGTCGCCTGCGCGCCGAAGGCGACTCTTGTGGAAGAAGCACCCGCACCCACGACCGCCAGCACCACGCCCGCGGAGAAAAAGGAAGAAGCGGAAACGCTGCCGGAAGTCGCCGCCGGGGACAATCTCGGCCTGCTCGACCCCAAGGACATCGGCAAGCTCCCCTCCTCCCAGGACATGCGTCCCACCGTGGACACCGCCTCGACCAAGCCAGTCATGGTCACCCCGCCCTCGGACAAGCCTGCGGTCAGCGCCGAATGATGATCGAAACCCCCGGCCGCGTCACACAAGGCCGCGGATAAGGGTTCCACGAGCGATACGGAAGAAAGCTCGCGGGGTGGATGGACCAGCCCCAGCGATTTCCATAACCGGAATTCCACGGCGAATAGGGCCCTTGGTATCGACTTCCGCCCGGCTGGTTCATGCGTTCGCGACGCTCAATCTCCCGCCGCCGCCACTCCGGCACGAAGGTCTCCGGAGTCTTGTCCGCTGCCGGCCCATCCACCCAGGCCACCTTCCCCTTCGAGTCATACCACACCGTCCCCTCGATTCCCAGAGCCGGAAGGAGGGTCAGCAGAAACAGCAGGGCCACTTTCATGGGAACCCGATATCACGGGCGCCGGATCTTCGCAAGCCACCACTGCCAGCCCCAACACCATCCCGCAGCCGAAGCCGGAAAAGTGACCCACCACATCGGTATTCACCCCGCCCGCCCCATACATCGAAATCAAGGCCGTCCCCACTCCCAGCGGCACCAGCAGGCGCTTGAGCCGACCGTAGGATCGATCCCGCCATGCCCGCATCAGGCCCACACCCACCAGCAATCCCAGCGCTCCGAAGGTCGCCGTGGAGGCACCGATGGATCGGAACTCCTCTTCCCCAAACCACCGCCACTGCAACCACCCGGCAAGAAGGTTGCCCGAGCTCCCGCTGACCAGAATCCACAGCCACCCGCGCCATCCGCCCAGCACCGCGCCCACCATCACGCAAAACGCCCCGCCGATGAGCACATTTCCCGCGAGATGCCCCCCATCCGCATGCAGGAAAAGCGCCGTGAATGCCCGCCAGAATTCCTGGCCCACCCAGACCGCCTCCCCATCGTTCGCCCATCGGTCCACCCATTCCTTCGACCCCGCCCGCTGGAAATGCAGGAAAATCAGCGCCGCCGCCCACAGCAGCGCCGGCACCCAGCCCGCACCGGATACCTCCCTCGCCGCCCGCGGTGCCACCTGCTCGGCCTGCTCCTGCGCGTAGGCCTCCAACTCACTGCGGACCTCATCCACCCGTGGCAGCTCCACCTCCAACGCGAAGCCCTCCTCCCGCGGCTCCACCCGGCAATCCATCCTCATCGCCAGAACGACCAGGGCATGCTCGTCCGCCGCCGCCAGGCTCGGCCATCGTCCCACTTCACTCCATTCCAGCTCCACGCCCGCACCCTGCACCCATTTGCCCCGGTCGGCAACCCCACCCACTCGACAGCTTTTCCTCCCCCACGCATTTCCGCATTTCCGCCGCCCTCTCTTCCTTCCATAGTCCGCCCGGCGGAAACTCCCCAGCCACCCTCACCCACCCATGCGCTTCGCCCACGGAAACCTCGCCTACTGCACGAACATCCATCCGGCCGAAAGCTGGGAGGACACCTTCCGCGTCCTCCAGTCCCACACCCTGCGCGTCCGGGATCTCGTTTGCCCCCCGCAGAAAACCTACGCCATCGGCCTCCGCCTCTCCGCCCGCGCCGCCCGCGAATTGCTCGCCGCCGATCATCTCCCGCGCTTCCGCGATTGGCTCGATGAACATCATTGCTCGGTCTTCACGATCAATGGCTTCCCCTTCGGCGATTTCCACGGCACCCGGGTGAAGGAAAAGGTCTATCAGCCCGATTGGACCCAAGCCGCCCGCCTCGCCTACACCCGCGATCTCTTCACCATCCTCACCGCCATCGCCCGACCCGATTCCGGGGCCTCGGTCTCGACCCTGCCCGTCTCCTTCAAACCCTTCGGAGCAGCCACCGCCGCTGCCATCCCGCCCCTGCTTGAATTGGCCGATTTCCTCGATGAGCTTTCCGCCTCCAGCGGCATCGATTGCCACCTCGGCCTCGAACCCGAACCCTTCGGCCACTTCGAAAACACCGCCGAAACCCTCGCCTTCTTCGAACAACTCACCTCGGCCGCGCAACACCCCGACAAGGTCCTGCACCGCATTGGGGTGAATTACGACTCCTGCCACTTCGCGCTCCAGTACGAGGACCCTCGTACTTCCCTCGGTGCCTTCCAAGCCGCCGGCATCCGGATTTCGAAAATCCATCTTTCCGCCGCCCTTGCCATCGATCCCCGCGACCCTGCCGCCATCGATGCCATCCGCGCCTTCGATGAACCCACCTACCTCCACCAGGTCATCGCCCGCAGCATGGAGGGGGATTTGAATCGGCACATCGATCTCCCCGCTGCCCTCGCTGCGACGAAGGAACCCGTCACGGCGGAGGAATGGCGGATTCACTTTCATATCCCCCTCGATGCCGAGCCCGCCTCACCCCTTCGCTCCACCCGCCAGCACGCGGTCGAGACCCTCCACTGGTGCGGCGAAAATCCCGGATCCTGCGATCACTTCGAAATCGAGACCTACACCTGGGGCGTCCTTCCCGCCGGACTCCGCCGCGAAGTGGAAACCCAGATCGCCGCGGAATACCGCTGGGTGCTCGAACACAGCCCCTTTCCATCCTGATCATGCGCCCCCTCCTGGCCAGCCTCCGCATCGCCAATGCCCCCAGCGTGGTCAGCAATGTCCTGCTCGGCTTCCTCTTGGGCGGCTGGTACTGGGGTGGCTTGCCGCTCGATGGCAACGACCGCTTTCCTCCCGCCCTCCTCGCCCTCTCTCTCATCGGTCTCTGCCTGCTCTTCGGGGGAAACCTACTCAATGACTGGCACGACCGCCGTTGGGATGCCATCCATCGCCCCGAACGCGCCCTGCCATCGGGGAAATTCTCCCCCACCAGCTATCTCGCCGCCGCCGTTTCCCTCGTTCTCGCCGCCCTGATCTGCGCCTTTCTCACCGGCACCGCAGTGTTCGCCACCACCCTTTTCATCACGGCCTGCATCATCCTCTACACAATCTACCATAAACATCGTAGCTGGTCCGTCCTCCCCATGGCCGCCTGCCGCGCGGGACTCTATCTGTTAGGCTTCGTTCATCATCTCCCGGAGGATCTCCTCACGTCGGGCCACCTCACCTGGTGGTCGAATCCCGATCACCTCCGCTCCGCCGCCTTCATCCTCACCCATGCCGCAGGTCTTTTCGCCTACCTCTGCGCCCTCTCGCTGAATGCCCGTTACGAAAGCCTCGCCCATCCGCCCCAAGGCATGCTGGTCCTCAGTCGCGCCCTGCTCTTCCTTCCCCTCCCGGCGCTTTCCGCCTGGTGGATCCCCTTCTACCCCCTCGCCGGAGCCCTCGCCTTGCTGCCATTTCTCATTTGGATGCTCCTCGCCCTCACCCGCTTCCACCGCCCCGTGCCACGATTCGTCTCCGCCCTTTTGGTCGGCATTCCGCTGGTGGACCTGATCGCCGCCATCCCCATCGCCTTCACCCTCATCACCCCCGGGGAAACCCTGACCACCCATCCCCTCGTCCTCGCCGCCTTGCTCGTTCCCACTCTCGCCTTCGCCAGCGCCCGACTCCTCCAAAAAATCGCCCCGGCCACGTGAAGCCCGAACTCCGAAATTCCAAGGCTGGCCCATCACGATCCAGACCACGAATTTCAGGAATGACCCCGGATCAAACAAGGCAATCATCAGGCCTCGGAATCATCTCCAAAACTCTCCCAAAATCCGTGCCCATCCGTGGCATCCGTGGTTCCCTCTTCAGTAGCGGGAAGTAGGAAGCAAGGAGCCAGAAAAGACGCAAGATTTCAAGACGCAAGACACAAGACCGGAGGCCGTTGCGCGAAAGGTCAAAGGGCGAAGGACAAAGTTCAAAGAACAGCCGGGAGAAGCCGCAAGACTGCCCGGGCACCATCCACCATCCACCATCCACCATCCACCATCCACCATCCACCATCCACCATCCACCATCCACCATCCACCATCCACCATCCACCAT
>JALOTY010000135.1 GCA_025457665.1 Akkermansiaceae bacterium | reverse complement strand
AGAGGAGACGGAAGACTTCAAGACGCAAGACTCAAGACCGGAGTCCGCTGCGGAAGTTCGAAGGGCGAAGGGCAAAGTTCAAAAACAGCCGGGGAAAAGACGCAAGATTTCAAGACGCAAGACTCAAGACCGGAGAAACAGCCGGGCTTCGCGCGGAGCATTTGCCATCTGCCGTCTGCTGTTCTTCGACTTGGTTCTTGGCGGTGGGGTGGGGTGGGGGTTAGAGGTTTTTTCCATGTCCCAGGCGATTGTGGATCCGGAAGAGTTGCGGCGCTTTGCGTTGGAGTTGAAGCGATTCAATGACGATTTGCGGGAGCGGACTTCGTCGTTGATGTCGCGGTTTTCATCTTTGGGCGAAACCTGGCAGGACCAGGAACAGGAGAAGTTTGCTGCGGAGTTTGTGGCAACGATGAAAGGGCTGAAGCATTTCCACGAGACGGCGGATCGCCATGCGCCATATCTTTTGAGGAAAGCGGAGAGGATTCAGCAGTATCTCGATCAGCGTTGAGAGCGGGGCTCACTCTTCCAAGGCTGCCCGGAGGTCGGCGGCGGCGGACAGAGGGTTGGGCGAGAATGGAGGGACGAATGCATGGTCTTCCTCGGCCGTTTCCACCGCTGCGGCGGGGGCGGAAAATGGCGCGCGGGCGGCTTTTTCGATGGGGCTCATTTCCGGCAGGGTGGCATCGGCCGGAGTGGCGCGGAGGTCCTCGAATTTGCGTGCGGCGATGAGGACGCGGGACTCGTAGGAGCCGACGGCGGCATTGTAGTGGCCGACGGCGGAATCGAGGGATTTCCCGAGTCGGGTGAAATGTTCGGCAAGCTTGCCGAGGCGTTCGTGGAGGGTCTGGCCGAGGCGCGAGATTTCGCGGGCGTTGTCGGCGAGGGCTTCCTGGCGCCAGCCATAAGCGACGGCGCGGAGCAGGGCGATGAGGGTGGTGGGAGTGGCGAGGATGACGCCGTGTTCGACCCCGCGTTCGATGAGGCCGGGGTCGCTGCCGAGGGCGGCGGAGAAGAAGGATTCGCTGGGCAGGAAAAGGACGGTGAACTCCGGCGCGGCGTCGATACGGGAAGCGTAGTTTTTCGAGGCGAGATCGCTGATGTGTTTGCGGACCTGTTGGGCATGACGGGCGAGGTGGGCATCGCGCGCGGCGTCATCGGTGGCTTCGATGGCATCGAGGTAGGCGTCCATGGGCGTCTTGGCATCGACGACAATCGATTTCCCGCCGGGGAGGCGGACGATGAGGTCGGGCCGGAGGGTGCGGCCGTCATCGGCGGCGGTGGGGCTCTGGGTTTGGAAATCGCAGTGTTCCTGCATGCCGGCCATTTCGACCACGCGGCGGAGCTGGATTTCCCCCCACTGGCCGCGGCCGGTGGGCTGGCGGAGGGCTTTGACGAGCTGGGAGGTTTCGCGGTGGAGCTGGGTCTGGGCCTCGGCCATGGCGCGGACCTGGGTCTTGAGTTCGGCGTAAGCGCCTTCGCGGGCTTTTTCGATTTCGCCGATGCGGCCCTCGAAGCGGCCGAGGGTTTCGGCGACGGGTTTGATGAGGAACTCGATGGCGTTGCGGCGTTTCTCGAGTTCGCCGCGGGCTTCCTCCTGTTGGGTTTGCAGGGACTGGCGGGCGAGTTGGAGGAATTGCTCGGTGGACGACTTCAGGGCATCGGCGGAAAGGGCTTTGAAGGTATCGCTCAGGCGGGCTTCGGCTTTTTCGAGGAGGGCGTGTTTTTCGGCGGCGGCGCGGGATTCCGCTTCGAGGCGGGCCTTGGTTTCCGCGAGCTGGCTGCGGAGGAGGGAGGAGGCGCGCTCGTCCTCGGTTTTCGCGGCGCTGAGGTGGACGAGGCGGGCTTCGAGGTCGGTGACGCGGCGTTCTTCGGCGCGGAGTTGCTCTTCGAGCCGCCCGCGGCGGGTGCCGGCGGCGAGGTGGCCGATGAGGAGCCCGAGGATCAGGCCTGCGGCGGCGGCGATCCACGGGAGGTAAGGCGTGAGATCCTGAATGGTGAGTCCGGACAGCATTGTTTCTTGCGGAGTGGTTCATTCGGGGCATCGTGGCCCCGGGCGCGCCGACCGGACTAGCCGTCGGAGCCCGCAAAAGCAAACTTAACCCGATCTCAGACCATGGCCCATACCCTTCCCGAACTTGGATACGCCTACGACGCCCTGGAGCCGCACATCGATGCGCGCACGATGGAAATCCACCACACCAAGCACCACAACGCCTACGTCACGAACCTCAACGTCGCGCTCGAAGGCACCGGTCTTGAGGACAAGTCGCTGTGCGAGCTGATCGCCGATCTCAGCGTGGTCCCCGAGGAAAAGCGCATGGCCGTGCGCAACAACGGCGGCGGGCATGCCAATCACTCGCTTTTCTGGAAACTCATCGCTCCCGGTGGCGCCAAGGCTCCGAGTGGTGAGCTTGCCGCGGCGATCGACCAGGCCTTCGGCTCGATGGATGCCTTCAAGGAAGCCTTCGCCAAGGCCGCCGCGACCCGTTTCGGATCCGGCTGGGCATGGTTGGTGAAAAAAGAAGACGGCTCGCTGGCCGTTTGCTCCACCGCCAATCAGGACTGCCCCTGCATGGGTCAGGCTGTGGCGGGCTGCTCCGGCAAGCCGCTCCTGGGCCTGGATGTTTGGGAGCATGCCTATTACCTCAACTACCAGAATCGCCGCCCCGACTACATCGCCGCCTTCTGGAACGTGGTGAACTGGGATGCCGTCGCCGAGCGCTTTGCCGGCTGAGCGATTTTCCCCAAAGAAATTCCCCATGGCCGCCGGTGATTCCGCCGCGCGGCCATTTTTTTGGCTTCAGGGATCGATCTTCCGGAGCGAGCGGTTGTGCGGGATGCGCAGCAGGGCGAGCGCGAGTGCCGCACCGATTCCGGCGCAAAACATGTCGGCCTGGGTGTCCCAATGATCCCCCTGGGTGCCGAGAAAGGATTCCGCCGCTTCTGCGGAAACGAGAGCCGCCGCCCATTCGATCAACTCATACACCGCACTGAATGCCAGGGCGACGCAGATGATCAGGAAAGCCCGCCAGCCCCGACGCGCGATCACCCCGTGACGGAGAAACAACTCACGGGTGAGCAACGCCGGAGTCATCCCCTGAAGCAGGTGGCCGAGACGGTCGTAGTGGTTTCTCTCCCACCCGAACGCCTCCTTCGCCCACTCGCCCAAAGGCACCCGCGCGTAGGTGTAGTGGCCGCCGATGATCAGCACGATCATGTGCAGGACGATCCAGCCGATGAGAAATCCCGACAGTCGCCAGCCGCGGAACTGGGCGATGAACATCGCGGCAAAGCCAATGAAAACCGGAGCGACCTCAAGCCACCAGGTCAGCGCATCGTAGGGTTTCCATGCCGACCATGCCAGGATCGGCGCCACCACGGCGAGCGCCTGGCCGTTAGGATGCCATTTCACGCCCGCCATGATGTCAGAGCATCACCGCAAAGCAAGGAGACGCGGCCCGGAATCGAAGAAACAGAGAATCTAACAGAATTGCTTGCCCGTCAGGGGAGGGTCGGACGTGATGCGGGAAAAGACGCCATCGCTGGAAGGGACATGTCCGGAAATGCCCCCGTGTTTTCGGGAAAATGGTCGATGAAATCAGGAATTTCGCGTAATCATGGACTTTTCTCTGGCCCCGGGTGGACGCGATTTCGCAGTTTGTTGGGGTGACAATGCTGTCACGAAAGCCCCATGGATGCCCATCAGGATCGCCGTGAGTTCAAATTCGTCCTGCCGCCCGGTCAACTGGCTGCGGTGCGGACCGCGGTGGAGGAGCACCTTGTTCCGGATCGCGGGGCGGAGGAGGGCTACCGGATCCTATCCGAGTATTTCGATTCCGATGCGCGCGACAGCTACTGGGAAAAAGTCTTCGGCACCGCGAACCGCCGGCGCATCCGCACCCGGGTTTACGGCACCCCGGGAAGCGGCAGGGCTTTGACCCGATTCATCGAAATCAAGCACAAGCTCGATGGTCTTACGGTGAAACGCCGCCTGCCGACCTGCGATGAGGAGTTCGAAGCATTTCTCGGTGGGCAGCTTCCGGATGACATCGAGGACAAGGACGCAAGGGTCCTTGCCGAGTTGCGTGAGTTGCTGGTCAGCCCGCCGAAGTCCCCGGTCGTCCGCATCCAGTATCATCGCTACGCCTACGACAGCGGCCCCGAGGGGACGATCCGCATCACCTTCGATACCGACGTCCGCTGCGCCTTTTCCGGCAAGCCTGAAATGGATGCCGGAGACGAGCCCCACCTGCCTCTGTTAGGCCGCGATGAGGCGATCATGGAGGTCAAGACCATCGGCCCCGTGCCTTACTGGTTCCGCGGGCTGTTAGGAACCTTCCATCTCAATCCCCGCGGGTTCAGCAAGTATGCGACCGCGCTGCAAATGTACGAATTTCAAGCCAGAGAGCACGCCATTCCATCATGATCCTCGCGAATTTCTTCAACGACCTTTTCCAATCCACCCCCGGCAGCGAAACCCCGGGACCCGCAGAGGTCGCCCTCGCCATGGCCTACAGCCTGGTGCTGAATCTCATCATCGCCCTCATCTACCGGATGACCTACAAGGGCACGCGCTATTCCCAGGATTACGTGCAGACCCTCATCATCATCGGCGTGGTGACCACCATCCTGATCATGGTCGTGAGTGGAAACGGCGCCATCGCTTTCGGCATGTTTGCGGCGTTTTCGGTGATTCGTTTCCGCCGGACCCTCGGGCAGTCGCGCGACCTTGCCTTTGTCTTCTTCGCCATGTCCATCGGCATGGTCGTGGGTGCCCGGCATTATTCGATGGCGGCGGTCATCCTCGGCGTGGTCGGTCTCGCCATCATCCTGCTTTCCGTGACGAATGCCTTCGCGCCCCGCAAGGCGTCCCACCTCATGACCATGAGGCTGACCAATGACATCGATTTCGAGAAAATCCTCGCGCCCATCCTGGAGAAATTCACCGATCGCTCGCAGTTGATGCGGGTGACCTCCGCCCAGGCGGGGATGATGACCGAGTTGAGCTATGGCTTGCAATTGAAGGAAGGCGTCAGCACCTCCGAGTTTCTTGAAGCCTTGCAGCTTGCCTCCGGAAACAACCGCGTGGTCATCACTCCCACCGCTGCGGAATTCGACTCATGAAAACCCCACTCGCCCTTGCCCTCGTTTCCCTGCTCGTTCCCGCTGCCAGCGCAGGGGAGGTGGAGAAGAAGAAAAAGGAACCGCGCAAGGATTGGGACTTCTGTGAATGGATCTCCAACGACGCCGGCCTGCTCCACGAGGACAAGGACCACTGGCTGCTGAACCGCTTCCAAATCAGCGGAAGATTCCACTACCAGGCAGCCTATGTGGACGGCAAGGACGTCAATGGCAGGCATTTCCACGATGCCTACGATGAATATCGTAGAACGCGGCTGGAAATGGAGATGGAACTGCTGCGCTATTTCGATGTCGAGGTGGCGGTGAACCTCGTGGAGGACCGGCGTTTCCGCGATGCCTATCCGACCGATCTCGACTGGGGATACGACACCTTCGACACCCTCGCGATGACGGTGGATTTCGACAAGCTTCTCGACCTCGAAGTCCTCGACAAGCTGCACCTGACTTATGGTCGGATGAAGCTGAAGGTGGGCGAGGAGCAGCATCAGTCGTCACGGGAAATCCTAACCATCGAGCGCTCCGGATTGTCCGAGCGTCTGGGCGGCGAGAACAGTCGGCCCACGGGCGCGGTGCTCGAAGCGCGGCGCGGCGACTGGCAGCTCGGCCTCGGGGTTTTCAGCAGTGAGGACGATTCCGATACGCTGGCGAATTGGGACGATGGAGTCTTCTACTATGCCTGCCTGGAGTGGGAGCCCACGAAGCGCTGGAGATTCGTCTTCGACCAGACTGTCAACGATCAGGACGGCCCCGACTCCGCTCTGGGATACTCCTGGGCCAGCTCGCTTTCCGGCATCTACACCGGCAAACGCTGGGGCATCCTGGTGAATGGGGCTTATGGCGACAATGGCGGTGCCGACGAAGGCAATGCCAACCCGCGCCGTCAGGGGGATTTCTGGGGTGCGGTGATCATGCCGTGGTATTGGATCGTCGATGACAAGCTTCAGTTCGTCTGCTCCTGGCAATACCAGCGATCGGCCGAGCTGGAAGGCATCCGTCTGAATCCACGCTACATCGGCGGCGGTCACGATGACCCGTTGATCAATGTCCGCAATGTCCGCGGTGATCACAGCGAGGAAATCTATGCCGGCTTGAACTACTACATCTGTGGTCATCACGCCAAACTGATGGGCGGAGTCACCCGCAGCAATCTGGACACCCGCAACGGCGAGGTTTCGGCTTGGACCTATTCCATCGCCTTCCGCACCTATTTCTAAGCCCGTCATGCGGAGGGAAAAAAGAAAACCGGCGGAACCCGTGGGTGCCGCCGGCTGAGGGGGAAGAAAAGGGTGCGGCTCGCCTTGATGACGGCCGCGCGGGCAGCTCAGCTCTCGGTGTTGTAGGCCTCCTCGCCGTGGATGTGCCGGTCGAGCCCGCCGGTTTCCTCTTCATCGCTCACGCGGAGGCCCACGGTGAATTTCGCGATCAGCAGGCCGACCAGGGCCGCCGCGGCACTCCAGCCGATGGTGACCAGCACGCTCAAGGTTTGCGCCCAGACCTGGCCAGCCACGGTGGTGCCTTCGGCCAGCACCCCTTCGCGGAGGAAGACGCCGGTGAGGATGGCACCGACGATGCCGCCCACGCCGTGCACGGCAAAGACGTCGAGGGAGTCATCGACCTTCAGCGCGTGCTTCACCTTGGTGGCCATGAAATAGCAGACCAGGGCGGAAATCGCACCGATGGCCAGCGAGCCGCCGACGGTGGTGGAGCCAGCGGCCGGGGTGATGGCGACGAGGCCGGCGACGGCACCGGTGGCGACGCCCACGGCGGTCGGCTTCTTCTGGATCAACCACTCCAGCGCCATCCAGGTGACCACGCCGGTGGCGCAGGCGATCTGGGTGGTGAGCATGGCCATGCCGGCGGAACCATTTGCGGCGCAGGCCGAACCCGCATTGAAGCCGAACCAGCCGACCCAGAGCAGCGAGGCACCGATGACGGTGAAGGGGACATTGTGAGGGACCAGACCGGGGCCGGGGTAACCGCGGCGGCGGCCGACCATGATGCAGGCGAGCAGACCGGCCACGCCGGCATTGATGTGGACCACCGTGCCGCCCGCGAAGTCGATCACGCCCCAATCATGGAAAAGCCCGCCACCCCAGGCCATGTGCCAGACGGGGATGTAGGAGAGGATGGTCCAGATCACCGTGAAAATCAGGATGGCGGAGAATTTCATCCGCTCGGCGAAGGCCCCGACGATCAGCGCCGGAGTGATGATGATGAAGGTCATCTGGAAAGTGAGCCAGACGCTTTGCGGGATGCTGCCATTGACATCATCGGGCGTCAGGGTCTTGAGCATCACCTGCGAGGCATCGCCAATGAACCGGTTTTCCG
>JALOTY010000134.1 GCA_025457665.1 Akkermansiaceae bacterium | reverse complement strand
GGTGCGGATCATCGATGGCCACGATGCCACTGCGGCGAAAACGCGTGTCCTGGTGGTTTCCTCGGATGGGGAGTCCACCTGGGGCACGGTCGGAGTTTCGGAGAACATCATCGAGGCGTCCTGGATCGCCATCGTCGATTCCATCGATCTCTTCCTGCAGCGTCGCCGCTCGGTCTGATGACAGGTTCGGCATTTCGGACCCGTAGTCCGGAACATGAAACCGTTCCTGCCTCTGGTTTTTGCCGGTCTGCTTGTTTCCCCGTCGATGGCCGGGGATGTTTTCAATGGCAGGTCGCTGGAAGGCTGGAAAGTCCAGGGGGCGGAATACTGGTCGGTCCGCGAAGGCGTTCTCACCGGGGAAAGCGATGACAAGAAGCAGAACTCCATCCTGTGGACGACGCAGTCTTACGACGATTTCGTGATGGAGTTGGAATTCCGCTACCACGGTCATGTCGATTCCGGCGTGTTTCTCCGGCAGGAAAACGACCAGATCCAGATCGGCATCAGTGGTTCCCTGAAGCGCGACATGACCTGTTCCCCCTACATCGCGAACAAACGCGGCTATCCTATCGAGGCCAAGGAAGTCGGCACCCTGCTGAAGGAAGGCGAATGGAATTCGATGAAAATCGAGGCCCGCGGGAATCTCTACATCGTCAGCCTGGCCGGGCGTGAGGTGGTCCGCTACGAATCTTCCTCCGCGGTCGATTCCGGCCCCATTGGCCTTCAGGTCCATCCGGGGCTGAAAATGAAGATCGAGTTCCGACATGTGAAAATCTCGCCACTGGATTGAAAACGGGGGCTTGGATTGTAAGCCGCCACCTGCTACCTTTTCCTCATGAAAAAGTTTCTCGCTGGGATTTTCGCGCTCGGATCCGGAATTGTGCTCTTCATTCCGGACTTGCTGCCCTTCCTTGATGAGGCGGTGGCGCTGATGATTCTGGTGAAATCCTTGCAAGTGCTGGGGCTCGATATCTCACGTTTCCTGCCATTTCTCGGCAAGAAGAAGCCCGATGCCGCAAAAAAAGAGGCTCCGGTGGTGGATGTTTGATTGTCGGGAAAAATCGGTGTTTTGTCCTACGTAGAGACAAACAACCATGTCCGAGGCTTCCTCTTCCCGCGTCCGTCCCGTCCTTCTCACCCTGATCGGCCTTTGTGCGATCGGTGGCGTGGTCGCCATGCCCTTCCTTGCCGGTGAACCGGCGGAGGGCGCGCTTCCGCAGTGGCAGCGTTTCATCGGTCGATTCCACCCGGTATTCCTGCACTTGCCCATCGGCATGCTGGCGCTGGTTCTTTTCCTGGAACTCGGTGGGCTGTTCCGCAAGGGGCCGAAGCAACCCGGGGTGGTGCCTGCCTTCCTGATGGCCGCCAGCGCGATGGTTGCAGCGATCTGTGGTTTCCTTCTCTGGCAGAGCAATCCCGGCGACTACCCGGAAGAGCTGGTGGAACGCCACCTCTGGTGGGGCACGGGATTTGCCGCGATGATGGGAGTGGCCTTCATCATCAAGACCTGGGTCGATTTCGCCGGTGGAGCGGGAAACTGGCTTTATGTGGTCACCTTGGTCGCCTCCGGCGGAGTGATGGGCGTGGCAAGTCATGACGGGGGATCGATCACCCACGGGAAAACCTATCTCATCGATGAGGCCCCGAACGGGATCCGCGGGATCTACAACCAATTTGTGCCCGAGGAGGATCGCGTGCCGATGATCGATGATTCGGAAGACGAGGGCAGCGATGTTCCGATGGTGCCGCTGGAAGAACAGGTCGTTTACACCTCGCTGGTGCAGCCGATTTTCGATCAAAAGTGCGTCTCCTGCCATGGCCCTGACAAGCAGAGGGGCAAGCTGCGGATGGACAGCTACGAAGAGCTGCTGAAAGGCGGCAAGGAAGGGGACGCTTTCGAGCCAGGCAATGCCGAGGACAGCAACATTCTGTATCGGGTGCACCTGCCTCTCGATGACGAGGAGCACATGCCGCCGGATGGCAAGAAGCAGATGGAAGAGCATGAGATCGCCATCGTCACCTGGTGGATCGAGCAAGGGGCGAAGCCTGAAGCCAAGGCGGGTGAGCTGGAATTGACCGATGAAATTCGCGAAGCTGCCGGGAAGCTGGTTTCTCCTGCGGAGCTCAAGAAGCAACTTGCCGCCGCAGCAGCAGCTGCGGAGCAGAAGGAAAAGGCACGGCAGGAAATCGCCGCCAAGGTCGAGGATGTCCGCAAGCAATTCCCCACCGCGCTGCAATTCGAATCCCAGGAATCGGATGGCCTGGTCTTCAACGCCGTCAGCATGCGTGCGGATTTCGGCGATGATGCCCTCAGCAAGCTCGCACCGGTGGCAGGCGCTTTGGTTTCGATGGATCTTTCCTCCACGAAGGTGACGGACAGCGGTCTGGCCCTTTTGCGCAACGCGGGTCGGATGCGCCAACTGCGGCTCGCGGAAACCGGAATCACGGATGCCGGGCTCGATCACGTGGCGGGCCTGGTGGAGTTGGAATCGCTCAATCTTTACGGCACGAAAGTGACCAAGGAGGGCGTCGCCAAGCTCAAGGGCCTGCCGAAACTGCGTCGCCTCTTCCTCTGGCAGACCGGTGTCGATGAAGCCGCCGCCGCGGAACTTCGCAAGGCGATGCCGGACTGCGAGATCATTCTCGGAGTCGCTGCCGCCGCGCCATGAATCCCGGCGCGGAGCGGGTCCGCAAGGTGGGGCGTGTCGCTTGGCTGGCCATGCGGCACTGCTTGGCCTTCGGCGTCACCGTGGTTTCCTGCTGTGTTTTGTGGACGATCGTTTACCTCGGGCTGCTGCTCTGGGCGATGATTGCCGGCGGCGGACTCGGCAGTCCTCTGTCTTACCCGCTGTGGTTGCTGATCATTTTCCTGACAGTCGTTTTCGGAACCTTGCTGCTCATTTTGCCATCGACGCTTTTTGCCTCGTGGGCGGCGCAGCGGGCGGGGTGGGGGCGCATGAGCCGGGTTCCGCTTTGCCTTGGCTCGATGGCGCTGATTTCCCTGCTGCTTGGCTGGCTGTCATCGGAACATGGCACGCTGGCAGAGGCATTCCGGAGTGGGGGCCTGCTGTGGGTTTCCCTGCTCTTGCCCTTGGGAATCTATTGGTGGGTTTTGGAAGGCGGCATGGTCCTCGTGTCGGCCTTGCGGCGCGCCGGAGCGTGGCTGTGGAGAAAGGCATGATCGTCGGTTTGCCTTGAATCCGGCCCGGCGGAAGTTTAGCCCCTGCGGGCCGCATGTCCGCTCCCACCGAAATCCAGCGCGAGGTCGCTCGCCGACGTTCCTTCGCGATCATCTCGCACCCGGATGCGGGCAAGACGACCTTGACCGAAAAATTCCTCCTTTACGGGGGTGCCTTGAATCTGGCCGGCAGTGTCACCGCGCGAAAAAACCAGCGCGCCACCACCTCGGACTGGATGGAACTGGAGAAACAGCGGGGGATTTCGATCAGCTCGACGGTCCTGCAGTTCGAATACCGGGACTGCGTGGTCAACATCCTCGACACCCCCGGGCACAAGGATTTCTCCGAGGATACCTATCGCGTGCTGACCGCCGTGGATGCCGCCGTGATGGTGGTGGATGCCGGCAAGGGGATCGAAAGCCAGACGCGGAAACTCTTCGAAGTCTGCCGCCGCCGCGGGGTGCCGATTTTCACCTTCATGAACAAGCTCGACCGCCCCTCGCGGCCGCCGCTTGAGCTTTTGGACGACCTCGAAAACGTGCTCGGCATCCATGCCTTTCCCCTCAACTGGCCGCTTGGCGACGGGCCGCGATTCAAGGGGGTCTATGATCGGGAGAAAAAGCAGGTCCACCTTTTCGAGCGCACTCCGGGTGGGGCTTTCCGCGCCCCGGTGGCGGTATCCGACCTGGCCGATCCCGCCGTGAAGGACAAGCTGGACACAGGGGTCTATGAACAAGTCCGCGACGAGCTGGAGTTGCTCGATGGCGCGGGCGCGGACTTCGATCTCGATGCGGTGGCGGCGGGCGAGCTGACGCCGGTTTTCTTCGGCAGCGCGGCGAACAACTTCGGCGTGCAGCTTTTGTTGGATCGGTTCATCGAACTCGCCCCGACGCCTTCTCCCCGCCATGCCGGGGAGACCGTGGTGAAGCCCGATGCCGAGGAATTCAGCGCCTTTGTCTTCAAGATCCAGGCGAACATGAATCCGAAGCACCGCGACCGGGTGAGTTTCATCCGGATTGTGAGCGGGAAGTTCGAGCGGGACATGAACGTCCACCATCCCCGCACCGGGGAAAAAGTGAGGCTCTCCAATTCGATGCGGCTCTTTGCCCAGGACCGTGAAACCGTCGATGATGCCTATGCGGGTGATGTGGCGGGATTGGTGGGGAACCATGATTTCCTCATCGGTGACACGCTCACCACGAAGAAGGGCCTGGTGTTCGACGAGATCCCGCGATTCGCCCCCGAATGTTTCGCATGGTTGCACAACTCCAGCACGGCGAAGTTCAAACGCTTCCGATCCGGACTCGAACAAATGCTCAAGGAGGGCGTGGTCAGCGAGTTCACTCCCTTGGAAAACGATGGCACTTACACGCCGCTGTTAGGCGCGGTGGGTCCGCTGCAGTTCGAGGTCATGCAATACCGGTTGCAGAGCGAGTATGATGCCGAGACCCGGATCGAGCCTGCCTACTGGAACATTTCCCGCTGGCTCAGGCTGAAGGAGGGAGCGACCACGCGCGAAGACCTGCCGGAGCTTTCCATGGATGTCCGATTGGTGCGCGACCGCCATGGGCATCTGGTGGCCTTGATTCCCAGCGAGTGGACTCTGAGGACTTTCACCGAGAAAAACGACAAATGGGAGATCAGCGAGGTGCCCTTTCCACCACCCCAGGGCGAGTGAACGCTGCCTGATTCCCATGACTGTCGCTGTGGGGCTTTGACGGATGCCCTGCCGCTGGTCATCATCATCCCATGGAAACGAGCTGGCTGCATCCGCGTGAGGAATTGGTGACCACGATGGGGCGGATTTACCGCTATGGGATGACCACGACCTCCGGCGGGAATCTATCCATCCTCGATCCCGATGGCAGCATCTGGATCACGCCATCGAGGTTGGACAAGGGCAAGCTTGGCCGGGGGGACATCGTGCGGGTGAGTCCGGATGGCTCCTGCGGTCAAGGTGCGCCGCCATCATCGGAGCTGCCTTTTCACCGGGAAATCTATCGTCGGCGTCCGGACATCAAGGCGATCGTCCACGCCCATCCCGGTGCCCTGGTGGCCTTCAGCATCTGCCGTTTGCTGCCGGATCTGCGGGTCCAGGGGCATGCGTATGAGGTCTGTCGACGCATCGCCTACGCGCCGTATGCCTGTCCGGGCAGCGAGGAACTGGGCGCGAACATTGCCGATGCCTTTGCCAGCGGCGCGGATTGCGTGATGCTGGAGAACCACGGCGTGGTGGTGGGGGGCAGCGACCTTCAGGACGCTTTCCAAAGATTCGAGACCCTCGAGTTTGTCGCCCGAACCCTGGCGGCCGCGCATCGGATCGGCAAGGTGGAGGTGCTCGATGAAAAACTTCTCAGCGGACGGCCGCGCCCGGTTCTCGGCACGTTGGAATCCCGTCCGCCGACGAATCGGGAAAAGGAACTGCGGGGCAGTCTTTGCGATTTCGTCCTGCGATCCTACGAACATCGCCTCCTGATCAGCACCGCCGGGGCATTTTCCACACGCTTGGAGGGGAATGAATTTCTCATCACCCCGCACCGCCGTGACCGCTTGGAATTGGAGGCATCGAAGATCGTGAGAGCGACCGCGGATGCCTGTGAACCCGGGGGCAAGCCGTCGCGTGCCTCCCTCCTTCACGCCCGGATTTACGAAAAACATCCCGACGTGGGTGCGGTCATTCTGGCGCAACCCCATTTCGCCAGTGCCTACGGCATCAGCGATGCCGAGCTTTGCACCAAGACCATCCCCGAAAGCTATCTGGTCCTGAGGGATGCCCCCAAAGTGGATTTCGGATGTCTGGTCAACGATGCCGATCGACTCGCCGCCGAGGTGGATCCGCAGCGGCGGCCGGTGGTGATGATCCGCAATGAAGGGGCGCTGGTGGTGGGCAAGGATCTGTTAGATGCTTATGACCGCCTGGAGGTCCTTGAAGCCACGGCGGAAGCCCTGCATCTCAGCAAGGGCCTGGGCCCGCTGGTGCCGATGCCGGATGCGGCACTCGATGAACTGCGCCGTGCCTTTGGAGTTGTGGATTGAGGGGAGGGTGTTTTTTGAGGTTGAGCTCAAGCGCCGCAGACTGAGCGGAAATGGGATCGGCTCACCGGGGAAGGCATGCGGACTCAGGGTTTCGCATCTGGACTGCCTGTCGCAGTCTGTCGGCGAAGTTTGGAGACTCGACCTCCTCCGCCTTGAACCAACCGGGTAGGGTCGGGTGGCAGATCTCTTCGTGGATGCACAGGTTTCCACCGATCACTCCACCAAGATAGCTGAGGCTGCTTTTGGCGGTGAAAAGGATATCGCTTTTCACAAAGTGGTGAAAACCGACGAAGATATCCTCATTGAGATGAAGGTTGATCCCCAGATCGGAGTAGGGCTGGAAATCGCGGGGATTTCCCTCGGAGAACAGCCGGATGACCACACGGTCTCGACCGAAAATTTCAATCACTCGACGAAGGCGAGAAAGGAGCACTGAGTCGGGCGTGAATCTTTCTGAGAACCTTCCGCTGGCCCCCACATCGCCCCTGCGGACATGGATGGCGATCTGCAAGCGCGGATCTCCCTCTCCCGGCAGCCGCGGTTTCGGGCGAAGATCGTATTTCTGCCTTAATACGGGTGCAATGGCTGACCATGCACCAGGATGGAGATCTGTGATCTTGTGGCAGTGGGGGACGACATGAATGCTTCGAGATCTGGGGATAAAAAACTTGAGTTTGCGGGTTGGTCGCAAACGCAAGCCCAGCCCTTCCAGTTGCGAGCTGGATATCTCACCCTCGCCGAGGCTGAAGAAATCCTCCCAACGCTGTGACCATTCCATCGGACCGACCTCGGGAGGATCATGGGCCACTGAGGTCAATGGGCTGTGCGCGTAGCGGATTCCCTTGAGCCGGGCGAAAATCATTGCGGAGATTCGAGCCGCGATCTGGGCTCCACCACCATCATCGCGGTCGCGACAGGTGATATAACATTCCTTGGGTTGGAGAAACGAAGGGATCACTCGTGAGGAATAAAAAATCGGTCCCGGTGAATCAACTCAGTGCTTTCCAGCATCGATGTTGCGGGGGGAGTCTGGGTCATGACGATTGTTTTGGCATGCACAGAACCTCACCTTCAAACGGATGACGCAGTTCCTGTTTCGGATCCAGTGGATGCAAAACATATCCCATCTCTTCGAACTCCCTGGCAAGACGCTCCGATGTCCATCCCAGCTTGCCGAGCAGGCGGTCGGAGCATTCAAGGGCGACAATGGGATGGTCGCGACGAATCACAGACAATCCGCCGCGTAACACCAGCCCCTCAGCTCCCTCAACATCCATGAAAATCA
>JALOTY010000060.1 GCA_025457665.1 Akkermansiaceae bacterium | reverse complement strand
CAATCACGACCGTGCCGGTGATGCTGCCAAGTTCTTCGACGTAGCCGAAGTCGATATCCGTAGCGCTCACCTGCATGGTCGGGATCGTCCAAACAGGGTCGAGCGGCGCGCCATCGGGATCGCCGGTCTGCACGAAGGCCGCGCTGGGCAGACTTCCTTCGTCCACGGTGATGCGGACACTGGCTCCATCGGGAATCGCATTGAAGCTGTAGAAGCCGGTGGCATCGGTGAGAACGACATAAGTTTGGTCCTCACTGCCGTTGGCGTCGGCATCGATGGCAATGGTGACAGCGACGTTCGCGATGCCGGGTTCGCCACCATTCTGGATGCCATCCGAGGCGCTGCCGCCACTAACTCCGTTGTCATTGTGAATGGTGCCGCTCACGGTGTGATAGACGTCCGGCACGAGCGGATAACCGAAGTCCGCGGTCAGGATGGACTGGCCGTTGATCAGCGTGGTGGAGAAAGTGCTGTCCACCGGATCGGCTCCCACAGGATACGAGCCGGCCGTTGACTGATAGGCGCCGGGCAGGGTGGACGCCAGCACTTCAACCACATACTCCTGACCACCCGCAGTGTCCGGCAGGCCGCTGAAGAGGTATTGTCCCTGCGAGTCGGTGAGCGTGGTGGAGATCAGCTCATCGCCGGCGTTGTAATCGATCACGCCGTCGCCGTTCTGGTCCAGGTAGAGATTGACCGTGACTCCGGCGAGCCCGGCATCTCCTGCTCCGGGGCCCACTCCGGAGCCTGCGGTGCCATCGATGTCGGCAAAGACCGTGTCACCAATCGAGCCGGTGTTATCCACGCCGAATTCGAAGCGGCGCAATCCATCCTCACCCGCCACCGCCTCGAAGTCGAAGCGGGTGACGGTGGTGGGGATGCCGAGCGCCGGATAGAGCGATGACAGTTCCGCCGTGTCGTACTGGATGCTGTAATTCCCTGCGGGAACGAGGAAAGGAATGAAGCCGGTGCTGGTGGTATCACCGGTGACGGAAACGGGTGCGCCGTTTCCATCGGTTCCGGACAACGTGACCGTGACCCCGGAGAGAAGGACTTCGCCATCGTCGCGAATGCCGTTCTGGTTCGCGTCCCAGAACAAGAGGGCCTCGACACGTGCGCCGACGTAGTAGCCGAAGTCGGCGGTATCTACGGTCATCGCACCGGGTGTTAGATCGACCATCACATGGTCGGCCGTGGTCGGCACGGTGTCACGAATGCCGTCAGTGGTGATGCTGTCCTCATAGACATCGACGATGTAGTTGCCCGGCGGCAGGTTCGGAATGAGATAGGAGCCGTCAGGATTTCATAGTCACCGAGGATCCGGTCGAGCGTCCCGTCATTGTCCGCGTCATGATAGAGTTGGACGCGGGCATCAGACACGCCTTCGAGCGGCAACTCGTCCTGCAGTCCGTCCGAGTCGTGGTCCCACCAAACGAGGTCGCCGATGCTACCGGACCAGTTGTATCCAAAGTCGGCATCGGAAACCACCGTGGAGTTGGTGGCCAGCGTGACCAGCGCGGTGTGCGGAGTTCCCGTGCCGTCACGGTCAAACGTCGGGTCCATCACCGCATCCAGGCCGAAGCTGCCTGAGGCATATGGACTGCTGATTTGACTGAGCGGATCAACGGACACCCGGTAGGATGCCGCGGACAAACCATTGAATGAATAAAGACCATCGGACCCCGTAGTGGCGGTTCCGACGGTCGTCCAATTGCCGTTGATCAGGCGCTCGAGGGTAACGACGACATCTTCGAGAGGCAGTTCGCCGGAATCCTGGATTCCGTCGTTGTCCGCATCGATCCACACATAATCGCCAATACTGCCCGTGCCGGGAGGCAAGGTATCGAGTCCGAAGTCGGCGGTGGAGAGCTGTTGCCCACTGGCCAGGGAAACCGCCAGTGAACCGGCGGTGGTGCCGAAGTAACCGGACGGGACCGTGGCCGTGTCGTAGCGGACCCCATAGTTGCCCGCGCTCAGATTGTAGAAATGATAAATGCCATCGGGATTCGTGACCTGAGATTCGAGAAGGGTGACTCCGTCCGCGCCGTATAGCTCGACGGTCACACCCGCGATGCCCGGCTCTCCCGCATCCTGGGAACCGTCGCCATCAAGGTCCGCCCAGACGAAGTCACCGATGGAAGCACCCAGTCCGGTGGTGGCGCTGTCTTCGGCGAGGAATGTCGGGCCATTGTAGAACTCCGCGGTGTTTTCGATGAAATCGACACCGGGATTCGGGCTATCGATCTGGACCACCATTTGCAGTGGCTGCGTCACGATCACGCCATTGGAGGTGGCGGTGCCGAAAGTGGCCCCGGTGCCGGTGGGGGTGCCGGTGAAGGTGACCTGACCGGGTGCGCTGCCGGCCGTGACGTTGTAAACCCACGTGAAGGTCGCGGAACCACCGCCCGCGCCAATGCTGGCGGGCGAGCCGGTGGGACCAGACAGACGCGTGGCACCCGCGCCGTTCGTACCCGCCACCGTCAGGTTGGTGGGTGGAATGATGTTGGATACCGCTCCGGTGGCGGTAACGGTCATGCTGACCGCAACGTTCACACCGGAGCCGGTGTCGGTGACCAGTGAGGGAAGAACGCTGATCGCCGTGGTCGTGGCCGGTGTGGGTGCCGGAGTGTAAGTGACCAGCAACTGCGGCCTGTTTGCGGAGTTCGCCGCATCGTCTGAAAAGACACTGAAGAAATGATCCCCACTGCCGGGGTTGTTTAAAGGCACAAGGACCAAGCCGTGATTGGCTTGGGTGCCCTGATACCACTCGTTCACAAGGGTCAGGACGTTTACCGAATAGACGGTCCCCACGGCATCCGATGCGCCGCCCACGAATGATCCGTAGTTGGTGGTCGCGAAGTCGCCGCCGGCGGCCGTCCAGTTCGCTGGCCCCGCGCTGCTCCAAGTGAGACTGCCGGCTTGAACCGCGTTGAGCGCGGAGCCTTCCACCCAGCTTCGGGTCAGGCGTCGCACACCGACAGTGAATGGGCTGCCAGCCTCCGTGTCGCCGAATGCGTTGGTCAAATTGCTGTGAACCAGTCTCAGAGTTGCCGACGTGATGGTGGCACCGGCAGGAAGAGACGTGAGATCGAACTCCACGAAACTATGGGCGCGGAAGGGACTGTTCGACTCAATGACGATCGCCGGATCCGCACCGTAGTTGCGCGTTGCCAGATCTTCGTAGGCCCAGGTGGATTTCGTCGTCGTGAAGGTGGTGTCCTCGCTGCCGCCGGTGCCCGAGTGGCTGCCGTTCGCGGCCGCGCTGTTTGTTCCCAGGTTCCATGAGACCGAGGCGGACACCGCGGGATCCTTCACCACTACGCCGTTCGATGTGGCCGAGGCGAAAGTGGCACCGGTGCCGTTGGCCGCTCCGGAGAAGCGCACCTGATCTTCGACTGTGCCTTTGAAGACCTTGTAAACCCAAGTGAAGACCGCCGATCCCCCGCCCGCGCCGATCGATGCAGGCGAATTTGTCGGACCTGAAACAAGCGTGGCGTTCGCGCCATTCGATCCGGGAATCACGCTGAGGGCGGTCGGGCTGATGTTGGAGACCGCGCCGCTGGCGGTAACCGTCATGCTGACGTTGACGTTCACGCCCGCACCCGAGTCGAAGACGCTGTTTGGAGTCACGCTGATCGAGGTCGTCGTCGAAGGAATGGCGGGGGCGGTGTAGTCCACCACGAGTTGCGGCTTGGTGCCGGAGTTCTCGCGGCTGTTCCACACCGTGTCCGTGGTGCCTGAACCGTTGCATCCGAGGACAAGCCCGAAATTGTTCGCCGGTGTGGCATACCAATTCTGGACCTGCGAGAGGAGCGCCGGGGCACTCCATGTGTAGGTGCCCGCTCCGTTGACCGTGGCGGATGCCAGCAAACTTCCGAAGTCAGCGCTCGGCGAAAGAGAGTCGAAGGGAGTGGTGCCGCCGCCCCAATAAATGGCGGCCTGACGGAGATTGAAGCTCGCTTCGCTTTCACTCCAGGACTTCAGGAGCGGGTAAATCTGATAGGCAATCGCCGGATTGGTGGTGTCGGATTTCGTCATCCGAAACTGGGACCCCGTGATCGTCGCGCCGGAAGGAATGGAACTGAGATCGAACTGCACGAGGATCTGTCGCGCGCCCAAGGTATTGCCGCCTCCGCGGTTCTCCACCAGAGTGGTGTCGGAGCCGTAGTTGGTGCCCACACTCGCCGAATTCAGGTTCGTGTCCTTCACGGCTGTTAGGGTCGCCGTTCCGCCGCCCGGGCTGCCCGGATGGCTTCCGGGAACACCGGCGGAACCGGTCATGCCGCTGAGCACGCCGCCCTGTCCCGCAGACACGAATGTGGTGCCGTCGGGAATCGCATCGGTCACCATGGCACTCGTGAGCAGGGACGGACCGGGCCAGTAGGGATACATGCGGTAAGTAAGGAGTTCCCCGGCCGAGGCCGAAGCCTTGTCCACCACCTTGCTGAAGACCGACACGAAGGGGAAATCCGCTGTGAGATAGGAAGCGCCCGCAGCGACCGCCGGGTTGTGGGAGAGAACGGATGCGGAGTAGCCGCTGGGAATGTCGGGGTCATTGGTGTCGACCCTGACCACGTAAGTTCCCGCCGCCACGTCGTCGAAGAGATAGGTGCCGAGAGGATCGGTGGTGGTCGTGTCGATGAGAGTCACGCCGTCGGCCGCGTACAGATTCACGGTGATTCCACCCATCGGCAATTCCCCGGCATCGAATGAGCCGTTCTGGTTCGCATCGATGAACACCTGGTCGCCAATCGTCGCGGGAAGAGCCCGCCAGAAGCCGAAATCGGCGGTGGTGATGTTGGTGAAACCCGCGTTCACGACGTAGGGAGTCGCGGAAGTCAGTTCGTTTGCGCCGGAACCGTAGAGCCCGTTGAAATAGGCGGCGAGGTCGGAGTCGGCGCTGTCGAAATCCACAAGATACCGGCGTGTCGTGACCAGTCCGGAGAACCCGTAGATGCCGGAACCGTTGGTCGCCGTGGTGGCGAGCAAGAGATCGCTGCCATCGATCACGCCATCATGGTTGTTGTCCACATAGAGGCGGACCGTGACATTGGCGATGCCGGGCTCTCCCGCGTCGTTGATACCGTCCTTGTCGAGGTCCTCGAAGACCTGGTCGCCGATCGTTCCCGACCCCGCGGGCCGGTATCCAAAGTCGGCGGTCAGAAAGCTCTGGTTGGCGACGAGCGAGACATTGAATGAAGGGGAAAACGGCGCTCCGGCCGGGTCGGCGGTCAGAAGGTAACCGGCAGGCACACCGCCCGAACCAGCGTTGGGCACGAAGACCTGATAGGAACCGGCGGCAAGACCGGTGAAAAGATAGGAACCCGCAGTGTTGGTCACTTTGGTGCCAACGAGTGTTTCGAAAGAACCGTTTCCGTCGCCGTCGCGATAGAGGGTGACCGTGACACCCTGCAGGCCTCCTTCCCCGGCGTCCTGGGTGCCGTCGCCGTCCCAGTCGAGGAACACCGTGTCACCAAGACGGGCACCTCCGACCTCCACCGGTGCCTCGGGGATAGGCGGAATGACCTTGCCCTCGTATTCAATCTGGTAGGAGTTCCAATAGGTTCCAGGCTGCACACTTGCGCCGATGAGTGCGTTGAAGGTGATCCGCAGTCGATTGCCGGGCTTGATACTCTGGTTGACCGTGAATATCGGCTGCGCGGGATTCGACGAGTCTACCGTCACCGTTGGACTGGAAATGGCCGCTCCATTGAGTGTGGCGGAAACGAGATTCTGATAGGTGAATCCCGAAGGCAGGAATTCCCGCGCCCGAAGCGGCGTGCCGTTAGAGCCGGTGCCGATGTTCTCGATGTCCAGCGTATAAGCGACGATCTCTCCGGGAGCGGCGCTGCCTGGGGTCACCGACTTGGTCTTGTTCAGGATGGCGCGAACGCCGACCTCCACGGCCTCCTTGGCCACGCCGATCACGTTGCCATTACTTCGCGCAGTCGCGGTATTGAAAAGCGTGCCATTGCCGGTGGCCCGGACATACTGGCGAAGCGTGACCATTTCGCCGGGATCAAGGGTGCCAAGGTTCCACACATAGGTCGAACCCGAGCCCGAACTCGGTGCCGGCACGGCGCTGACGTGGTTCAAACCGGAGGGCAGCACGTCGGTGATGGTGACGTTAGGAAGGGTCAGCGTGCCGTTGTTGGCAAAAGTGATATCATAATGAAAGACTTCACCCGGCGAGACCAGAGCCTTGGATGCGACTTTCTGGATGAAGGTGCACGGCGTCAGCGTCACGACGGTGGGATCGAAGTAGCGCCAGATATGGTCCTTGCCGCCGTCGGTTCCTCCGGCGTCGCCACCGAAGGCATCCGCGTTCATGCCCCAGCAGTCGCCAGCCGCGGGTTCGTCGATGATCCGCACTTTCACCGCAGCGAACTCGGGACGGCCGAGTTCAAGCTGACCGATCGCGAAGCGGATCGCGTTGGCATCCGGAGGGATAGCAGTGGACGGAATGCCCATCAACGAGGCATCCACACCGGCTTGGCCAAGCACGTTGCTGATCAAGCCAGGTTGGTCGCTGGAGATCTGGCTGCCGGGATAGCGGATCCGGTTCCACGGGCCGATCTTGATCGCGGCGCGGAGCTTGGCGGTGGTGGTTCCCGCGGTGGATTGATAAGCATCGTAGTCGAATTCCCAGGCATAGCCCGAATCCGGACCCGCCACCACGTTGGCCATGCCCCAAGGCGCGGTGCCGCGGCCGTTGCTATCGAGCAGCGGCGCGACGTCGGCGCGACCGTAGGCACGCAGTTGCTGGGAGTCCCACAGACTCATCACGCCGAGCACCTGGCGTGGAATGGCGTCGGCGATGTTCGTGGCATACCACTCGCCCACGGTGTCACCGGAATTGTTGCGCATGGGCGACGAACCACCGGTGAGAGGAGGTTTGACCACCCCGTAACTGTTGAATGCCGTGCGCGGATCCGTGGAGTAAAAGATGCCCGTGTCCGCATAAACACCAGCGAGGGTGCCACGATGGGCGCCGGTGGAAGTCACGGGGTCGAATTTGACTCCCAGACCATTGGTCCCTGGAAGACTCCAGCCAATGAATTCGGTGGAAGTCGCCGGTGAGATCGAGCCGTTGCCGATGGCAATCGGTGACTGCCCCTTCATCGGGATGGCCCGGAAACCGCGGGGATCGGAGGCATCGGGAAAAACATAAGCGGCATCCATGGCGATGACGCCCTCGGGAATATAGAAGGTCTGGTATCCCCCAACGCCCGTCTGGGTTCCCGGCCCCGGGGTGGTCTTGAGCAAGACCCAAAACTCGTCATCCTGTTGGATCAGGGGATCACTGCCCGCCGCACGCTGCGACATCAACGCTACGTAATCGTCCGCGAAGGATATGGAGGTGGCCGTGGTATCAAGATTGTGGGCAAGCGCTGAATCGATGAGCGATATCAACAACAGACCAGGCAGAAGAGATGCGAATTTGACCATGGGTGTGGTGCAGGGTGAACCATCGGATCAGCGGTTGAGGGCTTGGCGAAAACCCAAATCCATGAAGGTTTCTAACATAAAACCTGATCATCAAGACAGCACTAAAATTAGTGATGCTTTAATGACTCGCTCTTCTAAATAATTGACAGATGCCTCATTTTTCAGGCATTTTGGGAATCATTCGAGCAGCAAACATGCTGGAAATAGACCTCCAAATCCACCCATGAGCCACTTTCATCCCACCCTAAAGAACAAGCCTTCGCCCCAAAGACAGAAATTTTCCTTGGAAACGATGCGCCCTCCGGGCCGATTTTGTTAAGAAGAGTTGACCTCGCGCGGGCCATCGTCCCTTGCCCGAACGGGTTCAAACCTGATCCGGGATTCTCCGCAACCAGCACGCCATGAATCGAAACCTCGTCCGTGACGCAATCTTGTGTCTGATGCTTCTTTGTTTCGCGGGATCCCTGCGGTCCCAGGTGACGACTTCGGGATTCTTGAATCTGCCTCAACCCGACGCCCCGGGAACCTTGCTCAGCCACCCGGTTACCAATGGCTCCGAGCCCATCGGTCGCACGACTTCGATCAATTACCTCAACGGCTGGATCATCGTCGGCGCGGAAGCCCCGGGATCGCGCCCGGGCTCGGATTTGGAAATGCGGGTTTATGATATCAGTGATCCCTCGACGCCTATTTTGCGCCGACCTTCCGATTTCGGCCTCAGTTATCCGGGCAACCGCTGGTATCAGGGCAACTACGGTTGGAACGCACACGGCACCGCCCAACATGGAAACCTCCTACTGCCCGACCCGGTTCGCGTCAATGGCTTCGGGGGACTCGTCGAAAGAGCGGGCAACAATGGCGTCCCCTTTATCACCAACCTCCCCCTCTGGTACAACCGGTCTTCGCAAGCGGGACCCTGGGATGCCACTCTCCTTTGGTATGATACCGATGACACCGATATTCAAATCGCCCGGCTCTCGGTCACCGGGAATTTCACCCAGCGCCGCGTTCTTGCGACATTCGATCATGTGGGTGCCTACGGCGGAGGAGATTGGCATCCCATGTTTTTTGGAGATCTCCTCATCATGGCACGCAGTGGCGGAGCGGCGCGAGATGGCGTGGTGGTCTATCGCCTGAACTATCAGAACATGGATGATGCCGATCCGGCAAACGATTCCATCATTCCCGAAACCGTGGGATCTCTGCAAGGCGGCTTTCAAGGATATTGGCCCAACCTCTTCAGCGATGGCAGCGGACTTTATGTGATCGGCTCCACCACCGATATCCTGATGGCAGCCGATATCACCGCCGCCGCTGACCCCGCAGGCGAAGGATCGATTCAAACCGTCGCCAGCCTCACCATTCCGGGATTCACCAATGCCTCTTATCCCGTCTATCAGGATCAGTTCGGATTCATCCACAATCGCAAGGTCGATATGACCCGCTTCATCGCCGGCGACGCGAACCCCATCACCCTCACACTCAATCAAGCCAACCCACCTCGCCCCGCAGGCAGTCCACCCCTTCCCTCAGGGGCGCTCGCATCGGTCGATACCTCGCAAATGTCCCTGCCACTGGGAAATCTCTGGCTCACCGGCGGCTATCCGATTCCGGGTCTGAATCAAGGCCTCGGCGTCTGGGTCCACCAGCAAGCTCCCGATACCACCGCGCCCCGCGTCAGCTTCCATATCCCGCAGGCCGGTCGCACCGCCTATCCCCGCCACGCTCCGCTGAGCTTTCTCCTTCACGAACATCCGAGGAACGGAGGGCCACGAAATGGCATCGATTTTACCGTCCGCCCCGTCGGCCACAACGACAGCCTCGGCAGCGCGATCAGCGGTTTCCTCATCCATGACTTCTCCGGAAACCTGACTTTCACTCCGGATTCCCCTCTCGCCGCGGACACCACCTATCAGGTCGATTTCCACTCAGACCCCGCCACCCAAACCGGATTCCGCGACGCCGCAGGAAACTACATCGAGGCCTACTCTTATCGCTTCTCCACGGGCGGCGGACTCCAGGCCACTCCGCCCCCTAAGATTCTCGATGTCACGGCGGATGTCTATCAACCGGCTCCCGCGCAAAGTTTCACCATCACCACAAGCGCGACGGGAAATGGTCCCTTGGAATATCGATTCAACTTCGATGGGACCTGGTCGGCATGGAGTTCGACAAACCAAGCCACTCACAGTTACACCACCGAAGGCCGACCTCGGGTTCACGCCCAAGTCAGGGACTCACAGGGCAGACTCACCCAATCATCCATCCGTCTCCTCGTCATCGATGACTTGCCCCCGGGACCCCGCCCCACCCAAAGCTCCACCCTCGCCGTCGGCAACGATCCTGAAGGACGACGCGTCTGGGCCGTCAATCCGGACTCCGATACCGTCACCGTGATCGATGCCCTCAGCGGCACGAAAATCGCCGAACATCCCGTTGGAACTTCCCCTCGGGGCATCGCCCGTGATGCGAATGGCCGCTACTGGATCACCTGTCACGGCAGTGATGAAATCCGCATCCTGAATCCCGATGGCAGCCTCCATCTTAATCTAACACTTCCCTACGGCTCCGCCCCCTACGGCATCGCCAGCCATGCAGCGGGAAATCTGATTTACACCACTCTCCAGGGATCAGGCGTGATCCGCCGCTACCAGGTTGCCGATCCGCAAGCTGCCCCGCTCATCGCCAGCGGAATACCCACGCCTCGGGCCATCGCCATCAGTGCCGATGGCTCGCGGGTTTTCGTCACCCGCCTGATCTCGCCGGACATGCAGGGCGAAGTCCATGAGTTCGACGCCTCGCTCCAACCCGTCCGCACCATCACCCTCACCTCCGCAAACACCATCGATGGCGGCGACCGTGCCGCGGGAGTGCCGAATTATCTAACAGGCATTGCCCTGTCTCCCGATGGCACCCGCGCCGCCGTCGTTTCAAGCCAGGCCAACACCCTGCGCGGCGAGTTCTTCGGCGTGGGTGACCTGACGCACGAAACCACCGTCCGCTCGGTGATTTCATTCATCGATCTCACCACTGGAACGGAAATCCCCAACTCCAGACGGGACTTTGACAACAGCGACAGCCCCAGTGCCGTGATCTACAGTCCGCGCGGTGACACGCTGTTCATCACCCATCAGGGAAACAACCGCGTCGCAGGGATGGATGCCCTCAATCTCCTCCCCCTCACGACGCCCTTCACCACGGGGTCGATGGAAACCCAGCCTGCCGTTTTCACTCTCGATCTCGGCACCGGCTTGGCCCCTCAGGGACTGCTTCTGGATCCTCTCACCCAGCGCCTTTTCACCCAGAACTTCACCGGTCGCAGCATCACCATCCGCGATGCCTCGCCTTTTCTCTCTGAAAACCGGACCAGCATGCCACTTGTGGCCACGACTGCCACCGTGGAGAACGAACTTCTCCCTCCCGATGTCCTCCAGGGAAAACGAATCTTTTACAATGCGGCCGATCCGAGAATGAGCGCGGACAGTTATATCTCCTGCGCCAGTTGTCATCTCGATGGCGGACATGATGGCCGGGTCTGGGATTTCAGCGGACGCGGTGAAGGCCTGCGACGCACCATCGATCTCCGCGGCCGCAGCGGCATGGGACATGGCGCAGTCCACTGGAGCGGAAACTTCGATGAAATCCAGGATTTCGAACATGACATCCGCGGCCCCTTCGGAGGCACCGGATTTCTCAATCTCAGCCCCAGTCAATTCGCGACCCTCCATCCCCATCCCGGCTCAGGCAAAAGCGGATTGAGCCCGGATCTTGATGCCTTGGCCGCCTACGTCCGCTCCCTCTCCCCCGCTCAAGTTCCCCGCAGTCCCCATCGCTCGCCAGACGGTTCCTTGACGGCCGCCGCCCTGCGAGGTCGTGCAATTTTTACGGCGCTCGATTGCTCCAGTTGCCACAGCGGGAGCAATCTCACGGAAGATCGGCTTGTCGATGTCGGCACGCAGTCCGCCATCAGCGGAACACGTCTCGGATCAGCCCTTTCCGGAATCGATATTCCCTCCCTGCATGGCCTGCATGCCACCCGGACCTATCTCCATCACGGTCAGGCAGCCACCTTGCAGGAGGTTTTCTCCTACACCGGCGGCACCTTGATTCCCGCCACTCAAGGTCAACTCCTGGGCACCGGCACAGGCTTCGGATGGGATGAACCCACGCAAGGTGGCGGCGGCTTCACACGGGGCGTCTTCGGCGGCGGCAGCGCCTACATCGGCGGCGTCGCCACCTCTTCTGGCGTCCGCTTCAGCGGGATCAATGGCGGCATCGGAGGAACCGCACGCATTTCCCTTCGATACGTGCGCCAGTATTCCGGAGGCACAGCCCAGTTGAGCATCAATGGCGTCACCCAGACCCTCACCGTCTTGCGCCAGTTTCCCGATAACAGTTGGCAAACCAGCGGATGGCGATGGATCACAGTGGAAGCACCGCTCCTCGCAGGAAATGGAAATACCATCGAAGTCCTCCGTGGAAATGGCGACCTTATCTTGAACTCCCTCCTCGTCTCACATGCGGGAGACATCAACACCGCCCAACCTCACCGCAGCGTCCTGAGTCTGCCTTCTGGCGATAGGGACGACCTGGTGGCATATCTCCGCCAACAGGACGGGCGTGACGACTCGGGAACCCCTCTCCCCGCACCTGCCGCTCCCCTCCCCCAGCCACCCGTGATCCTCGCAGGACCGCAGAACATCACCCTGGCCGAGGGAAATACACTCCATTTCACCGTCGCCCACAGTGGCACCGGCCCTTTCAGCTACGCCTGGCATCGTACTGGAGTTCCCGTAGGTGAAAACAGTCCGGAGTTCACGCTTTCATCGGTAACGCCCGCAGACGCCGGAAGCTACACCTGCACCGTGACCAATGCCTACGGCAGCGCCTCCACGACGGCGGCAACGGTTGTGGTCAACGGCCCGCTTTCGATCCTTTCCACGACCTTGCCCGCCGGGACCGATGGCACTCCCTACAGTTTCGATCTCTCCGCGGTCGGCGGAGTCTCGGAACGGACCTGGACACTTGTGAGCGGATCGCTTCCGCCCGGACTCACACTCACCCCTGCCGGCCGGATAGCCGGGCTCCCCAACGCTCCGGCAAGGGCCACGATCGATGTCAGCGTCAGCGATTCCTCGGGATCCGCGACGAGAACCTTTGATCTCATCATCACCCCGGTCGGCGGACTCCCGGCTGATCCGGATCTGATCCTCCACTACACTTTCGACGAAGGCGCCGGCCAGCAGATATGGGATAGCGCCCCGGCGGGCAACAATCACAGCACCAACGTTCAGGCGGCACACTGGATCGCCGATGGCCGCTTCGGCAGGGCTTATGGCCCATCGAACCCGGCCGCGGCCTTGCAAAATTTCACGCCGTCGAATCAGGCCGACCTCGAATTTCATCCACGCGTGGACGCCTTCACGATCTCGCTCTGGTGCCGCACCACCGCGACGTCCTCGTATCATACTCTTTTCAGCAAAGATGGCGGCGATCCTTACCGCGTTCAATTCCGCCTTTGGAATGTGAATCCTGCAAACCACTTGCAGGGCATTTCGGGAAATCAATACGGAGGTCAGATCGCCACCACATCGCCGGCTCTCAACGATGGTCAATGGCACCTCGTCACGATGGTCAATTTCAACGACAACGGCACCTGGCGGACGCGGATCTATTTCAATGACGGCACCACGTTCAGTCAATTCAACACCGGCAGTGGTGGCACCGTCCCCAGCCTGTTGCGCATCGGGGGACTCAGCGCCGGCTGGAACGGTTGGGCAGGACAAATCGACGATCTCCGGATTTACCGTAGGGCCCTCACCGCTACGGAAGTCTCCGCGCTCTATCACGCTCCCACACCCCAGACCTATGAAGATTGGTCGGCCCAGATCACCAATCCCGCCCTCCGTCCGGCCGATGCCGATGCGGATGCGGACGGCTTATCCAACCAACTTGAATTCGCTTTCGGCCCGATTTCCTCCCAGCCCCTTGAGATTGAGCCCAACGGTTCGGAAACCCGCCTGACTCTCACCCGCAATTCCCTGGCACGCGGAGTCAATTGGATGCTCGAGGAATCCCCGGACCTCGACACATGGTCGATCCTGGCCGTCTCATACAACGGGTCCGCACCCCTATCGGATACCGCCACCGTGACTGAAAACGACGGCACGATCCGCCAAGTGGAAATCACGATCCCCGCACCTGAAACAAAGACCTTCTACCGGCTCAAGGTCGAATCCCCTTGATCTCTCCTTCAAGGGGACTTCGGCACCTTCAAACGCAGCGTGGCAGATTTCAAATCCGCGGAGCTTGCCTCCACGATGATTTCATCGCCCCCGCCCTCCGCGCGCACCACAGCGAGAAGTTCGCCTTGAAACGCCCTGCGCCGATCCGCACGGAAACGCTCGTGACTCGAGATCGATCCGCTGTCCACCGCCACAAGCCGCCCTGCACCACGGATGCGAAACTCGACCTCGTTGGAAGCACGTGGGACCAGAACCCCTTTGGCATCGACCACCTCGACCTCAAGATGAGCCACACGGTCGAAGCCTCGGGACAGCTCGGACCGATCCGATCGAACCCTCAAAGCCGCCGGCTCGCCCGCCGTCATCAACTCATCCGTCGCCACCTCTTTGCCACCCTTCCGTGCCACCACCCGCAACACCCCCGCTTCAAAAGCCACCTTCCAATTCAATGCAAAATCCTTGCGGACTTTCTTGGTCCCAAGTGACCGCCCATTGAGAAAAAGCTCCGCTTCCTCCGCATTGGTGTAAACCTCCACATTCTGTTCTCCCGGATTTTCCGGAGTCCAATCGGGGAAAAGCACCTGACGTCGACGCCATTCGATCACCTCGTATCCCGGATCCTCGGGCGTCGCCTCCGTCTGGCCTATCCGACGAAAGGCCTTCACCATCGGCTCCTCACTCCACCAACTCATCCGCTCCCAGCCCCGCGGCTGAATGCGTCCGGTGCGATCCAACAAACCGGAGTTGTAGGAATTCACCGGCCATTCTCTCGATTCCCCGAGATAATCGATTCCCGTCCACAGGAACTGCCCCGCATGGTGGGGATGATCCCGGCACAGAAACCAGGTGCTGCGCTCATGACCTTGTTCCGTCCCCACGATGCATCGCCCCGGCTTTGCCTTCCAGGCATCCAGCAACTCGGCATCGCGGTAATTGGTGCCGATCACATCCAACAGATCAGCCAACCCGTTTTCATAATCTCCCGTGGTATTGGGACGAAACAGCGCCAAAGTCACCGGTCGCTCCGGATCGTTTTCATGACAGGTCTTCACCAGCATTTCGAGAGTCTCACGGGCCTTTTTGGAATCATGCATGTCACGGATCTCATTGCCCACGCTGTAAAGAATCACGCTGGGGTGGTTCCGATCCCGCCGGATCATATCGGTCAGATCCTGCTTGGCCCACTCCTGGAAAAATCGATGGTAATCATGCGGATTCTTTCCCCGGGTCCAACAGTCAAATGCCTCATTCATGACCAGAAAACCCATGCGATCACAGAGATCCAGAAAACCCGGATCCACCGGATTGTGAGAGTTACGGATGGCATTGACTCCGAGCTTCTTCAGCAGCCCGAGGCGTCTTTCCCACACATCCAGCGGCACGGCCGTGCCCACTCCACCACCACAATGATGCAGGCAGACGCCCTTCAGCTTCACATTCCGATCATTCAGCCAGAATCCCGTTTCAGATCGGAACTCGGCACGCCTTAGTCCGAAGGGAACCCGAACCTTGTCGATCACCGTGCCATTGACGAGGAGATCACACTCCACTTGATAGAGTTGAGGGCTCTCCATGTCCCAGCGCTTCGGATCGTCGATATCGAACTCGCAGGAAAACTCCCGCGAAGCCTCGGCATCCAATTGATGATCCGGATCGGATTTCCCCAAAGCCCGGCCATCCGGTCCCAGCAGAGTAGTCCGCAGGGTGAATGCTGCCGATCCCGCCGATGCATTGTTGACCGTGGTTTTCACCACCACTCTCGCAGAGTCGGGCCCGACCTCGGGAGTGAGCACCTGCACTCCCCACGGGGAGACGTGCAAGGGATCGGCGATCACCAGACGCACTTTTCGGTAAATCCCCGCCCCCGCATACCATCTCGATGCCGGCTGGGCGGAGGTATCCGATTTCACCACCAAAACATTCGTCGCCCTGTCCAGCTTGCCCGTGATATCACAGATGAAGGAAATGTATCCATTCGGACGCTTGGCCACCAACTCGCCGTTGAGCCATATCTCGCTGTTCGCCATGACGCCATCAAAATCCAACCACGCCTGACCCTCGACCGGTCCGGCGATGGAACGTCGATACCATGCCACCCCGGTAGGCAACCATCCCCCGGCACCACCTGCCGGCGCATCACGACTGAATTCGCCCTCGATACTCCAATCATGAGGAACTTCCACATCACACCAGGCACGGTCATCGAAATCCACCTCCTCCACATCCTTGATCTCTCCGAGCGAGAACTTCCAGCCGCGGTCCAACTCCACCACATCTCTGGCAACGGCGATCCCAAGGCTGGTCAACACAGCCACAAGCAGCAACTTCATGCCACCAGCCCAAGGCAATCCTGCCGCTCCTGCAAGTCCCCCATCAGGGGGGGATGTCACAAAGAACCCCTGAGCCGATGAATCCTCAGTTTTCGATGATTTCCAGACGGTAGAATCGAAGCTCATCGCCCGGATCAGCCTCCACCCGGCTCCAGCCAGCTCCTGCGCTGTCCGGTGCCGGGTCAACCCGTGAGTCAAACTCCACCGTGCTCCAATTCGAGAGATCGGTCGAACTCCGGACCACCCAAGCAACCCCGGCCACGGTGGGATCAAAGCGGAAACGGAACTCCGGCCCCGTGAGTCCATCAACCATCCGCGGCAGCAAATCCGCAACCGCCTCCCTTGGCCCCACCCCATGGGCGTAGCGAATGATGTTGGCAATGCCATCCCCCGCCGCACTGGCTTCAGGACCCGCAAGAAGTTCATTCATCCTCTCCGCCTGATCATCAAACTCCAGGTTCCGCCATTGCGCGTATCCCGATGGCTCACCAGTCTTGAGGATCTCGACAGCCACTCCTTCGGCAACAGTGGCAACCGACCACCCGAAGCCATCTCCGACATCCGCTAAACGGTAGGTCAGCCCTCCATAGGAAACGCTACCCGCGGGATCCGGGACATAGATCGAAACCGTCGTTCCTGTGAGAGCGGAGCTGAGATCGACTCCACTCGGGACCATCAAGCCGCCCACCCTCCGATCTCCCACAGCCCATGTATCCGGCGATTCCACAAAAAGCCCGAGAACTGTCGGCGCTTGCAACACTGGCGACATCGAAGAAAGCCGCAGCATCCCGGATGACACGTTGCCCATGCTCGCCTGAATTGCGGCACCTGAGAGAGAAATCGCTGAGATCTCCGCATCGCCCAAATCCACAAGCCCCGGACCTTGGATCGCACCCACCGTGCCGCTTCCGCCAAGGGTGGTGCCCGCGGAAAGGATAAAGGTCGCGGGATGATTTCCGAAAAGATCCACGCTTCCCGCCACCACCATGATTGCCGGAGCAGAGCTGCCGCTCGTTCCCGACAGCATCAGCATTCCAGGTCCTGACTTCGTGAGCGTCCTTGCATTGCCCGACCAGGAACCCGATGTCACCAAACCATTGCTCGCACCCGCGACATGGAGTTCCGCATCCTGCTCTAACAAAACATCTGCACTGAGAGCCGCCCATGACGAGGCATCGACTCCCGGATCATACCGCAGAGCCCCGCCCGATCCCGCACCAGAAGCTGCGCCGTCTCCTGCAAGCTTGAGAGTCCCTCCTGTGGCGTGAATGGCGGGGAACTCCATCGATCCCGACGAGGAAAGCCGCAATTGACCACCATCGAAAACCTGAACTTCCGAAGCCAAGCCCGGAGAAGAAGAACCGGTCATCTTCAATATCCCTTCCTCAATCCGCAACGGCCCGGTGAAATTCTTTCCAATTCCTGTGAGAGAAGCCATTCCGGCTCCGGACTTCGTGATTCCGCCCGGGCCAGACCAGGTTTCCCGCAATCGCAATGCTCCGTGTTCGGGATCACCGACAGTATTTCGAACATCCAGACGCAGATCTTCGGAAAGAACCACACCTCCACTCACCTCCAACTCGGCATAGCCGGTCGAATCTCCCGTCACCATGATTTCCGGCACCCCGCTGAGCGCATCGAAAGTCAGTGCATGAATGCCTTCGAGCCGATTCCGCCAAGGCGCCGATCCGGTTTCGAAAGCCAACGATCCGAGCGTCACCGGCGCCACCAGACCCACCGAGCGGTTCGCTGCCGTCGGCACTCCCAGAATCGCTGCGGCTCCCTCCGCATTCGGAATCTCGGCATGATGCCAATTCTCGGCGAAGTTCCAGAGGGCATCGGTTCCCGCAATGAGTCTCGGTCCGCCAGACATCGACTCACCCTGAAGCGTGAGATTGTCGAATCGATGATTCCCCGCGGTTCCCCCCGCGCCTTGGTTGAAGCGGATCCTCAGACCGAAGGACGAGTTGTCATTTGCCGCAGGGATGTTGCGGAAATCCAGCTCGACGATCGTGGGATCAGCATCCTGAATCGCAAGAGTGGAGTGAGGAAGATAGGTGCTGCCATTGAGCGTGTATTCCACAATCTGCTCTCCCGCGCCTTGCCCCGACCTCCGGGTTTCATATTTCACCACCACGTTGGAGAACCCCGTCGTCGGCAAGGCGAAGTCCAGCTTGGTTCCGGGAGTCAGAGGGTTGTTGATCCGGAGATGGTCATCCGGGATGTCTCCAAATCGGGCATTCGCCCCGCTGAAACCCTGGCCATTTCCACTGAGGAAACTGCCCGTCACCGCCAAGCTCGCACCGCCCGCAGATTGGGTGACCGGCAGAGGTGCGGTGGCACTGTTGAAATTCCAATAATGCACCAACTGGGTCACCGGAGCCGCAGCAGTGAATTCAACCGGATCCGACCAATGAGACCACCTTCCGGTGTTGTCCTGTTGTCTCACCCGGGCGCGATAGGTTTCACCCGCAATCAAGCCTGCCGATGGCAGATTCATCACGGTGGAAGTGCTGGAACTTGTGGTCGTCGTCCACAAAGGCTCGATTTCGTAGGCACCCACAGAACCGACTTGTGCAATCCTCCACTGACGCGCCGCAAAGCTGCCCGCACCCTGGGGATCCGCGAAGGCGGATGCCGTGACCTGCAGCCGATTCATGGGAAAACCGACCGCACCGGAATAGCTGAGGAGCGGCTTGGCGGGAATGTCCGCATCCTGGATTTCCGAGAGCACAAACTGATATCCATATCCCCGCTGATCCCCATTGTTCTGCACCCACGCGCCTCCCGGCCAGGTGTTCGTCGCATAGTTGAGGAGATAAGCGAAACTATCCTCCGGCGTCCCCGTTCCTGTGAATGTCGGCGTGCGCAACCATCGGACCCACGAGCCGCCTTCACGACTGTCCGAGAACGGAGATCGGAAAAAGTTGCCACGATGGTTGCCCTGACCACTTGCCACACCATCGGTCCCGTTGGTCCGTGGGTGCAGATTCCACTGGCAGGCATCCGCCCAAGCAAAAGATCCCGTCGATCCTGTCACATGGACTCGACCACTGATTTCTGCAACAAGCTGTCCCATCTGACCCCCGAAAGTGGTGGCATCGGAGGCCAGCAGATCGAGAATCTCCCGCGCCCGATTGCGATACTCCAAGGCGATCTGAGGATGCTGGAGAATGGCCTTGTGGGCATGAATGACATCCGGCACCGCACTGCCAAAGGGGCTTCCCCAATGGTGTTTGGCAATGAACATCATATCAAGATCCCAAGGGATCGGCACCCAGCGATTGTCGCTCGAACGCCGGTAGAAATAATGGTTCGATCCGCCCCGCAGATCGACATTTCCAGTGAGTCGATTGATGGCATGAAAGGAGAAGTAACTCTCCAGATCGAGATTTTGCCGCCACCACGCCTCGGTGGGATCGGCATTGACATGGGCGTCACGGAAAGCAATCCAGTCGGACGAATCCACCGGCTGCCCTGCCGCCTGTTCCTTCTTGTCGCCATTGTTGTTCTCGATCTTGTAAATGTTCCCTTCAGGCAGGCCGCGTTCATCGAGGAAACTTCCGGCGATCGGCTCCACCGCAAGATACAGCCCCCAGAAATCCCCGAGATACTGGCCATAGGAATTCCCAAGGGAATCGCTGATAATGGATGTGGCGGCCGGACTTTCCTGAGCGCCACGGACCACGCGGAAATGATAATGATGCACATGAGGGGACGGCACTCCCGCCAGTTGGAAGGCACGGAAGGGAACCATCTCATCGAGCCCGGATGCCCCACGATTCAGAGGTGCCCATGGGCTCGCTCCGGGATTCCCGGAAAACTGGGTCCAGCTCGCGAGATATGGCCGCCCCTCGGCATCCTTTGCCTGGAAGCGGCTGCCGCGATTGAAGTAGAACCGCCACTTGTTTTTTCCAGCCTGATAGGTCGATCCCTCACCACGATTTCGGAACTGGATATGGTCGTGAACCTTGCCTTCATGAACGAAGCTGCCATACATCCTCACCGTGTCGAAGCTGCCGTTGTATTGGCTGTTGATCACATCCTGATCCGCCGCCACCAAGGTGTAAACCGGCAATGATTCAAGCGTCGCGGGACTGAATGTTGTCAAACTCGTCTGACCCGGACGGAAAGCACCCTGCCACGCCGGAATGCCATCATAGACAAAATAGGCGAAGTTCGGGGATTCATCATCGGCGTAAGGCACCCGCTGGGAATTCCCGAGTGTATCGGCAAAATCGATACGATATCTCACCAGGCGACGGTTCACTTGAAGATTCGATGGCAAAACCGCCGACCACAACCCACCACCGCTCGTTGTCATCGGCACCGATGTCCAATTCGTGGCATAAGCGGCATCGGTGAGACGGATGTAGGAACCTGGATCCACCACCTGATAGAGCAAACTCGCGGATGCCACCCCGTCGGGGTCGGTGATGCGGGCGGAAATGGTCACCGACTCCCCACTCCGAGGTGTCAGGGGAACATGCGAAACCTGATCGATCTGCGGCGGGATGAGCGCCGTTCCCTCGCGGACTGAGTTGGCCCCTCCGGGGGTCGGCACGCTGGATGCCGTGCCATCGGTTTCACTCAGCTCGATGTCAAAGGCCAGGTCGCTGCTTCCCAGGGTGGCGTTCAGGAGATGGACCGCGATCACATTGGTGCCGCCGAAGAGAATCTCGTCGGTATTTTCGAGGGTGAATTCGTGCCAGGTGGGCGAAACTCCCTGGCTTGCAGCCGAAAGATAGGTGAGATTTCCGGAGCCAACATTGCGTCGATGCACTTCCTGTCCATTGATCCAGATGACACATCCATCATCCAGATAGAGTCGAACCTTCAGCGAATTCGGCACCGCCCCCGAAGGCACGGTGAACGCCTTGCGGAGATAGATGGTCCGATAATTGTTCCGCATTCCGCTGAGGGTGGTGTTCAGCCCGCTCGTCCCGTAACCCAGGGGCATCTGGCCGTTTTCCCACGTCGCATCGTTGAAATTGCTGTCCCGCCAAAGGGTGATTGGCGAAGTGGCCTCGGTGGTGCCACGACGAAACTTCCAACCGGATGACTGTGTCGAAAGATATGTCTGCGGAACGCCCGACCCGACGGCATTGCCCGATGCCCGCCATGATCCGGGCAACTCCCCGTCCAAGCTGGGGTGGATCAGCTCGATCGATGAACCGCCCCCATCCGTCCGGCACGGCCATGGAAATCCGACACCGTAATCGACACGGTCCACCACCTGATCGCTTTCGTTGCGGAGATTCAATCGCTCACCCGACGAGAAAAGGGCACCCGAATAGGGACCAAGAGCATTGACTCCATAGGTCGCCAGAATCTGCGCGGGGTCCTGGGCAATGACGAGATATCCCCCCGGCGGCATCACGGTTCCCGCAGGGAAATCATAACTCACCCCGCTGGAGATCCGCCATCCGGTCAAGTCCGCCGGAGTGTCTCCGGGATTGTATAGCTCGATGAATTCGCCGCGGGTCGATTCGTCCTCCGGTTTGAAATGGATTTCATGGAAGATGACCGAAGAAGGCAGGAGCGCCGTGGTCGTCAATGTCCCGCTCTCCGCTGCCCAGGTTGTGCCCGCGGGATTCACTGCCCGCGCCCGGAAGAAGTAGTTGCTGTTGGGCAAAAGCGAGGAAACAAATGCTTCGAATCCTGACGCCTTCGCTCCCAAAGACACCGACTGCTGCCAAGCCGATGGCTGAGTTCCCCCATCGGTGCTGCCATAAAAGATCGTGACCACAGGATTGTCATTCCCTGTTGAAACAACCTCTCCCCTCAGCGTTGCCGTGGTCCCCGTGATTCCCGTTGCCGGAAGATTCGAGATCACCGGCGGAAAAACCGATAGAGTCGTGAACGACAAGGTCGCACCCGACCACGAATCTCCCGCGGAATTGATGGCACGGATCCGGAAATGATAGTTCGTCCCTGCTGCCAGCCCGCTGATCGGCACACTGAAGGCTCCCGTCTGTGGGCCGATGTGCATGGAGGACGCCCATTGCTCGGAATCGGTGCCGCCATCGGCAGGGCCATAAAAGACCGTCACCTCAGGAACCTCCCCCCCCGTGCTGGTGATCGCACCGCCAATCAAAGCCGACGAGGTCGTGACTTGAGTCGCCGCCGTTGCCTCAACGCTGGGAGAAATCGGCAGCGTCGAAAAACTCATGGCCGGCAGCAGCCAGGAAACACCCCCACTGTTGGTCGCCCTCACCGTGAAAAGATATTCCTGACCAGGACTCAAACTCGACAAGACCAGCGAAGCCGCGCCGACATGTGTCCCCGGCAAAGTTTGCTGGAAATCCCAGGCCGATGCCGTGGTGCCACCGTCGTTATCTCCCCAGAAGAACGTGAGCTGAGGATCCTGCACACCCGGATCCGACACTTCCACCCCCACCTCGGCCCCGCTTGATGTGAGAGCCTGAACGGAGGGGTTTGCCAGCACCGCCGCCCCACTCGGAAGCAGGGGCTCGGCGCTCAGGCGGATGCGGTCGAAATGACTCCGCCCGTTCCCTCGGGCCCGCAGCAGGATCCGGATGGTCTGTCCCACCGCCGACGGTTGGTTGGGCGTATCGAACACCAGCGCTGGCGCGTCGCTGAATGTTCCCCCGGGCAGGGTCGATGCATTGAAGCTCCCACTCGCGAACAGCGTGCCGGATGAACTGGCCAGATGGAACTGGCTGTTGTTGGCAGCGTTGGTGTTTCCGACACGGTTGCCCACCGCGACTGTTAGAGTATAGCGGGTATTGGCCTGGTAGGTCACTCCCAGATCCTGCCAGACATCGTGTCCGAGATTCATCCCGAGGTGGTTGTTTCCATCCGCCGCGAAGCCATTGATTCTCTCCACAAAGCCATTGCCATTCCCGGGACCGCCGGTCTCGGACCATGGATCGATGTTGAAGCTCCACGATCCCGCATTCAGCGTGCGGACGTCGAATGATCCATCCGGGATCGCAATCACATCAGCCGCCGCGGAGAGAGTCAGAACGAAAGCCAAAAGAGCGCGGACCAGGCGCCGTGGGTTTTTTGCGGTGAACACAGGATCATGATTGCCCCGACCTTCTCTCAGGTCAAACCATGCCCCCGAGGCACGACGCGGGGATTTACGAGCACAGGATACCCTCGTGGCCCGGCCACGGCAGCCCCATCGGCACAAATCCCATCGACTCCATCCGGTTCTTTGGGCATGTTCCCCGAGTGATTCGCCCTCTCCTCTTTCTCTCCCTCTCCCTCGCCCTCCTCGGTGCCACCGCTTCCGCCAAGGAAAAGCCCGCCCATCCCGATTACCAACTTCGCGAAGGCGATATCGTCTTCCAGGGAAACCCGGGCCTCCAGAGCGACGCCGTGCGCGCCGCCACCGATTCCCCCTACACCCATTGCGGCGTGGTCGTCGAAACCCGCGACGGCCTCGCGGTTTTCGAAGCGATTCATCCGGTCCGCGTCACCCGCCTCGAAGATTTCATCGCCCGCAGCCTGCCCGGGACTTTCCACGCCCGTCGTCTCAACCAAGCCCTCGATCCCGCTTGGGTCGACCAGGCGCGGAAGTGGGCAGAGCAGCAAAACGGCAAGCCCTACGACAGCCTTTTCGCGTGGAGCGATGACTCGATGTATTGCTCCGAACTCGTTTGGAAACTCTACCGCGCCGGCGGGGTCGAACTCTGCAAGCCCCGCCCTTTCCGCGAATACCGGCTCGATGAACCGGCCGTGAAAACGATCATCGATCAGCGATACGGCGGCAAAGCGAATCTGCCCTTGGACGAACCCGCCGTCGCCCCCAGCGACCTCGCGGCGTCTTCCTATCTCGTCGAGGTTCCCAGGAAATAGTTCCTCATTCCGCCGCCACCACGGCCACGAAAGTCCCATAGTCCTGGCTCGGCTCATCCATCCCTTTGCCGACGCGGATGGCACTGATGTCGCCGTCCAAAAAGAGCGCATCCTCGCATCCCAACTTCTGGAAGAATGTCGCGAAACCATGGAGATTCGGCCATTTTGCCGACCTCCCATCGCTCATCGCCAGCACCACCATTCCATCTTTCCTCACCCCCACGCCATTTCGATGCAGTCGGTTCTCCGAATGCTCCCGAAAGGCCGGATGCACCTTCCCCTTTCGCAGAAGTAAGGGCCCGGACTGCACTGCCCACTTGACCCCGTCGGCCGCCCCCCATCCGGCGGTATCGATCACCCGGGCACCCTTGGCATCGATGAGAAAAATCCCATTCGGCTTGAGGAAAAAATTCCCTTTCCCATCGCGCCGATTCACCGGATTCAGCACTTTCCCATCCTGAATGAAGAGTCCGCTGGGAATTCCACCCGGCTCATAAATCCCGCCATTCATCAACATCAGCGGCTCGTCCCCGCGTCGCCTGAGTTCGGCAGCCACCGCCGGAAAAGTCCTCATGGCCCGCCCCTCCCCATCCTTCCACAACAAGCGCAAGCGCTCCGCCGGAACCATCGCCACATGGTAAACCACCCCGTCCACCTCGCGCCGTTCGATGACCTCATCCGCCCCTGCGGACGTCAGGAACGTGAGTGCCAGACAAATCGAAACGAGCCCTTTCATCCGTCGAAGCCTGCCCCTCTTGCCGGCGCATGGCAAGCCACCGCTTCCTGCGGTGCCCTGTTCGAAGCCCCTACTGCCCATCCGCATTCTTGACTTCCCGGGTTTCCACCACAAACTCCCCGAAACGACAGGGGTGCCCGCACGATCGGCGGGCCGAGATTTTCCCGCGCGTGGAAAAGACCCTCCGAACCTGATGCGGGTCACGCCGCCGTAGGAAGTCGAACCCGGTTCCCCTCCTCTGGCCACGTGATTTCCGCGTGGCCATTTTCATTTCATCGCACATCCCCGTTTCCTCCACCCTTCGCCACCATGAATCCCCAAGACACGCTCCTTCCGGAAAACGCCCATCGCCGCTCGGACTACACCGGCAACTTCGTCGAGGATCTCGATAACTCCGCCGAACTCGCCGCCATCGAAAACGACCCGACGATTTTCCCGAATTCCTCGCGCGTCTATGTCAACGGCACCCTCCACCCCGGCGTCCGCGTGCCCATGCGGGAAATCCGCCTCGCCGATACCGAATACCCCGATGGCACCCGCGTCCCGAACGCACCCGTCCAGGTCTATGACTGCTCCGGACCCTGGGGCGATCCCTGCTTCGAGGGCGATGTCACCCAAGGCCTGCCCGCCCTGCGCCGCGATTGGATTCTCGCCCGCAACGACGTCGAGGAATACGAAGGCCGCTCGGTGAAGCCCGAGGACAACGGTTATCTCTCCGATGCCCACGCCGAGAAATACAACGAGAACAAGGCCGCGAAAAACAAACTCAAGGAATACCCCGGCCTGAAACGCAAACCGCTCAAGGCCTCCGCCGGCCATCCGGTCACCCAGCTTTGGTATGCCCGCCAGGGCATCATCACGCCCGAAATGGAATACGTCGCCATCCGCGAAAACCTCGGCCGCCAGGAGGAATTTCAAACGATCTGCGACCGCTACCCCACCCCGGCCGAGGCCCCGCCGGAAGTCCGCGAACGCGCCGCCCAGCTCTGCTCCACGCCCGATGGCTACAACATGCCCCGGCCTTCGGAAATCAATCCCCACGCCCAGGTCCCGCGCAACGTGATGCACCACCAGCACCCCGGCCAAAGCTGGGGCGCCCAAATCCCGCCAGTCATCACCCCCGAATTCGTCCGCTCGGAAGTCGCCCGCGGCCGCGCCATCATCCCGGTGAATATCAACCACCCGGAAAATGAACCGATGATCATCGGCCGCAATTTCCTCGTGAAGATCAATGCCAACATCGGCAACTCCGCCGTCGCCTCGACCATCGATGAAGAGGTCGAAAAAATGCGCTGGGCCACCAAATGGGGCGCGGACACGGTGATGGACCTCTCCACCGGAAAAAACATCCACGCCACCCGCGAGTGGATCCTCCGCAACTCCCCCGTCCCCATCGGCACGGTGCCGATCTATCAGGCGCTCGAAAAGGTCAATGGCCGCATCGAAGACCTCACCTGGGAACTCTATCGCGACACCCTCATCGAACAAGCCGAGCAGGGCGTCGATTACTTCACCATCCACGCCGGCGTCCTGCTCCGCTTCGTCCCTCACACCGCGAAACGCATGACCGGCATCGTCTCGCGCGGCGGATCCATCATGGCCAAGTGGTCCATCCACCACGGCAAGGAAAACTTCCTCTACACCCACTGGGACGAGATCTGTGATATCTGCGCGGCCTATGATGTGTCCTTCAGCATCGGCGATGGCCTGCGCCCGGGATCGATTGCGGATGCCAACGACTACGCCCAGCTCGCCGAACTCGAAGTCCAGGGCGAACTCACCCGCCGCGCCTGGGAAAAAGGCTGCCAGGTGATGAATGAAGGCCCCGGCCACGTGCCGCTCCACCTCATCCAGGAAAACATGCAGAAACAGATCGAGTGGTGCCACGAAGCCCCCTTCTACACCCTCGGCCCGCTCACCACCGACATCGCCCCCGGATACGATCACATCACCTCCGCCATCGGTGCCGCCAACATCGGCTGGTACGGCTGCGCCATGCTCTGCTACGTCACCCCCAAGGAACACCTCGGCCTGCCAAATCGTGACGACGTCCGCGAAGGCGTGGTCACCTACAAACTCGCCGCCCACGCCGCCGACCTCGCCAAGGGCCACCCCGCCGCGCAGATCCGCGACAATGCGATCTCCAAAGCCCGCTTCGAATTCCGCTGGCGCGACCAGTTCGCACTCGGTCTCGATCCCGCCAAAGCCATCGCCTTCCACGATGAAACCCTCCCCGCCGAAGGCGCCAAATCCGCCCACTTCTGCTCCATGTGCGGACCCACCTTCTGCTCCATGAAAATCACCGCCGACGTCCGCAAATACGCCAAAGACCACGGTTATCTTGATCAATGATGCCCGGCAAGCAGGAGGGAACAAGGCTCAAAAGATGCGCCACAGATCCTCCTGTACTCAGAACCCCGCATTTCAAAACCACTCCCTCCCCGAGATCGGTGATCGGTGATCGGTGATCGGTGATCGGTGATCGGTGATCGGTGATCGGTGATCGGTGATCGGTGATCGGTGATCGGTGATCGGTGATCGGTGGTCGGTAATCGGTAATCGGTAATCGGTAATCGGTAATCGGTAATCGGTAATCGGTGATCGGTGATCGGTGATCGGTGATCGGTAAGAAAAACGTAGCTGCGGCGTCGCGCCGCAGGCCGTGGTGGCTGCGTCCCGCAGCCACACCCCCAAAGCCAAAGCCAAAGCCAAAGCCACGGCCGTTTGCCTTTCTTTGGAACTTGGAAATTGGAACTTGGAACTTGGCACTTCCCCGCACCAGCGGGGCTTAGCCCTTCCGCGCATCGGAAAGCCCAGCGAGGGGCTCCGGCATGTAGCCACGCGTGCAACCCGTGGATCATGCCCAGCCCATGAACCCCGCGCTTGATCCGCGCCCCACTGTCTCCAAGCGCGTTTGCCTTTCTTCGGCTCGCTGCGCCCCTGCTCCTCGCTCCTCGCTCCTTCTTTGGCGGTCGGAAGAGTTCACCGCAAAGACACAAAGTCCGCAAAGACTGATGAAGAAGTGGGGGAGGAGGAACAACGAAGGGATCGAAAAGATCGAAAGGGAAACAGTCGATGATGAATGGCAGATGCTGGATGGAGGATGGCAGATGCTGGATGGAGTATGTTAGATGATGGATGCGAAACTCAGAAACGTGGCTGGGGCGTCCCGCCCCAGGCCGTGGTGGGAGCGTCCCGCTCCCACTCTCCCCAGCCCATGCACCGTTGATCGAAGCCCCGCGCGAAGCCCGGCTGTTCTTGAACCTTGTCCTTTGAACTGCGCCCCCACAGCCGCCTCCGGTCTTGCGTCTTGTGTCTTGAAATCTTGCGTCTTTCTCCCTGATCGATGTTCTTCTGCCCCAACGGGGCTACGTATCACAGCCCAGGGTAACACCCTGGGACCCCGCCCCGAAAAAGAACCCCGCGCCTGAACCTCGCGAAGCCACCCCACCAAGCGCCAAACTCACTCGCTCACAGCCACACCACTCAACATCCACTACCGGCTGTTTCCTTTTCGTGCCTTTCGATCCTTTCGTTGTTCCTCCTATGTCACTCCCACCTCCATCAGTATTCGCCGACTTTGCGCCTTTGCGATGAACCCTTCTTCCCGATCACCGATCACATATCACTTCCTCATCCGTGCCCATCCGTGAAATCCGTGGTCCACCCCCTTTCCCGACTATTCATGAGAGCTCGCTCAAATCCTTACGCTAGGACCACCGAATTTTCGCCTTCGAAGACGCGTTCATGGAGAGCACCAAACCCGTCCTGGCACCTCCTCGGGCCGCGATATCAGCCTTGACACCTTCCC
>JALOTY010000059.1 GCA_025457665.1 Akkermansiaceae bacterium | reverse complement strand
GAATACCGGCTATTCCCAAATGATGCAGCGTCTCGTGGGTAAACCGGTGGCGCAGAGATTCGGTGAAGATGCCGGGCTGATGGCGGTTTTCGTGGGCTCCGGCCTGCTTCATGAATTGGCAATCACGCTGCCAGTAAGGGCGGGCTATGGACTGCCGACCCTTTTCTTTTTCATCCACGGATGGCTGACCTTGATGGAAAGGCGGATGGGATTTTCTTTCGGCAGGATTCCGGCGCTGCTGGCTGTGGGCATGCCGCTGGGAGTGTTGTTTCCCGAGGCATTTCAAAGAGAGGTGATCGTGCCGTGTCTGGAAGTTTTGGGGCTGATCGATGCTGCTGTTCGCAAGATGATTCTGATGGTAGCCATCTAGCTGTTAGATCCGGTAAAGATTCCGGCCCTGCTCGGCAGGAGCGATGCGGATGTTGTAGCATTGCAGTCCGATCGATCCGCCATAGCCCAGTGTTCGAAAGTGATCTAACAGATTTTTCTGATCGAAGTCTCCCTCATCGAGAGGTCGGATGAGCTTGCCCCAGTCGCGGCCATCCCGATCCGCACCGCAGAGACTGACGCTCCAGAGACGCGGGGCGGCATCGCGGAGGTTTTTGGCGAGGTCTTCGCCGGGCTGGGTCTTGAGGAAATGGCAGAGATTGAAGGCAACGCCGACATTGTCCATTTTCGTGGCCTTGGCGATTCGCAGGGCGTGATCGACTCTTTCGACATGGAAATACGCATGGGGATAAATCACGACCCTGAGTCCTGCCGCTGCCGCCTGCTCCGCCACTTCGCGGACCATGGCGATGGCCTGGGCATCTGTCGATTGTGGGCCCTTTTGCAGGAAGAGTTCGACGATGGCCTGGCTGCCTTTCAGCGAGCGGATGGCCGGAGTGAGTCCGGCTTCCAGTTCGTAGTTTTCGGAATTCACCCGACCGCCAACGTAAATGCTGACCAGCGGGAAATCCTCGGCATTGCAGGCAGCCTGGATGGCGGCGAGCTTTGTGGTGTTGACGGAGCCAACTCCCTGATACCCGAGCTGTTTGAGAAGGCGCACTCCTTCGATGGGAGGGAGGCTGGAGAGTCCGTTTTCGAAAGCATAAAGCTTCGGTGCGAAAGTTTGCACTTCGGCTGCCATGGAAACATTGAGCAGTCCGCCGAGAATCCAGGAAGCAAGGGTTCGGATCATTCCCGGTGATTACGGGGCGTGTCCGGTGGATATTCCAAATTCAGGTGAGGAGAGCGAAAACGCTCCAGGCATGGGAACTCGAGTCAGGGGGTGAACTCGATTTTGTAAAAGGCCTTTGTGGCGAGCGTGGGATCGGTGAAAGTCGCGGTGTTCTGGGCTGAGGGGCCGGTGATGGTGGCGATGGAAACCCAATCGCCGTTCAGAGTGAAGGAACGTTTCACGGCAAACACGAGACCAGGGGCGCTGGGCCAGCTCAGGGTCTTGCCGTTGAGGTTGGCGCGAAAGGCTGAGGCGGAATTTGTGGGGTTGAGACCGAGACGGTATTCAGCGAGATTGGAAGTGCCATCGGCATCGAAATCATCGTCAGGTCCCTGGGTCAGATTGCCGAAATTCGTGGTTTCCCAGGAATCGGGAAGACGGTCTTCATCGGAGTCATCGATCACCAGATCGATCCCGCCGGGGGCTGAAGTGGAGAGATGGGCGGTGATGCCCGGACTGATGCCTGTTAGAGAGGGGATGCCATCGATTTCACCGGTGACCGAGATCAGGCGGATGCGTCCGAAGGGAGTTCCTGGAGCAAGGGTGATGTGGAGATTTCCGCTGGCGGCGAGGTCACCTTGGACTTGGATTTGATCGGAGGCGGAGCCGGCGAGCATTTGCGTTTGGGAGCCTGGAGGCAGGGTCAGGGTGCCACTGACGGTGAGCGTGCCGGGGGTGCCGGAGGACGCGCCGCGGCAGGTCAGGGTGCCATCGACTTTGAGGTCACCCAGGATGCTGCCATATCCGGTGAGCAGGGCACCGGAATCGATTTCCACGGCCGCGGCGGCGAGTGATCCGGCGGTGAGGGAGAGTGTGGCACCGGCATTGACCGAGGCGGTATTGGCACCACTGAATGTGCCTGACAAACGGAGGGTGCCTTGTTCGACGACCGTGCCGCCGTTCCATGTGCCGGAGCCGGAGAGGTGCCATGTGCCCGCTCCGGTTTTCACGTAAGTGGAAGTCACGCTGGAGGACTGTTCGGCAATGGTTCCGGCGAAGGTGACTTCGGTATTGGCGGGGGTTTTGCTGCCGATGCGGTAGGTGAAATTCCGCCCGCCGGTATTGCCGCCGAGAAGGCGGGAACCGGAGTGGCCGGAAAGTTCGCCGATGGGAATGGTGGTGCCTGCGCCGTCTGCACTGGTGCCGACATAATAGGCATTTATTTTATCGCCGAGGTGGAGCGTGCCATTCGGGAGGCCGGACCAGGAATAGCTGGTGCCGAAACGGAAATCGCCGCCATCGGCATCGCCCGCAATCGCATGGAGGGTGCCGCTGAAGGTGGGGGCTTGGCTGAGGAAGTCGCCGCGGACAAACTTGATCACGAGGTTGAGCGTGCCGCCGCCCGAGAGCGTGCCGGTGAGGCCGGGAAAGACATTGGCGGAGCCGGGTTTCGGGCCGCGTTGGAGGAGGTTGAGGGTGCCGGTGGAGCCGGTCGGGATATCGATGGGATTGGGCAGCGGGTCGTTGGTGGTGGCGTTGCTGCCATTGAATCCGGACATCGTCAGCGTGCCGCCTTGGAAGACGATCGTGCCGGTGCCGAGGCCGGCGGCGTTGGCGAGGCTGTTTGATAGCACGATGCTGCCTTGCTGGAGAATGGTGCCACCGGAATGATTGCTGGCGGTGCCGGGGGTGAGGGTCAATGTGCCGGTGCCGAGTTTTGTGAAGGTGGAGTTTCCCGTCAGTGATCCGCTGCCGGTGAGCGTGTAGCCGAGGGTGGTATTGACGGTGATGCTGCGCGGGGAAAGGGCACCGATGAGAGTGACGCTGCGGTTGGTCGCGCTGTCATCGAAAACGACGGCGTCATTGGGAAAAAAGGTGTCCGGTGAGGCACCGCTCCAGTTTCCGGATGAAGTCGTGTCCCAGCTGGCGTTGCCCGCACCGGTCCAGGTGAGGGTGGCGGGATTTCCAGCGACGGTGAGCCAGACTTTCGAGGGCTGGGCACCGGCGGAGCTTCTGCCGAGGGCGAAGCTTTGGCGGGAATTGGTGGGGAGATTGTGGTTGAGAGTCACGCCGCTGGCGCTGCTGTTTCCTGCGACGATGAGATCATAGGTGCCGGGTGAGAGCGGGCCTTGGAGGAGAAGAAACTGGAAATTCTGCGCACCTGTTAGAGAGAGGTTTCCGCCGACATGGATGCGGTCATTGGCGCCGGTGGTCGTGTTCGAGAGATCGAAGTAGAGAGTGGGGTTGTTCAGGCTGAGGCTCCCGTTCACCGTGATCGTGGCACCGGTGAATGGAATTGTGCCGGGGGAAAGGATGCCGCCGGACTGGACGGTCACATTCGAGCCCAAGGTGCCGTTTCCGCCGAGCAGGGCGGCGTTTTGCACGATGACCGGCGAGTTCTGCAGAGTGCCGGAAACAAGCAGTCCACCGGTGCTGACCGTGGTGTTTCCGGTGTGGGTGCTGGTTCCCGTGAGAGTCCAATCGCCGCTACCGTTTTTGATCACATGGGTGGCTCCGCCGCCATTGGTGATGGCACCGGCGAAGGTGGTATTGGTATTGAGAGCACCGACCTGCCAGGTGGTTTCGGCCGTGCCGGTCTGGGTGCCTCCGAGAACGGTTGCGGTGCCGGTGGAGCTGACGGAACCCAGGAGGAAGGGGGTGGTGCCGCCGTTGCGGTTCATGAATTGGGCGGAGCCGGAGCCGAGGTCGAGAGCGACATTGGCGCTGCCGAAATTCACGTTTGAGGTGCCATTCAATCGGAAGCGGGGATTGCCTGTGCCAGCGCGCAGGGTCCCGGAGAAATTGTTCCAGTGGTTGGTGATCGTCCAGAGCTGGCCTGAACTGGCATTCACGGTGACCGTGCGGTTGGCACCGGTCCAAAGCCCGGAGACGTTGTGCTGCGAGGCGGTGGTGATGGTGGCGTCTGTTTCGAAAACCAACTCGGAGGAGATGGTGGAGTTCGATGCCGGGTTGAGGGTGAGCGCGCCGCCTTCGAAACGGATCGGTGCGGTGCCTGCAGCGGTGGCGGAATGGAGGGCGAGGGTGCCATCGATCAGCCGGACGGCAGAAAAGCTGTTTGATCCGCTGTTAGAAAAGGTGGCGGTGCCGGTGCCGCGTTTGACGAGTTGGTTGCTGGCGCTGATGCCGCCGGCCCCGCTGAAGGTGTAGGAGGTGGGACTATCGATTTCGATGTTCGAGGCGATGACGGATGTGGGCACGATCACGTTCGGTGCGGCGGAGCCACTTTGACGGAAGCTGACCCGATCGCCCGAGGTGAAGGCTTCCGGACTGCCGTTCTTGAGCCAGTTGAGCGAGCTGCTGTCCCAGTTCGAGCCCGAGCCGCGCCAGTCGAGATCGGCGGGAGCGCCGCTGTTGGTGATGGCGATGGCGAACTGTCGTGTCCAGGTGTCGCCCTCGGCATCGGTCACGGTGAAATTGAAGCCACCCCGGCCGGCGGTGTTGTTCGCGGTGAAGGTGATCGTACGACCGCCGGGACCGCTTTGTGCGGCGGTTCCACCAGTGATATTGGCGAGGGTGAAAGTAGGGTTGTTAGAAAAACCGGAGCAGTAGCGTGAGAGGTCGATGGCCGCGGAGGCGGTGCCTTTCTGGAGCATCAGGTGCGGCACAGACTTGAAGTGGAGGTATTCTTCGAGGCGGGTGTAGGACGTGGAAGAACCGGCGGGAAAGAAGGTGGTGCTGCCGGGGGCCGAGTTGTGGTCCTTGACTGCCGGATTCCAGCCGAGGGCGGTCTCGTAGGCATCGGGCATGCCGTCGCCATCGCTATCGATGGGGGCAGTGGCGGAGTTCAGGGTTCCCATGCCGCCATTGCTGACACCGGCCAGATCGCTGGGGCGGGTGATGATGTTGCGGCTTTGGGTGATCAGGTTTTGGACGAGTCGTGTATCCACTTCATCGCGAATGGGACCGGTGTAGGCGGCATCCAGCCGGAGAGCGCCGGAGGTGGAGACGACTTTCTTGTAGGCGAGCCGGGGTGGGTCGATGGTGAGGGTAGACGAGCCGGCGACGGCGGTATTGAGGGCGAGGTAGTTTCCGGTGGGGTTGGTGGTGGCGTGGTAGGCGCTGCCGCTGACGATGGACCAGCCGCGGTCGGTGCCATCGAGAGTTCCATTGCCATCGCGGTCGTGAAGGTTGTTGGCGACGTGGACGGAGAAATTCGGGTAGCCATTGCGATCGAGGCTGGCGCTTTGCAGTGGGGTGTTGCGGATGTTTCCGGGCGGGCAGACGAAGTAGTTGCCGATGACATTGGCTTTCCATGCGGCGGGGGTTTGCGAGTCACCCATGATGAAACCGATGTTCCAATCGAAGGTCACGTTGTTGGTCCATTCCAGAAGTCCATCGGGTCGTGCCTTGGGGTTGCGGGTGTGGTTGTGGGCCCAGAGGTTGTGGTGGGAGGTGGCGAAACGCTGGTCCCAAAGACCGCCGCAAGAGTGGGACTGGAGGCCCCAGGCATTGAGGGACCATTGGAAGGTGAGGTTGTCGGGCGGGCTGTTGAAGGAGGAGAAATTCTCGTCGGTGCTGAACTGGACGGAGAGTTGATCCAGCATCGAGCGGTTGGATCCGCTGTCGAGATTGAGGCAATCGCCGCTGGATTCGGTTTTTCCGCGACGGAAGCGGAGATGGCGGAGGATGACATCGTCGCCGGAGACACGGAAGTTGTTGTTGAAGAAGCCGATGCCATCGCCGGGGGCGGTTTGTCCGGCGATGGTGACCTTGGATGCGGTCATGCGGGTGCCGCCGGAGCCATTGGGCAGGCGGATGTAGCCGCTGGTGGCGAAGACGATGGTTCGTCCGGCAGCGGGAACGGTGCTGATGGCCTCGAAGAAGGAACCGGGGCCGGAGTCATTGAGATTGGTGACGGTGTAAACATCTCCGCCGCGCCCGCCAGCGGCGAAGGCACCGTAGCCTTGGGCACCGGGAAAGGCGGGGATCTGGGCGGCGACTGGGGCGGCGAGCAGGGCGAAAATGGCGGAGGTGCGGCGCATGGAGGCGGTGAAGATATCACTTTCCGGGTTCCGGGGTATTGACCCGAAAGGATTAGTTTCAAGTGGGTTTGGGCTTGCGGAGGAGCATTCCTTTCGTGCTAATGCCGACGTGGCCTTGCTGGCGAGAGGGGTGGACTTTTTCGGTCGCGACGGATTTCCGCTGGCGGTGAGAATCGCGCGGACGGAGCCGGGCGGCAAGCCATCGCATGCCTATGATGTCACGGAGGTGGACCATTTCCATGACTTCTGCGAACTGGTGCTGGTGGTGGCGGGGAAGGGGATTCATCGGCTGGAGGGCGAATCCTTTCCGGTGGCGGCCGGCAGTGTGTTTGTGGTGCAGGGTCGTCAAGTGCACAGCTTTCGGGAGCGGGAGGGATTGGTGCTGGTGAATGTGATGTATGATCCCGAGCGCATGCCCTTGCCGGAGGGCCTGTTGAGGCGCCATCCGGGATACAGTGCGCTGTTCCAACTGGAGCCGGGTTTCCGCAGTGCGCACCGGTTTTCGAGTCGGCTGGAATTGGGGCGTGAGGATCTCGGAGCGGCCGAGGTTTTCGCCGAGAGGATCCGGGCGGAAGAAGTGGGAGGAGCGGCGGGAAACGAGGTGCAGCGGCTGGCCTTGCTGGTGGAATTGATGGTGTTTCTGTCGCGTCGATACGGTGAAAGCGAAACGGGCGAGCGACGGGCTTTGTTGAGGATGGGGCGGCTGATCAGCACTTTGGAACAACGATTTGCCGAGCCATGGACCCTCGAAAAGCTGGCCGATGAGGCGAATCTCACCCGCACGCAATTGTTGCGGGTCTTTCGCCAGGCCACTGGTCAATCCCCCGTGGATTTCTTGATCACCCTGCGAATCGAAGAAGCGAAACGTCGGCTGCGCCGAACCACGGCGAACATGACCGAAATCGCCCACGACTGCGGATTCGGAGACTCGAACTATTTCGCGCGTCGATTCCGAGCGGCCACGGGGCATACGCCGACGGAGTATCGACGGCGGGGTGGGGGCTGAACCTGGGGATCCGAAAAAACCTTTCCGATTGTGCTAACGTGGGGGTGATTCGATATCGATCGTGAAGGCGGTGCGAGGGGGGCTGTGGCAGAGTCAGGGCGGAATTCAAACCCCGAGAAACCATGAGCAATACCCCATTGATTGGCAGCAAGGCCTATTTCCCGGAGATCGGGAAGATCGGCTATGAAGGACCGGAGTCGAGGAACCCGCTGGCGTTCCGTTTTTACGACGCCGAACGTGTGGTGATGGGCCGCCCGCTGGCGCAGTGGATGCGTTTTGCGGTGGCTTACTGGCACAGCTTCTGTGGCAACGGTGCCGATCCCTTTGGCGCACCGACCCGGCCCATGCCCTGGCTGGACGCGAGCGATCCGGTGCAGCGGGCGAAGGACAAGGCGGATGCCGCCTTCGAGTTCATCACCAAGCTGGGCGCGCCCTACTATTGTTTTCACGATACCGACATCATCGATGAAGCGGGAACGACTCTTGCCGAGTTCGAGTCGCGCATGGCGGCCATCGTTCCTTACCTCAAGGACAAGCAGGATGCCTCTGGCGTGAAGCTTCTCTGGGGCACGGCGAATCTTTTCAGCAACCCGCGTTTCATGAATGGTGCTTCGACCAACCCGGAGTTTTCGATCCTTGCCCGTGCGGGAGGACAGCTCAAGGGAGCGATCGATGCGACCATCGCCCTCGGAGGTGAAGGCTATGTGTTCTGGGGTGGTCGTGAGGGTTACCTCACGCTTCTCAACACCGAGATGAAGCGCGAGCGCGAGCATTTCGCCCGTTTCCTGACCATCGCCCGTGACTACGCGAGATCGGCCGGTTTCAAAGGCAAGTTCTTCATTGAACCCAAGCCCTGTGAACCGACGAAGCACCAGTATGACTACGATGCGGCGACGGTGACCGGTTTCCTTCGTGAATTCGGACTGCTGGAGGACTTCTCGCTCAACATCGAGGTGAACCACGCCACGCTGGCCGGCCACACCTTCCAGCACGAACTCCAGGTCGCGGCGGATGCCGGGTTGCTGGGCAGTGTGGATGCGAACCGGGGTGATGCGCAGAATGGCTGGGATACCGATCAATTCCCCGTCGATCCTCTGGAACTGACCGAGGCGATGATGGTGATCTTCCAGGCAGGTGGCTTCAGCCACGGCGGCATCAACTTCGACGCCAAGATCCGCCGGAATTCGACAGACATCGAAGACCTCTTCATTGCCCATGTGCAGGGCATGGATGCCTTTGCCCGTGCGGCGCTGGCGGCTGAGGAAATCCTCACGAAGTCGGAAATCCCGGGTCTGAAGAAAGCGCGCTATGCGTCCTTCGACAGCGGTGACGGCAAGGCCTACGAAGAAGGCAAGCTGGGCTTGCTGGATCTGCATCGCATCGCCCACGCGCAGGGCGAGGTGGTGCCTGCCAGCGGCAAGCAGGAGCTATACGAAAGCATCCTGCTCCGTCACATCTGATCGGTTGATCCTGCCCTCGTTGGGGTGGAGAGGCCGCCTTTCGACCTCGGGTTTCCATGGAAACCCGGGGTCTTCTTTTGTGTTCGAAGATGCCTGGAAATAGGATGGAGCGCGTTGCAGAGGCAGGTTAGGTCTGCCGCACGCCGAACGAACCCCGAGACATTGATCCTGATTCTATGAAAGTCATCCACGCCCCTTCTCCCTCTGAAACCGCGATGCTCGACACCGACGGACTTCGTGATTCCTTCCTCCTGGACGAATTGTTTGAGCCTGGAGAGCTGACTCTGGTTTACACCGATCTGGACCGAGCGATCGTGGGTTCCGCAGTTCCGACCGATGGAACGCTCGAGTTGGCGGCTGGTGAAGAACTACGGGCATCGTACTTCTGCGAGCGCCGCGAGTTGGGAGTGCTCAACATGGGTGGCGCGGGCAGGATCACCGTGGACGGCACGGTGCATGAGCTTTCCAAGTGTGACTGCCTCTACATCGGCCGTGGCAGCGAGCGCATTTCCTTTTCCAGCAATGATGCGGCAGAACCCGCAGCCTTTTATCTCATCAGCTATCCGGCCCACACGGCCTATCCGACCACCAAGGCGACGCCGGCGGACGCGAACCGTGTGGAACTTGGCAGCAAGGAGGAATGCAACGAGCGGACCATCTGCCAGTACATCCATGAAAACGGCATCAAGAGCTGCCAACTGGTGATGGGCTACACCGAATTCAAGCCTGGCAGCATCTGGAACACGATGCCCGCGCACACCCATTTGCGTCGCAGCGAGGTTTACTGCTACTTCGATGTTCCGGCAGGCCATGCGGTGCTGCACATGATGGGTGAACCCCAGGAAACGAGACCCCTGTGGGTGCGGGATCGTCAGGCAGTGCTTTCCCCGGCATGGTCGATCCATTGTGGCGCGGGCACTGCGGCGTATCGCTTCTGCTGGGCGATGGGCGGGGAGAATCAGGCCTTCACGGACATGGACCGCGTGGAAATCTCCGAACTGCGGTGAGCGTGTGGCCTTCAATCTAACAGAATTCAGACGGATATGAGCATTTTGAAATCCTTTGATCTCACAGGCAAGACCGCCTTGGTGACGGGCTGCAAGCGCGGCATCGGCTTCGCGATGGCGGAGGCGCTGGCGGAAGCGGGTGCGGACATCATCGGAGTGAGTGCGACGCTTGAAGCGGGGAGCGAAATCGAAAAGGCGGTGAAGGCCCTGGGTCGCCAGTTCACGGCGTGGCAATGTGATTTCACGGACCGTGAGGCGGTGAAATCCTTTGCCGTGAAGGTCATGGAAGCTCATGGCACGCCGGACATCCTGGTGAACAATGCGGGGACGATCCGTCGATCCCCGGCGGCGGAGCATCCGGATGAGATGTGGTTCGAAGTGATCGAGGTGAATCTCAATGCCCAGTTTCTGCTGACCCGTGCCATCGGTGCCCGGATGATCGAGCGGGGTTCCGGGAAGATTGTTTTCACGGCCTCTCTGCTGACTTTCCAAGGCGGGATCACGGTGCCGGGATATGCGGCATCGAAGGGCGGCATCGGCCAACTGACGAAAGCCCTGGCCAACGAATGGGCGGGCAAGGGGGTGAATGTGAATGCGATCGCTCCCGGATACATCGCCACGGACAACACCGAGGCGCTGAGAAATGATCCGGTGCGCGCGCAGCAGATTTTGGCGCGGATTCCGGCGGGGCGTTGGGGGGATCCGGCGGACTTCAAGGGGCCGACGGTTTTCCTGGCATCGCCCGCTTCGGACTACGTCAACGGCGAGGTGCTCGTCGTGGATGGAGGTTGGATGGGGCGGTGATCATCCCTCCGTTTCCGGCGGACGACGGAGCAGGACGGTTTGCAGGAAGCCTCCGGCAGCGCCGTCCTTGGAGAGGAAGAAAGCGTTCGTGCTTTTCAGAACGATGAACTGGGTTTGTTCGTTTTCGCGGATGGGGATGACGTTGTTTTCCTGAATGATCCACTCCTCGTCTTTCTGATAGGCGAGGCGGTAGGCGGCTTGTCCATCGCGTGCGTTGGCAAGGGCGGTGCCGCCGCGTTTCACCTCGGTCTTGGTGCCATCGGAAAACTGCATGGCGATGGGGAAAGGGGAGAGGTTGTGGACGCGCAGTTTGCCGGGTGGGAGTTTCGATGGGTCGTCATCGATGACATAGGGCTGGAACGTCCCTCCGGCAGCCGGGGCGAGCAGGATGGTGACGCGCCGGGAGTTCCGGGGAAGGGGAACGAGCGCAGCGATGGTGGGGTCCTTTTCGCGGGCTTGGGCGAGTTCTGCGGGAATGGGGAGTTCCTTGGAATCGGCTCCAGGCTTTTCCGGTTGGAGAGGTTTGGAGGTGTGGCTTTCGTCCTCAGGAGTCGGCGTGGCGGATTCCGCCACGGGAGCGACGGAGCCATCGTGATGCAGTCGCAGCAAGGCGGGCCCGCTGTATTTGAGCGGCTGGGAGTAGGTGAAGGGGAGGGCGATGATTTTTTCCTCCCGCTCTGTGCCGACGGAAAGGCCGTGGATGGCATCGCCCCAGGCGACGATGTCGAGCCGCAGGGAAACGGTGGGTTCCTCATCGGCGCGGAGGAGTCCGGTGAGGCAGCAAAGGCTGAGGAGGGCGAGGATGTTAGATTTCATCGGGGCTGAGCCAGCGGAAGGAAACGATGGAAAAACGGCGGCCGAAGCTGCGATTGACGGCGCTGAGGCTGCTGTCGCGGGCGTCGGGCGGATTCGAGGGATCGACATACTCGAGCTGGCGCTGGACGACGGCTTCGCAGTAAGCGCGGGCGAGCAGATTTCCTGACGAATCCCGGGCCTCGCCGCAAGTGCGGATGACGAATGTGTCGGAGCGTGGGCTGATGATGGGTCCGATTGCCTGGAGCACGTCCGCCTGAGTGAGCCAGGCAGGAATGCCGGTGCTGCGGTATCCTTGTTCGGGGCGGACGCGGGGATTGTTGAGTTGGGTGCGATCGGCGAGGATGCTGGCGACGGAACCGAAGTTGTTGTCCCGGGAAGTGTTCGCCCAGTCCGGGTTGCGCGGGTCGGCATCGGTGGGGCGGCCCTCGGTATCGGTGCCATCGAGGTCCGCACGGGGAGCGCTGTTTTTCTCCACCAGGCTGACCTGGTCACGGCGTGCGGCGACGCTGCGGAAACCGCTGCGCAGGCCGGTGATGCTGATGTTGATGCCGGAATCATCGAGCGCGTATTGCAGGGCACCGGAGCGGGAAACTTCGCGGGTGGCGGGAGTGTCGCGGGCCGTGCCGATATCGGCGATGGCACGGTTCACGAAGTGCGAGAGGGAAACGAAGGGACCGCGGCGGCGGACCTGGCGGACGATGGCTTGGGCGAGGTTTTCCAACTCGGCATCGCTGAGGCGGCGGTATCCGGAATAGCTGTCATTTTCCGTGCCGCTGGCTGGGACGGTGGCCGGGGCGGGTTGTTCGTGGCTGCGGGGGAAGGTGGCTTCGGCACTGGTGCCGCCGGCGCTGTGTTCAAAGTGCCGGGATGAGGCCAGTAGTGCTTTCCAGGCGCGGGGGTCGGTGGAATTGATGTTGAAGGCCCCTTCGACTATCAGGCTGGCAGCGGTCTTGGTGGGATCCGATGACGGGGCGCTGCCCGGCACAACGATGAAGGCCGGGTTCAGCGGGGTGCCGGTGGCGGAGAGAGTCGAAAGGAAATAGCGGTCCCAGATCGAGGCATTCAGCAAGTACGAGAGGTCATAGTAGTTCCGGCGGGTTTGAAGGGCTCCGGATTGGTTGGGCTCTCCCTGAATGACGTAATCGACGCGGGACTGGGTGGTGACGGCGCGGCGGACGAAGGGATTGGCATAAGAGTTGCCGAAGGCATTCGCCGGTTGGTGGCCGATGGATGGGCCGGTATCGTCACCGGTGAGGTCGGCATGCTGGAACTGGGCCAGCGAGACGAACTCGCGGGGGAAGGAGTAAAGGACCGTACGGTTCGCCCCGGTGACTGAGCTGTAGCCCCAATTGACGGGATTGAAGGCGAGGTTGCGGGTGAAGCCGGTGCCGGTTTCTCCGCCGGGTGGGTTGAATGGCAGCAATGCGATGCTGTCATTGCTTTCCATGAAGAAGGGCGGCGGGTTGTAGCTGGCGATGGGCTTGGAGAAATTCATCGCCCGGAGATTGAAATCGGCAAAGGTGCGCAGGGTGGAGCCCCGCTGACCGAGTTCGTAACCCGAAGGCATGAGGGAAAGGTAATCCATGCCCGGCTGGCTGATTTGGAAGCTGTAGAGCATCAGCGGCACCGGAGCGGTGAATTTCGAGATATCGGCGGCGGTGAAGGTGCGGGTGTTCGGTCCGAAGTAGCCGTTATCCAGTTCGAAGCCCTCGATCCTGCGGATCCAGCCGGATTGGCGGGCCAGGCGCATTTCCAGAAGAATGCGGGAAGTTTGCCAACCCTCACGGACATCGAGAGAGATGGGTGCGGTGGTGGTCTGGGTCGTCTGCATTTCAATGCAGCGGTTGAAATCGAAGGGAGCGGCCGAATCGGTGGGGGCGAGAGGGACCTCGAGACGGCGGTTTGCCTGTCCGGCGGGGCGGACGGCAGCGCTGCGGATGGTGTAGGCGCGGGCTTCTCCAGGTTCGAGCTGGCCGCGGGGGATGGTGAAGACGGCTTGATTGAAGACGGCCGATTCGCCGCCGGGGTTGGTGGCGGTGCCATCGCGCGGCAGATAGGCACAGGTTTCGTTGAATTGCCAGATGCGTGAGGGCCGATTGCCGGGTGGGGTGGTGTTGCGGATCTCGAATTCGAGGGCGTCCGACCACTCGAGGGTCCGCGAATAGGGATTGGCGATGGTAATGGCGATCTTGCCGCAGGGGTGGACGCGGTAGGTGGTGCCGGTTCCGGGGGTGGGATTGACCATTTTCACGCCCATCAGGATGCGGAAGTCGATGATGCTCGGGGCCATGGGTAGCACCTTGCCACTCGATTGCCCTGCGACGGTGAGTCGGCTGGTCCTGTCATTCGAGGTGGTCAGGAAATCGGCAAGCTGATCCCAGCGTGGGAAAGCCATGGTGCGGGCGGCTTCGGCGGGGATGATCCGGCCTCCTTGAACCGGGTAGTTGTCATAGGCTCCGGTGGGTGGAGAGCTGCCCAAACCGGAATCGACCACGGGTGTGAGGTCCACCCGCAGGCCGCCTTCGAGGGTGTTGGTGATGAGGCCGAGGCTTTGGGTGGTGGCCGAGTGGAAATTCGCTTGCAGGGCGCTGGGGTCTCCGGTGGCGAGGTCGGGCAGAAGGAGGGGGCTGGAGGCTTGGGAAACGATGCGGGGCAGTTCGCTGTCCTGATTTCCGAGGCTGATGGGATAGGAGCCGAACCCGGTGACGGTCTCCCAACCGCGGCGCTGCGGGACGAGTGCGGCGGAGCGCTCGGAAGAATCGAGCGTGCGTTCGAGATTGATTCGGGATTTCACGCCTTCGTCGCCGACCCACCAGGCAAGGCCTCCGGGGAGGCTGCCGGTGGACTCGATGGCGACTCGGGGGACGGCAACGTGGTCTTGGACGGCATTGGTGCCGGTGCCCACGCTGTTCCCTCCGGCGAGGACGACGGCGGCGGTGTTATCGCTCACTTCTCCGGCGGCATTGACGGAGCAGGAGGCATCGGCCGGCGTGGCACCGGTAGGTGCGGGTGAGCTGACCAGCCAGCGATCGCGAACGGCGGTGGGGGTCTTGGTGTAAATCCGGGCGGGGAGGTCGTTGTTCCGGAAAACTCCGGTCCAATGGCGTGTGCCCGGTTGGACGGCGGAGAGACCGATGTCCACCCTGTCCATCCCTGTGCCGTTGGCGGGGCTCGCACCTGCGGCGAGGGCATCGCCCGTGGCGGTTCCGGCGATGTTTGCAGTGGCGGTGACCCGTTGATCACGACCTGCCCATTTCTGCAGATCTCCGATGGCCAACTGCAGGGCGAGGCGGGCGTTGTTGCGGGCCACGGCCATGGCATCGGCCGATCCTGCTGCCCGCAGGCTGATCGTCGCCAAGCTGAGCATTCCGACGGCGAGAAGCGACAGCAGCACCATCATGGAAATGGTGATGACGAGGGAAAATCCCTTCGTCGAGCTGTCCCTCTTTTTGGGTTTGAGGGCAAAAATGGACATTACCCCTACAAGGAACTGTATTTCTTTTCGGAAGTCACGATGAAAATTGTGGCTGTTTTTGATGTTTATTCGCCAGATTCATTGCATTTGGTGATATATTTTCATGTAACCTCGGCGCGAAAAATGACGTGTGAGGCTCTGGAATTCCCAACTTTCGACCTGATCCGGAAAAGGGCCCCAGAGAGTTTACCCAGCGAAAGTCGCTGAAGGCAGGCCATGGATGCCGAGGCCGCGGATGACGAGGAGGCGGCCGGCGAGTTCTTCTTTTTCCGACTTGTGGACGCCGGTGGTGACGTAGAGATCGGCCAAATCTGGCCCACCAAAAGCGCAGGCGGTGGTTTCCAGGCAGGGGAGTTCGATGCGGCGGAGGGCACCACCGGTGGCGGGGCAGTAGCGGACGACGCAGGCACCGTGGCAGAAGGCGACCCAGAGCTTGCCCTCGGCATCGATGGTCATGCCGTCCGGTGAGGCATCGATGTTGTGGGTTTCGATGATGGTGCGCGGGTTCGTGAGTAGGCCGTTGGCGTAGTCGAAGGCGAGGATTTCCCGGCGGGGGGTATCGATGTAGTAGCAGGTGTTTCCGGCCCGGTTCCAGACGATGCCGTTGGAGTTCGTGACGGGGCCAAAGGCGGGATGGACGCTGAGGTCGGGGTCGAGGCGGTAGAGCTTGGCGTCGCCGGTTTTTTTCACGAGGGAAATGGTGCCGGCGAAGAAGCGGCCGTCGGGCGAGCATTTGCCGTCGTTGAAGCGATTGTTCGGCTTGTCGGCCTCGGGATCGGCGATGGGGGTGAGATTGCCGGTGCGGGGATCGAGGAAATGAAAGCCGGAATCGCCCGCAATGAGCAGGCCGCCCTGGCGGCGGACGACGACGGTGCCGACCCTTTCGCCCACGTCCCAGGAATTTTCACCGCCGGTGGAGGGGGTGTAGCGGTGGACGAGGTGTTTCTCGATATCGACGTAATACAGCGAGTCGTCGTGCCAGATCGGGCCTTCGCCCCATTGGGAAAGAATGTTGCCTGCGGTTTCGATGAACATGGGAGGAGTGGCGAGTAGCGGGGAGCGGGAGCGTGGCCATTGCGATCTCGCCATTCAAGCGCGGAGCATGGCTGTTCTTTGGCACTTGGCTCTTTGACCTTACTCCGCTCGAACGAGGTCGGCGGTGTCGGAGCGGGCGATTTTGATGAAGACCTCATCGAGATCCTTGCCGGCGAAGCGTGAGGTGATTTCGGCGGCGGTGCCTTGGGCGAGGATGCTGCCTTCGTGGAGGAAAAGGATGCGGTCGCAGACTTCCTCGATGTCGCGCATGTTGTGGGAAGTGTAGAGGATGGCGGGGTGGCGTTCGTGCTGGATGCGGCGGACGAGCTTGCGGACCTTGTCGGCGATGTCGGGGTCGAGCGAGGCGGTGGGTTCATCGAGCAGGAGGAGGTCCGGGTCGTTGAGGAGGGCCTTGGCGAGGTTCACGCGGGTGCTTTCTCCGGCGGAGAGCTGGCCGGTGGCCTTGGCGGCGAGGTGGTCGATTTCGAGAAGCTCGAGCAGGGCGGCGACCTTCTTTTTCGGCTGGGGGACCTGATAGAGGCGGGCGAAGATTTCGAGGTTGTGGCGGACCTTGAGATTTCCCGGGAGCGTGGCGTAGGTGGTGCAGAAATTGGTGCGTTTGAGGATCTCGATGCGGTGGCGGGCGAGGTCGAGACCGAAGGCGTGGATGCCGCCTTCCGTGGGCGTGATGAGCCCGAGGATCATGTTCATCAGGGTGGTCTTGCCGGCACCGTTGACGCCGAGCAGGCCGACCGTTTCCCCGGGGTTCACGGAGAAACTCACGCCTTTGACGGCGGTGAAGCCATCGAAACGTTTCACAATGCGATCGATGACGAGGAGCGGATCGGGCATGGGGGAGCATTTCCTGATGCGGGATGGGCGGCAAAGCGAAAGTGCGGGGGCGGCTTTTGCTGGACTTCGCGGGGTGGTGCGGCTGGGATCCGGCCCCCCTCGGAAAGAGGGCGTGGAACAAGCTTGGAATCGATGGCTCAAGGTGTTAGGAACGATGTCATGTGGGTTTGGGAAAAGCTTTCAGGGTCGCAATGGATGGATGCGTGGGAAGAACGTTTCCACGGCAATCCGAATCTGGTGATCCATCTCCTGAAGGGCGGGAAGTCCCTGCGGGTGGAGGTTTTCTGTGAAAACCGGAAATCGGCGGAGGCGATTCGCGAGCGCTTTGGCGGGAGGGTGCGGGAGATCCGGAATTCCGAGTGGCAGAAACCTTTGGAGGTGTCGCCCCCCTTGAAAATCCGGGGCCGTTTTCTGGTGACCCAGGAGGAAAGAAAGGCGGAACTCAAGGTGCTGGCAGCGGAGCATGCGGGGCGTGAACTGATTTCGATCCCGCCGGAAATGGCTTTTGGCACCGGCGACCATGCCACCACCTCGACCTGCCTGAGGCTGCTGGTGGACATTGGCGAAGGTCGGGAGGCCGGCTGGAGCTGCGCGGACCTGGGCTGCGGCACCGGGGTGCTGGCGATCGCGGCGCGGAAGCTTGGCGCCGGGGATGTTTTTGCCTGCGACTACGACCCCTTCGCCGTGCAGGTGACCGCCCGGAATGCCGCCCGGAACCGGGTGGAAGGCATCGTGACCGAGGAGGTGGATGTCCTGAAATACAAGCCGCGGAAGAAGTATGATGTGGTGCTGGCGAACATCTTTTCCACCGTGCTGATCGAGGCGTTTCCGGTGGTTTCCAAGATGCTGGCGAAGAAAGGCGATCTGGTGCTTTCCGGGATTTTGGCGAGTCAGGCCTGGGGGGTCTTTGAGGCGGCCGCAGGGTATGGCCTCGGGTTTCCGCAAATTGTGCGCAAAGGGAAATGGGTCACGGCGCGGGGAGGCTGGATGGCCGATCTGGACGTCTGATCCCGGCATCCGGCAGCATTTCACTTGCGCCCGGCGCGGCGGATCGTCAGAAAAGCCGTCCGCTCCGGCCGGGGGGGTGACAGAACGTGTGATGTCGCCCCGCCGGGCGGTGTAACCATCCATTCGCGCGTTCCCATGGACTCCATCTCATCCCGCATCCATCTAGTGAATCCCTCGCTCACCCTGGCGGTGACCAATCAGGCCAAGGCCATGGCCGCCCGAGGCGAGGAAGTTTACGGTCTGGCCGGTGGCGAACCGGAAATCGATACTCCGGACCACATCAAGGCCGCCGCTATGGTCGCCCTCCAGGAAGGTCGGACCAAATACACTCCTTCCGGTGGCATCCCGGAACTGCGTGAGGCCCTCGCCGAAAAACTCCTGGGGGATAACGAACTCGAATACGATCCGAAGCAGATCTGCGTGACTGCCGGAGCGAAGATGGCCTGTTTCAATGCCATTCTGGCGATGGTCGGCGAAGGGGACGAAGTCATCATCCCCTCGCCCTACTGGGTGAGCTACCCGGAAATGGTCCGCCTGGCCGGTGGCAAGCCGGTGATCGTGGAAACCAAGGAGTCCGATGGCTGGAAGCTCACCGCCGAGCAATTCGAAGCGGCGATGACCCCGGCGACGAAAATGGTGATCCTCAACTCGCCCTCGAACCCGACCGGGGCCGTTTACACCGAAGAAGAGCTTCGTGAAATCGGCGAGGTCGCCCTTTCCGAAGACATCATCATCCTCTCCGATGAAATTTACGAGAAGCTCGTGTATGGCGAGACCAAGCATGTCTCCATCGCCTCGCTGAGTGAGGAACTCTACAATCTGACCATCACGGTGAACGGCTTTTCGAAGGCCTATTCGATGACCGGTTGGCGTCTGGGCTACACGGCGGCGCCGAAGGCGATTGCCGAGGCGATCGACAAGATCCAGAACCACACGGTGAGCAATGCCACGACCTTCGGCCAATACGCCGCGGTGGCGGCTCTGAAGGGCGACCAGAGTTTCCTCGACGACCTGCGTGCCGAATACGACGTGCGCCGCCAGTTCGTGTTCCAGCGCCTGCGCGGGATTCACAACATCCGCGTGGTCGAGCCGAAGGGCGCATTCTACTTCTTCGTTTACACCGGCCAACTCGGGATCAAGTCGATGAACCTCTGCGACAAATTGCTGGCCCGCTACAAGGTGGCGGCCGTGCCGGGCATCGCGTTCGGTTACGACGAAGGCATCCGCCTGAGCTACTGCACCACGCTGGACGTGCTCAACGAAGGCCTGACCCGCTTCGAGCAGTTCTGCCGCGAGCATTGATCTGATCGCAGCGTTTCTTTCAAATGAGCCGGGGGTGGAAATGCCTCCGGCTCTTTTGTTTTGTCCGCCAGGCGATTTTCGGATGGATTGGAGGGGAAATGAGATTCAATGCATCGAAACTGCCGCGGGCGATGGCGCTGTGGGCCGGGTTGGTGGCGATCAATGCCCTGCCGAGTTTTATCATCGCGATGCATGCCGATTTTGGTGCCCACGTGCCGATGATTCTGGCGGGCGTGCTGACCTTGTGGGTGATCTATGTGCTGGCAGCCTGCGTGGACGGTGTGATGGAGGAGGGCGGCGTGGGCGCAAGGGCGATGCGGTTGGCGGTGAAAATCCGGACTGGAATCGCGCTCGTTTCATTACTGCTCGCGTTGTCCGAAGAAAGCATGAGGTTTTCGCCGGATTTTTACTCGGGCTTTGCGGCAGGTTGGCTCCTGCTTCTTTTCGATCATGTGATGAAAACGAATCTGATCAACCTGGATGGCGGCTTCGGTCCCCAGACGGCTTATGCCCTCACCGTGACCGAGGGTTTGCTGGTCTCATTCCTGATGCTGATGCTGGCTTTTTTCATCCTGCTCATTCTGCAAAAGCGCGAGGCGCGGAAACAGATGACATGGCCATCCGAAGGTCTGCCGGATGAATCATCTAACAACGCTCCGCCAGCACCGTGAGGATTTGGGCTTCGTCGGTGACGGGGATTTCATCATCGAAGTCAGCCACGGCCTGAGTGACCTTGAAGCCGCTTTCCTTGAGCACTCGGGCCAGGGTGCGCGGGGTGAACCAGCGGATGGTTTCCTCGCAGCGATGCTCGAGGGTTCCCTCCGGACCCTCAAGTCGATAGACGTGCTCGCGGTGGAGAATGCGTGACTTGCGATCGATGCGGTGGAGGGTTTCCACGCTGGCCTTGCGACCATCGGGCAAGGTGGTTTGGTGATCGGGATACCAGGTGTTTTCCGGGAGATCGCGATGAATTTCGGCAAGGGGCACGAAAACAGTGAGATAGATCAAGCCGCCGGGAACGAGAAGCTGGTAAAAATGGCGGAGGGCGGCGGCGGGATCCCCGGCGAGTTGCAGGGTGAAGGCCGGGACTAACAGAATTTCATAAGGCTGCGGCGGCGCAAAGCTTGTCATGTCGCCATGATGCAGCACGGGATCGATGCCAAGAGCGGCAGCTGCGGAGCGGCAGAGGGCGAGCATGTCCGCGCTGAGATCGATGCCCTCGATGCGGTGGCCTTGCTGAAGTAGTGGCAGCAAGAGACGCCCGGAACCGCAGCCGATTTCCAAAGCGCGGCCGGGGTGGCGGGTGAGGATTTCACGGATCCAGGCAAGTTCCGGCGATTCCTCCGTGGCCCAAAAGGCGTCGTGCAGCAGGGCTTCGAGCGAGGTGTAGGAAGACATCGAATCTTCTGTTAGATAAACATGAATGATGAGCTGGGAAAAACGAAAGGAACGAAATTGACGAAGTTTCGACTCTTCCGATTCATCCGTTGTTTCTCCAATGGCATCCGGAGTTAGAGAAGATCGACGAAGCGTCGCAGGCGGCTGACGCAGGCATCGCGGCCGAGGATGGTGAGGATGTCACCGAGGTCCGGGCCGCCGCCTTTGCCGCTGAGGGCGACGCGGGTGGGGAACATCAGTTGGCCGGCCTTGGCACCGTGGGCTTGGGCGGTATCGCCGATGGCGTGCTTGGCATTCTCAGCGGACCAATCCGCCAGACCTTCGAAGCCCACAGCGAGGGCGGTGAGAAGGTCTTTCGCGGCGGCATTGCCGCGAACTTTGGCGAGGGGTTCCTCTTCGATTTCAAATTCCGGGTTCAACAGGAAAGCCAGAGCCCCAGGGATTTCCGAAAGCAGCCGGACTTTTTCGCGCACGGCGGCGAGACAGGCGGGAAGGCGGTCATCGACGGGCAAGCCGGCATCGCGGATGAACGGTGTCGCTGCCGTGGCGAGTTCACCAGGGCTCAGGCGGGCGAGATGCTGCTGGTTGAGCCAGGTGCATTTGTCGAAATCGAAACGCGCGGGCGAGCGATTGACGTTTTCGAGCGAGAAGCGTTCGGCGAGGTCGGACAGGGTGAAGATTTCCTCATCGGTCTTCGGGTTCCAGCCGAGCAAGGCGACGAAATTCACCACCGCTGCGGGCAGGAAACCCTGGCGTGGGTAATCGCCCACGGCGGCGCCGACATCGCGTTTCGACATCTTTGAACCATCGGGATTCAGGATAAGCGGGATGTGGGCGTATTGCGGTGGAGCCACGCCGAAAGCCTCGAAGAGTTGCAAGTGCTTCGGCGTGTTCATGAGGTGGTCCTCGCCGCGGATCACGTGGGTGATCTTCATTTCGAGGTCATCGACGACGTTGACGAAATGGAAGACATAGGAACCATCCGAGCGGCGGATGACCATGTCCGGCGTGTTTTCGAGATTGGTGTAATCGATGGTCACTTCGCCGCAGACGAGATCGGTCATCGTGACGGGCTTGCGCTCGAAGCGGAAGCGCCAGGCACCATCGTCGCGATAAACGCGGTCTTTCTGGCGGAGGACCTCGAACCAGCGATCGTAGATGTCATTGCGTTCGGACTGGTTGTAGGGTCCGAAATCGCCGCCCTTGCCTTCGCCTTCATCCCAATCGAGCCCGAGCCAGTGCATGCCATCGAAGATCGCGGCGCGGGCGTCGTCGGTGTTGCGGGCGTGGTCGGTATCCTCCACGCGGAGGACAAAGGTGCCGCCGTGTTTGCGGGCGAAGAGGTAGTTGAAGAGCGCGGTGCGCGCGCCGCCGACGTGGAGGTAGCCGGTGGGCGAGGGAGCGAAGCGGGTGCGAACGTGCATGGCCGGAGAATCAGACCTTCTCCGGAAGTGCCAAGTGCCAAGTGCCAAGTGCCAAAGGAAAGGCAAAGGAAACAGCCCCAGCTCTGCGCCTAGCCGGGCTGTTCATTGGCCCTTGGCCCTTGGCCCTTGGCCCTTGGAACTTGGAACTTGGAACTTGGAACTTGGAACTTGGAACTTGGAACTTGGAACTTGGCACTTTCACCCCGGTAGGCGCATGCGGCGGCCGGCGAAGACGCCGCGGCGGGCGCGGCTTTCGCCGATGAGGATGGTGATGAGCACGGCGAGTTGGGCACCGATGAGCCAGAGTTTCGGGACGAGGCCGAGTTTGAAGGCGGTGCCGAAGCAACCGCAATCGGGTTCGAAGCCGAGGTAGAGGGCCTGGGCATTGGCGAAGAGGAAGACAAGGGTCAGGACGCCGAGGATGCGGACGGCTCCACGGGGCCAGAAATGGCCGAGGAGAAGGATCCCGGCGATGAGTTCCAGCCATGGCACGAGGTAGGCCACAGGGAGGTTCCATGGGTCCATGAGAATGCGGAACTGGGCGACCTGTTTCGCGAAAGCGGGAGGGCCGTGGACGAAGAGTTTGATGGCTCCCAGCCATGCGAACCAAAGGCCGGTGACCACCCGCAGGGTGATCCAGGCGTAGTCCGACCATGTCCGGGCTTGCATGGAAGGATGTTAGCGCGCGATCCGGACCGGGTCCAAGCCCGGATTTCTCCACGATCGCGGCAGGGTGGGATGCCGGGGGTTGATCGATCCGGCCGAATGGTTTTCCCTGCGGGCCATGAGCACGGCGAAACGGCGATTGGTGGTGGCGACGAGGAATGCCCACAAGACCAGCGAGATCCGGCAGATGATCGGGGATCGATACGAAGTCATGGATGCCAACGATTTCGAAGACCTGCCGACGGTGGAGGAAACCGGGACGACTTTTCTGGAAAATGCGACATTGAAGGCGGTGGCGGTGAGTCGGGAGATCGATGGAGTGGTGCTTTCCGATGATTCGGGGTTGGAAGTCGATGCCCTGGGCGGGGCTCCCGGGGTGTGGTCGAGCAGTTTCGGCGGAGAGGAGGGCAATCACGCCCGGAACAACGAGCGACTGCTGCGCGAAATGCAGGGCCAAGCCGAACGTTCGGCCCGGTTTCGCTGCGTGATGGTGCTGGCGGAGGGCGGTCGGGTCCTGGCGGATTTCTCGGGGGCGGTGGAGGGGCGGATTCTGGAGCAGGCGGCGGGAAAGGAGGGATTTGGCTACGACCCGCTCTTCGCTCCGGAGGGCGGGGAGAAAAGTTTTGCCGAACTGGGGGCGGAAGTGAAAAACTCCCTGAGCCATCGGGGACGGGCCTTGCAACAGGTCGTTCGATGGCTGGAAAACCCGCCGATTGATTAAGTTTTAAAAACTTTTTGCATTCCTGAAACAATTCCTCTAAAAACCCCGCGCATGAAGGCATGGCACATGATCGCAGCGTTGCTGACAGGAGTCCTTTTGAGTTCCTGCGGGAGTCAGGTGAAGGCGAAGCATGAGGTGGCGTATCGGTTTGAATCCGGTCAGACCGCGAAGCTCATCAATGGCCTGGCCTATGCGCCTCCCGGGGCGCCGGAAGCGGTGAAGCGGGCGATCCAGGCGGGGAACCGTTTGCAGAACAAGCCCTACAAGTGGGGCGGTGGTCATGCGGTGCTGAACGATACCGGGTACGATTGTTCGGGATCGGTCTCCTACGTGCTGCGCGAGGCGGGGCTGATGCAAGGTCAGCGGCCTTCGCGGGGATTTTTCACCTATGGGGAAAAGGGAGCGGGTGAGTGGATCACGGTTTATGTGCGCGATGGCCACGTTTTCATGACGGTGGCAGGCCTGAGGCTGGATACCGGATATGGTGGCGGCAGGACGGGTCCGCGGTGGAGGCCGATGCCTCGTCCCGGACACGGTCACGTGATGCGCCATCCCGCAGGATACTGAGCTTTCCCGCCATGGGCGGATTCCTGGTGGGGGCACTGAGGTCTCGCCAGGGAAGGGCTTGGGGGAAGATTTTGCGATCCCAGCCTTCGGGGCTTGAGGGCACGAAAAAAGCCGGGTGGTTTACCCGGCTTTTTGTTTGGAAATGGAAGTCAGGGAAAGCGGCTCAGATGATGCCGGCTTCCTTGAGGACGTTGAAGGCACCGTTTTTGTTGATGGTCTTCAGGGCGCGGGCGGTGAGCTTCACGCGGACGAAGCGGTTGAGTTCGGGAACCCAGATGCGCTTGGTGTGGAGGTTGGGAGCGACCTTGCGCTTCACCACCTTGGTGACGTGACGGCCGATACCGCCCTTTTTCTTGGCGAGACCGGAACGGTTGATACGACCGCCGGAGCGGACTCGGGTTCCTCGGATGCTGCAGACGCGGGCCATGGTGGGATGGTGTTTGAAGTAAAATTTGATTCCGGCGGGCGGACGGGCCGCGAAGGATGCACGGCGGCCCGAGGGGGTCAAGGGAAAACCCGCGGATTTCTTGGGGCGTGCTGGTGGAGAAAGGGGATTTTCAGCGCAGGCGTTTGCCGGACTTGGGATCGATGACGACAGGCCAGCCCGCGTAGGGGGAATTGTCGGGGGCGGCCTTGGTCGGTGATGCCCAGTAGGGCCAGCTTTCGAGGCTGACTTCTCCGGATGCGGTGTCGTAACGGCTGATCGCATAACCCACGGCGCGCTCGAAGAGTCGGGCGGGCTCGCGGTCGGTCTTTTCGGGGTTGGCGACGGCGGCGATGGTCATGCGGTTGCCGAAGCCATCGGTGAAATCACCATAAATCGCCGGGTCCCCCGGGCGGCGGTTTTTTCCTTCCTCAGCGGGCATCCAGCGGCGGGGCCAGATGTTGGCGATCGCCGGGGAGGAAAGCCACCAGGGGCCGTCACGGAAGTTTTGGATCCCATATTGGCCGGTGCTGCCGAGGTGCTGGTCGCCGGTGAGGTGGACGGCGCGGGCAGAGGCGAGGATTTCCAGGGCGAGATTGCGCTTGTTTTGCGGCCAGGCGTTGGTGTCGAAGTCGGAAGTCGGCTTGTCATCCGGTGGCATTTCGCCGCGGGCGAGGATGCCCAGAGTGGGGACGACCGCATCGTTCTTGGCGCTGGCAGGCAGGGTTTGAGGGGCGGAGAAGGGGGATTGCGAGAGGGCGATGCGGAAGCGCGCGCCCGGGGCGGGGGATTCCGCCCAGTCTCGAAGAAAGGCCTCCTGTCGCGGTCCGAGGAGTTCGGCGTCGGGGTGGGCGGATTCGGTTTTCGCATCCCATCCGGAGGTCGTGGCGAAGCCGTTGGCGATCCCGGCGGCGGGAAAAAGCCGGGCAGGTGCGGACTTGAACTGACGGTCGGCAAGGATCACGAAGTCCAGGGGCCCATAAGCATAACGGGTGAAGTAAACCCCGATGCCGCTGGGGCAGGCGGCGGGGTCGGCGGGTTCGGGAAGGTTGCCGGTTTGCGTGAGATGGACGGCGTTGACGAACTCGACGGACATCTTGTAGCCGCCGGTGTCCTGGGCGGGAGAGCTGAAGCCTTTGGAAACATCGGCAGCCGTGGCGTTGTTTCCCCACAGATTGCCGTGAAATACGTCGTGGTCATCGGGCAGGGTGACCGAGGGTCGATCCCGCAAGATTTCCCGCCAGGTCCAGCCGTGCATGGCGAATTTTCTCAGGTAGGACTGGACGGCGCGGTCGTTGGGTCGCTGGTCGTAGACGAGTCCGTAGCCGCCGATGGCTTCGTAGATCTGGTCGCCGTGGAAGGTGATGAGGTCGGGTTCCTGAGCGGCGACATTGGCGACGAGGTCCTGGTGGGGAAAGCCGGTGGCATCATTGCAGGAAAGGCTGGCGACGACCCATTTGTCCTTTTTCGGAATGGCGCGGACCGTGCCGGTCCAGGTGGCTCCATCGAGGGTGACTTTGAAGGGGTGGTCACTGCCGATGGCGAGCTTGGTGACACGGAAGAGGGCGGTGCGGGAAACGGGGTCGAGCTTGGCAGTCACCGGTTCGGTTCCGGGGATTTCAAGGACGGCCTCATGGGTGCTTTGCATGGAAAGCGGGGCGGCCTGCATGAGGAGGCGAAGCGTGCCATCATTGGCGAAGGTGTAGGTGGTCCAGAGGATGGGGCCGAAGGCGCGCTCGGGCCGGGCGACGACCTTGCCGCCTGCCATGACGATGCTGGAAAAGGCAAACCGGCCTTCATCCGCCCTTTGCTCGCTGGGTTTGGTGAGCTTTTCCGGGCGCGGTTTGGCGGGATCGGCATTCAGGTGAGGCTGGGTGCTGGCAGTCACGGCCACCAATCCCCGAATCCATGAACCGTGAACCACTGCCTTCGTGATGCCGAGTTCCTTGCTGGCACCGTCGAGCAGGCGCAAACTGCACTGATACATGCCATCGCCCGCGGGTTCGCCCTTGAGTTCGAGCCGGACGCTCTGGAGGGGCAGCGGGACGGTGGGGCTGTCTTTTGAGGCCCGGCCGATGAATAGCCTGCCGAAGAAATCGACTCCCACCGGCAGGCCGATGCCGTTGACCGCATCGTCCCGATAATCCTGGAATCGACCCTGGCGGCCGATTTCCAGCCCGCAAAAGCCTTTGCCGATCGCTTCGAAGGAGAGTTGGTCGATGTT
>JALOTY010000133.1 GCA_025457665.1 Akkermansiaceae bacterium | reverse complement strand
AAGCCCGATGAGCACAGAAGAGAGAAGGAGAGTGTAAACCGGACCGACAAGCTGCCCACCTAAGATTTCAAAATGCGTTCTGGTTGAGTATGGCTGCTTGAACCGAGCGAAGAAGCCATTAGCGCCGATCACGGGAAGAACGATGCACGCAATCGACGATGCAACAACAAGCAGACCGAGTGAGATCTTGATGGAGCGTTCAGGTTCCGATTGCATTGAATTGTTCTGCTAACAATCAGCGCATGCGCCACTACCAGCGGCGGCGCACGTCGATCATGGGTTTGAGGTTGTAGTTTCCGAAAAACATCGAAACAGAGCGGCTGGTAGTGGTTGTCGTGACGCGGCTAGTTAGCCTTCTGGTTCCGGACCGGTGTATCCCTCATCAAGGGAATTCGTAGTAGGAAAGTAGCTCCAGTAATGGCACTTAATCATTCCCTCGACCTTCCAAGGTATGTGTCGCGAACCGTTCCGAGAAGGGAATGTTCACTGTCTTAGTAATTGGCTCAACACCTAGCGTTCCACTGCTGCTCCATTTGACGACGAGTTGGTCGTCCTTCCAATCCAGGAAGACTGACATGCCGTTCTCCGCCATGCTCCAATCTTTGTTCGGATCGTCTCGGGAGGTGCCAAACGCCGATACCGATTCAATTCTTGGCTCGCTACCGGCATCATCAATCACTTTGGTGATTGAGGCTGTTGCAGAATAGGTCATTCGATTCCGGTTGGGCAAACTCTCAAACCAACGTCCGAGTTCGTCCTGGTCCATTGGTCGCCAGCTTCTTTGACTCTCATCCCACAAGTCAGCTCCCTCGCTGAAGTCGAGCGTAATGTCGGCAGTCGCCCGATCAACCTCCTCCCGCACCTTCGGGGTCGCGGTCAGGACCAGAGTCCTCCTTACCCGGACCTCTCGCATCGACTGCGAGTCTTTCCAGACGGTCTCGGTCTCGCTTGTGCCAGCAGCCTCGAATGTCTTCGGTCCGCTCGGTTGGAGAAGTGGACGCTCTCGCTTTGCCGGATGCGCAGTGCTTTGATTAGATTTGGCCGGGGGCGAGTCGGCACACTTGGAAACGATTGCGATGATGCCGATCCCCGCAAGCGCGCAGGCAGCAGCATAAGCAATCGTCTGTCTCCTTCCTGCATTCATCAGGTATTTCTAGCGAACGATGAGCCCATGCACCCCTACCAGCGGCGGCGCACGTCGATCGGGGGATTAGGGTTGTAGTTGCGGAAAGTCATCGAAACTGAACGGCTGGTAGTGGTTGTTACGGCGCGTCTGGTTCGGCCTTCATTTTCTGTATTTCAATGTTCTTTCGAGTCGATTCGGTCGCCTCCGCAAGGCGCTTCTCATCAAGAACCGTTTGTGCATCAAGGAAGGGCTTCACGTCTTTGTGTCTTGAGAAAACGCATCGGAATGGCATGACAGCCGAGAAGAATGCGGAGACCTTGGGGTCGAAGACCTTCTCTAGTTCAATGGGGCCATTGAAGACATGGCTAGATGACCCGAACATGCCCTCGAAACTCGCCATTAGCCTTCCTCCGTCTGAAAAAGTTTTACCCGCGAGCCAATAGCCGCGCTCGCCAACGCTGACATAGAATTCACTTCCTAATCTGATCTTCAGAGTCAAGAGAGCAGAAGCCGGAGTGGCGGGGGTGGCATCCTTGTTCTCGGATGGATCAAGAATGACCTTCTGGCCGTAAGTCGGGCGGAAGCAATGCAGGTAGAGCGACTCGCCATCCGGCGGCGGCGCTGCTTCCACCTTAGGCGAAAAAGCCGAAACGACGCTCAAAAGACTTAGAAATGCGATGCTGATCGATTGGATTGTTGTTTTCATCGTAATCAAAGACACGCGACATTTTGTTTTCCTAGCCGATCAGTGATGTTCCAGATGCCCAGGTGACTTGTATTAGCTAGGCTGATCGTAGGCTTAGGCTTGCGGGTAACGATTTGATTTTCAAGGCGAATCGGTGGGGGAGAGTAATATATCAGGGGGCTTCGAGCGGGATCGATGGGGATTCCGTCAGGTTGGCTGATAGAGGCATGCAGCGAATGACGCGGAAGGGCGAAGCCGCGCTTGGGCGGGGAAGTTCCAATTTCCAAGGGCCAAGTGCCAAAGAAAGGCAAAAGCCCGCGCTTGGGGGGAGTGGGGCGCGGATCAAGCGCGGGGTTCTTTTGCGGGCCGGGGTCCCAGGGGTTCACCCTGGGCTGACAGATCTGGCCTCGTTGGGGCAGAAGATCAGCGATCACCGAGAAAGACGCAAGATTTCAAGGCACAAGACGCAAGACCGGAGGCGGCTGTGGGGGCGCAGTTCAAAGGACATGGTTCAAGAACAGCCGGGCTTCGCGCGGGGTTTCGATCAACGGTGCATGGGCTGGGGAGAGTGGGAGCGGGACGCTCTCACCACGGCCTGTGGCGGGACGCCCCAGCCACGTTTCTGAGTTTCGCATCCATCATCTAACATCCTCCATCCAGCATCTGCCATTCATCATCGACTGTTTCCCTTTCGGTCTTTTCGATCCCTTCGTTGTTCAATCTCCTCCGCCATTTCTTCATCAGTCTTTGCGGACTTTGTGTCTTTGCGGTGAACTCTTCCGACCGCCAAAGAAGGAGCGAGGAGCAGGGGCGCAGCGAGCCGAAGATAGGCAAAGGCGCTTGGAGAGAGTGGGGCGCGGATCAAGCGCGGGGTTCATTGGCTTGAATCGTTCCACGGGTTTCACCCGTGGCTACATGCCTTTGTTCCTCCGGGGCTGGGGACAGGCGCTGCATCTTCCTACCCCATCCATCTTATCCATCCTGGTCCGATTTCCCTGCTGTTTCTTTTCGTTCGTTTCGCCCATTTCGTTGTTTCCAACCTCAATCGAACCTTTCCGTGTTTTCCGAGTATTCCGTGGTTCCCTCTTTAGGAGCGAGAAGGAGGTAGCAAGGAGCGAGGAAATGCCGGAGAAAGACGCAATATTTGAAGACGCAAGACCGGAGGCAGCTGTGGGCGAGGGCGAAGTTCAAAGGATATAGTTCAAGAAGAGCCGGGCTTCGCGCGGGGTTTCGATCACCGGTGCATGGGCTGGGCAGAGTGGGAGCGGGGCGCTCCCACCACGGCCTGTGGCGGGACGCCCCAGCCACGTTCCGGAGCTTCGCGCGAACCACTGATCACTGATCACCGCTCACCTTTTCGCCGTCAGAACGTGCCGTTGAGTTTCCGGCCGGCCCAGAAGAGGGCGAGGAGGAGGATCATGAGGGAGATGGTGATCCAGTGGGACCAGAGGGCGAGGCGGTTCTGGATGGGGCGGGGCTCGGGGAGGGCGCTGATTTCGCGGGCGAGGTCGGCGAGTTGGGCGGGGGAGATGAGTCGGCCTTGGGCGATGCGGGCCATTTCCTCAAGGACCTCGGGGCGGGCAGGCTGGCCGATTTGTTCGAGCTTGGCACCTTGGGCGAGGATGGTGGTTTCGACGGGCGGAGCTTCATCGCCGGCGATGCGGGCGGCGAGTTTCCATTCGCCGGGCTGGGTGATCTTGAGTCGGGCGCTGAAGGAACCCCAGGCGGTGTCGTTTTTCTTCAGGACGAGGCGCTGGATGTTGCCATCGGGCTGGGTGGCATCGAGCCAGACTTCGCCGGATTCGAGGGGGGCGCCATTGGGATCGAAGGCATTGGCATTGAAGGTGACGGTATCGCCGGGGACGGGGCGTTCGGGGGCGTAGAAGAGGCGGACGCGCTGGCCGGCGGCCATGTTGCGTTGATAGGACATCCAGCGGGCGACCTGGCCCCAGAAGCGGTAGTGGTATTTGTCCTCGACGCCGCGGCGCCAGCGCCAGGCGGAATCGATGCCCATGTAGAGGACCTTGCCGGTGCCGGCGGCGGCGGTGACGATGATGGGGGTGGGGCCGAAGGAAGTACGACGGTTGCCGTGGACGGCGAGGACCTCCGTGCCGCCCTTGGCGCGGAGGGCGGCGGCGTGCCAGAAAAAGCCGGGGAGGGAGCGCCAGACATCGGGGTTTTGTTCCTCGGTATCGGCAAGCAGGGTGAGCAGCGAGCCGCGGCCTTCGCCGGTGAGTTCGAGGGGGGAGGCGACGGTATCGATGATGCCGGTGGGCTGGGCGGGATCCGGGACGACGGGGATGAGTTCGCCGAGTTTCGTTTCTAACAAGGTTTTCTGATTGCCCTGCGGGCCGGGGAGGAAGACGACGCCGCTGGCCTGGTTTTCGACGAGTCCGGCGATCATGTCGCATTGCTCGGTGGTGAGTTGGCCGGACTGGGCACCGACGTCACCGATCATGATGACATCGTATTTCGCGAGGTCCTCGGGTTTTTCCGGGAAGGCATCGATGTAGTCGTGGCCCTGGCCGATGCCGAGGCTGGGGTGAAAGAGGAGGCAGGAAAGCTCGACGCCGGGGTCGCGGGAGAGGGCGTTGCGGAGGTAGCGGTATTCCCAGCGCGGGAGGGAGTCGATGACGAGGACCTTGATCGATTCCTGGCGGCCGGAGAGGTTGAATTTGACCGAGTTGTTGGTTTCCACGCGTTCGCCATCGGCGACGGGGAGGATGAGTTCGAGGGTGGAGGAGCCTTCCTCGATGATGTTCCAGAGGATGGACTCGTGGTTTTCCACGCCGGGGGCGAGGACGAGGGGTTTGGTGCGTTCGCGGCCCTTGTCATCGCGAAGGCGGAGGGTGGTGCGGACTTCGCGGTCGAGCGAAGAGCGGATGGTGAAGGGGATTTGGACGTTTTCGCCGACGATGCCGTAGGTGGGGGCGGTGACGCGGATGATGTCGAGGTCGGGCAGGCGGTTCTTGCTGCCGACGGGGACGGCGAAGAGGGGGATGCCGCGCTGGAGGAGTTTCTGGGCGGCGACGACGGGCGGCTGGCCGAGGTTGAAATCGCCATCGGAGAAGAGGACGACGGCGCGGAGATTGGTTTCGGCATCGACGAGATCGACGATGGGGGTGGTGAGGTCGGTGCCTTCGAGGGCGGCGGCGTCCTCGGTGGGTGCGGCGATTTCGCGGGTGACGACTTCGTTGGCGCCGTTGGCGGCGAGGGTTTCGAGCAGGGACTTATCGGCGAGGGTGCTGGTCCATTCGCGGCGGGAGACGATTTTCCCCGGCTGGGTGGAGGCGGAGGGGAGTTCGGCATCGAGCGTGCCCATGGACGCGGAGACATCGGTGAGGACGGCGACGCGGGGTTTGGTTTCCGGGTTGAGGATGGTGAGCCATTCCGGTTTCCAGAGGAGGAGGACGGCGAGCAGGGTGATGAAGACGCGGAGGCCTTCGAGCAGGCCGGTGCGGACCGGGTGCGGGCTGCGCCGCCAGGAAAGGATGGCGAGGGCGGTGACGGCCACCAGCACGACGAGCCCGACGGCGAGGGTGACCGGGGTGGGAGAGAAATGGAGGTGGTGGATGGAGAAGGACAAGGCGGGAGGGCGGGGCGATTAACGGGGAAAGAGGGCGGCTTGGGGCGCAGTGGCGGTGGCGGGGTCCACGCGTTTCGGCAGGCAGAGGATGGCCTCGGCGAGCAGGAAGAGCAGCATGGCGGAGAGGAAAAGCCACCAGATGGAGGAGCCGAGTTTGTCGCGGGCGGAGGCGCGCTGGTCCTCGAAGAGCGAGAAATCGGTGCCGGCGAGGAGGACATCGAGGGTGTCCGGGCTGATGGCCCCGGGGATGTCTTCGGCGAGCGGGCGGTTGAGCGCGAGGATGTCCTCGGAGGTTTGGAAAACGCCGGCGAGGTGCAGGCTTTCGGCGCGGTCGTTGTTTGGGAAGCCATCGATGCGGGTGGCGGTTTCCGTGAGGCTGCCGACCGGGGCGAGCAGTCCGGCATCGAAGCGGTTGGCGCCCTCGATGACGCTGCGTTGGGCGGCCGGGAGGAGGACGTCGGCATCGCCGAGATTCGACCAGCGGTAGTCGGGGATGGAGCCGAGGAACCAGGCGGTGCCCTTGCCGACGATGCGGCGGGTGAGGAAGGGTTCGCCATCGTCCCAGCGGGCGAGGACGGAGGCTTCGCCATCGGGGATGCGGCGCTGGATGGCGCGGAGGCGGTCGGCGGGGATGGGGGTGCCATCGATGCCATCGCGCAGCAGGCCGTCCTTGTGATCCCAGGAATCGAGGATGAAGAACTGGTCGGCGGCGGAGCGGTTGACGGGTTGCCAGGCGATATCGAGGAAGCGGGTGGCTTCTTCTTTTTCCGGGGCGGCGAAGACGACCTGGCCGCCGTCTTCGAGGAAACGGGTGATCTGATCGGCCGCGGCACCGGTGGGGAGGGCATCGAGCCAGAAGATGGCGGCGATTTCGCTGAGATTGCCGAGGGTGTCGGGGCGGACGATTTCCGCTTCCTGACCGCCAAAGCCACCCGGGGCGGCGGCGATTTTCATGAAGTTGGCGGCCTCGCCGGGCGTGCCGACGACGAGCGAGCGGACCTTGCGTGAGGGGCCGTAGGCGAAAAAGGTGACGTTGTCGCGCGGGTTGCCATCGCCGGGGATGCTGAGCCAGCCGTGGCCGCGGGCCTCGGGCGAGGGCAGCGGGATGGATTTCTGGAAGCGGAATTGCTGGCCGACGATCGTGATCGATTCGGTGGAAGCGGCGCCATCGAGCTGGGTGGTGACGGGGAGATTGAGGGGCTGGGTGGCGGAGTCGGTGCGGAGGATTTCGACATCGATCACCAGCGACTCACCGGCGCGGCGGGCGGAGTGGAGGTGGATGAGTTGGTTGGGCGAGCTTTCCCCGGAGATCGAGAGGATGCGGAGTCGGAGCGGCTGGGTGAGGGCACCGAGGGCGGCGCGGGCGTTTTCCCAAGCGCCATCGTCGGCCTGCCAGTTGGTGGACTGGAGATCGGAGGCGACCCAGATTTCGGCGCGGCCGGTGAAATCGTTGAGGTAGGCGGCGGCGGAGACGAGGAGTTCGGGGATGCGGGCGGCGGTATCGGTGCCGGCGGTGGAGGAAAGTTCGGCAAGGACTTCGGGCGAGGGCAGGTCCTGGGGTTTGCCGGAGGCGCTATCGATGAGCACGGCGCGGGTGCCGGGGATTTCCTGGAGAGCATCGCGGAGGCGCTGGATGGCGAGTTCGCGGCGGCTGGCGGAGGCGTCGCGCGGGACCGTGTCCATGGTGGCGGAGCGGTCGAGGACGATGATCACCATCTCCGGCTTGCCACCGCCGAAGCCGAAGAAGCCGCCGGTGATGGGCAGGGCGGCGGCGGTGATGAGGGTGGCGACGGCGAGGGTGCGGCAGGTGAGGATGAGGATGTGGCGGAGCTTCTTTTTTCCGCGGGACTCGCGGGTCGCCTTGAGGAGGAACTGCATGGCCGCCCACTTCACCGTGCGGTGGCGGCGGCGGTTGAGGAGGTGGATGATGATGGGGATGGCCGCCGCGAGCAGGCCCCAGAGCATCCATGGTTGATTGAAAATCACGACGGCGAAAGGCGGAGGAGGTTGGGCGGGCTCATTTGCCCTTCGGCAGGCGGGCGGTCAGGAATTCGCGGAGCAGCGGTTCGAGCGGGGTGTCGGTGGAAACGAGTTGGTAATCGGCATTCGCGTCGTGGCATTTCTCCCGGACCTTTTTCATGAACTCGCGGAGGGCGCTGTGGTATTCCTCGGCGACGAGCGAGGGTTCGACGACGAGGGCGGTGCCGTCCTCGAGATCGACAAAGCGATGGGGGCGCTCGAAGTCGAAGCTCAACTCCTGCGGGTCCATGAGGTGGAAGACCGAGATATCGTGCTTGCGGTAGCGCAGGTGCTGGAGGGCCTCGGCGAGCAGGTCGGTATCGGTGAAAAGGTCGGACAGGATGACGACGAAAGCGCGTTGGCCGATTTTTTCCGCG
>JALOTY010000132.1 GCA_025457665.1 Akkermansiaceae bacterium | reverse complement strand
GGGGTTTCGGCCCACTCGACGGTCTCGTAATACGGCCCGCGGTCGTCCGGACGGGTGTTCCACCAGGTGACGAAGTCCCAGGGTTTTTCCTGATAATGAAGGCGGGCAAGGGTGACGAGGGCATCGAAGCGGACGTCCATCTCGCCGGTATCGCGGACGAGGCCGAGCAGGGCGGAGACGGCATCGGGCCGATGGATTTTCCCAAGCGCGCGCAGGGCCACCGTGCGGGTGCCGGCAGCCGGAGCGGCGGCGATGAGGGCAGGCACATCACCGAGCGAAGCGAGGGTGGCCACGGCGGTATGCGCGAGGCGGGGCGAGGGGCCGCTTTCTTTCCACGTCGGCACCGCAGCGAGAATGGCGGCGCTGGAACCCTTGGCATTGAGGCGCTGGAGGCCGATGAGCGCCTGCAGCACGACGCGCGAATCGGCATCGCGCAGGGCATCGATGTAGGCCTTCGCAGGGACGCCATCGAGCTGGCGGCGGTCATCGGTCATGGCCCGCAGGGCAAACTCGCGGACGGCGGGGTCGGCCACCAACTCGGCGAGGTAGCGGGTGCTTTCCGCGCCGTAGAGTTGTTTGAAAGTGAAGATCGCGGCGACGCGGGCGGCGGTGGTGGCGGCCTTGTCGGAGGCACCCTTGAAGAGGGCCTCGGCGATGGTCGGATTTTGCCCGCGGCGGAGGATCTCACGCTGGGCTTCGAGCCGCTGGACGGCGGAAGGAGAGGCGAGAAGAGCGAGCAGGCGGGGTTCATCGGCCTTGGTCACGTCCTCGTATTTCGCCGGCGTGCCGCCCTTGGGCACGACCTGCTGGATGAGCCCGACCGGCTTGCCGGGACCGGAGAAATTGAAGCCGCCATTTCGCCAGTCGGCGATGTAGAGGCGCGAGTTGCCATCGACATCGATGTCCGTGGCGCGCGGGGTCTGGTGGAAGACTTCCTGTTTCACCGAGAAACTGGCGCCCTCGCGAGTGGTCGGGTGGTAGTAAACATTTCCCGTGGTCCAATCGCAGGAGAAAAGCATGCTGCCGAACTCACCGGGGAAGCCCGGCTCATCGAGCCACAGAGCGCCGGTGCCCGAGCCGCCGCCGTAGTCGGCCAGCGGGGCGATGGCTTCATCGGCGAAATGCTGATAGAGCCGCGGGTAGCCGTGATCGGCGAGGGCGGTGAAATGGTGGAAGCGCGTGTTCCAGCCCTTGCCGTCATTGGTGTTGTCGCGGCTGAAGAGATCGAGCGTCGGGGAAATCGCGGTATCGCAGATGTTTCGGACCATCAGCGCGTAGGGCTCGAGCCCGGTGCCATCGGGACGGACGCGGATCACGCCGCCGCCGTGAAGCGTGTAGGTCGTGCCATCGGTGCCTTTGGCAGGGGTCGTGCCGAAGTCGCCCACGGAAATGTAGAGCCAGCCATCGATGCCCATGCGGACGCCGTTGGTGGTATGGTCGGCACCGCGTGGGTGCTCGATGCCGCCGCCGAGACCGGAGAGGAGTTGCTTGGTTTCATCGGAAACGCCGTCGCCATTGGTATCGCGGAACGAGGACAGGTAAGGCGGGTGGATGAGGTAGAGCGTGTCGCCCACAAAATGCCCGCCGCGGGGGCTGTTGACGTTCGGGACGAAGTGCACGAAGGCATCGGCCTTGCCGTCCTGATCGGTGTCGCGGCAGCGGATGATGCGGCCCATGTTTTCCGCCTTGCCGAGCGAGCCGTTCTGGTCGGAGGAAACGTAAACGTCGCCATTGGCCGCCACGGTGATGGCGGCGGGGTAGTCGGCATTCGGCGGGCCGGCAAATTCGTGGATTTCGAAGCCTTCCGGCAAGGCGGCCAGCGGAAGGGCGGATGCGGCAAGGGCGAGAAGCGGGCGGCAGGAGGCGGTCATGAGGTCGGGGCCGATACGATGGATGGCGGCGGGACTTTTCGGCATCCTGGCGGATTCGCAAAGGGGGAATCGCGCAAATACGGTGAATCTGGAAAATTCACGGCCATTTCCCCCAACTCACCATCTTCGATCCACCGGGAAAAAACCTTGTCGGACAAGGGTCGCAGCCGTCATGGGAGGGCCATGATTCGCAAGGCATTCTTGTTGGGAGCAGGGCTGGGCACCCGCCTCAGACCGCTCACCGATCGCCTGCCCAAGCCGCTCGTGCCCCTGTTTCACCGCCCCATGGTCGAATGGGCCGCCCAGGCCTGCGCGCTCGCCGGGATCGAGGAATTTGCGGTCAACACCCACCATTTGCCCGCCGCCTGGACCGACCCTCTCCGGGGATTGGGCGAGGGTCCGTGGACGGAGTCCGACCTGCGCGGGGGAAATGGCCTGCCCGCGCAATCGGGTCTTTGGCAGGACCGCCCCATCCACCTTTTCCATGAACCGGAGCTGCTGGAAACCGGCGGCGGCATCCGCAACATCGCCGAATGGATCGCCGGCGACCCGGTCCTCGTCCACAATGGCGACATTTTCTCCACCCTCCCGCTGGCCCCGCTGATCGCCGCCCACGAGACATCGGGAAATCTCGCCACCCTCGCCCTGCGCTCGTCCGGAACCGCCAAACACATCGCCCACCACGATGGCAAGGTCATCGACATCCGCGAAATGCTCGGCCGCGCCCCCGGGACCCACGTGTTTTCCGGGATCTATGTGTTTTCCCCCGGTCTGCTCGATTTCATCGGCGAGGGCAAAGTCTCGGTGATCCCGGCCTTTCTCGAACTCACCCGGATCGGCGCTCTCGGCGCGGTGGTGCTCGACGATGGCGAGTGGTTCGATCTCGGCGACCCCGAAAGCTACCTCGCCGCCCATCGCGACCTCGATCTGGCGGAAAAGGTCCATCGCGACGCCCTCATTGCCCCGGACGCCAGCATCCTGCGCTCGACCATCGGCCCGCGGGCGGAAATCGGTGCGGGCGCGGTGGTCACCGATTCCGTCGTCTGGCCCGGAGCCGTGGTCGCGCCGGGCGAGAGGATCGATGGCGCGATCCGGATGTGAGCCCCGGCAGAATTTCCCCTTGCCCCTCAGGCAAAGGGGCGCGAATGCTCCGCCCGCCTATGTCCGCCGACGCCATCCTCACCACCGTGCGCCAGTATCTGGAGTTCGATCCCACCGTGCCGGTGACGATGACCCCGATCGCCCGCGGTGCCTCCGGACGCACCATCGTCCGCGTTTTCACCGAGGAGTATGAACCCTTCATCGGCATCCACTGGACCGATGAACGGCCGGACAACGATTTTTTCCCACCCGTCGCCACCTTCCTCGCCGAAAAGGCCGGACTGAATGTCGCCGAAATGATGCACGTCGATACGAAATGGCGCGTCGCCCTCGTTGAGGACCTCGGGGAAACCGACCTGCTTTCGCTGAAAGGCAAACCCTGGAAAGAGCGCGAACCCTACTACCGCTCCGCCATGGCCCAGCTCGACAAGCTCTTCTACTGCCGGGCCGCCAAGGACGTGGAGTTCAATCCACCCTTCGATGCCGCCATGTATCGCTGGGAACAGGAGTATTTCTTCGAACACCTCGTCGAGGGCCTGTTAGGCGGCGATGCCGATGAACTACGGGAAGCATCGGAGTTCCAGGATCTCGCCGAGCGACTCGGGGCATCCGCGCGACATCTGGTTCATCGGGATTTCCAATCGCAGAACCTCATGCTCCGCGATGGCAAGGCCTGGTGGATCGATTTCCAAGGCATGCGCCGCGGACGTCAGGAATACGATCTCGCCTCGCTCATCCACGATCCCTACATGGACCACAGCCTGGAAGAGCGGGAAAAACTCATGGACCTCTGGGAGGAGGTTTCCGAAGACCGCCCGGCCGATCAGGTCTTCCGCGAATGCGCCGCCCAGCGCCTCATGCAGGCCCTCGGGGCCTACGGCAATATCGTCCGCAATCGCAAAGACGAGTGGTATCGACCCTACATCCCGATCGCCGCCCGCCAACTCGCCGAAGTCACCGCAGGCATGCCCATCGGCAAGTTGTTAGAAGGCATCCTCGCCGAGGCCATGAAATCCTGAGCGGCGAAATCCGCGCTCACCCCTGCACCTGACACCAGCCCCGGTGCCAGGAGACCTTCAGCGGAACGCCGAAGACCCGGCTCATCGATCGCGAGTCCAGCACCCTCCGCTTCGGCCCGTCGGCCACGATCTCGCCGCCGCGCATCAGGATCACCCGTTCCACTTCCGGGGGGATTTCCGCAGGATGATGGGTCACCAGAACCAGCGTCGTCCCGGACTTGTGCAGATCCCGCAAAGCCCTCATCAGGATCGCCGCGGCCGCGAAATCCAGGGCCGTCGATGCCTCATCGAGCACCAGCACTCCGGGTTGATGCACCAGCGCACGGGCGATGAGAAATCTTCGCTTCTCGCCCGAGGAAAGCGCCCCATATTCCCGCCCGGCGAGGGGTTCAATCCCCATCCGCCGGACCGCCGCCCATGCCGCCTCACGTTCCACCGCCCGGAAACGCATCCCGCGCACCAACCCATAAGCCCCGCGCAGCGCCGATAAGACGGTTTCAAAAGCCTCCTGATGCGCATCGAAGCGCTGCACTTCCTCCGGCATGACCACGCCGATGCGATGTCTCAGCTCCTCCAGGTTCCACAACTCCTCGCCAAACAACTCGCATGCCGAATCGGCTTCATAAGCCGCCCGCACCTCACCGGTGATCAGCTTGAGCAAGGTCGATTTCCCCGATCCGTTAGGCCCCAGGATGGCGACGCTCTCACCCTCATGAAGAGTCACGGAAACTCCCCGCAAGGCGTGGACTTCGGCCTCATCGCCGCGCCAGACATGCACGTTGCGAAGTTCGAGAAAGGGCTTCATTTCCCCACCTCCGGTCCAGGTCCGCGTGGCACCCCGTTGGGATCTTTCGATTCCGGAGATGGCACGAAGTCGGCATCGCCCGTGACGATGAGCCGATCGACCATCGCCCCATCCTCCGCCATCCACAGGCTCAGCAAATGATCGCCGCGCTCGTCGATGCGAAAGGCGGGAAACCGCGTCCAACCGAAATTTCCAAAACCCGTCCGCAGGCGGACTCCCCAATCACCCGGATCCAGACCGATCCCCGCATGAAGATGCTGGCCACCGTCATTGTTTCCGCTCGCTCTCACCCAGAGATAATACATCCCCGCCGCCTCGAATCGCAGCGCATAATCCAGCCGCGCCCCATCACTTCGAAAGGGATCATTCACCTTGCCATGATCCGGCACCATCATGAATCCGCGTCCAACAAATCCCGCAGGCTGGGATTCCTGCCGCCAGAGGGAAACCCCGTCGGCCGATGGCACATTTCTCATCGCGTCCTCCGCTTCGATCACTGACATTCGCGATTTTCCCGCAGCATGCACCTGCGCTTCCGCCGGATGCCCGGCCGCACGCGTCGTGGCCGACCATTGAGTCATGTTGCCATTCCGATCCCGCATCCTCATCCGATATCTCAGAGGTCGTGAAATGCTTCGATCCTTCAGTTGCACCACCCGCTCCCGTGTCCAGCCACTGTTCCATTTTCCGCCTTCTTCCTCGAAAAGATATTCCACATCCCCCAGTGGATCCGCCCCGGCCCGGGCGATCATCAACAAGGTCCCGGGAGAAACAAAACACGGCACCAACTCAAACTCGGCAGGGTCAGGCCCCGGCGGAACCTCATCGACCAGCGGGATGGAATGCACCGCAAACCGCCCCACCGCCCCCTTGAGGAAAGCACTCTTTCCATCCCAGCCGAGATAGCCCGCCACCGCCTTCACCGCCTCCGGCCGATTCGTCATCCTGTCGCTCTTTGCCACGGTCTTGCCATTCAGTTGCAGCAGAGCGTTCGGAGCGTCGAGAATCACCCGCACCTCGGCCCACTCGCCGGCGGGCGGAGCGGCTGCTACGAGATCCATCGTATTTCCACCCTGGGTGATGCGGAAAACGATTTTCCCGTCACGACTCAAGCCCAGCGCCATGCCATCGCCCCCCTCACCGGGAAAAGCAAACAGCGGACCCTCCGCCTTCTCCCGATCCACCATGAACTCAAGGGTGTAGCTCGCCTGCCGGAAATCGGCCAGGTCTCCGGGGAGTTCGACCTTCACGGCACGGCCATCGAAGACCAGCGCATGATCCTCCTTCCCATCCGCAAGCGGATCCGTCCTCTGCAATCCAACAGGCTTTCCATGCAGATACCCCCAGCTGACCCCGTGATCATCGCGTGCCATCCAATCATGCGCTTGATCGAAGCCATACTCCGCCAGCAACCCGGCAAACTCTTCATCGACCTCCCCCGGATTCTTGCCCATGCCCCAACTCCACGTGAACCATTTGCCCTTATCGATGTCATTGGCTTTCGCATACCACCCATCGATCAATGCCGTCCCACGCTGGTTCCCGCCATAGACGGAACTCACTCCCTTGATCGTGACATGTCCGCCACAAGTCTTTCCGGTCGCCACCACCGCATGCTCCAGGACACGCGCTTCATCGGTCACCGTGCTCGCTTCCTTGATCACCGCATGGCCACGCACCCGGGCGTTTCCGGAAACGGTCGATCCTCCCATGACCAAGGCATGCCCGGATATCACCGCTTCATCCCGCACGGTCGAGTCGAGCACCACCGCATGATCCTCGATCCGCGCCTGGCCCTCGACTTTCGAATTCCCCATGACCCGCGCGTCCGGACCCACCCAGGCGCTGGGTGCCACTTGGGCGGTCGATGCCACAAAACCCCCGCCGTTCGGATGCGCCTTACCTTCTCCCGCAGGCTGCTCCGCCATGAGGGGCTCCATCGGTTCTGCGCCCTCGATCTTCACCTTCCACGGAAAGGGCTCCTGCTCGAAGGAACGCAAATCTCCAGTCATCACGATATCCATCATCTTCCGCGGAGTCGCACAGACCACGAGATAGAGTTCCGCAATTTCGTTTCCGGCATCGAAGCCCATCCATTCCCCCGCTCTCGTCACCTCTCCATACACCGCCGTCCCGTCCCGTTTCACTCCCACCAGCCCGCCGTGCCAATCGCCCCCGCGTTTGGCATCGACAAATCCTTCCACCCTTGCCTTCACGCTCCCCGGTTTGAAATCCAGCGGACAGATATTGTATCCCAACTGCTGCGGTGCCTGATCCCGCGGCACCCGCCACCATCCGGGCTCACCAGAAACAGCCCGCAATACCGTGCGCCCCCGCAGCAAGGCCTGCTGCGGTCCCGCCGCTTGTTCGCGAGCCACGCGGCGATAGAGATTCTCCGCCGCTTCCTCGCCATGGCGATATCCTGTCCCCGCCTTGAACTCCCGGAAAATCCGGTAGTCCATGGTCACATTCCGCATCACACCCCGCGTGTATTCCCGGGCCAATGTCCTCTCGGTATAAGGATTGATGTTTTCAAATACCGTCCAGGGAAAGGGATCCTTCATCTCCGGCGTCGGACCGTCATACCATAACTTCGAAACAAACATCGGCCCGTATTCCGGAGTCTGTGCGAGGTGCTCCAGAAACCCACGATCGTGATAGTAGGTCCGGCCATTCGATGGCACCGCCGGCCCTTCCATGACAATCACCGGAATGGTCTGATAGACCCCCAGATAAGTCTGCGGGAAATTCGCATGGGTTTCCCAATGATTGCCCGCCATACCGCCGGTCATCGCTTGGAAACCATGAACAAGTTCATGTGGATTGATGAACCCCGCCCCCTGGCAGGCCCAGCCGAAACTTCCGTCAAAGCCCATCCAACTCCCCTCGGTCGCCTGAATCGGCGTGCGATACTTGATGCCGTCGCCGCGTTGCTCGGGTTTCACGCTCACGGCCGATGTCCGCATCGCCAGACGCTCGGAATAAACATGATAACACAACTCGGCGAGTTCGAACATCTCC
>JALOTY010000009.1 GCA_025457665.1 Akkermansiaceae bacterium | reverse complement strand
CTCCGACGAGACCGGTGTCACCCTGGGGCTCCAGGTTGCGGAGGGTTTCGAAGATCCGCTGGAGGTGGGCCGGGCGACGGCTGGGCGGGACTTCGAGGTGGAGTTTTTCGGTGCAGAGCGAGAGCCCGGCGGCATCGCCCTGATTGACGAGCAGGTAGGAAAGTGAGGCGGCGATGCGGCGGGCGTATTCGACCTTCGATTCACCGTGGCCGGAAAATTGCATCGAGCCCGAGGCGTCGACGACAAAATAGGCGCGGAGGTTGGTATCGGCCTCGAATTCCTTGATGTAAAATCGGTCGGAGCGGGCGAAAGCCTTCCAATCGAGCCGGCGGGTGTCGTCACCGGGGACGTATTTCCGGTATTCGGCGAACTCGACCGATGAGCCGCGATGGGGCGAGCGGTGTTTGCCGGCGACGTTTCCGACCATGGCCATGCGGCTCTCCACCGGCAGCGAACCGAGCCGGGAGAGCAGGTCGTGGTCGAGGAAATCGTAGGTCGGCGGATTCACGCTTGGCGCATTTCTTCGATGAGGCGTTGGACCACGCGTTTCGAGTTCATGCCTTGGGACTCGGCGGCGAAATTCGTGATCACCCGGTGGCCGAGGACGGCGGGGGCGACGGCTTCGAGGTCATCGAGGCTGGCCATGTAGCGGCCTTGCAGGGCGGCGCGGGCCTTGGCGCCGAGGATGAGGTATTGCACGGCACGGGGCCCGGCACCCCAGGCGACGTAGTCTTTCACCCATGCGGGGGCCTCGGGGAGTCCGGGGCGGGTCTTGCGGACCATGGCGACGGCGAGATCGTAGAGGTGATCGGGCACGGGAACGCGGCGGACGAGGGCCTGGAAGGCCATGACCTTGGGGCCATCGAGCAGGTGGTCGAGCTGCGGGCGGGCGGTGCCGGTGGTGGAGCGGGCGATTTGTTTTTCCTCCTCGGCGCTGGGGTAATCGACATCGATGAGGAACATGAAGCGGTCGAGCTGCGCTTCCGGGAGCGGGTAGGTGCCTTCCTGTTCCACCGGGTTCTGGGTGGCGAGCACGAAGAAGGGCGGCTGGAGGTCGTAGGTCTTGCCGAGGACGGTGACCTTCAGCTCCTGCATGGCTTCGAGCATGGCCGACTGGGTCTTGGCCGGCGCGCGGTTGATTTCATCGGCGAGCACGATGTTGGCGAAGACCGGGCCTTTGACGAATTCGAACTCACGACGTCCGCCGACGCCGGATTCCTGGATGATGTCGGTGCCGGTGATGTCGGCCGGCATGAGGTCCGGCGTGAACTGGATGCGGTTGAAACTGAGATCGAAAGTCCGAGCGACCGAGGAAATCAGCAGCGTCTTGGCGAGGCCGGGGACCCCCATGAGCAGGGCGTGGCCGCGGGCGAAGAGGCAGATCGCGAGTTTTTCGATGACCGCTTCCTGACCGACGATGGCCTTGGACAGCTCGGCCTTGAAGGCTTGGTAGGTTTTCCCGAGTTCGTCGATGGCGGCCACATCGTCGGCTGGGAGTTCGAAAGAGGAGGATGTTGGGGCCGGGGCGAGGGTGCTGTCTTCCATCGGTGGGGTCGGGCGGATTCGGATCAGCAGCGACGCTAGGACGGGCAGTTGTTTTGTCGAGAAGGGATGCGCGGGAAAATCGCGGTGACCCTGGGGGGTGCTCACTCGGATGGCAGGCGGGGGGGAATGGGTCCTGAAAAAATCGGGGAGAAAATTTCGATTTACCGCTTGTCAGCCCCTGAGCCTCTGCTAAACAGCCCGCCCGCGCCGCTCCGGGCCACGACTCTTCGTGTTTCGCAGGCGGTCGTGATTCCCCGCTCACCTACGCTTCCCATGGCCCGCATTTTCGGTATCGAAATCCCCAGTGAAAAACGGATCGAGGCATCGCTCCGTTATATTTACGGCATTGGTGCGACGACTGCCTCGCGCATTCTCGATCACGCCGGCATCGACCCCAACATCCGCGCCGGTCAACTGACCGAGGATCAACTGGTGAGGATCGGCTCGGTGATCCAGAGCGAGGGCATCATCATCGAGGGTGACCTTCGCCGTGAGAAGCAGGCCCAGCTCAAGCGTTTGACCTCCATCAACTGCTACCGTGGCCTCCGTCACAAGCGCGGTCTCCCTGTCCGCGGTCAACGGACCCGCACCAACTCCCGCACCCGCAAGGGCAAGCGTCGCACCGTGGGTGTGAAGAAATAATCTCTGAACCTTTCCGAACAAGATGGCTGACGAAGAAATCACACCTGCCGCTCCCGTTGCTCCGGCAACCGAGCCCGCCGCCGCTCCCAAGGCGGAAGAGACCGTTGCTCCCAAGAAAGAGGAGAAGCGCGATATTTTTGCCGAGATCGCCGGGGCCGATGAGACCCAGGTGAAGATCCACAAGGCGAAAGGTTCGAAGAACGTGTCGAAGGGCATCGTGCACGTCACGGCGACCTTCAACAACACGATCGTCAGCGTCACCGACGCCCTTGGAAACACCATTGGCTGGTCCAGCGCCGGCAAAATGGGCTTCAAGGGTTCCCGGAAGAGCACGGCTTACGCTGCCCAAGTCGTTTCCCAGGATGCCTGCCGCCAGGCCATGGGTCACGGACTGAAGGAAGCTGAAGTCCGCGTCAAGGGACCTGGATCCGGTCGTGAGTCCGCCGTCCGTGCCGTGCAGGCGCTGGGTGTGGAGATCACCACGATCAAGGACGTGACTCCGATCCCTCACAACGGTTGCCGCCCGAAGAAGGCCCGCCGCGTTTAATTCATTCAACGACTTCCCCGACCTACCATGGCACGTTACACTGGACCCCGCGCGAAGATCAGCCGCCGCTTTGGCGTGGCGCTCTTCGGCTCCTCGAAGGCACTTGAGCGCCGCAATTTCCCGCCTGGCCAGCACGGCTTGCGCGCAGGACGCAAGAAAAAGAGCGATTACGCTGTCGCCCTTGGGGAGAAGCAAAAGCTTCGCTTCCAGTATGGCGTTCTTGAGAAGCAGTTCCGCGGATACTACGAAGAAGCCGCTCGCCGCCGTGGGGTGACGGGTGTGATCCTTCTCCAGCTCCTTGAGCTGCGACTCGACAATGTTTGCTATCGCCTCGGCTTTGCCAACACCCGTGCTGCGGCGCGCCAGTTGGTGAACCACGGTCACGTGTATGTGAATGGCCGTCGCGTCGATGTGCCGAGCTACCAGGTCAAGCCGGGTGACAAGATCAAGGTCGGCGGCAAGCCCTCCGCCCAGCAACTTGCTTTGCGCATGATGGATCTGACCCAGTCGGTTCCTCTCGTGGATTGGCTCACCCTGGATCGCGCGAGCCTTGAAGGCACCGTGGACCGTGTGCCAGAGCGCTCCGATATCGATCCGCTCGTCAACGAGCAGCTCATCGTCGAGCTTTACTCCCGCTAATTTCCCTCACGGGATCATCCACCACAAAGAGCGCCTGTTCGGATTTCCGAACGGGCGTTTTTGTTTTCTCGCTAAGGAAGAGGAGAACACGGAATACGCGGAATACGCGGAATACGCGGAATACGCGGAATGCCCGGAAGGGATGATGAGGTTTTTCTAACAACGAAAGAATCGAAAGGGGCGAAAGGGAACAAACGGGGTGCTGAAACACTGAAACACTGAAACACTGAAATGCTGAAACACTGAAATGCTGAAATGCTGAAATAGAGAGGGGCTTCGCGTGGAGCTTTGGCTGTTTCTTGCTCCTTGCTACTCGCTTCCCGCTGCTGAAGAGAGGCCCACGGGATACTGGCAAAACACGGAAAGGTGGATGAGGTTGGGAACAACGAAATCGGCGAAAGGGACGAAAAGGAACAGCCGGGAGTTTGGACCAGGATGGATGGGATGGATGGGATGGATGGGATGGATGGGATTTGATGGGATGGATGGGATTTGATGGGATTTGATGATGCTACGCGCGGAAGCATGGGCTGTTTCTTGCTCCTTGCTGCCTGTTTCTCGGTGCGGAAGAGCAGACCACGGAATACGCGGAAGGAACAGCCGATGGTGGATGGTGGGACGCGGTGATCGGTGATCGGTGAGCAGTGATCGGTGAGCAGTGAGCAGTGAGCAGTGAGGATGGTGGGGGGGGGCTCGGCTGACTGCGCCGCCCTTGGAACTTGGAACTTTGCAAAAGAAACGGGCGGCTCCGAGAACGGAACCGCCCGAGGATAGCCATGCAGCAGCCGTAAATCAGTTCTGGATCACACGAAGCCGAGCGAAGAGGCGGGTGCCGGCGGGCAAGGTGTAGGAGATCACGTTGTTCACATCCAAGCCGGTCACCACGGTGGTCCAAGGTCCGGAAGCACCGAGGTCGGGCGAGGTTTCGATGGTGTAGGTGAGGTCACCCCCTGCCACCGCTTCGGCACCTGCGGTGAAGCTCAGGGTGGAGCCGTTGAAGCTATTGGCAAGCGAGTCTGCAGAGCCCGGGGTGAGGCCAAGAGCATATTCGAGGAGGTTGGAGATGCCGTCGTTGTCGTCGTCGTCATCTGCGGTTCCCACGATGCCATTGGCGGTGGCCCAGTCGGCATAGCCACCGGCGGGTGGCGGTTCGATGCCCACGTAGACATCGGCGATGCCGATCTGGCGACGTCCACCGCCGGTTCCGACGTTGCCATCGCTGGTCCAGGTCAGAGTGAAGGTGGCTCCTGGTGCAATGGAAAGGCCGGTGACCGTGTGGGACTTGTCCTGGTCGACTGCCGAGCTGGTCGAGTAGGCAAGCTCTGGAATCACCGTTCCATCGAGGGCGACGGTCCATTCAGGCTCGCGAGTCTGGTCGAGCCTGTCCACCCGGCCGGTGTAGCCGAGGTAGAGTTCATCGATCACCGCACCGGTATTGTTGGTGAGAGTGAGAGTGGCAGTCACCAGGCCGCTGGTTCCCACATGTTGGTAGCCCAGGACGCCATTGGGTGTGGAGACGTTGCCGAGCAGGCCGCCGGAGCTGGTGGACGGTCCCCAGTTTCCGGCGAAACCATTGAGCCCACCCGCGGAAACAACCGACCAACCAGCGGGCAGGGTTCCCGTGACGATCGAGCCCGAGAAGTTATCGAAGGGCTGGGTGTAGTTGGTCACCAAGGCTGGAGGTGTGGCGAGGGTGAAGATCGAGAGCACCGATGAGTAAGCCGTTCCTTGGGCGTTCGTGGCGTAAGCGCGGACCGCATACTGGGTGCCGGCGGTGAGCCCGGTGATCGGGCTGGTGGTCGGTCCGGTGGCCGGGGCTGCATCCGGGACATTGGTGACGCCGGTTCCGAGAAGTTCGGGGCTCGGGTTCACCGAGAACTCGGAATAAACGATGCCGCGAGCGGTGATCGCGCTGCCGCCATCGCCTGTCACGTCGGAAGAAACTGTGACAGAGGTTGACGTGAGCGAGGAATAATCTGCACTGATAGAACCCACAGTTGGGGGAAAGAAAGTGGCGCCAACGGAAACCGCGACGTCAGAAATTCCGATTTGCTCGCGATTGTTGGTGCCTGACTCCACGTCTCCGTTGGTTGTCCAAGCGATCGTAAACGTGGCACCTGCCGGGATTGAGAGACCGCTGATGGATGAACTGCGAAGTTGGTTGTCTCCCGAAGAGGTCACGTAGGAGAGCGAAGGCACTTCTGATCCATTGACGGTGACGACGTAGTTCTGAGGACGCCCGGCTCCAGCACGAGCCTGCCTGCCCCGGTAGGAAACCGTGAGATCTGTGATCGAAGAGCCGGTTGCATTCAAGAGAGTCAGAGTCTTCACCACGATGTCCGTGCTTCCACTGTGCTGGTAACCAAGGATGGCTGACGGCACCGAATATTTGACACCAGTTCCGGTCGTGCCTCCGGAGGAGGCCAGCCAAATTGAGTTATCGAGCTTGTTTGAGGCGCTTCCGCTGGCGGTGAGGAGCCAGCCATCAGGCAGTGTCGCAAGTCCAGTGAAGGCGCTGAAGTCCTGAGTGTAGGGGCCGGAGAGGGTCAGCGACGGAACGGGGCGGAGGGAGAAGCTCCATGTGGTGGTGTCGAGAATCCCGGCGAAGCCAGTTGCTGCAGGGGCGGTATCGACCACAGCACCAGCGGGGATCTGGAGGTAATAAGAAGCACCGGGGGTCAGAGTGACCGTGGGGAACATCGACAACTCGTTGCTGACGATGGAAACGTCTCCTGGGACGTTGAAGGTTTCGACCACCGTGTTACCCGCGGCGTTGAAGAGGGTGATGGTACCTGTTCCGGCGGCAATGGTCTCATCGAAGGTCACTTTGAGTTCCGCAGGACTGCCGTCGAGCGTGGCATTGTCGGCGGGCAGAAGCGCAGTGACGACAGGTCCGGTGAGATCGGGGCCGACGGTCGTGAAGTTCCAAGTGGTGGCGTCACTGATGCCCCCGAAGGCGTTGGCCGGAGAGGCGGTGTCGAGAATCGCGCCGCTGGGGATCTGGACGTGGTAGGTGAGGCTGTTGGAAAGAGAAGTGGCGGGGGTAAAACTGGCCGAGGTGCCGGTAAAGGTCACAGCCGTGGTCACATCGAAAGTTTCAATGGCCGTGCTAGGGTTGGCGCTGTCGAAGAGTGAAATCACCCCGGACCCAGCAACCACATTCTCGTTGAAAGTGATCGTGAGGGTCGGGGTCAGGGCAACGCCCGTAGCTTCGTCGGCAGGGCTGAGAGAAGCGATGGCGGGAGGTGTCGTGTCGCCCCCTGAGCTGTTTGCTTGGATCTGCAACTGCTGGATTCGAACTCCGCGGCCGGAGGTCGTCCCCGCACTGAAGCGCAGAGCGGTGGTTGCGGTGAAAGTGCCACTGATGCTAATGGGGCCACCCGCGATATAAGTTGTCGAGGTTGGGGTCGCTGTCGTGTAGCTGGTGGGGCTCCAGGAGGTGCCTCCATCAGTTGAAATTTCGACTCTCAGGGGATTGTTGGTTCCCGAACCGAAGGTGGCAACGTTGACGTTGACGATGACCTCGTTGAAGGTCGAGAGGTCGTAATTCGACGTCACAATCGTGTCACCAGGGTTGCCGGCTTCGACGAGCCAGTAGGACGTTCGGTCGATGAGATTGGCAGTAACGTTGTTATTTCCGGTCCAGCCGACGGGAAGCGCACCGCCCCCGGCGAAGGGTCCGGCGATGTTCGTCTGGCCCGAAACCGGGCTAGACAGGAAGACTGCAACCATACCCAGGAGGGGGGCTGCGAGCTTGGCCATGAGGTTTCTTTTCATAATCGGGACGGGGAGTTGGGGAGGGGGAAGCAGGGATTGGTCCAAATTCGCGGGGGGGCGAGAAATTTCGTCGAGTGTCGCACGACTCTGCGAGGGCGCATGTAGGAAATTGTGCCGGGCTTGTCACGCAGAGGAAATTTCTTGGAGATTTTTCTTGGCTTCATCGAACTTTCAGAAAATAGTGAAAGCGTCATGAGCGACGAGGCAAAGCGGTTGGAGGAAGCGCGCGAGCAATTCGTGGCGCAGTGGGGGGCGCTGGGGACGCAGTGGGGGATTAACCGGACCATGGCGCAGATTCATGCCCTGCTGATGACGACCGCCCAGCCCTTGGGGACGGATGATGTGATGGAGAAACTGCAGATCAGCCGCGGCAACGCGCACACCAACCTGAAGGAGTTGGTGGCCTGGGGTTTGGTGAGGGTGGTGGTGAAAAAGGGGGAGAGGCGGGAGTTTTTCGAGGCCGAGAAGGACGTGTGGCAGATTTTCACCACCGTGGCGAGGGAGCGCAAGCGGCGGGAGATCGATCCTGCCTTGGGGGTGCTGCATCAGTGTGCCGAGGACAGCCGGGACATGCAGACGCCGGAGGGGAAGCAGTTCCACGAACAGATGCGGCAGTTGGAGGAATTTGTCGGCTTCGCCTCGAAGGTGGCGGATCGGGTGGCCGGGATGAAACACGGATTTGCCATCCAACTGGCGGCCAAAATGCTGGGATGACGCCAACTTTTTTCGCGATAATTTTCAATTTTTCCTGAAACAACAAGAAGAACAAAGAACATGAATGCGACAGTGACGACCTACGCGGTGTATTTGATGTTGGCGGTGCCTTTGACGATCTGGGTGGCCCGGACCCTGCACAAGAGCGGGCGGGTGTTTCTGGTGGATTGTTTCCACGGTCGGCAAGACCTAGCGGACAGTGTGAATCATCTGTTGGTGGTGGGTTTCTACCTCGTGAACATCGGTTTCGTGGCTCTCTACCTGAAGGTGACGAATGAGGTGGAGCAGTTGAGGGGGATCTTCGAAGCGGTGAGCGCGAAGGTGGGGGTGGTGCTGCTGGTTCTGGGGGCCATGCATTTCTTCAATCTGCTGGTTTTCACCAAACTGCGCCGCAGGGCGGAGCTGGAGCGGAGTGGTCCGCCGGTTCTGCCAAATGCCGCCCCCAGAGCCTTTGCACCGGAAGCTTGAGAGGAGGAGAAGCCATGACGATGGAACCCCAAATCCACGAAGACCGGCTCCGGGCCAGCCAGAATCCAGCACCTGGGAAGCTTGTCATAGGGCCTTTTCCCGGTGCGGAGATTGCGAGTCTGGCGGGGATGTGTTTGGGGTGGTTGGCGATGAACTCGGTGCTGCTCGCGGTGCTTACGGTGGATGCGGTCGACGAGGGTCCCATTACCTCGGCCGATCTGCAGGGCGCGGGAGTGTTCATGGCGCTCTTCGGACTCTATTCGGCAGTGGTTTGTTTCGTGGCGTGGCTGGTGGTGGCCTGGCCGGTAACGGGAGTGAGGTGGAAGGGGATGGTTCTGGGAGAGGCGTCATGGCAAGTTCATGGGGTTTATGGTGGGGTGGCTGGCTTGATGTGTGGAGTGGTGGTGGGTCTGTTGAGTGAATCGCTGCAGGCGGGGGCGAGCTTTGGAGGCTTGGCCTGCATTGCCGGAGCGGTTTGCGGGACCTGGGCGGGGTGGAAGGCGAGGCAGACTGGCATCCGGATGAGGATGGAAAGGGGGGAACTGCCATGAACTCGCTGACGATCTACTATGATCCTCGTTGTGGGCTGTGTGCAGGTTTCCGCCGGTGGCTGGAATCGAGAGCGCTATGGGTGCCGGTGGAGTTTGTGGGTTTCGACACGCCCGAAGCGGAACGTCGGTTTCCCGGGCTCATGGCGCTGGGCGCGGACCGCGATGTGGTGGTGCAGGCGGATGATGGAAGCTGGTGGCAGGGAGCGGATGCTTGGGTGGTGTGTCTGTGGGCCACAAGGGAATACCGGCTGTGGTCGCACCGTCTGGCGACGCCGCTTTTCAAACCGTGGGTGCGGGCGGTGGTGCATGGCATTTCCTCAAATCGACTGCGGATCTCCAGCCTCCTTGGAATGAGGTCGGAAGCGGAGATCAGCGAGGAGTTGGATCGATTCAGCAATTGTGAAACCGGGGCCTGTCGCTTGCCGGCCTTGGCAAAAGTCAAAGGAGAGAAACCGATTTTATGAAAGGAACAGTGGTGATTTTCGGGGCCAACGGGTTCGTGGGCCGTTATCTAACAGCCTACTATCTTCGCCAGAGGCGTGAGGTGGTGGCGGTGGCGAGGGAGCGTCGGGGAATTGATCCCCGGGCGATGTTCCTCGAGTGGGACGGCCGGACGCTCGGGCCTTGGGCGATGGCGCTGGAGGGAGCGGCGATGGTGATCAACCTGGCGGGGAGATCGGTGAACTGCCGCTATGAGGAAGAGCGGAAAAGGGAGATCCTGGAATCGCGCGTGGAGGCGACGAAGGTGATTGGCGAGGCGATTGCTGCGTGTGATCAAGCGCCGGCGGTGTGGATGAATTCGAGCACGGCGACGATCTATCGTCATGCCGAAGACCGGCCGCAGGACGAATGGTCGGGCGAGCCAGGGGAGGGATTTTCGGTGCAGGTGGCGCGGCAGTGGGAAGAAGCTTTCTTTGCCTCGAAAGTCCCGGGCGCGGTGCGCAAGGTGGCGCTGCGGATGGGCATGGTGCTGGCGAATGAACCCGGGACGGTTTTCGGGGTGTTGGGACGGCTGGTGAGGCTGGGTCTGGGCGGGGCGATGGGCGGCGGTCGGCAGAGGGTGTCGTGGATTCACATGGACGACTTGTTGGCGGCGATCGACCTGCTGGAGCAGGATCTTTTGGCCGATGGCGTCTTCAATCTAACCGCTCCCGAAGCGCCCACCAACGGGCATCTGATGCGGGCGCTGCGGGAGGAAATCGGAATGCCGCTGGGTGCGGACGGAAACGGAGCTAGTCTTGAAAAGTCGCTGGGCGGTGCCGGCGAGATTGATCGATCACGGGATGAGGTTCCGCTGGCCGGAAATCGGGCCCGCCCTGGCGGATCTTTCGAAGCGGCCGGGTTTGGAGAGCTTTTTCGGGGTTTCGGAATGCCGCGCCTTGGGGCACAGGCCATGGGCTCTGAGGAGGAGGCAGGAGTCGATCTGAAATCGGCCGAAATCCGGAGATGCTCAGGGCGCTCCCGGGTCGTGTCCGAGGATTTCCATAAAACGGGCCGGGAGATCCGCCTGCGGCGGCCAAGGCAGGGGCTTGAGCCAGGATTCCCGGCGGAACCAGGTTTCCTGGCGCTTGGCATATTGGCGGGTGGCAGCGGCGATGCGATCGAAACAGGTTTCGAGGTCGATTTCACCGGCGAGATATTCCCGGATCTGGGGGACGCCGATGGCTTTGGCGAAGGTCGGCGAGAGGCGGTGGGCGGAAACCTCATCGATGGCGCCGCCGTCCAGCATGGCGCGGGTCCGCAGGGCGATGCGGTGATGGAGGTCGGGGCGTTCGCGGATGATGACGAGGCCGTTCAAGCGGGCATCGACGGCGGCGCTTTGGCGGGACCAGCCATCCCTGAGATCGGAACAGCGTTTGCCGCTAAGGAGGCAGATTTCGAGGGCGCGGGAGACGTATCGACGATTGCTGAGGGGCGTGCGTGTGGCTTCGAGGGGATCGAGGCGGCGGAGTTCCTCGACAAGGGAATCGAGCGGGCGGGCATCGAGCTGGGCACGCAGTTCCGGATCGCCAGGGGGGAGGGGATCGGGGCCGTGGGTGAGGAATTTCAGGTAGAGCCCGGAGCCGCCGGTCACCACGGGCGTGCGGCCGCGGTGGAGGATTTCCTCGATGACCGGGAGGGCGAGCTGGCGGTAGCGCATGGCATCGCAGGATTCGGCGGGATCAAGCACGCCGAAGAGGTGGTGGGGGCAAAGATCGGTTTCGGCCGATGTCGGAGCGGCGACGAGGGTTTCGAGACCGCGGTACAGCTGAAAGGCATCGGCATTCACGACCTCTCCGCCGATGCGGGCGGCGAGTTGCGCGGCGAGGCGGGACTTGCCCGCGGCGGTGGGGCCGCAAAGGTAGATGGGCTGGGGTGACGGCACGGTGGCGGACGAAAAGCTGTCCGGGAAAGGGGGGCGGGGGCGACAAAAAAACACCCCACCTGCGGGTCGCAGGTGGGGTGGGAAGGACTTGGCTTCGCGGAGCGCGGGGAAATCAGGCCTGTGGGGCTGATTCGACCGTCTCGCTTGCTGGGGCCTCGACCGGAACTTCGGCGATTGGCTCGGCAACGGTTTCGACGACCGTTTCGACGACCGTTTCGATTTCCTGGCTCGCGGCGATTTCCGGAGCGGCATCGGCTGCCGTTTCGATAGCGGCCTCTGCGGCGGCCGGAGCCTCCTCGGGAGCGGCGACGATTTCCTGGATGGTTTCGATGGCCGGCTCGGCAACGACGACAGCGGCTGTGGCTGCCGCGGCGGCGGTCACGGCTCCGCGGCGGGGTGCGGGCTCGTGTTCACCGTCTTCCGGGCGGTCATCGGTTTCTGCGGGTCCCTCGGACTTGGCCGAGCTGACGACGAGTTTGCGGCCCATGAAGAACTGGTCGTGGAGGATTTCCACGGCTTTCTTCGCTTCATCGGTATCGAGCATTTCGATGAATCCGTAGCCCTTGGAGCGGTGGGTGCGGCGGTTGTAAACGATTTCGACACGGCGGACGGAGCCGACACCGCGGAACAGTTCCTCGAGGTCGCTTTCCGTGGCCTCGTAGGAGAGGTTGCCGAGGTAGAGGCGGCGGGAGTCCACGTCGCGGGCCTGGGATTCGGCGCGTTGGCGGCGGCGGTCCGAATGATCCTTTTCCTGGGCTGGGGACTCGGATTTCGGTTTGGCGATGCGGATGTTTTCCTTTACCGGGGTCTGGGTCCGCGGTGCCGGGGCGGGAGCGGCCTTGGCGACGGGTTCCTTGTAGAGGCCGATGGCCTTGAGCAGCTTTTGCCACCAGGTGAGCGGCTTGGGCTTGGGGGCGCGAGGGCCGGGACCTTGCTGGGGTCCGCGGTTGCGGTTGCGGTCACGGTTGCCGTCGCGATCTCGGTCCCGATCGCGGTCGCGGTGACGGCGATCGCCGTGATTTCCCTGACGTTGGGAGTCGCGATGGGCTTGGGGGTTGGACGGGTCTTGGTTTTCGCGGTTGCGATTGCGGTTCTTGCCTCCGCGGGAGCGGCGGCGACGCTGGCCGTTGCCGCGGGGGTCGGATGTGGTGTTCGACATGTTGTGTTGTTTTCGGTTGGTGCGGACCGCGTGGGATGAGGGGCGGGGCAGATTCGTCTGTCCGCGGCCCTTGCCGGTGGTGCCTTTGGCCGAGGTTCGCCGGCTTTTTGTTGCCGGGGAGGGGACGTCCGTAGCGAAGCGGGAAGGACGGTCTCCGTGGAACCCGGACGGGGCGATCCCGGGTCCGGTGGGTGTGGCGGCCACGCCAGGATGGGGTGGCGGCACGGGGGCGAGGCTAGGGGAAATACCCGGTTAGGCAAGGCGCGATTTGACACGGGCGGGAAGTGGGTGGGGACCTGTGGGGTGGATTTGGGGTTGAGGGAGGCTGCGGGGTGGCTACGCTGTCCCGGCACGGCATGAAGAAACTCGGAATTTTCCTGATGGCTGGGATGGCGGCGCTGGTGCCGATGAAGGCTCAAGAAGCGGTCATGGTGGTGGAGGCGCATTCCGGCAAGGTCCTGATCGGCCGGAACAGCACGGTGCAGCGACCGGTGGCGAGCCTGACCAAGATTGCCACGGGTGTGCTGGTGGTGGATTGGGCGGAGGCGGCGGGGGTGAAGCTGAATGCCGTGACCGTCACCGTTCCGGGATCCGTGGCCGGTCTGGGCGGGGCGAATCCGATGAATCTGCAGCCCGGTGACAGCCTGACGGCGCTGGATGCGATGTTTTCCATGATGCTGGGCAGCGACAATGCGGCGGCGCAGACCTTGGCGGATCATGTGGGGCGGGAGTTTTTGAGGAGGAAAGGCAGGGGAGGGGATCCGGTGGCGGCATTCGTCGTGGAGATGAACCACCTGGCCGAGGCGCTGAGCATGAGGAAGACCCGCTTTGTGAACCCTCATGGCCTGGAAGCTCCCGAACGAGTGGGGATTTCCACGGCGGCGGATATGGCGAAACTCTCGATTTACGCCATGCGGAGGTCGGGAATCACCTTTGTGACGCGTCAGAAATCCAGGGGAGTCACCGTGACCGGTCCAGGGGGCAAACGGAGTTTCCAGGTGGCCAATACGAATGAAATGGTTTCCGAGCAGATCATCGGTCTGAAAACCGGGACGACGGCAGGGGCGGGGCAGTGCCTTTCTCTTTCCGTGGAGCGTGAGCCCTTGCTCAGGGACAAGCCGGATGGCTCGAAGGCGGTGACGCCGAGGAGGTTGATCATCATCCTGCTCAATACCCAGGATCGATTCAACCGGGCGCGCGGATTGATCGGCCAAGGTTGGGGGACCTACGACCGCTGGGTGGCGGCCGGAACTCCGGTGCAGGAACGCGAGAGGGAGTTTCTCAGCGTGCCGAATCCCCGCTGAAAAGCAGCGGGCGGAAATGCGGATTTTCCGTCATCGGCCAAGACAATCGCAGTTCCCGGTTTTTTGCGCTTATCAAAGCGGGGGAAATCCGGCAGGGACAGCGCCGATGCGCATCGGAATTCTCAACAGCGGCGGCGATTGTCCTGGATTGAACGCGGTGATCCACGGTGTCGTGGGCGCTGCCAGCAACCTCGGCTGGGAGGTCATCGGCTTCAAGGACGGCTTCGAAGGCCTTCTGCCCCCCGGCGATTTCACGGTTCTTCGTCCTCAGGACACCATCGGAATCCTCAAACTCGGTGGGACCATTCTCGGGACCACCAACAAGGGCCACTTCGCCGCCAAGGTCGGCAAGGGCGACATCGCCGAGGTGCCGGCGGAAATCGTCGCCAAGGCGAAGCGCACGCTGGATCAACTCGGCATCGGCGCGCTGGTCGTGGTCGGCGGCGATGGCTCCCTGACCACCGGCTTGCAGCTCTACCGCGAAGGCTGGCCTATCATCGGCGTGCCGAAAACCATCGACAACGACCTTCAAGCCACGGCCATGACCTTCGGCTTCGACAGTGCGGTGAGCACGGTGGTCGATGGCCTCGACCGCCTGCATACCACGGCGGAGAGCCACAAGCGGGTGATGGTTTTGGAAGTCATGGGCCGCCATGCTGGCTGGATCGCCCTGTGGGGTGGCATCGCCGGCGGCGCGCAGGTCATTCTTTTGCCGGAAATCCCTTTCAGCACCGAGAAGGTGGCGGAGTTCATCAAGGAGCGTGACGCCCAAGGACATCACAGCACCCTGGTGGTGGTGGCCGAAGGGGCGAAACTCCCCGACGGCGAAATTGTCACCATTGCCGACAACGCCGGCGGTGAAGTCCGTCTCGGCGGTGTGGGGGAAATCGTGGCGAAGCGGCTCGAGCAACTCACCGGCAAGGAAACCCGGGCCTGCACGCTGGGCCACCTCCAGCGCGGTGGCGCGCCGACGGCCCTGGACCGCATCCTCGGCACCCGATTCGGCGTCATGGCGGTGAAACTGGCTTCCGAGGGACGCTTCGGCCGGATGGTGAGCTATCAAGCCTATCATGTGGACTCGGTGCCGATCGAAGAAGCCGTGAACCAACTCCGACTGGTTTCACCGGACGGCGAAATGGTGGCCGCCGCGAAGGCCGTGGGAATCTGTCTGGGCGATTGAATGCCACCGATGATCCGCCTTCCTTGAAACCCTCTTGAATTCCCGTCATGTCCATCGATCCCCTGCTTGACCTGCTGCGCCGCAATGCCCGCCACACGCCGAAGGAACTCGCCGAGCTGCTTTCGCTCGGTGAGTCCGAGGTGAAAGCCCGCATCACGCAGTGGGAAGAGGATGGCACCATTGCCGGATACCAGGCAGTGATCGATCCCGACCGCGCGGGCGATCGCGATGTTTCGGCCTTCATCGAGGTCAAGCTTACGCCCGAGCGTGGCGGTGGCTTCGACCGGTTGGCGATGCGCATCGCCCGTTTCGAGCAGGTCACGAGCTGCTATCTGGCGAGTGGCGGCTATGACCTGATGGTCGTGGTCGAGGGCGGGGATCTGCGCGAGGTCGCAAGGTTTGTCTCCGAGAAGCTTAGTACGATGGATGGCGTACTTTCCACCGCCACCCATTTCCGGCTGAAGACCTACAAGGAAAACGGCTTCCTGCTGGAAGGCGAATCCGAGACCCAGCGGCTGGCGGTGGCCCCTTGAACGGGTGGCCGCCTCAGCTCGCCATGGCTGTGCCGATGCGGGCGTAGAGTTCGATCTGGCGTGAGCTGTAGCCGAGAAGATCCGTGGCAAGCTGCACTGCGCCGGGTTCGAAAATCGTGATGGTGGAGGATCCGCCAAAAGCGAAGTAACCCTTTTCCTGGCCTTTCTCCACCGGCTCACCGGGCGTGTAGGTCTGGTGGATGGCACCCACGCAGGTGGCACCGATTTCGACGATGAGCACCAGGCCGAGATCAGCGGTTTCCAGGCGGGTCAGGCTGCGTTTGTTTTCCCACAGATAGCCGAGGCGGCGGCGCAGGGCGATGGGGGAAACCGAGTAAAGCGGGCCATCGATCATCTCCGCCGGACCGGGAGTGCCGGCGCAGGGGAAATGGAAACGGTGGTAATCCACCGGGCAAAGCCGAGAGAGGACCAGCGAGCCATCGGCAAAGCGCCGGGCAAGCTTGCCATCGCCTAACAGCCCAGCGAGGTCGAAGCGCTGGTTTTTGACGAAGAAGGAAGTGATGTCCGAGATCCGCGGAAATCCCAGATGGCGACCGTCGGCCGGAAAAACGACCCGTGCCTCGGCATCGATGGGCCGGGCTGCGGGTTTCAGCTTGCGGAAGAAGAATTCGTTGAAGCTGGCGAAGGACGAGACCGGATCGGCAAATTCCTCGGGATCGAGCCCGTAGCTGCGGATGAAGGGATCGATGCGTTCGCGGCTTTCCGGCTGATCCATGCGTTTTCCATACCAGCGGGAAAAGGCGGCGCGTTTGATGAGGGAGTGGAGCGGCAGGGCTCCGAGGGGATTTTCGTAAGTGAAGCGCAGGAAGCCCTCACCATAGACCTGCTCGGTCTCCATGGCTCCGGTATGGCGGTTGAAAAAGCGGATATCGTTCACGGAGTGGGGAAGGGCGGGAAAAAGGAGGGGGATTCAAGACCGCGGGACCGAAGAAGCAAGGCCGGAGTAGCAATCCGTGGACCATCGCGCGGGCACATGGGCGGGAAGGACGATATTCGGCTTGGCGGGCGGGGCCGCTTGGGGTGAATGGCGGTCGTGGATTCACTCACACAGGCCGTGCTGGGCTCGGCAATGGGGGCGCTGGTGCTCGGGCACAAGCTGGGGCGGCGCGCCTTGGGCTGGGGAGTGGCCTTCGGCACCCTGCCGGACCTCGATGCACTGCTGATGCCGTTTTTCGATACCCGCTGGGATTTGCGACTTCATCGCGGGCCGACGCATTCCCTGCTTCTCATCGTGCTGCTCTCTTTCCTCCTCGCCAAGCCTCTGGCGAAGGCATGGAAGCGCGAGAAGGTCAGCCCGCAGCAGGCCGGTATCTTTGTGTTCCTGGCCTTGGGGACCCATGTGTTGATCGATGTCTTCACCGTCTATGGCACCCAGATCGCTTGGCCTTTCAGCTCCTACCCCTACTCGCTGGACAACCTTTTCATCGTCGATCCGGTCTTCACCCTGCCGCTGCTGGTGGCGGCGATTTGGGGTTGTTTCCTGGATTTTCCGAAATGGAAAAAAGGTCGTGGTCTCAAGGTGACGGCGGTGGCTGTGGCGATTTCCTCGCTGTATGCCGGGCTTTCACTCGGGGCCCGGGCGGCGATGAAGGCGAACTTCGAGGCGGACCTCGCCCGGCGGGGGCTGAAGTGGGAGCGCACGATGACTGCCCCGGCGCCAATGGGAATCCTGCTGTGGCGTTGTGTGGTCGAACGCGAGGGTGATTTCTGGGTGGGGTATCGATCGCTCTTCGATGGCGAGCGGGCGGTGACATGGACGATCTATCAGAAAGAAGCCGGCACCCTTGAGAAGTGGACACGGCGACCCGAGGTGGCGGAGGTGCGGCGGTTCTCGAAGGACTGGTGCCTGGCCCGGCAAACGGCGGATGGGGTGTGGTTGATGGATCTGCGTTTCGGCGAATGGCGGAACTGGGATGCCAAGGGGGTGGCCTTGAGGCCGATCTTTGCCTGGGAGCTGCGGGAGGAAACGCGCGATGATCCGATGAAACCCACCGAGTCGAAACGCAAGGATCCGGGAAAGGCGACCAAGCGGATGTGGCAGCGGGCGGTGGGAAATGCGACGGAATGGGACGACCGACCGCGGCTGATCGGCAACCCGTCGCGGTCCAGCGAATACCTCGGCGTGCTGGAGTGAAGAAGGGCTTCAGTAACTCTTCAGCCACTCGACGATGTCCGCCACGTCTTGAGCGGAAAGGTTGAGCTGATCGGCATTCAGCATCAGAGAGCGGTCCATTTCATGTCGCGACTGCACCCGGTCCCGCGGGACAAGCTGGGTGACACCGCCCGTGGATGTTGTCACGATCGGATCACCATCGGACTCGATGCGGCCATCGATCCATTTCCCGTCCTTCAGTTGCAACGCGGTGCCGTGGAAGCCGTGGGCGATGTCGGCCGAGGGATTGACGATGGCCTTGACGGCCATGTCGGGGCCCTGGCGGGCGACCCAGCCTTTGAGATCCGGTCCGTAATGAGGTCCCACGCCCTCGATGTGGTGGCACATCACGCAGCGCATCGCGGTCGTCTTACCGCGAACCGCGTCTCCTTTCAAAGCGAGCACGTCCTGTTCGGAAAAGCGGGTGCTGGCGGGTTTTCCGGGGACGATCGATTCGCTGAGGACGATTTTCTCGGGATCGTAGATGCCTGTTTCCTTGAGCCTCTGCCCGAGGCCGAAGGACGCCCATGCACCGGTGCCGCGCATGAATAGCCAGCCCATGGCTTCCGATTTCGCGGGGCCGTTGGTGGTGACGATTTCAAACAGGACGTCGGCAGCCTTGGGGTCGTTGATGAAGGAAAGCGATTCGACGGCGAATGCCCGCTGCTCCTTGGTGAGCGTGGCGCTGCTGGCGCGGGCTTTGAGGGAATCGATCGCAGCCACCGGCCAGAGCCTCCAGGTCAGGCGGGCAAAGGGCTCGGACCATTGCAGGGGATCGCCGGGGGAGAGGGCGTCGCGCATGGCGGTCCAGGTTTCCGACTCGTGGTTTTCGGCACCCAGGCCGATGGATTCGAGGTAATTCTTGTCCTTCCCATCCCAGCCCTTGGCCACGGCGATGAGCACCGGTGCGGCTTCGGAGGCGGGGCGGCCACGCATGGCGAGGGCGACATCGCGACGGATGGCTGGCGAAGCATCGGCCGCAAGAGCCGTGGCGTGCGGCAGGATATCGATGCCGGCCCGGCGCAGCGCGCGGAAGGCCACAAGGCGTTCGCGGACCTGCTCGGAGCGCAGGCGGGCTTCGCATTCGCGGAGGCCATCGGGGCCGAGGTGGGGGAGCAACCAGATGGCGCGACTTGCGATCCATGGATTCGGGTCCGCGAGGAGGGCCTTCACGGCCGGAAGGGCTTCGGCTGCTTTGGATTTCAGGGCGTTGAAACCGGTCCAGCGGACATTGGGTGCAGGGCTGCGCAGAGCGGTGATCGCGCCATCGATGGTGCCGAGATCGACCGCCGGAATGCTCGGTTTGAAACCTTTCGGAGCGATGCGGTAAATCGTGCCCGAGCAGGATCCATCCATATCGCCGTGGCCGCCCACGCGGGGGTCGAACCAATCGCAGACATAGATGGCCCCATCGGCACCCACGGCGACGTCTGACGGGCGAAAGAGCAGGGGATTTCCACCTTCGACCGTCTGCACCTTGCGGGCGCCCTGGGTGAAATCGGCCCCATCATACTCGCCGGTTTTGTTCGAGGTCAGCCAATCGGTGCGCTCCAGTTTGTATCCTGCGCCCACCGGTTCCGGCTTGTATCCGAAGACCACATTTCGCGCTGCTTCACAGCTCAGGAGAGTGCCCGCATGGGCATCGCCGAGTGCGCCGTTTTCGTAGAAGACGATGCCGGTGGGTGAACCGCCGCCGTAGACATCGCCGACATCGAAAGTGCCGGGATCATCCTGACGCCAGTGATTCCGCCAGTGTTCCTGGCCGGGGCGTTTCACGGAATTGTAGAAGCGGCCCTCGCGGGTGAAATAACCGGCGGAGCCGTATTCGAGCACGTAGGAGGTGCGGCAGGCGGGTGGGTCGTCGTTGTCGTTTTGGAAGAGTTCGCCCAGCGAGTTGACGGTGTGTTCGTAGCTGTTGCGGTAGCCGTGGCCGATGATTTCCACGGCACTGCCATCCGGGTTCATGCGGGCGCTGAAACCGGAGGTCCACTGGAAGCCGTCATCGCTCTTTTTTCCGCCAGCGGCGCGGGTGTCGACAAACCAATCGCCCCCGCCGCTTTGGTAGTAGTCGCCGCCCATGTTGAAAGTCCGGCCGGACTTGTCGGTGAAGATCGCCCCGCAGTTGCCTTGATTGAAATACCATTTCCCGTCCGGTCCGCCAGTCACGGAGTGGAGCGAGTGGTCGTGGTTGCGGCCGTTGAAACCGGTCAGAAGCACCTCGCGTTTGTCCACTGCGGGATCGAAAACGAGGTCGCGATTGACGTCGGTGTAAACGATCATGTCCGGCGGTTGGGAGACCACGATCACGTTGTCGAACACTGCGACTCCGAGCGGGGCGACGAGGCCTTTTTCCTGAACGAAGGTGTGCGACTTGTCGGCTTTGCCGTCGCCATCGGTGTCGGCGAGCACGCTGATGCGGTCGCCCTCCGGCCGGCGGCCGTTGTGACCGCGGTAGTTCACCCCTTCGGCGACCCAGATGCGGCCGGCGGCATCGACATCGATGTTGGTGGGATTGAAAAGTTGCGGCGTGGAGGCCCAGACGGTGACCTCAAGGCCCTCGGGCGCGTGGAAGGCCTGGGTGGGCACGCTGGCGGGGGGCTGACCCGGATTCCAGTCTTGGGCGAGGATGGGAGCCGGCAGGGCTGCGGCGACAAGAAGAAGGGAAAGGCGGGTCAAGCTCATGAAATCCGGGCAGATACGTGAGTTCGAGGGCGGATCTTGCAGAGCTTTCCCGGAGGTCTTGGGAAGGAGGGCCGCGCCGGGAAATTCGCTTGATCGGCCCATGGATTTTCCCGCGTATGGATGCCTTGCCGCAGCTTCTTCGATCCCAACAGAATTGACCCGATCATGTCTCCCGATTTTTTGCTCCATAGGTCCCGAGGGCTTTCCCCATGGATGATTTTGGCTCTGATCTTGCCGCTGCATGCCGGCGACTTGGTGTTGTGGGACGACAAGCCCGCGGAAAACTGGGAGCGCGATGTCTATCCCATCGGCAACGGCTTTCTCGGGGCGACGCTCTACGGCGGGAAGGCCTTGGACCGCATCCAGTTCACGGTCGATTCCCTCTGGACGGGAAATGAAAATGCCACAGGTGGATACGAATCCGAGCCGTCCCAGCCCGGTGGGGATTACTTCGGCTCCTATCAGAACATGGGCGAGTTGGTCTTCGAGGCCGGCGGAGCGGTGCCGGATTCGGCGGTGAGTTCGCCCAGTCATGGGGGAGCGGGGAACGAGGGTCAGGACCTTTCCAAAAGTCACGATGGCGATCCCGGCACGAAGTGGTGCTTTGAAATCGCCGATGCCAAACCCGTGGTCTGGCAGATCGTGGTGCCCGAAGCGGTGGCCGTTTCCCAATACCGTTTGAGCAGCGGAAACGACATGCCCCAGCGCGATCCTCAAGCCTGGCGGCTCGAAGCTTCCAGCGATGGTCGGGAGTGGACTCTGCTCGATGAAAAAAAGGATCAGCCGCCCTTTTCCGGGAGAAATCAATCGGTCGATTTCACCACCTCCGCCGGCAAGGCCGCCGGGGCTTTTCGCTGGTTTCGTTTCACCTTCGTGCCGCGTGAAGGGGCCGATCACTTTCAGATCGGTGACATCGCGATCGATGGCGTCAGTGCCTCGATGAATCCCAAGGCTGGAGCCTTCCGCCGTGAGCTGGACCTTGCCCGCGCGGTCCACACGCTGACCTACAAGGAGGGCGGAGTGACATTTACCCGAACCGCCATCGCTTCGCATCCGGCTGGGGTGGTGGCGTGGCTGTTAGAAGCATCCGAGTCGGGGAAAATCCACGGCACGCTCTCCTTGAAATCGGCACATGAAGGCAAGGACAAGCTTGGCGCGGCAGGGGCTTCGCTGATGCTCGATGGTTCTTTCGACAATGGACTCGACTACGCCGCGCGCGTCACGGTGCGCTCCCAGGGTGGCACGGTGCGGGCGGAGGATGGCAAGCTGGTGCTGGAAGGCTGTGACTCCGCCCTGGTGATTCTCGGTGCGGGCACGAACTACGTGATGGATCGTAGCAAACGCTGGCATGAGGGCAGGGCGGCCGACAAGGTCGAAGCTCAAGTGCGTGCGGCGGTGAAAATTCCTTGGTCGGATCTCATGGAAGCCCACGTGAAAGACCATCAAGCCCTCTTCGATCGCGTGGGCATCGATGTCGGTTCGACAGCCCCGGAAATCGCCGCGCTACCGCTCCGCCAGCGCATCCAGAGATATCGTGAGGGAGCCCGCGAACTGCCCCGTTCCTGCCTGGATCCGGATCTCGAGGAAATCCTTTTCCAATACGGCCGCTACCTGCTCATCGGTTCCTCTCGCCCCGGCACCCTGCCGGCGAATCTTCAGGGGATTTGGAACAACTCGAACCGACCGGCATGGTTTGCCGACTACCATACGAATATCAATTTGCAGATGAACTACTGGCTCGCGGAGTCCGCCCATCTTCCGGAACTTGTCTCGCCCTTGTTTGATCTGTTAGATTCGGGAAAAGAGGTTTACGCCGAGCATACCCGCAAGGAATACGGGGCGGATTCCGAGGGATTTGTGACACGCATGAGTTTGAACATCTTCGGCGGCGGCGGATGGAATTGGAACATCGAAGGCACCGCCTGGCTGGCGCAGCATTACTGGACGCATTATCTTTACGGCCGTGACCGCGCTTTCTTGGAAAAGCGTGCTTATCCTTTCCTCCGCGATGTCTCGAAGTTCTGGCTCGGCCGCCTGAAAGCACTGCCTGACGGACGTCTGGTGGTGCCGAATGCCTGGTCCCACGAGCATGGTCCCTATGAAGATGGCACCGCTCATGCCCAGCAATTGATGTGGGATCTTTTCAGCAATACCATCGATGCCGCCAAGGCCCTCGGCACCGATGCGGACTTCGTCAAAAAGCTCGAAGACACCCGTGCGAAACTCGTGGGGCCGAAGATCGGTTCATGGGGTCAGCTCATGGAATGGATGGAGGAAAAGCCGGATTTCGAGAAATCAAATCACCGCCACACCAGTCATCTCTACGCCCTGCATCCGGGGCGGCAGATCTCCATGGCGAAGACTCCGGAGTTGGCCGAGGCGGCGCGGGTTTCTCTGACCCAGCGGGGTGAGGTGGGGGATTCGCGTCGCTCGTGGACATGGGCATGGCGCACCGCGCTCTGGGCACGACTGGCCGATGCCGAACGTGCTCATGGTTGCGTGGCGGGATTGCTTGCTTGGAACACACTGGACAATCTCTGGACCACGCATCCACCGTTTCAGATCGATGGCAATTTCGGCATCACCAACGGCATCTGCGAAATGCTGCTCCAAAGCCACGCCGGCGAGCTTGCCCTGCTCCCCGCGCTGACCCGCGAGTGGCCGGTCGGTTCGGTCCGAGGATTGCGAGCGCAGGGCGGGATCATCGTCGATCTGAAATGGGAAAAAGGCACACTCACCGAGGCCCGCATCCGTCTGCCACAAGGCCTGGCCAAGCCGCCGCTGACACTTGCCGGAAAGCTGCTGGCCGCCGATGACCCGCGGGTCAAATGGCAGTGATGGAGGTGGGGAAACCCCTCCCGAACGGCGGGGCCGACTTCCGCTTCCCGCGGATTTTCAGGGATTTCCGCGGGCTGCGTAGTTGATCGCTTGGGCGATGTTCCGGTGGACGATGAGGTGGAATACCAGATAGGGAATCAGGCCGAAGATCCCCAAAACGCCGCTGGCGACAAAGAGGATGGCGTGGGTGAGAAAGATGCCTTCGCTCATCTTTGGCGCGGCGGGATGTTTTCCCGAGAATGCCACAAGCCGGTTCCAATCCTGCGCCCAGCGCCAGTAGGCAACGAAGACCCAGTAGAGATTGTAGAAGGGGATGAAAAGGAAGCCGACGGCACGCCCTGGAGTCGAGTGATGCGAGTTCGGCTGGAGCAGGACCCAGGCGCGATGGAGGTGAATCAGGGCGATGACGTAGCCGATCATCAGCACCAAAAAGGAACCTAGGAGTCCGATCCCAAAAACAGACAGTTCCGCCAAGGAAGGCTCAGTTGCCACTGGGCTCTCACTCGTCCGAATCACGACCCAGATGAACCATCCGTAAAAACCCAAGATTCCCAAAATCCCGAGGCAGTAGGGGATGGCACCCAGCAGGAAACTGGCGGGTTTGACCGGTGGAAGTAGGTGCTCGGTGCTGCTGTAGATATCGAAGTGGATGGGTGCTGCGTAAGGGTTGCTGGCGGCAGCAGCGGGAGCCGGTTTGGCAAGAACGCCCGTGGTATTCGGCCGGATGCCCGGGCTTGCGGCAAGGGAAGGCAGCGCTTGAGTCGCAGGTTGCCAATCATTCATGCCCTCACGCCAGACAAGATCGGTCGCAGGCTGGATCTCGCCGCTTGATGCCATGCGCAGCAATTCGGATTCAGGCACGGGGCCGAATTGCTGACCGCCTTTGGAATAGTACCAGTGGTTCATCTGGGCTGCGGTCTAACAAACTTCCCGTCTGGTTGGCAAGGGCGAGGGGAAGTCACGCCTGGACCCGGGTGATGGCCGGGCCGTATTGCAACCAGCGATAGGCGAGCATCGTGGCAACCCAGGCGATGGGGTAGGCGAAGATGACACCGACGATGAGCGCGAGCAAACCGGCGACAACGATGAAGAAGCAGACAAGCCCAAGGAGGAAGAGATTGCCCTTCTGCCCTTCGGTGATGCGGGCGCTGTATTGCAAGGAATCGAAAACACCGAGGTCCTTGTCGACGATGGCATTGAGATACTGCCCGTATTTCAGCGCGAGATAGATTCCGGGAAAAATGAGCAAAAGGAGTCCGAGAAACACCATCAGCCCGTAGAGGATACTCGCGCCGACGGCTCGCAGGAGACGGTCGCCGCCGCCGAACATCATGCCGATGTTGTAGGGCTGGCCGCTGACGAGATTCAGGCCGATGCGGGTGACGCCGAGGCTGAGGAAGATCGAGGCGACCTGGGCGATGATGTTGGTAATGATGGAGACCGCAATTTGCAGGGGAGAGCCGACGGTTGACGCTTGGGCTTCGGCAGGCAGCTCGATGCCTTGAGTATCGGCAAACCACTGGGCGATTCCCGCTTCGGTATTGATCCCGGGCCCGCCGACGAGAGTTTCAAGAATCCCGCAGGTGATTCCGATGCCCCAGGAAACCGCCAGATAAAGGGCACCGACGGCGATGATCATCCCAAAGTGGCGTTTGGTGAGTTCGAAAGCGCGGGAAATGCAGCCCCCGACTTCAAGCTCGGCGGAACCCGGTGCGACTTCGACAAGATCCGGCAGCAAGGAACCTTGCGGCTGGGGATCGACCGCGATGGGTGCCTGATAAGGATTGAGTGGGGATGGGCTGGTTGTTGCCGGAGCGACCGACAAATGCGGCAGCACCTGGGCGGCCGGTTTCCAGTCGTCCATGCCTTCCCGCCAAACGAGATCGGTCTCCGGCTGGATCTCGCCACTGGCAACCAGGCGGGAAAGTTCGGATTCGGGCACGGGGCCGAGCTGGCGGCCGCCTTTGGAGTAATACCATTGGATCACGCCCGCCTTGTTAGCCGACAAGCCGAAACCCGCCAATGGGAATCGTCGAAACCCGGGAGGACCTCGCTTCAGGGGTAGTCGATGATCGAAACCACCGGATGATTCCCCAGCAGCGCCCGTCCGTTGAGGGAGCGGAGTTCGATGAGAAAGGCGACGGCGACGAGATCGGCGCCGAGCTGTTCCAGCAGTTGGATGGCGGCGGCGGAGGTGCCGCCCGTGGCAAGGAGGTCATCGACCAGCAGGACCTTTTCCCCGGGAAGCACGGCGTCCTCGTGGATTTCCACTTCAGATTCGCCGTATTCCAAAGAGTAGGAGAGCCCGCGGGTGCGCCAGGGGAGCTTGCCACGCTTGCGGATGGGAACGAAGCCGGCGTGCAGGCGGTCGGCGACTGCGGCGGCGAAAATGAAGCCCCGGGCATCGATGCCGACGACTTTATCGATCTTTTTCCCGGCGGCGGTCTCGCTGAGGAGACGGATGGACTCCTGGAAAAGGTCGGGATGGGAGAGGACGGGGGTGATGTCGCGGAAGAGGATCCCGGGTTTCGGGAAATCGGGGACATCGCGGACGGCACTGCGGAGGGAATCGACGGACATGGGCGGAGGCTGGAGGAAAGCAGTCGGCTGGCCAAGCGTGAACGGGTTTTCGTGCTGACAGCCGGGGTGGGGCATGTAGGGTCGGCCCGTTCACCCCCCGAAACACCCCCCCCTTTTTCATGCCGGATGATCCCCACCCGCCGGATCCGGACGCCGAACTTGTGGAACGAGCGCGTCACGGAGACACCCGTGCCTTCGATGCGCTGATCCTGCGATACGGCGACCGCCTCTATGGCTTGGTTTACAACATGACCTCGCACAAGGAGGACACGCACGACCTGCTTCAGGAGGTCTTCGCCAAGGCGTATCACTCCTTGCCGAAGTTCCGTGGAAACTCCTCGTTCTACACCTGGATCTATCAGATCGCGGTGAACATGACCTTGAATTTCCTCAAGAAGCGCAAGCGTCGGACGGGACTGAGTCTGAACGACATGGACTCCTCGGTGCAGCAGGACCCGGCATTGGTCGATACGGCTCACGAGGCGAACCCGGAGCGGCAGAGCAATCTGCATGAGCTTCAAAAAAGATTGAACGAGGCGATGCAGAGGCTGTCTCACTCCCACAGAACGGTGGTGACCTTGTTTGACATCCAGGGGATGTCCCACGGGGAGATTGCCAAGATACTGAAGGTGTCGGAGGGGACCGTGCGATCGCGGCTCCACTACGCACACCAACAGCTTCAAAATTACCTGCAGGATTTTTGGGATTCGAGATATTAAATTTCGGAAATCTAAAATTTTCCTTGCAAGTTTCCGGAAATTTTAGATTCTTTAACCATCCTTCGCCGTGAAACCGACCATCCCACAGGTTCAGAATCTTCTGGCTCTCAAACGACATGAGACTCCGCCGGAAGGTTACATGGAGGATTTCCTGCGTGAGTTCCACCACCGCCGTGTGGAGGAAGCCGTTTACGGGAAATCATCCACCGGACTGTGGTCGCGTTTGCGGACCTGGCTGGCCGAGCCCGGATTTGCTCGGTGGGCCTACGGCGCGGGAGTGGCCTACGCAGCGGTCTTGGCCGTGATGCTGTTGATGCCAAAGGGAGTGGAGACCGCTCCCGTGGCCTCTGAGCCCGTCAAGCATGAGGTGGTGATGCCTGTGGATCAGGTGGTGCCGACCCAGCTGCAGGAATTCGACCTGCGTCCGTCCACGGAAGGTGTGACGGGCGACCAGGAATTCTGAGGCCGACCGTTTGATGACGGAGATTGCGAGATGCGGGCTGAGACAGGCCATCGGATGGGTATTGCCATCGATTTTGGTGCTGACGGGGGAGTTGTCTGCCGAGGCAGGTGCTTTGGCTCAGGTTTCCTTGGTTTCCGGGGGAGAGTCATCGCTGGCGTCCCCGCTGCGGGACGGTCTGTGGCTGACGGTGAGCGGCTGTGGCCAGAGATTGGGCCAGCCGGTGGGCGGGGCGCACCGGCTGCGGGCGGTGGATCCGGTTTCCCGCTTGGTGCTGCTTGAAGGCGTGGCCGGCCGGGCTCAGGGCCTGGCGGGAGTGGTGGCGGCCGGGGCGAGTTTGAAGGATTTGCGCAATGGGGCGGCGGCAGTGGTGGAGAGGCGGGTGCAATTGGTGGCAGGGCGTTTCCTGCCCTTCACCGTGCTGGAAGTCCGGATGTCGGCCGCGCCTCCGGGCACGCCGCTGATGGATGGCTCCGGGCGGCTCGCAGCGCTGGTTTCCGATCCGGCCGGGCCGGGGAAAATGTATGCGATCCCGGCCGAGGTGATCGGGCGGGTGGTCGATGACCTGATCCAAGGAGGAGGACTGCGGCGGGCGAAATTGGGCTTCGCGCTCTCCCCGGCCAATGAGGCTGCGAAGTTGACGCGAGTCCTGCCGGGCTCGCCGGCGGCAGGCGCAGGGATGCTGGCGGGCGATGTGCTCCGCTCCATCAATGGTCGCCCCATCCAAGGTTATGGCGATGCGGTGCATGAAATGTTTCTCCTGAAACCGGGCATGGCGGCGCAGGTGACCGTGCTGCGCGGCAAGGTGGTGAAAGAGTTTCAGTTGCAAGCGGTAGGGGCGGAATGATGGACGCGGGTATCGAGGTCGATGCGGTGGAAGGCCGCGAGGTCGAAGCGCTTTTGGGCGAGGTGGCGCGGCTGAGAATCGAGGTTTTCCGGGAGTTTCCCTACCTCTATGCCGGGCACGCGGCGGCGGAGGAGCACTATCTGCGATCCTTCGCGGCGGCAGCGGGGGCGGTGCTGGTGGTGGCCCGGAAGCAGGGGGAGGTGGTCGGGGTATCCACGGGACTGCCTCTGTCCGAAGCGGATCCCGCCTTCCAGGCGCCTTTCGCCAAGGCGGGTGAGGAGGTGGGGAAATGGTTCTATTTCGGCGAGTCCGTCCTGCGGCAAGATTGCCGGGGTTGCGGGGTGGGGCATCGGTTCTTCGATTTCCGCGAGGCCCATGCGCGGGCGATGGGATTCGGGCGGACGACCTTTTGTGCGGTCGAACGGGCCGCGGACGATCCCCGTCGGCCAGAGACCTATCGGCCCCTCGATGATTTCTGGGGGAAACGCGGATACCGGAAACGGCCGGAACTGGTGGCGGAGTTGGGCTGGGAACAGGTCGATTCCTCGGGGAGCGAAGTCACGAATCGACTGAGCTTCTGGTGCCGTGAGCTTCAGATGTAATACATCGGGTCCGCGCCGCGATCGACGAGCTGGCGTAGATCGAGGGATTCGAGGTAGCGGCGGATGTGAAGGGCGACGCCGTCCCAGGTAAGGCGGAGCGCGTGGCTGCTTTCGCCATCTCCGGAGGGGTTGGAAGCGAGGATTCCGGGTTCGACGGCGAGGATGATATCGAGCAGGGTGATGTCCGAGGGTTCGCGGGGCAAAAGGTAGCCGCCGGTTTTGCCGCGACGGCTATCGACAAGTCCGGCTCGCTTGAGATCGTTGAGAATCTGCACCAGAAAGTTTGCGGACACGGCTTCCCGTTGCGCGAGCTCCTCAAGGCGTGTAAGGGTCTTCCCGTCGTGGCGCTTGGCCAACTGGACCATGGCGCGGCAGGCGTAATCGAGCTTTTGGGAAATCCGCATGGAGTCAACGCATCACACCAATCCGCCTTCGGGAAGCGAGAAACTCGTTAGAATGTGCGAATCCCGAGGGATCGATGTGTCTGGCGTGTGGGCTCAGATCCGCGCGAGGGCCGAGGAAATCGTCGAACAGGAACATGGCCTGCGAGTGCTGATCGATGATGTGGTGCTGAGCCGACCCTGCCTGGGTCACGCGCTTGGGGTGAGGCTGGCGAGGAAATTGGCGCGGGAAGACATGACGCGTGAGGAACTCGCCCCGCTGATTTCCGGCCTGCTGGCAGAGCATCCCTCCGTGACGGCAAGTGCGGCGCGCGATTTGATGGCCATCGTGGAGCGCGATCCCGCCTGCGATTCACCTTTGCAGCCGCTGCTTTTTTTCAAGGGCTTCATGGCGTTGAGCACCTATCGAATCGCCCATCAACTCTGGACGACAGGGCGGCGGGAGCTGGCGATGTATTTCCAAAGTCTGGCGAGCGAGGTCTTTGCCGTGGACATCCATCCGGCAGCGCGGATCGGCTGCGGGATCCTGCTGGATCACGCGACGAGCTTCGTGGTCGGTGAAACGGCGATCATCGAGGACGATGTTTCCATCCTCCACGAGGTGACCCTCGGCGGCACAGGCAAGGAGACGGGCGACCGCCATCCCATCGTGCGCACCGGTGTTCTGCTTGGTGCGGGCGCGAAGATCCTTGGACGGGTGGAAATCGGTGAAGGCGCCAAGGTGGGTGCGGGCAGTGTGGTGCTCAATGATGTGCCGCCCCATTGCACCGTGGCAGGGGTGCCGGCGGAGATTGTGGGGATCAGTGCGGATGCTTCACCCGCCTTGGCCATGAACCAGCGCCTGACCTGCCGCAACAAGTCGGCAAGAAAAGCCGGGGCGGGAGAGTAAGGGCAAGGGGGGGGCGGACCGAGGCTTTCCTCACGCCTGGCCGATGGGCCTGGGCTGTGCTTGAAGGCAAAGCCATGACTTGGCAGCGCTGATGAATCCGGTCACGATGACGACCATGTCCTGCATGCGGCTACTGATGGTGGTGGCGATGTTTGGCTTTCTTGCCAGTTGCGAGAAGGCCCGCGGGCTGTTTGGCGGGGTGACGGGTGGCGGTGCGGTCCTGGGAACCGTGGTCGTTCCACCGGGTGGCAGTGCCGAGGCATCGATGGATGCCATGGTGACGCGGACCGAGGAAGGGGTCTCTTTCCGACGGGACATCGAGTTTCCATCGAAGATCCAAGGCGTGCTGAGCGTCACCCGGGAGATGCAGGACGTGCGGGTGATGGAGGGCAGTGCCCTGGGAAATGAGTCGAAAACCCTGAGTGGGAGCTTCGAGACGCGCATGCTTTTCACCAAAGGAGCCGGGCAGTTTACGATGAACCTGGAGCGGGTGGAACAAGCCCAGGTCGAGGCGGGAAAAAAACCGGAAGTGGATACCTCGCCCTTGCGGGAAAAAGGCCGTGAGGGGAAGGCGTTGTATTTCGGCGTGAGCGAGGAGGGTTGGTATTTCAAGGCTCCCGAAGGGACGCGTGAGCCGGACCTGGAAAGCTGGGCGGCGGAACTGGGCGGGGAGTTTCCGCAATTGCTGGTCGATGCCGGCGCGCATCCGCGGGTCCAGTGGTTTTCGCCGGCACGGGTGTGGCGCTCGGGTGACCGTATCGTGCTGGCCGGCAATGCGGTGAAGTTGCTCGATCCCTTTGATTCCGGCGGCCGGGTGGTGCTTGTGTTTGAAGGCGAGGAACCCATCGCCGGACATCCTTGCGGGGTCTTTGCGGTGGAAGGAAGCTACACGGTCAAAAACCGCCTCACCGCTTACGGCGGCAGGGAAGAGGCGGAGGTGACGATCACCAAGGGCCGGATTTGGGCCTCCCTGCTTTTTCCCATGGTGCTGCGGGAGGAATACGAAGTGGTCGAAAACCTCACGCGGAAGCTGGGTTCCGGGCCGGAGTTCCGGATGCAGGGCGGGGTGAAGATCACCCGTGCGCGTGCCTGGGCATCGATGCCATGAACTCCACCGGCTTTCCGGCCGTTGACCGGGGGGCGTGCGGGGCTTATGGGAAAGCCATGGATCTGACCACGACCGCGTATGGCACCTGGAGCGGCGGACGCTTCATGCACTTTGGCGAGACACTGAGCGAGGCCCGCTACCGCGAGTGCATCCAGACTGCCTACGAGGCCGGCTTCCGCACCTTTGTCACGGCGGATGTCTATGGCAATGGCAAGGCGGATGAGCTGTTAGGTGAGGCCTTGGCGGGGATCGATCGCGACAGCTACTGCCTGGTGGGCATGCTGGGGCATGATTTCCATGAGGGTCAGAGGCAGGGCAGCCGGGGCTATCCGCGTTTCACCGATCCCGAGCTGCGCGGTCCGGATCAGTATGCGGCCTATCTGGAAATGGCCTGTGCCGATTCGCTCAAACATTGCCGCACCGACCATTTCGATCTGCTGATGCTCCACAATCCGGATGAGACCGGATACACCAGTGAGGCCGTGTGGGACGGATTGCGGGCACTCAAGGATTCCGGCATGGTGGCGAGATTGGGCATCGCCCCCGGACCTGCAAATGGGTTCACCCTCGATGTGGTCCATTGCCTTGAACGCTTCGGGTCGGACATCGATTGGGCCATGCTCATTCTCAATCCGCTGGAGCCCTGGCCTGTCGGGCTGACCTTGCCTGCTTGCGAAAAACACGGCGTGAAGGTGCTCACCCGCGTGGTTGATTTCGGCGGGCTTTTCTTCGGGGACATGAAGTCGGATCACGTTTTCAAACCGGGAGATCATCGCGCCTATCGCCCCGAGGGCTGGGTGGGTCATGGCTTGGAGAAGATTGAAAAGATGAAACCCATCGCCGAACGTCACGGCCTGAGCATGATCCAACTCGCAGCGGTCTGGAACCTGAGCCAGCGGCCGGTGGAAAGCGTGGTGCCCACCTTCATTCAGGAAGCGGGAGATGACGCACGATCCATCGAAGACCGCATCCGTGAGTTTGCAGTGATCCCTGACATCCGCCTGTCCGCAAGCGAAGTGGAGGAGATCAAGGCCATCGGCGACAACACCGGCTGCATGACCCTGAAAGGCGCGAGCAAGCGCCATGCAAGCAGTGAACGGCCGGACGAATGGCCGATGCGTGAGGAATTGTTAGAGCTGGCGGGCCGTTACGGCTTGGGCAGCGATTGGTGAGAGTGCGGGATCACCAGGTTCCGGCGATGGGATCCCAGCGGGCCAGCCTGCGCTGGACTTCCTCGGGCTCCACGTCCTCGACATGGGTGCAGATCGCCCAGCGGAAACCGAAGGGGTCGCGGACCATGGCACTGCGCTCTCCCCAGGGGTAGGTGCTGGGTTGCTTGAGGATTTCCGCTCCGGCTGTCGAGGCTTGGGCGGTGAGGGCATCGCAGTCCGGAACATAGAGATTCAGGCTCAGCGGGCATCCGCCGGCGGATTCAGGACTCAGCGCGCCCCATTCAGGGTCCTCATCGCAGAACATGACGATGGAATCACCGATCTGCATTTCGCCATGCATGACTCCGCCCTTTTCATCGGGCATGACAAAGCGTTCCACGGCATCGAAGGCCTGCTGATAGAATGCCAGGGCCTTCCGCGCGCCGCGCAGGTTGAGCGATGGGGTGAGGGTGGAGTAACCTTCGGGAACGCCGGGAGTCATGGGGAGGAGAGTTGTTAGATTTTCTTGGTTGGAGTGTCACGCCTCGGCCAGATGGCGGATGCAGGCCTGGGACCAGGTTTCGAGGCGATCGAAAAGAGGGCCGCTGAGATCGGCGAGGGAGGTGAAGGTCAGGTCTGTTAGAGCATCTTCGTTCGAGCGGACGGCTTCGCTTTCGATTTCGATGAGGTGGACGATGCCAAGGTGGACTTGGCCGACGGGGTTCGAGTCATCGTTGAGGAGTCCGATGATGCGGTTGTGGTGGGGGGCATCGAAGACGAGTTCCTCATGCAACTCGCGTTCGACAGCGGCCTGGTAGGCTTCGGGACCGGTGCGGCCGCCGCCGGTATCGATGGGGTTGATGTGACCGCCGACGCCGACGGAGCGCTGGGCGTGGAGGCGGGCTTCGCCGCCGGCTTTGCCGCGGGTGTAGTTCAGGATACGGTCGCCACAACGGATCACGCAGTAGGGGATGATTTGTTTGTGCGTGGGATCTTCCTCCGCAGTGGCGCGGTCCATGAAAAAGTGGTTGGCGGGATCGAGCAGGCGGGCGATGGCAGCATCGATCTCCTCAGTCCGGATTCCTGAGAAGGAGCCGATTTCATCAAACAGGGCCCGTGGGACGACGAGCACTTCTTCGCCAGCGTATTTCGACATGGCGGCGAAGGTGGGCTGCCCGGCGGCGGCGACAAGGCTGAAATTCCGGATGGCGCGGAGCGGGGCTCAGGGTGGCGGTGGGTTTTCGACCAATCCCGGGGTGCTGAGAAAGCGCAGGACCAGTTTGCCCACGCGATCGAGCATTTCAGGGGTGACCTTGTCGAGGGTGTCGCCGGGCTGATGCCAGTAGGGCATGGTCATGAAATCGCCGATGAGATGAAGGCAGGGCAAGCCGGCGTTCTGAAGCGGGATGTGGTCATCGATGATCTGTCCGGGCGCGACTTTCACGGGCAGGGCAAAGGCAAGCGCGGCGGACTCACGGGCCACGGCTTCCTGGAAAGTGGCAGGGGATTCGGGGTTCCAATAGAGCGCGTATCGAGGGTCGCCAACGATATCGATGACCATGCCGAATGCCGGCAAGGTGCGGCGGGTGAGCATTTCGTGGGCGAAGTATTTCGATCCGTAGAGCCCGTCGGAGGGGGTGATGTTTTCGCGGATGGCTTCCTCGCCATCGAAGAAGACCAGCTCCACCTTGGCCGCCTGCTTGGGATCGGCGGAAAGAACCCGGGCGATTTCAATCATGATGCCGGTCGAGGAGCCGCCATCGTTCGCACCGACGAATGGGAAGGGGAGGATTTTCGAGTCGAAGTGGCCGCCGAGGATCACGGGGAGCGAGTCCGGCATCGCCGGGGCCGAGGAGTAGCGGGCGATGAGGTTGGTGAAGGTCATGGGCCCGTCCGGCGTGGCGGCGCGGAGGGTCTGGCGGCGGCTGGTCCAGCCGGAGGCGGCCAGGGATTTTTCGATGTAGTCGAGCGTGTCCGCATGGCCCTTGCTTTCCGGCGGGCGGGGGCCGAGGGCGACGATATCGGCGACGTGCTGGAAGGCTTTTTCTCCCGAGAAGCTGTCCGCAAAGGTCGCGGGGAGGGGTTCGAAAGGAACCGTGGAAGCCGCTTCCGCCTTGCTGCCTTCCGGGCCTTTGCGGCAGACGGTGAGCAGAAGTGCCGGAATGAGGGCAAGGGGGAGAACGAGAGCGGTGGCGCGGCGCATGGCTTTTGGGAACACTCCGCCATCCGTGGGCCGACGGCAAGGGTGGAGAGTTTCTCAGACCTCGCCGATGCCGAGAAGGTCGAGGATGCGCTGGAGGTCGTCGTTGCCGTAGTATTCCAGCTCGATCCGGCCCTTTTTGGCGCTGTGATGGACCGTCACGTGGGTGGCGAAATGGTCGCGGAGGTGGTTCTGAATGGAGCGGATGTGGGCATCCGCTTCCTGGGACGATTGCCCGCCGGAACTGCGCGCGCCCTTTTTTTCCACGGCCTCGCTGGAGTACTCCTGGGCGAGTTTTTCCGCGGCTCGGACGGTGAGGGACTTGCGGATGATCAGATCGCTGGCGAGAAGCTGGGTGTCCTTGTCCTTGATGGCGAGGATGGCCTTGGCGTGGCCGACACTGAGGCGTCCTTGGGCGACGAGCGGCTGAATGTCCGGGTGGAGTTCGAGCAGGCGCATCGCATTGGCGACGCTGGCGCGGGACTTGCCGACGCGGGTGCCGATCTCGTCCTGTTTCATCGAAAACTCGCGGGCGAGCCGGACATAGCCGGCGGCTTCTTCGATGGGATTGAGGTCCTCCCGCTGGAGGTTCTCGATCAGGGCCATTTCGAGCACGTCGCGGTCGGATGCTTCGCGTTCGATGACCGGGACGGTGGCGAGGCCGAGTTTTTTCGAGGCGCGCCAACGACGTTCGCCGGCGATCAGCTCGAACTTGCCGTTGACCGGACGGACGATGAGAGGCTGGATGATGCCATGCTGGCGGATCGAATCCACGAGTTCATCGAGAGGGGATTCGACGAAATGAGTCCGCGGTTGAAGCGGGCTGGGGACCACGAGATCGATCGCGACTTCGCGAGCTTTCCCGGCACCTTCCTGGGGGGAGGGAGCATCTGTGTTCGGACCTTGTTTGCGGATGAGGGCACCGAGTCCTTTGCCTAGAGCCTGCTTCGACATGGGAGGGGGAAGCTGACAAATGGCGGCCGGGGAAGCCAAGCCGATTTGTGGGGAATCGCGCGGATGTCGGTGGCAGAAGGCGAATCGGGCGGCGGGGTGGGCCGAAAGGAGGCTGGCAGGAGGGCGCGCTTGACCTCGGGAGAGGGGGGAGTCATCCATTCGGGCATGTTCAAGCACCTGATTTGTGTGTTTTTCCTCGGACTCCTGCCCCTGGCGGCCCAGGTCATCGCTCCGCCGGAGGTGGTGAAATCCGCCGAGGATGCCGTGAACGAGATGGGCAAAAAGATCGTCATGGGGGAACACGAGATCGCCGTGCAGCTCATGTATCCCCAGTGGAAGGAGCGCTTGGCGAAGCGCATCGGCGGGATGGAGAAACTCGAAGAGCAACTGCGTTCGATCGGCCCGACGATGGCGCGCAATGGGATCAGCATTCTTTCCGTGGCGACCTACGGTGAACCCAAGGTCCATGAAGTCTGGCCGGGCAAGGGCGCGGACGGTGCCGAAGTGATGACCAAGTGGCTGCTGCTCGTGCCGACCGTGACCGAATTGCGCGTGCTGCAGAATGCCAATCCCAAGCCGGCGCTGCTCAAGGTCTATGGGTTTCAGGTCGCGGTGGCGGACAAGGACAAGCTCAACTGGACTTTCATCAATGGCAGTGACGTGACGGTCTCCGATTTGCGGAGCTTTTTCACCTCCCTGCCGGCGAATCTCCAGCTTCCCGAAGTGAAGCGCGAGGAGGTGAAATGAAGTCCGATGTCGGAGGTCGGGCAAGGAAGCATCAACGCAAGCAGATATGGGAAGCAAACAGGACAAGATCCGCGAGGAGGCCAAAATGATCCGCAAGCTCAGGAAACTTTGGGAGCGGGGTCAGAGCGAGTTATGCGAAGTGCGCGGTTCCGCCATCCACGGCCGCGGGGTTTATGCCACGCGGGACATTGCCCCGGAGAGCGAGATCATCGAATACACCGGCGAACTCGTGAACAAGAAAGAGAGCGAACGCCGCGCCTGGGCACAGGCAGAGAAAGCCGAGAAAACCGGCGATGCGGCGGTTTACATTTTCACGCTGGATGAAGAATGGGACATCGATGGCGATGTGCCATGGAACACCGCCCGACTGATCAATCATTCCTGCGAGCCGAATTGCGAAGCATGGATCGTCGGAGGAAAGATCTTCATCTACTCCCTGCGGGCCATCAAGGCGGGCGAGGAGCTGACATTCGATTACGGTTTCGACATCGACTGCTACGAAGACCATCCCTGCCGCTGCGGCAAGGAGGGCTGCGTGGGCTACATCGTCAGCCGCGAGCAATGGCCGGAACTGCGCAAGCGGATCGAAAAGAAAAAGGCCAGGAAGCGCTGAGTGCGTCCTGGCCCGGTGGGTCTTACCAGTTCATCAGGCTCACCCCGACGCGCACGTAGGGTGCTGCTCCGGTTTCCCCCATGACGGCGGGGAAAAGGTCGCGCCCTCCAGCGGACATGACGCGGAGATCATTGCTGAAGGTCATGCCGGCGGCAGCTTCCAGCCACCAGCCATCATGGATGCGATGCCGGTAAACGAGGCCGGCGCGGGTGGAATCAAGATCGAGCTTCGCGTCCTGTCCAAAGGCATCGACACTCCACTGCCCGCCATTCCATCCGGCTTCAAAGGCGAGATTCGAGTCTGCGGAGAAATGCCGACGGGCCGTGAAACGGGGGCCGAAGAAGCTCACCGACCAGCGCTCCGAAGGATTCCACAGGAAGGCCGGGCCGGCAATGAGCCAGGGGTCATTGGTGATGTCCTCGGCATAGATGCCGAAACCGACGATGAGACGCTCGCTGAAACGATAACCGGAACCGAACGCCGCGGAGAGGCTGAAGTCGCGTGAGTTCAGGTGATCGAAGGACGAGCGGATTTCCGGCGAAACCATGAGGCCATGGAACCAGCAGTCGTCCGGCTGATAGAGAAAGTAGTTGGCGAAGGAAATCCGGTGCATGGGATCCTCGAGATCCGGCGCGCCGGGAGCGAGGCCGAAGGGTCGGGCATCGAAATCAAAGGAGGTGGCCTCGTACGAGAAGGTCGGCAACCATTGCAGACCCTCACCCAGCATCACGGAATCGAGACGGGTGAAAAACGACAGAGTGCTCATGTCCACCTCGCCCGGCGTGGGGCCTTCGAAATCAAGACCGAAGGTGGATTCGAAGCGGGCGCTCCCGGCGGGGACGAGCCGCCCGAGATCGAGAGTTTCCGCCGTGGCGGCGGTGGCAACAAGGGACAGGGCGAGGAGGCTGTGTGGGATCATGGGCGTGACAGAATCTGGGTTGCGGGTAGTGTGTGCCAAGGATGAGCGACGACAAGATTTCTGTTTTTGCGGCCGGAGTTTATCGCAAGCTCGGCGAAATCCCGCGGGGAAAAGTGGCCACCTACGGCGTCCTCGCGCGGGCTCTGGGCTGCGGGTCACCGCGGGCAGTCGGTCAGGCCTTGCGGGCGAATCCTCATGCCCCGCAAGTTCCCTGTCATCGCGTGGTCCGGATCGATGGCTCGCTGGGCGGTTATCAGGGGGAGGAAAGGGGAGCGGCGATCCAGCGGAAACAACAACTTCTCCGCGAGGAGGGGGTGATCTTCCTCAAGGATGGCAGGGTGGATCTCGCAAGCAGCGGCTTCGAGTTTCCCGGCTGATTTTACGCTCCTGAAAGCCGGACGATCCAGGAAAGAACGGCCAAGGTCGCGGTGATGAGGAGGAACATCAGCACCAGGCTTTTCCCCTGCGCCCGGCGCTCGTTGCGGACTTCGCCGCGGGCGGCCTGCTCATCGAAGCGACGCCGCCTCTCCAACTCCGCAAGGTGATCCGGAGGTGGGATGGTCGACTCCCGCTCTTTCTTCTCAAGCTCTACCTGCTCCGGCAGGCGCGCCAGTTCGGCAATCTGCTCCTCAAGCTTGCGGCTCTCCTGATCGAAGAGGTCAAGCTCATCGGGCGTGGACTTGGAGCGGCGTTTGGCCATGGCAGGAAGGATCAGCGGAAGAGGAGAAGCACGAGTGCGGCGCCGCCGAGAACGATGACTGGGAGGTTGAACGCCAGTCCACGCATGAACTGCTGGCGGAACTCGCCGCGGCGGACCTTGCCTCCGCGGACACCCGCGAAAATCCCGGCAGAGCGGGTGCGGGAAAAGTGCTCGGCAGCTTGGGAATACTCGTCTTCGGCATGCTCAACAAGGGCGAGCGAGCGATCGAGATGGGCCGAGAGCTGCTCCCTCGACCAACTCTCCGGCTGGATCTTGCCGATCTTGTTCAGGTGCCCGGCAAAGCAGGTGCGGCACTGCTCCAGGTCCTCGATCTGCTGGCGCATCTCGAAGACCTCGCGGTCGATCATCGTCAATGCCGTCGTCAGGCGCTCGGTCATTTCCACCTGGGAGGAAATGAGTTCGCGGCGGCGGAAATTGAGTCGCTCGGTCTCCTGCTTCAGCCGCTCCAGTTCTTCCCGGCGGGCCTGAAGTTCCTCAAGCTGGGTCTGGGCCATGCGCAGACGACCGTCCACATCATCCGGCGTCTGGGAACGCTGGGTGGGGATCTCAAGTTGCTCGTCGCGGATTCGGAGGTGGTGGGTGTGGGAAGACTCGGTGGAAGTGGGCATTGCCTGTGGGACGTAGGCGGGACAGCAAGGAAGAAACTAACCATTCCAAGTCATCAAGGCGAGCAAAATTTCTTGTCCGTGAAGGAGACGAAGAGGAACACCTGGGAAATGGGACCAGGATGGATGGGATCGGAGGATACTCCGCGCGGAGCTTTGGCTGATCTTGCTCCTTGCTTCCCGCTACTGAAGAGAGGACCACGGAATACTCGGAAAACACGGAAAGGATGCTGGAGTGGAGAACAACGAAAAGATCGAAAGAAACGAAATGAACCGCCGATGATGGATCATGATGGCGGCGGCGATGGTGGTTCCGCGCGGAGCCCGGCTGTTCTTGAATTTTGACCTGTGACCATCCGCGCAGCGGTTTCCGGTCTTGAGTCTTGCGTCTTGAAATCTTGAGTCTTCTTCCGGCTGTTTCTCGCTCCTTGCTCCTTGTTTCCCGTTACTGAAGAATAAAAGGAAAGACGCAGGTGGAACAGCCGATGGAAGCGTGTGGGATCATTTGATGATGAACAAGGCGACGCCATTGGGGCTGAGCCGGACCGAGATTCCGTCGGCTCGTTTGCCGAGGGCCTTCTGTCGCCAGACATCGAAAACGCTGGCCTCACCTTCGTGACCGAAATCCTGCCATTTGACGGTGATGGGGCTCTCGTTCGCAGGGTCGCGGTTGAAGACGGCGAGCGCTTTTGATCCGTCTGAGAGCTTCTTGATCATGACCGTTTCCTTGGTGTTGTCATTGCGGATGACTTCGGCGGTGTGACCGAGTTTGTCCTGGTTGATGTTGAGGACATCGGCATTGCCCAGCAAGCGGACGGTGAAATCATCGATGGTCTCGATATCGCAGGAAAAGAAGAATGGCGCGCAGACCATGGACCAGAGGGTGACGTATTGGTAGCGTTGGTTGGTATCGAGCTTGATCTCGACCGATGCTTCGGCCATCCGTGCGACATCGCGGATGCGGTGGATGTACATGAAGTCCGGATCGTTCCATTGTCCGGGTTTGTTGTAGGCGCGCAGTTCCGTGGCGATGCGCAGCGCATTCGTGAAGTAGTTGCCGACATTGTGGTTGAGGTCACCTCCCGTGCGCCACGACTGGATGCCCAGGCCCGGTGCCCAGGTCCATGGGTTTTCCTGGCCGTATTGGCAGAGGTTGAACAGGATGTCCCGATTCTGCGAACGGATGTAGTTGGACATCGGCGCCCAGAAGTCTTCGACCTTGAAGCCTGGCACCCGGGTCCGGAGACGTTTCATGAAGGCTCCGCCACTGCACATATCGTATTTCAACAAATCGAATCCCCACCTTGCGTATTGGTCGGCATCGGCGGATTCGTGACCGTAAGAGCCAGCCCATTCCTGGCAGGTTTTCACTCCCGGGCTGCTATAAATCCCGGCCTTCAGGCCATGGCTGTGGATGTAATCCGTCATGGCCTTCATGTCCGGAAACTTCCCGTTCGGCAGAATGTTTCCCTCTCCATCGCGGATGGGGCCGATGGTTTGGGTGGCGATGTGATCGTAGGCCGAGTGTTTCTTGACCGTCCAATTCTTGCGGTTGTCATACATTTCCTGGGTCAGGCGCATCCAGCAGTCGTCGATGCCGACATACTGGAAGCCGACATCCGCCAAGCCCCGCTCAACCATCATGTCGGCGGCCTTGCGCATGATGGCATCGCTGACGTGGATCATCTGACCGCCCCACGAGTTCCAGCCGGTGGGAGGCGTGAGCGCCAGCTTGTCGCCCACGATGATTTGGAAGGGCCGGCTGATTTCACCGTGACTGTTTTTCGCCGTGAAGGTCATGGCATGAGCGCCCTTCCGTAGGGGTGTCACGCCGGTGATGATTCCTTTATCGGTGTCGAGCTTGAGCCCCTTGGGCAGGCCATCCACTTCGAACCGCATCGGTCTCTCACCCTGGGTGGGGATGCGGTAAAGGAACGGATTTCCCGGCCGGGCACCGTAAACGACGGGACCGTTGATGCGCGGTGCGGCTTCCGGAGGAGGGGTGAGAATCTGCTTTTCGGAAATGCGGGCGTCATAGGTCTCCGCTCCAAGAGACTCCAATCGGATCGAAATGAAGCAGCAGGCGAGAAGAACGAAAATCGACTTCAAAGAAGCGGTGAGGCGAAGGGTGGCCATAACTGGGTGGGATGGGGAAACAGGGGCTGGGGAGAGATCTTGCAGATGGGTTCGGGTGGATGCAGGTGATCAGCAACCGCTCACGAAGTCCGTCCAGGATTGGATTCCTTTTTCGCGGGAGATGTCGTATTTCCTTTTGATCTCAAAGGGAATCGTGGTGCCGTCGTCCTTGGTGAACTTGCCCTTGATCTGGAGGGTGAACGGCTCGTCTCGGCTGATGATGTCGGCAAACTCGGCGTGGACGATGCGCGACTTCGTCACGACCACGGCTCCGCCGTCCATGCTGTTGAAAGTTTCGTGAATGCGATGTTGGAAGACCTGGGGGAGCTTGATTGCGGCGGCGGCGGGATCCTCGGTGCCATCGGCATACATCACTGTGAGAGAAGTGAACTCGGCGGAAGCGAAGGTAAACGTATCATCCATGTAGTAGGCCTGGATGTCGTAAGGTTTGTTGCTTTTCACATCTCCCCCGAACATGCCCGCGGTGATGTTCGTATCGATTTCGATTTTCGGCACCGGGGTTTTGGCGTCTTGCAGGTCCGCCTCCTCGTGGAAGGAAACCGTGTCGTATCTGACATTGCAGGAGTTCAGCAAAAGGGCCGGGGCAAGCAGCAGGAAGGGGAGTCCGAGTGTCTTCGATTTCATGGAGCTTCCGGTTCGGGGTTGAGGCAAGTGCGGTGGTGGGGACCTGAGGTTCAGTTTCGAGTCAACCGGGCACGAAGGAAGAGCCGCGTTGTTGCCATCGTGGAGGTCGCCGTGACGGTTGTGCTGGTGCGGTCGGTGACCGCGACGGTATTCACCCGTGGGCCGCCCGGAGGTCCGTCGATGCCATTGCCCGGATACCAATCGGCCATGTTCATGGACCATTCGTAGGTGCCGGCGAGATCGCCGGGTGCCTGGGGATTCCGGGGGTGCCGGAAAGTCGTGACGAGGCCGTTGGTTTCGATTTCGGTTAGACCGGGATTGGAATTTCGCGGGTCGGTGCCAAACCATGCCTCCACTCCATTGGTGAGTCCGTCGCCATCGATGTCGAGATCGAAGCCGCGACTCGCCGGAGCGATGCCCAATGCGGGGTCGCCGATCCACGAGTCGTAGCTGTTAGGGAGGGGCGAGTACCAGTTGACGATGGCCATGGTCAGTTCGTTGACGAGCTGGGGCTGGCTGGCGGCGAGATTGGTGGTTTCGTGGGGATCGACCGGAGTGGAACCGTTGTAGAGGTGGAAGAGCTGGCTAGTGACGGTGGGCCCCGAGCTGTTGAGGATGAGCTTCCATCCATCGCGCACGGCCCAACGGTTTTCGAGGGATTCGGTGGGATTGCTGAAGCTGGTGGAAAGGATTTCCACATGGTGGTCCGACCCGAAGACGGTATCGCGGGCGGCGACGGCGGCGGGATCGAGCAGGCTGACGCCCTGCATTTCCGGGGAAGCCGGCAGGCCGACGGCATCGAGGATGGTGGGCACCATGTCCACCATGTTGACCGGGGTGCGGACGATTTGCGGTTCGATGGCACCGCCGGGTTTGATGTGGTCCGGCCAGCGGACGAGGATCGGGGTGCGCGTGCCGCTGTCGTAGGGCGAGAGTTTGCCGGCGGTCAGCGGTGTGTTGAGCTGCCTGCCATTGTCACAGATGTAGATGATGATAGTGTTGTCGGCGATACCGGTGGCGTCGAGATGGTCGAGGATGGCATCGATGCCGCCGTCGAGGCGTTCGATGTTGGCATAGTATTTCGCGTCCGCATCGTTCAGGCCGAGGGCGGTGTATTGGGAGAGAAGGCCGGCGGGCGGGTCGAAGGGATCGTGGGGAAGGTAGGGGGAATACCACAGGAAGAAGGGCTGGCCTGCGGATGCCTGGGTGGTGATGAAGTCGGTCGCGGTTTTGACGGTGTTGGCGTAAGGGATCGGGTGCGGTGGGTTGACGATGCTGTTGACGTAGTCCACCCGCCCGGTCATCAGGCCCCAGTCGCCCTGGCGGGCGCGGATGTAGCTGGGGGCGTTTCCTGCCCATTGGGGTGGCCTGGTCGCGATGGCGATGCTGTCGCGGGTGTCGCCATGGGTGAAGCCGCCGTTGGCAAAGTCGCCCTCCCACCATTTGCCAGTCTGGAAGCTGGTGTAGCCCAACTGGGTGGCTAGCGTGCGCGGCAGGGGATTGAACGAAAGGATGCGGGCTTCGAGTGCGGTGTCATCGAGGCGGGTGTTGCCGGCTCCACGGAAGTTGACGATGTCATTTCCCACGATCCAATGCTGATGGAGATAGGTCCCGGTGATGATGGACATCAGGGTGGGGCGGCAGACAGGCGCAGTGTAGCCGTGGGTGTAGGCAAGGCCCTCGTCTGCAAGGCGGTCAAGCGCCGGGGTTTTCACGATTTGGCGGGCGGACGGCAGCATGTCGATGGCCGGCTTGTCGACGCCGGGGCGCTGCATGAAGCCGTAGTCATACCAGCCCTGGTCGTCGCCCAGCATGAAGATGATGTTTGGGTTCGTCTCCCGGGTTTGGAAGTTCCATGCGCTGTCATCATTTGCGGGAATGCCGGAGAAGTTGACATCGCTATAGTTTTTCACGGCGCCGGCAGCGATCTGGACGGCATGGTTTTTCGCGGTGGCGAGGGGAGCACTGGGTGTGATGGTGAGGGTGTTGCCCGTGATGGTCACCCGGGTGGTGTCCGTGACGGGGATCACTTGGGTGGTGGTGCCATCATTGAGATCCTTGAGGGTGATGTTGCCACTGCCTGCGACGATGGGTTCATCGAAAGTCGCGACGATGCTGGTGGTTCGCGATACGTTGAGGGCGTTGTCGAGGGGTGACTTGAGAGTCAGGACCGGAGGGGAAAGATCCTGGGCGGCGGTGCTGAATGTCCAGGTGGTGTCATCGATGATGCCGGCGAAGCCGTTGGCGGGGCTGGCATTGTCTTCAACCGCGTTTGAGCTGATCCTCACGGCGAAGCGGGTGTTGAAGGGCAGATGGGTGGAGGGATCGATGATCAGGTTTCGGCCTGTTAGAGCGGCTTGTGAATCGGGTAGGGTGATGACGATGTCGCTGTTTCCCGAGGGGTCGTCGAGGTTGCGCAGAGTGATGATGCCACCGTTCCTGAGGACGACGTTTTCGGAGAATGTCGCCACGATGTCGGTAGCGGGGTAAACACCCGGGGTGGCGTCCGGGACCTTCGAGACGATTGTCGGCGGGGTGAGGTCTCCGCCGTCGAAATTCTGGGCACCGGAGTTTCTTGCGTTGTTGATCCGGGTGGAATCGAGCACCCCTCGGAAGACCGCCACTTCGTCGATCAAGCCGTGGAAGGGGTTTGGCGCCCCGGTCGACGGGTTGTTGCCGATGTTGAAGGGCGTGGTCGAGGCGGTGTGGGTGGTGCGTGTCGGGTTTGTGCCTACGGGTGAGCCGTTGAGGTAGAGGGTGGTGCCGTTGATGCTGTCAACGGTGTAAGCGACATGCTGCCAGGTGCCTGTGGTGAAAGCGGCTGCGGGGGATTCGACGATCGAATTTCCCTGGCCACCATTCGGCAGGAGATTGAGGAAAAGGATGCGGTCGCTGCCATCCGCCGCCTTGCCCATGGTGAACACCTCGCCGTTGGTTCCGGAGTTCTGTCCCCCGGCGATGAACCCGCGTGTGCCGGTTCCTGCGGTCCAGTTGACCCATGCCATCACGGTGTAGTCGGTGGCGGGGATGACGACGTTTCCTGCCGTGGCGGTGGCAATGAAATCGTTCACGCCATCAAGACTCACCGCTTGGCCGAAGCGGCCTGTTGCGAAACCAGCCCCGCCTTGCAGAGTGCCGTCCGCGTTGCCGATGGAGTCCGTGGCGTCTCCATCCAGTTTCCAGAGGTGAACGAGTTCCGCAGTGGTGGGGACGACTGAGGTGAGTTGGAATCGATCGATGGTGCCACCGGTTCCGGATGTCGGATGGGTGGATGATGCAGCGATCCCGACCGAGGTGAAATTCGTGGCCGCGTGAGGGATCGTCGTTTTGGTTCCTACCAGCGTGTAGGTGCTGGATTCGGGGAGCTTGGCGTACCAAGTCGCAGTCCAGGCACCGGTTCCAGCGGTGGTGTCGAGGACGATGCGCATGTCGATCGCGCCGCCTTCCAGATCGCCGAGTGTGGAGTCGAGCCAGTCCACCGGGGTGCTTGCGGCGAGGCCGCGTTGGATCTTGTTTCCATTGGTGGCGAGCGGCGCAGGGGTGCTTCCGCGAAAGAGCATCCAGGTCGCACCGGTCACGGTGGTTCCGACGAACCGGTCATTGGTGGTCGTGGTGGCCGACTGGCCGTTCGCGAAGCCGAAAGCCAACCAGTCGGTGTCGCCTGTGACTCCCGAGAACGAGACATCGAGAGTGTAAATGAACCCGTTGGCCGGGATGAACGGCAGCGTCATGCTTCCCTGGTTTCCGGTCGTCGGCCGATCCACCGAACCGTCGGCATTGAAAACCGGTGAGGCCGTCCATGTTTCACTACCCGGTCGAACGTCGGGGGCAAGGGTGTGGATGTTGCCTGTGCCGCCGCTGAAGTCGTCCGAAAAGATGGTCGTCTGGGCGGAGATCGGCAGGAAGCTGAGGCTGGCAATCAACAGATACCAGGCAATGCGTGGGGATGAAGTTGGCATTGTTTTGGGTTTCTTGCTGGGTTCACATTTCAGAAGCATGCCCGGCCGAGAAGAGAGAGTCGCAGCACTCGTGGCGATGCGGCCGATCGGAAAGACGATGGAAAAGGGAGTGGATGGCTCTGATGCTTCAGCGACGGCGGCGCAGCAGGACGACGAATCCAAGCCCGCCGAGAATGGCGGTGGAGGGCTCGGGAATGACGCTGAGTTCGAAAGACTGGAAGTTGTGGGCGAAGTCGCGGTTGTAGACTCCTATCCCAACGCTCTCAATGTCCACTGCGCCCAAGTCCGCGACCGACCCCAGCAGATTGAAGCCGCCTGAACCATTTCCCACATGATAAGTGGCCGACCAATTGCCGGTGCCGCCGGTCGTGTCCAGGGTGATGCGGAGGGTTGATGGTGCGGTCGAGTCCTCCGCCAGTTGGCCGACGTTTCCTGCTCCACCAGCCAGAGCGAAATGGGCCACCTGATCGGCAATGGTGGGAGTTCCGGGGCGGGTCAGAGCCCACACTGTCGCACCGCCTGCGGCGTTGGGATTCCCGGTGTAGCCGCTTGCCATGAAGAACCCGACGAGGTGGAAGGGATCGCTGGTGAGGTTGTCTGCCAGATTGGTGGTCATCTGCATCTGGTAAACATAACCATTCTGGGGAGTGAAAGCGATGGTGGCGCTGCTTCGGCTTGTGGTATCCGTGCCGCCGTCGGCGAAGGATCCGTCCGCCTTGAAGGCTGTGGCGGCGCTCCAAGTGGCGGAGGCGCTCGTGCCGTAAAGGGCATGTTGGGCACCGGTGGCTCCGGAGGTCGTAAGCGCCGTGCCGTTGAGATTGGTGCCGGATGAGCCGCCGAAGCTGCTGGAGTAAAGAACGATGGATGCGCTGGCGGTTGGGGCGGCCAGGACCATGGTCGAAAGAATGAGGAATGAGGGGGTCTTCACGGACGATCAGGGTTAGGGATTTGGTCGGGGAAACTCCGATACTGGATGCAGTCTTCCTGAATCCACTCAGGCTGCTGACTTCGATCGCCCGAAGCTTCAATCCTATTCGCCACGACTCACTGATCCGAATTTCCCCATTTCGGGACAGGCGGGAGACGGAAATCGAGGCATGCCTCAGGCTGGCAAGATGGTCCTTCAGATCCGGAGAGCTTGGCGACCCGAGGAACGAGGAACCGCAATTAGTTTCCGCGGAAGGCCTGGAGGAAGGGACCCGATACAATCCGCTTGTGGGAGAGAGCTCCGGTTCCAAAGGCCGGGGATCAAGGTGTCGTGTCGCGCTGGACGCGGTAGAAGGAATGGCCGGGATGTCGAGGTTGGCGATGAGCTTGAGGGTTCCTACCAAGACCCGGGGGAAAAATCTCCCGCCGCCGCGATGGATTCCGCTGCGATCCACCCATGGTTCTGAGTGATTTCCATCATTCAGTTGTCGCGTTGGCCAGGACTTTGGCAACGGCATGAAACGCAGGCTTGGGTTTTCCTTCGCGATCAAAAAGCAGCGCGTGGTTGGTGCGTTTCCACGGCCAGTTGTTCAGCCAACTGTCGGCGTCAGTGACGCCCCAGAAGGTGACGCGGTCGACGTGTTTGCGGTTGCGGGTGACGACTTCGAAGATATCACGATAGAACTCAGCCTGTTGTTGGAGGATTTCATCCGGCGCTCCGTCGGTATAGGGATTCTGTTGGATCACCTTCTCGCGGGTCTTCGGGTTGAAAAAGCCCTTGCGGGGAACGACGTCGACGTCCAATTCGGTGAAAGCCGCAAGAACGCCAAGTTTTGCGCACTCCTGGATGGTCGCTTCGATTCCATCGGTGACCTGTTGCCCGAGTTCGAGGTGGCTTTGGCTGCCAATGACATCGATGCGGCAGCCGCTATCCTGAAGCGAGCGCACGAAAGCCATGATCGCCTTGCGCCTCTCCGCTTGTTCGATGCCATAGTCGTTGTAAACGAGCTTCGCCTTCGGATCAACGGCCGCGGCCATCTTGAACAAGCGGACGGGATAATCCTTGCCAAGCACTCTGGTGAAGTCCGTTTCGCGGTAGCCGAGGGGATTCATCTCGACGAATTCATTGAGCACGTCCCATGAGTCGATCTTTCCGGCATAGCGGCCCATCAAGGTGGCGAGGTGCTCTTCGATGCGTTTCCAAACGAGTTTGGCATCGGCTTCCTTTTGCCCGTCGCGGAACAACCATGCCGGGTAGTTGCCGGGGCGGTTGAAGACCAGGGTGTGGCCGACGATTTTTTGGTTGTTGGTGGTCGCCCGCGCAACAAGGCGGTCGGCGGGGCCGAAGTGATACTCGCCCTCGCGGCGGCAGAGCTTGTTCCACTTCATGCAGTTGGCAGGTGTGACGCAGTCGAACTGCTCTGCAAGCAGGCGCAGCTTGGATGCGCTGAAGCTTGATTCGAAGTCGCTGGGCACGGCCGCACCCATCCAGGGTCTGCCTCCAGCCAGATCGCGAAGAGTGAGGCGGGACGGTGAAGTCTCGGCACCGCCAGGAGAAAGCGTCGCGGCACTGGCGCAGGTGAGCGTTCGAAGAAAACCCCGGCGGGAGTGGTTCATGGTCAGGGTTCGGGTTTGGATGGCGAATTAGGGACGAAACAAGAAGGCTTCAACGAGTTTTCCCCTGATGAGATGGCTCGCTTTCCTTGGGCCATCAAATGTTTTTGGCATTGAGAACTGATCCGGATAAGCCCAAGTTGTCCGTCATGAGGGAATTGCGCATTCGATCTGCGTCCGAACAGTTGGCGGACTTTCTCCGGGCCGAGTTGCGTTCGCGCACATGGACGGGAACGATGCCTGGCGAGAGCTGGCTGGTCAGCCAGCTTCAGGTTGGGCGGGATACCGTGAGGGCCGCCTTGTCCTATTTGGAGGAAGAGGGATTGCTGTTGCCTGCCGGACACGGCAAGCGCAGGCGGATCGTGATGAGCCGTGAGTCGTTCACGGGAAACTTCCGGGTTTCCATCCTGCTGCATTCTCCGTCGGACCGTCAGGATGCGATGGTCCACGAGATCATCCATCAGCTCAACCTCCGTGGACACCAGGTGACCGTGGCACCAAAGAGCCTGACCGAACTGGGGATGAACGTGGACAGGGTGTCGCGCATGGTGCCGGAGGTGGAAACCGATGCCTGGATCGTGTGCGCCGCCCCGCAGGAAGTTCTCACCTGGTTCTCCGGGCGATCGACACCGACCTTTGCTCTGTTCGGACGATTTTCGAATATCTCCGTGGCGGCCATCGGGCCCGACAAGTTTCCCGCTTACCAGACGGCGATTCGGCGTTTGGCGGAGTTGGGTCACCGTCGGGTCGTCCTGCTGGTTCCTGAGTTCGCCAGGAAACCGGAACCCGGGCCGCTGATTCTTCGCATTCTGCAGGAAATGGAAGTCCACGGGATGGCCGTAGGCCCTTACGCATTGCCTGACTGGGAGGTGAACCCGGTGGGTCTGCGACGATGTCTTGACCAACTCTTCAAGCTGACCCCGCCGACTGCGCTGTTCATGGAGGAGGCCCACGAGTTTTTCGCGATCCGCATCGATCTTGCCGAGCGTGGGATCCATTGCCCGAGGGATGTTTCGCTGATTTGCACCGACGACCACCCCGCATTCAAGTGGTGCGAACCGTCGGTCAGTTGCATCCGATGGTCAATGCGGCCGATCGTTCGCCGGATCGTCCGCTGGGCGGACCATGTTGCGAACGGCAAGGACGATGCCAAGAAAGACTATTCCAAGGCGAAGTTCGTCGAGGGCGGAACGATAGGACCGGCGAGAATGGGGAGATGAGCGAAAGACCCTTGGCGATGCGGCGGGAGTTTGACTTAACTCCTCGTGCCCCTCCTGATCAAAGATTCCCCACCTGATCCGGCTGAGAAAGGCGACGAGGGAAGCGAATGAAGATGAAGGTCGATGGAATTGGAAATCCTCTGCTTCGATGAGCGATCCGAATGGGGGCGGGCGGGTTCCGAAGCCAGGAGCACGGTGGCTCCCGATCATCAGGATGAACCCTGAAAAGGTCCTTGTTTCCGACACTTCACGGAGAAGCGAGAGTGATGCTCCGCCCGGCCACGGGCTCAGATGGAGGGGATCACCTCCACGGTGAAGCCTTTCAGATAGGAGGTTTCCGGCAGGGCGGGAAGGATGGGGTGATCGGCGCGCTGATGGTGTTCGGCGATGAGGCGGATCGATTTTTTCGCATCCACGGCGGCTTCCACGAGGTTGGCAAGGAACAACTCTCGCGAGGCGTGGTGGGAGCAGCAGAAGGTGGACAACAGGCCGCCGTTGCCGAGGAGCTTGAGGGCGCGGAGGTGGATCTCTTTGTAGCCGCGCATGGCATCGGCCAGCGACTTCTTGTTGCGGGTGAAACTTGGGGGATCGAGAACGATCAGGTCGTAGTTCGGTTCGGCGTGCTTGAGGAAGTCGAAGACGTTGTGCTCGATGACATCGATCGCGAGTCCATTGGCGGCGGCATTCTGTCGGGCGGCATCGCAGGCGGGGGTGGAAATGTCCACGGCGCAGACGGATCTGGCCCCTGCCTTGGCGCAAGCAAGGGCGAAGCCGCCCTGGTTGGTGAAACAATCGAGCACGCGGCGACCGGCGGCATGGCGGGCGACTTCGGCGTGGCTGCCGAGTTGATCGAGGTAGAGGCCGGTTTTTTGGCCGTCCACGAGATCGACCTCGAAAACCAGATCATTGGCCCGAACGGTGAAGGGGGCAGGCGGGTTTCCAAGGAGGGTGCGGATTTCCTGCTCCAGGCCTTCGGCGCGGAGGACGGGGGAATCGTTGCGCAGGGTGATGGATTCGGGCTTCAGAAGGCTTTCCAGTGCGGCGGCGATGAGATCGATCCGCTGATGCATGGCCAGCGTGAGGGTCTGCACGACCAGATGGGGGCCGTAGCGGTCCACGATGAGTCCGGGAAGGCCGTCGGATTCGCTCCATACGAGACGGGCGAGGGAGTCATCGATGCCGATCCGGCGGCGGTAGTCGATGGCCCGGGTGATGCGGCGGGCGAAAAAGTCGGCATCGAGATCCTGTTTCCTGCGCGAAAATCGGCGGGCGACGATCATCGAGTTCGGATTGTAAATCGCGGAGCCGAGGGGTCGATCGCGGCAGTCCTTGAGGGAAATGACCTCGCCCGGCTGGGGGTCGCCGAAGGTTTTGCGGATTTCTCCGGCGTAGATCCATTCGTGGCCGTGGAAGATGCGGGCGCGGGGAGCGATGACGAGACCGGGCATGGCCGGGAGGAAAGAGGAGGGGCCAGCGGCTGGCAAGCGTCAAGCGGGCGGGTCGGGAGACGGCCGGGAAATCCGGCCGAGTTTCCCCTTGCTAGGCCGGGCCGGGCACTTTAAACCCGCCCGACCAAGATTATGGGACAGCAGCTCAGAAAAGTCACAAAACGGAACCGCCGGAAGAATTATCTCAAGCGGAAGAAGGAACAGGCGAAGCTCACCGGCACGGCCCGCAAGGTGGTGAAGAAAGCCGTGAAGAAGGCTGCACCCGCGAAAAAAGCGGCGGTGAAGAAGACCGCGGTCAAGAAAGTCGCCAAAAAGGCAGCCAAAAAAGTGGCCAAGCCTGAGGATGCGGAGACCCCGGAAGCCGTGGAAGCGGTGGACACCCCCGCCGTGGAAGAGGGCGGCGAGGCTGCGGAGTGATCGGGATTTCCCGGACTTCGGAAAAGATTTTCAAAAGGGTCGGTTGCCAGTGGCGGCCGGCCCTGTTTGTTGGGGGGTATGGAGCGTTTGCTGGTGGTGGATGGACACAGCGCGATCTTCGGCATCGAGGATCTGAGAGAGCTGCATCAGGGGCCAAAGAGGCACATGGCGCGCACGGAGCTGATCCGCCGACTGAGAGATCTGGGGGATTTTTCCGGGTGGGCGGTGTGTGTGGTATTCGACGGTCGGCGCGGGGAGAGGAACTTCCAGGGTGGGAAGGAAGAGGGGATCATGGTGATATACTCCAAGGGGACGGAAACCGCCGATGCGGTGGTGGAGCGCATCGCCGCGCGTTTCGCTGCCAAGGGGGACGAGGTCCGAGTGGCGAGCAACGACCGGATGGTCCTGACCACCGCCCTGGCCTTCAATGCCCACGGCATGCGCATCCCGGACTTGGAAGCCTGGATGGCAGAGGAAAGTCGCTGAAGGGCGAAGGTGAGCGGTGATCGGTGATCGGTGATCGGTGATCGGTGGGCGGGAAGAAGGCGTAGTATGGGTCACCTTTCGCCAAGGTATGGGCTGGGGAGAGTGGGAGCGGGACGCTCCCCCAACGGTCTGTGGCGGGACGCCCCAGCCACGTTTGTGAGCTCCGCGCAAAACCACCGATCACCGATCACTGCTCACTGCTCACCACCCTCACCTTCATCGGTCTTCGCGGACTTTGCGCGTTTGCGGTGAGCTCTTCTTCCCGTTCACCGTTCACCGATCACCGATCACCCTCACCTTCATCCCTCTTCGCGGACTTTGTTTCTTTGCGGTGAACCCTTCTCCCCGATCACTGATCACTGATCACTCATGGATCGTTCACTTCACCGTCCGAGGCGTTTGGCGAGGAGGTCGAGGATGCGTTGGAGGTCGGTGTCGGTGGCGATGACGGTGGGTTCATCGAAGCCGACCCAGATGGCGGTGGAGCCGGTGGGGCCGACGCGGAGGAGCCAGGCATCGCGTTCGGAGCCGGTGTGGCCGACGAGGCAGCGGCTGGAGCCGATGGGTTCGAGGAGATCGAGGGCTTCGCTGGCGGCTTGGGCGGTGATGGCCTGGGAGTTTTCCAGCTCGATCTGATAGAGCAAGGTGCCGGCGGTATCGGTGATGCGGGTGATGAAATGAGGGCGGGGGCGTTGGCCGCGGTTGGCGAGGGTGGCGAGGGCGGTGGCGGTTTCGAGGGGCGTGGCGGCGGCAGAGCCGCGGAAGAGGTCTTCGGTGCCGAGAAAGGGCCCGCCGAGTCCGCAGCGTTTGGCGATGCGGGCGGTCTCCGAAGGGCCGATCTGGCGGCCGGTGAGCATGAGGTTTCCGGGGAGGACGCGTCGGCCGCGTTCGGCGGCGGCGGCGACGATCCATGGGGCAAAGGCGGAGCCGAGATCGCGGCGGGCGCCGCTGCTGCGATCGTAGCGGGAATCGAGGAAATCGCGGCCGCCGCTGAGGGCGAGAATGGCGCCGGATTTCGAATCGAGCGTGACGGCGGCGCACTGGATGTAGGCGGGGATTTTGCCGACTTCGTGCTGGGCGTGGGTGGGGTGGGGCCAGCCGCGGCGGCTTTCGGTTTCCCGGAGGGTTTCGGTGAGATCGGTTTCCAGGCGGAGCTGCCAGCCGGGGTCGAGGGTGGTGTGGACGATGAGGCCATCGACACGGATGTCATGGGCATCGAGGATGGAGGAGAGTTCGGCGCGGAGGGCCTGGACGGCGTAGGAGCGTTCGGGGTCCTGTTCCTCGCTGGGGACGATGTGGATGGGGATGGCCTGGATGCGGGTTTTGTCATCGGCGCTGATGCGGCCCATGGCGATGAGGCGATTGAGGACCTCGCTTTGTTGATCGCGGGCGCCCTTGAGGTTTCGCGAGGGAGAAAAAATGTGGGGGCCGCGGATGATGCCGATGATCATCGAGCATTCGGCCTCATTGAGTTCGGAAACGGATTTTCCGAAATAGGTTCGTGAGGCTTCTTCGATGCCGTGGCAGCCGGCACCGAAGTAGATGCGGTTGAGGTAGTGGGTGAGGATTTCGTCTTTGGAGTAGCGGCGCTCGATGCGGAGGGTGAGGGCGATTTCGAGGAGCTTGCGGTGGATGGATTTGGCCCGCATTTCAAAGGTGTTGCGGGCGAGCTGCATGGTGAGGGTGGAGGCCCCTTGGGTGAAGTCGCCATCCTTGACATTGCGAACCGTGGCGCGGGCGAGGCCGCGGAAATCGACGCCACAGTGATCGAAGAAGCGGGCATCTTCGCGGGCTTCGAGGCAGCGGATGAGGAAATCCGGCAGGTCTTCGCGGGTGGCGAGGTGGCGGGCGCTGCCCATGGAGACGTTCATGGGGCTGCCATGGCGGTCGAGCAGGGTGGTTTGCGCCGGGAGCATGGCGACTTCATCGAGATCGAAGCGCGAGGCCTGGACGAAGTAGAAGAGGGCGATGAGGAGGGCGACGGCTGCACCGCCCCCGCAGATCCAGAGCAGCCATTTCAGCGGGCTGATGGACCAGGCGGGAAGCCAGGACAGCCAGCGGGGAACGCGGGAAATGGGACGCCAGGTGGACATGGGTGGGGATCGAGGAGCGAGGAGCGGGGAGAGTTGGGGATTATTCGACGGGAATGGCTCGTGGGACGGGTTCTTCTTCGACGGGGAGGGCGCGGGGGACTTCTTCTTCTTGCACGGGAAGGGCCCGGGGTGCGGGTTCCGGGTCGGCTGGGGCAGGCTCGGGTTCCGGTGCCGGCTGCGGAGCGGGTTGCGGGGCCGGGGTTTCCTCGACGGGGCGGGCACGGGGGGCGTTTTCCGTGGTGGTGGTGACTTCGACGGCGCTGGGATCGATGGCAGTGGCCTTGGGCGGACGTCCTGCGCCGGAGTCATCGAGGTTTTCCGGAACGTGGGTGGCGCAGTAGTCCTGCGGCGCATCATTTTCCTTCATTGTGAGGGTGTAGGCCGTGCGGGCGTGTTCGCAGCCTTCGTGAGCGAGTTTTCCCGTGGTTTTGCAGACCCGGCGCTCGGTGAAGGAGAGGTTGGAACGCAGGCCATCGGCGCGGTAGCCGAGGCGGGTGGCGGATTTCATCACCTCGGCCCAGATGGGGAGGGAGAGGGTGGAGCCGAAGCCGCGATCGATGATGGTTTTGGGCTGATCAAAGCCGACCCAGACGGCGCAGGACAGGCTGGAGGTGAAGCCGACGAACCAGGCGTCCTTGTAGTCGTTGGTGGTGCCGGTCTTGCCGCCGGCGGGGGCGGAGAAGCCGAGGCTGCGGAGGCGTGCGGCGGTGCCGCGATCGACCACGGCTCCGAGCATGGTTGCGGTGGTGAGGGCGGCATTTTCATCGGCCACGGCGGTGTAGGGCATGCGTGGGTTCTGGTATTCGAGATTGCCGTTGCGATCGCGGATTTCGGCGATGATGCGCGGAGGGATGCGGGTGCCGCCATTGGGGAAGACCGTGAAGGCGGAGGCGAGTTCTTCCGGGGAGGCTTCGAGGGTTCCGAGGTAGGCGGTGGGATCGAGCCGCATTTTCTGGATGAAGCCGACCTGGCGGGCGAGTTCGGCGACGTTTTCGATCCCGGCGAAATTCCCGATGCGGACGGCCATGGTGTTGCGCGAGCGGATGAGGCCGTATTCGACCGACTGGTAGCCGTTGAATTTCCCATCGGAATTCTGGGGTGACCAGCGTCCGGCGCCTTTGACCTCGCCGGGGGAGAGAGGGTCGTCGCTGATCGTGGCATCCGGCCTGAGGCCTTCCATGAAGGCTGCGGCGTAAACGAAGGGCTTGAAGGTCGAGCCGAGCTGGCGGCGGGCCTGGTTGGCGCGATTGAATTTCGATTCATCGGCATCGCGCCCGCCGACGGTGGCGACGATGGAGCCGGTGAGGTTTTCGACGACGACGAGGGCACCCTGGACGTATTGGGGGTTCGGGCGGGGTTCGGGCAGGTCCTGCCAGGCGGCGCGGGTTTGGTGGGCGTAGCCACCGCCGCGTTCGATGGAGCGGAGGTGCTGGTTGAGGGCTTCCTCGGCCTTGGTTTGGAGGGGGAGATCGATGGTGGTGGTGATTTGCAGGCCACCGAACTCGATGTCTTCGTCCTCGAGGATGCGTTCGAGTTCGCGGCGGACGGCATCCATGGCCCAGGAATCGTGGAAAACGCGTCGCCATTCCGGGCGGATCTTGATTTCGATCGCCTTGGCGGCGGCGGCCTCCTCGGCACTGATGAATCCGGCGGTGACCATGCGGTCGAGGGTGGTATCCCGTTCGCGCAGCGAGTCCTCGATATCGCGGAAGGGCGAGAAGGCATTCGGGCCGCGGACGATGCCGGCGAGGAGGGCGGCTTCGGAAAGGGTGAGGTCCTTGGCGCTTTTTTCAAAGTAGGTGCGGGAGGCTTCCTCGATGCCCCGGATGGTGTGCCCCCAGAAGATGCGGTTCACGTAGTGTTCGAGGATTTCCTCTTTCGTGTAATGGCTCTCGATGCGGAAGGTGACGGCCATTTCGAGGAATTTCCGGTCGAGCTCCTGGAGGCCATCGGAGAAGGACAGCCACGGGGCATTGAGCGAGTAGCTGTTCCGGGCGAGCTGCATGGTGAGGGTGGAGGCACCCTCCTTCATTTTCCTTTCCTTGATATTGCGCAGGAAGGCGCGGCCGAAGCCGATCCAGTCCACCCCGTGGTGGGTGAAGAAGCGTTCGTCTTCACGGGCGACGATGGCGTAGATGAAATCCAGCGAGATGTCCGAGTAGGAAATGATGTCGCGTTTTTCCCCGTGGATGCGGCCGATTTCCTCGCCATGGCGGTCGAGGACGACGGAGCGCTCCGGCATTTCGGCGACCTTGGCCATATCGAAGCCGCGGGCGCGGGCATAGTAGAAGAGGGAGAAGGGCAGGAAAAAGTAGAGGCCGAGGATGATGGGGTGGCCGATGGTGCGGACGGCGAGGCGTGCCGGAGTGCCGAAGCCGCTGCTGATCCGCTGGAGGAGGAGAAAGGGCCAGAACAGGAGAATCGTGCCCAGGCCGTGGGGCTTGGGGGCGGGCTTCCGTCGCCGATTGGCGGGCGGCTGGGGGTCATCGTTCGATTTGCGTTTCGCCATGGGGTGGTGGAGGCTGCGGCGTGACGGGGTCGGGCGGTCTGGTGGAGACGAGGCGCGCCGATTGCGTCGCTATGACAGTCGATAAAGCGATGAAGAAATCACGAATTTTGCATGTTGGGGCGATTTTGCTCCTCGGGCTGACCGGGACCGGGCGCGGCGGGGAGATCCGCAGCCTGGAGGATGTGCTGGCCTTGCAGGCAAAAACCGAGGAATTGGGTCGCAAAGTTCTGCCTGCGGTGGTGGCCCTGATTTCGGAGGAAGTGGGTTCCTCGGGGTCGGGAGTGGTGGTGGGGAAAGACGGGCTGATCCTCACGGCGGCCCACGTGATTGACGGGGCGGAGGAGGTGGAGGTGGTGTTTCCCGGTGGCAAGCAGGCCAAGGGCAAGGTGCTGGGCGCGAATTTTTCCAAGGACATCGGCATGGTGCGGATCGTCGATGAGGGCGACTGGCCGGTGGTGGAGATCGGCGAATCCAAGCCGCTGCAAGCGGGCGACTGGGTGGTGGCGATGGGACACAGCGAGGGATACGACCCTGCGAGGACTCCGCCGCTGCGATTTGGCCGGGTGGTTTCCGATGGTCCGGGGAATTTCCTGACGACCGACTGCACGCTGATCGGCGGGGATTCCGGCGGACCCCTGTTTGACCTGGAAGGCCGCGTGGTGGGGATCAATTCATCGATCGGTGAGAGCCTGGACAACAACAACCATGCGGGGATCGATGGCTTCCGCGAAGACTGGGACCGGATGCTGGCCGGGGAAATCTGGGGTGAGCTGCAGCTCAATCCGCTGGCGAATCCGGAGCGTCCGGTGCTGGGGATTTTGATGGGTCGGGAGCTTTCGAATGGCGGGGTGCCGGTGGAGCGGGTCACGCCTGATTCTCCTGCGGCCAAGGCGGGAATCCGGCCGGGGGACGTGGTCGTGGCAGTGGACGGCACCCGCATCCGTGGCGGCAGGAATCTGGGAATGATCCTCGCCAAGCACTCGGCGGGGGATGAAGTGGAAGTGAGCCTGCTGCGGGGGCGGGAAGAGGTGAAGCTGCGGGTGGAGCTGATGAGGCAGGATCAACTTTTTGAGAAACTCGAACGATGAAAGCCCGAACTGGAATGTTGGTGGCCATGGGGAGCATTTCCGCCCTGATGGGGCAGCAAGTGCCCTTGCAGAAGCCCGAGGAGAAGCAGGTGACGAGGCAGCAATCCGAGGCCTTGTTCGATGCCATCCGCCCTGTGGCGCGGGCGGCATCGCCCTCGACCGTGTGGGTGTGGGCGGACCGCAAGCCGGTGGCGATGGGAACGGTGATCGGCGACGGAAACCAGGTTCTCACGAAATGGAGCCAGATCGCCTTTGCCCGGACGCCGGTGCAGGTGGTGGGGGGCGATCGGACCACCGGCACGGCGCGGGTGGTGGGCGTTTACCAGGACGACGATCTGGCCTTGCTGGAAATCGTGGATGCGGATTTCGATCCGGTTTCCTTTTCCACCGAGGTGAAGCCGACTCTTGGTCAATTCCTCATCGCTGCCGGTCCGGGCGATCAGCCGCTGAAAGCCGGCGTGGTGGCGGTGGCGGAAAGACCGCTGCGGGAGTCCGACCAGGCCTTCCTGGGAGTCATGCTGGATCCGGAATTCGAAGGGCCGGGAGTGAGGGTGCAAACCATCGATGACCGCGGCGGCGCGGACGAGGCGGGATTGCAAGGCGGGGATGTCTTGCTGGCGGTGGATGGGCAGGCGGTCACAAGCGCCTTTGAACTTCGCGGCATTTTGCAGAAGACGCGCCCCGGTGAAAGCATCCGGGTGAAGTACCTGCGCGAGGGTGCGGAGACGGAAACGGAGATCCTGCTCGGCGGTCGTCCGGAGTTCCAGCGGGTGCCGGAGGCGAGATTGAGGTCGATGCGCTCGATGGGCACCGACGTGAGCCTCGTGGCCGGAGGATTTCCCGTGATCCTTCAGTCCGACATGCAACTGACCCCTGAACAGTGCGGCGGGCCGGTGGTGGATTTGCAAGGTCGGGTGATCGGGATTTCCATCGCGCGGCCGGACCGGACGCGGAGTTTCATCATCCCGTCATCCCGGATCGTCGCGCTGCTCGAAGAAGAGCCGCTGGACCCGGGTTTGGCGGCGCTGCCGCGGGAAGCGGAGGGGAGGGGTGTGAGACCCGCTGCCGGGCAGCAGGGCATGCCGATTCCTCCGGTGGTTCCCTTGAATCGCGGTTCCGCCGAGCGCCTGCGCAAGCACCTGGAGGAAATGTCCGATCTGCTGGAGCGCATGGAGCGGGAAATGGAACCGCTGGAGCGCTGATTTCGTGGAAACGATCAGGGCTTACAGGCAGACCCGTCGGAAAAGTTCGTCCAGCGGGAGTTGCAGGCCGATGTAGAAGTCCCCGAACTCGCCATAGCGGGCGGAGACTTCATCGAAACGCATTTCGTAAACGATGGATTTGATATCGATCGTGTCCTTGGCCAGCAGCGTGACTCCCCACTCATGTTCATCGAGGCCGGTGGAGCCGGTGATGAGTTGGAGGATACGACCGGAGTAAGTGCGCCCGGTCCTGGCATGGCCGGCCATGAGTTCTTTCCGTTTTTCGAAGGGCAGGGCGTACCAATTGTATTCGCCATGACGGCGTTTGGACATCGGGTAGAAACAGATCGCCGGCCAATCGGGGAGGACCGGGTAGAGGCGATGGTGGAGGTAGTGCTCCATGCGCTGCTGGAACTCTAACAGGCCGGCTTGGAACTCGGGACTGCCGGGAGTGAGGCCCTTTTCGCGGCGCAGCGTTTCTTCGGCGTATTGCTCGGCGGTAGTGGTGTATTCCGAGCGCTCGGTCTGGGAGAGGTAGGAATAGACCGGCTGCAACACGCCCGGGCCGAGGGAGAGGGTGAGCTGTTTTTCGAAGGCGGTGGCGATCTGGAGATCCGGCGTCAGCAGCATGAATCCGAGGTCCGCCTTGGGCGTGGCCACGGCGAAGGTGAGCAGGTGGGTGTCCGCGGTGCTGCGGATTTCACTGACGAGTTCGGTGAGGCGGGTTTTCGATTCCCGTTTCTCATCATTCGAAAGAATGGACCACAAGGCGTGGTCGATCTGGTAGAACAGGTGCATCACGTGCCAGCCTTCGCGTGGCACCAGCGGCGGAGCGTTATCGGCAGGAGTGGCCATGGGGAGTGGCGCCGGTGTCAGCGGCGTTCGGTGGACAGAGGGATGGTGAAAAGTTTCTGGAACTCCGAGCCCGGAGCATCTTCGGATGGACCTTCGAGAACCTCGGCCGTCCAGCGCTCCGTGCCGACACGATAGCTGTGGTATTCGGAGATTTCCTTGAAACCGTCCGTGGCGGTGAAGTCGGCGGTATTGGAGTTCGTGCTGGTGAAGACACCATTGGCGAAACTCTGGTTGACGGTATCGCCGACGAATTCCCCGGCGGCGTTGCGGAAGTTCACCCGGATGACGCCTTGCTGGGATTCGCCCAACTCGAGGCTGAGGACGGGAACGATGACGACCTCGTTGCGCACCCGGTCGCGATTTTCGCCATCGGTCACCGGGGCACGCCAGTAGGTGCTTGCTTGATCGATTTCCAGAAAGCGGCCCTCGGCCGGGAGATCGGGAAGATCGTCGCCCAGGCGGGTCGTGGCGACGTCCGAAAACAGCCCGACCAGCCACCAGATGCCGATGCCAAGCATCACGACTCCGATGGAAATCAGGCCGATGCGTTCTTGTTTCGACTCGGGCAGCAGGGAGGAAAGCTTGGGCAGGGAGAGAGGCGCGCTGGCAGCAGGGCCGGGGTGCAGTTCATCGTCGATCGAGGGTTTCGCCGCGTCGTCACCGATCTCGGGCCCCGGGGTTTCGGTGGGCTCGGATTCTTCGATCGGCTCGGTCTCTTGAGGTGCTGCGGCGGATTCATCGATGAGATCCGTGCTTTGCGAGTCCGCAGGTGTTTCTTCCGAATCTTCGGCGGAGGGAGCGCTTTTCCCGGGTTCTGGAGCCTTTTGGGGCTCGCTGCTTTCGGCCTTGGGCTCGGCTGGGGGTGGAGCGATATCGTCATCCAATTCCCACAAATCGTCCTCAAGGGTTTCCTTGGCCAGGCCCGAGAGGGTGGGGCGGCTGCGGTTCGGGCCGGAGGGCTTTTCGGGGATATCGGACATGACGGCGGGGCTGTGATAGGAATCCACCGGGGGCTTGACCAGAGCAAATCCCGGCTCCCGAGGCGTGCTGCCGGGCTTCCACACCGCCGCGCCAAGGAAAAAGGATTGCACGGGAGCGGCATAGGCGCGATGGAGAAGCACCGACCCGATTCATCGACCATGGCCGACCGCGAAGACAAAAACGCTGAAAACGTATCCGGAAAATTCTACGTCGATAGCCAGTGCATCGACTGCGATCTCTGCCGTGAGACGGCTCCGAACAACTTCACCCGCTCGGACGACGAGGGATACTCCTTCGTTTACAAGCAGCCGAGCAATGCCGAGGAGGAGGCCCAGTGCCGCGAGGCCATGGAAGGCTGCCCGGTGGAAGCCATTGGCGAGGACGGGGAGGATTGAGATGGCGCGGGTTGACCGCCTGGCTTGGATCCGCAAGGCCATTCTCATGGAGTGGCGGGGCGGAGAGGAGCCCAGTCACCCGGACAAAGGCCTGCATCGCCCCGGGGAGTTTCTCGATGGCATTCTCCGTGCCGCGGGTGCCTCCGAGGGCGTGGACGAGGAAAAACTGCGGGAACTCTGGAGGGAAATCGCCGGGGACCTTGTCGCGCGCCACACCTCGCCGGATTCCCTGCGTGCGGGTTGCCTGACGCTCAAGGTCCTGCAGCCGGCCATGCGTTTCCAGCTCGAGCAGATGAAGCCACGCCTTCTCGCCAATCTCCGCGATGCGCTCGGGCAGGGAGTGGTGAAATCGATCCGCTTTTCGCTCGGCTGAAATCCCTCCACCCGACTTTTCCATGTTTCAAAATCTGATTTTCGACTGGTCCGGTACCCTGGTGGACGATCTGCCACCGGTGCTGGATGCCACCAATCACGTCTTCTCTGTCTATGGCCTGCCGGTGATGGACCGCGAAGAATTCCGCAGGCGCTTCCGGCTGCCTTATCGGGGATTTTATGAGGAAATGCTGCCGGGCATCCCGCTGGAGGAACTGGAAGTCCATTTCCGCCAGGCCTTCGCGGCATCCCGTGCGCCGGTGACCGTGCTGCCCCATGCGCGCGAGAAACTCGAATGGTGCCGGCAAAGGGGCATCCGCTGCTTCGTGCTGACGAGCATGGACTCGGATGCCTTTCACTCGCAATTGGCGGACTTCGGCTTGGAATCGTATTTCGAGGCGACCTACTCCGGGGTGCTCGACAAACGCGAGGTCATCCTGGGCATCGTAGAGCGCCATCGGCTGGTGCCGGAGGATACGGCATTCGTCGGCGACATGGTTCATGACATCGAGACCGCGCATCATGCCGGGCTGACATCGGTGGCTGTTCTGACCGGCTACACCCACGCCGGCGCGCTGGCCGATGCCTCGCCCTCCGTGACCGTGGCGGATCTGGCGGGATTGATGAAATTGCTGGGTCGCAGCCATGTGAAACCGCGCCCGGTGGCCACCGTGGGGGCACTCATTGGCGATGGCGAGGGCCGTGTGCTGATGATCCGCACCCACAAGTGGGGGCACCGATGGGGGATTCCTGGCGGGAAAATCGAGCGCGGCGAAAGCGCCGTGGCGGCCTTGCGACGCGAGATCCGCGAGGAAACCGGACTGGAGGTGGATGAACCGGAGTTCGTCATGGTGCAGGATTGCATCGACTCCGAGGAATTCCAAAGGCCGGAGCATTTCCTCCTGCTGAACTACTGGGTTCATCGTATTTCCGGCGAGGTTGTGCTGAATGAGGAAGCGCAGGAATTCCGCTGGGTGAGCCCCGGGGAAGCGCTGGAGATGGATCTCAATGAGCCCACGCGGGTCCTGCTGGAGCAGGTCATGAAAGGAGGCCTGCGGTGAACGAAGGCTGGATCCATGTCCGCGGCCTGAAGGTCGAAACGCGGATCGGTGTGCCCGATGATGAGCGCGCCCGGCCGCAGGAGCTGCTGTTAGATATCTCCATGCGTCCGCCTGTGGACTTCAGCGGGATGGCGGATGGGATCGAAAAGACCCTCGACTACCATGCCGCCTGTCTCGCGATCGCCGATCTCGCGGCCACGGGGGAGCGCAAGCTGGTGGAGACTCTGGCGGATGAAACGGCCGATCTGCTGTTAGGTCGATTCGGGGCGGTGGAGGTGAGGGTGGAAATCCGCAAGTTCATCCTGCCGCAGACCGAGTGGGTGGGGGTATCCCTGCGAAAGAGCATCTCATGAAAGTTTACGCTTACCAAGGATGTGACAGTTGTCGCAAGGCCCTGAAGTGGCTGAGCGAGCGGGGAGTCGCGCACGAGGTCATGCCGGTGAGGGAATCGCCCCCGAGCATCGATGAACTGCGCGAGGTCCTCGCCGCCACCGGAGGAGACCTGCGCAAGCTCTTCAACGTGGCCGGAGGCGACTATCGCGAAATGGGCATGAAGGACCGCCTGCCGAAGATGAGCGAAAGCGAGGCCCTCGCCCTGCTTTCGACCCATGGCAATCTCGTCAAGCGGCCGCTGGTCGTGGGCCAGCGGCTGAAGACGGCGGGCTTCAAGCCCGAGGAATGGGCAGCCGCTCTCGGGGACTGAGAGCGGCCGGATCCGCAGGCGATTATTTCGCGGGAACGAGGCGGACGATCCAGTTGGGGTCGTTCAGGACGACGTAGATGAAGCCGTCCGGTCCACCGGCCACATCGCGGACCCGGCCGAGGTCCTTGAGCACGACTTCCTGTTCGACCACCTTGTGATCGACGATCCGCAGACGGCGGATTTCCTTTTGCGCCAGCGCACCGGCGAAGAGGTCGTTCTTCCATTTCGGGAAAAGATCGCCGCGGTAGAAGTCGAGCCCACAGGCGGCAATACTAGGTTGCCAGTAGATGACAGGTTGCTCCATGCCTTCCTTTTCGGTGATGCCGGTGATGGGGCTGCCATCGTAGTTCATGCCCCAGGTGATGACGGGCCAACCGTAGTTCAATCCCGGGCGGATCCAGTTCAGTTCATCGCCCCCGCGAGGACCGTGCTCGGTGCTGTAGAGGGAGCCATCGCGCGGGTCCATGTCCAGCCCCTGCGGGTTGCGGTGACCGATGCTCCACAGCCCCTTCACCGCGCCCTCCTTGCCCACGTAGGGATTGTCCTCGGGTTCGCGGCCATCGTCATGGAGACGATACATCTTCCCTTTCGGATTCGTGATGTCCTGGGCTTCGTGCCATCCACCGCGCTCGCCCACGGGGAAATAAATGTAGCCTTTGTCGAAGACGATGCGGGTGCCGAAGTGGACGCCGGCGTTGGTGTGAAACTTCTTGTCCGTTTTCCAGATCACTTCCTCATCCACCCAGCGGTGGTCCTTGATGCGGCCGCGGACGATGGCGGTGATGGTGCGCGGGTCGCGGCGTCTTTCGGCATCGCCATACCAGCCATCGGAGTAGCCGAGATAGATCCAGCCGTTCTTCTCGAAATCCGGATGCACGGCCACCTCCATCAGCCCGCCCTGTCCATGGGCGATGACTTCCGGCGTGCCCTCGATGCGGCGCGGGTCGAGCTTGCCATCGGCCGAGACCAGGCGGAGCCGACCGGCCTTTTCCGTGACGAGTCGGCTGCCATCGGGCAGGAAGGCGATGGCCCAGGGGTGCTGGAGGCCATCGGTGACGATCGTCTCGATCTTGTAATCCTCATGCTGGGTGCGGGTGACCTTGCCGGGTTTCGGTTTGGGGAAATCCGTGGCACGATCGCGCGCGCCTTTTTCCTTTTCGCGGATGTAGATGACCAGCGAGCGGATCTGTTGATCGGAAAGGACGTTCTTGAATGCCGTCATGCCGAGCTGCTCATTGCCTTCGGCGATGTTTCTGCGGATGTCGGCATCGGTGCTGCCGTGTTTCCATTCGCCATCGAGAAATGATCCTCCCAGTCCGCCGCTGAGGTCCTTGCCGTGGCAACTGGAACAGAGGGCTTCGAAGAGCTTGTCGACCTTCATTTTCGAGTAATCAGGCGCATCATCGGCCTGGGCGGCAAAAGGGACGAGGGCGAGGAGGAGGGCGAGTCTCATGGTCAGTGTGTTTTCCTTCTAGCCTCGATTGCCGCTTGGCAAAGGAGATTTTCATCGTCCTCCTCCCCCGATGAGGGGACTTGGGCGGGCTTGCGTGTCCCGTGGTGGCCTGCTCGACTGGGTCATGCGCTGGATTTTGACCGGGTGGATGATGATCAGTTTCCTGTTTGGGCAGGAACTGAGACAGGGCAAGGTCTTCACCCCGGAGGAGGGTGCGGCGGACCTCGCGAAAAGGGCGGCGGAGTATCCGGACCGGGAGTCGTGGGAAAAGAAGGCGGTGGCGATTCGCCGGGGAATTCTCGAGGGCGCGAAGCTCTCCCCGCTGCCCGAGCGGACCCCCTTGAATCCTATCCGCCGCGGGCTCCAGATCATGGAGGGTTACTCGGTGGAAAATGTCGCCATCGCCGCCTGGCCGGGATTCTGGGTGACGGGAAATCTCTATCTTCCGGAAAAACGCGAAGGGATGCCCATCATGCTCAGTCCCCATGGACATTGGCGGGGCGAGAAGCTTGAGGAACACGGGAGATTCCGGCCGGACATGCAGATGCGTTGCGCGGCGATGGCGCGGATGGGATGCGTGGTTTTTGCCTGGGATGCGGTGGGTTTCGGCGAGTCCGGCGAAATGGGCTGGAAGCACGATCATGATCCCGAAGTACTACGAATCCAGTTGTGGAGCGCGGTGAGGGCTCTGGATTTCCTGTGGGACATGGAAGGGGTGGATCGCAGCAGGGTGGGAATCACCGGGGCCTCCGGCGGGGCCACCTTGGCGATGCAATTGGCGGCGATCGATGACCGTGTCAGCCTTTCCGTGCCCTGCGCGATGATGTCTTCCTATTTCTACGGTGGCTGCGTCTGCGAGAGTGGCATGCCCATCCACGTCAGGCCGGGGCATGTGACGAACCCGGTGGAGATCGGCGCAGTGATCGCCCCGAAGCCGATGCTGGTGATCTCCGACGGAGGCGACTGGACCGCCCATGTGCCGCAGGATGTGATGCCGCATTTGAGGCGGATCTATGGATTCTTCGGCCATGAAGACCGGGTGGAGAACGCCCATTTTCCGGAAGGGAAGCATGATTACAATGCCGCCAAGCAGGTGCCGCTGTATCGGTTTCTGGCGAAGCATTGGAAACTGGATGCGGCCCGGGCGGATGAAACCCTGATCACGCTCCTGCCGGCGGAAAGCCTCAGGGTTTTCGCAGCGGGGGAAAAGCTTCCTGAGGGGACGCTCAAGGCGAACTCGGAAGTCCGTTAGGGATCCTTCGCGCCGGGTTTCGCAAAGATTTGTGGATTCCTGGCTGGATCGGCCGGGGTCGAGGGGCGTAAGAAAGTGGCCATGACGAAATTCGGGTTTACTTCCGCTTGTTTCTCCCTGGCTCTGGCTGCCTCCGCCTTCGCTGCACCCAAGGAGATCGTGTTTATCGCCGGGGATCGCAGTCACGGCTCGGGCGAACATGAATTCCGCGCCGGCAGCCTGCTGCTTGCCAAGGCGCTGAACGAGCAGAGCGGACTTGAGGTCCATGCCACGGTCGTGGGCACCGATTGGCCGAAAGACCGCACGGTGCTGGAGAAGGCGGATGCCATCATCGTTTACTGCGATGCCTCCCAAGGACTCGCCAACGAATGGGAATTCATCGATGGCCTGGCCAAGAAGGGCAAGGGCCTGATGTTCATGCATTACGCGGTGCATCCGTCCAAAGAGAATGCCGACAAGTGGCAGCGCTCCTGGGTGGGGGCGACGATGGAGGATGATTTCTCGGTGAACCCGCACTGGATCGCCGAACTGAAGGTGAAGGCCGACCATCCGGTCTCGCGTGGAGTGCCTGCGAGCTTCGAATGCTTCGATGAATTTTATTACAACATGCGTTTCCAGGAAAAGCGCGAGGAGGTCATCGATCTCGTCACCGCCGTGCCGGAACGCGAACGGATGCGGGCCTACATCAACATGTGGAACTGGCGCGGTGCCGATGGCATGGGCAAGGAACAGACGCTCATGTGGGGTCTGGAACGTGCCGATGGCGGGCGCGGTGTGGGCTTTGTGGGCGGGCACTACCATGTGAACTGGGCCGTGGATGGCTTCCGCACCGTCGTCCTCAATGCGATCGTATGGGTCGCGGGCATGGAAATCCCCGAAGGCGGAGTGAAGTCACTGCCGGTGAGTGAGGACCAGATCAACGAGAACCTCGATATCTATCCGAGTGGTCCGAATCCGCGTTTGAAACTTCGCGATCTCCAGGAAATCAAGGATCGCCCCGCCGCTCCCATCCCGGCGGATCGCGAGAAAAAACCGGGTGAATGAGGTCCGGTCCGCACATCTACGATAACTCCCGTAATTCGATTCCTTTTCCCGCCCCGGCGGATCGTGCCGCAAGATGAAGGTCACCACTACCTTGGCCGAATGCACCACGCCTGATGGTTCGGTCATGCTGCTTCAGGAGCACGACGGACAGCATTTCCTCAAGATCGATGGCGTGACTCTCATGAGCACCACCGCCACGGCCTCGGAGCTGATGATGGCGGAAATCGGTTGCGAACGCACTCCGGGCACCGTGCTCATCGGCGGGCTGGGATTCGGGTTCACCTTGCGGCGCGTTTTGGAGAAATCGACGAAGCACACCAAGGTCGTGGTGGTCGAGTTGCTCCCGCAAGTCATCGAATGGAATCGCAGTCACCTCCAGGGGGTGAACGGCAGTTGTCTCGCTGATCCCCGCGTGGAAATCATCGAGGGCGACGTCGGCGAAGCGCTTTCCAAAGCCTCCGGCGGGGCTTTTGATGCTGTCTTGCTCGATGTGGACAACGGTGTCGAAGCGCTCGTCAACGGCGGCAACAAGCGACTTTACGGGCGGTCCGGCTTGCGACGGGTGAAGGAGGCGCTTTCTCCCCGGGGCCGGGTGGTTTTCTGGTCGGCCCATCGTGACAAAGTCTTCGCCCGTGAGTTGGAAAAACACTTCCGGCGCGTCGAATGCGTCGCCGCAAAGTCCTATCCGCAGGCGAAAAAGTTTTCCCACACGCTCTTTGTGGCGGATCGGTGACGGCTCACTCCTGCCTCATGCCGAAGGGATGAGCTGTGTCATCCGGATGTCATGGGCATCGGTGGGCACGGCGTCCACGATGCGGCAGGGGAATGCCACACCGATGATGGGTGTGCCGGGTCGGAGGCGACTGAGCCAGCGGTCGTAGTAGCCCTTCCCGCGGCCGATCCTGCTGAGATCGCGGCCGAAACCGAGGCCCGGGCAAAGGACGAGATCGATTTCCGGGGCGTCGATCCGGGCGGCGCTCGTGTGGGGTTCGATGATGCCGAAGACTCCCGGGACCCCATCGTGGCGGGATCGCATGGCGTGGAAATTCATCTCTGTTTCGGAGATCCTCGGGAGGAACCATTCGTGGCCTTGGGTGCTTTCGATCAGCGGCCAGAGGTCGGGTTCATCGGGCATGCCGGCGAAGGCGGCGATCCGGGAAGCGGGCAGGCTTTTGAGCAGCGTCGCGAGTTCCCTCACGATGGCCGCGCTCGCCTTTCCGGGCTCGGGCTCCGTGCGGGCGCGCAGCCATTTCCGCCAGGCGGCTTTGCCGGAATCGAGTGGGGGTGGACTTGTTGCTTGCATCCGGGGCTTCTTCCCACCGATTCTACAGGTCGTGCGAAGCATTGGACAAGTCGTGATCGTGATGGTCCTCGGGATCGCTTTCGCAGCGGCTCAGGAAAAATCCGGCAATTTCGCCTGGAAAGCTCCGGAAGTCGGTGCCGGTGCCTTCACCGATGCCCTCGGCATGTTGGACCGGGAAAGGGAGGAGTACGCGACCAACCTCGCGACCTACGCGGTGAATCTCATCGCCCGCGAGCGCGCTTCCGCCGCGTCTCTTGATGAGGCCCGCCGCTATCTCGCTCTTTCCCTGCATCTCGCCCCGCGGAACCGACGTGCCATCGTGGCGAATTTCCAGCTCTCCAAAGGCATGGTGCCGGAGGCCGTGGAAAGCGACTACAGCCCCGAGGTTCTCGCCCGACTGCTCTTCACCCGGGCGCAAATGCTCAAGCAGCAGGGTGGGGGGGAGGATCAGCTTCTGGCGCGGGTGTTTATCGAGCTTTCCGCCGCGCTCGACCCCCGGAACGAAGACGCGGTTTACGCCGCGGAGGTTCAGCGGCTCGATCACGGCCGGGTGAATTGGTCGGATTTCACCGATGTGAAGCGCGAGCCCCGCGAAGCTGCCCACGAGGACGGGGACTCGGGGTCCAGGCCCTGAGAGGCGCTGCATGCGCACGAAAGGCGGGCTTGCCAGCCGGGCCGCGCGACCTAGGCTGTCGCACCTTTCTCATGAAAATCTGGCTCGACGGCGAATTGGTCGATGAATCACAGGCGAAGATCTCGGTCTTCGATCACGGTCTTCTTTATGGTGACGGCGTTTTCGAAGGGCTCCGTTTCTATCATCGCCGGGTCTTCCGGCTTGAGCAGCACATCGACCGTCTGATCGATTCCGCCAAGGCGATCCTCCTCAACCTCCCCTGGACCCACGAGGAAATCTGCCGCGCCACCTGCGAAACCGTGAAGGCAAACGGCCTGGATGACGGCTACATCCGCCTCGTCGTCACCCGCGGTCGGGGAGAGTTGGGGCTCAACCCCTACCTGTGCCCCAAGCCGAGCATGTTCATCATTGCTTCCACCATCACCCTTTATCCCGAGGAAAAATACCGGGAAGGCATGGCGCTTGCGACTTGCGCCACCCGTCGCCCCGCCCCGGCGGCCTTGATGCCCCAGGTGAAATCCCTGAATTACCTCAACAACGTCATGGCCAAGGTTGAAGCGATCCAGGCCGGAGCCTTGGAGGGAGTGATGCTCAACGAGCAGGGATACGTGGCCGAATGCACCGGTGACAACATCTTCCTCATCCGCAAGGGCGTGCTTTACACCCCTCCGGTTTCCGATGGGTCGCTCGATGGCATCACCCGCCAGGTGATCCTCGAACTCGCCCCCCAGCTCGGCATCCAGGCGGTGGAGAAATCGATCACCCGCTACGACATCTTCACCGCCGATGAGGTTTTCCTCACCGGCTCCGCTGCCGAGGTGATTCCCGCATCCAGCCTTGACCGACGGGTCATCGGAGACGGCCGCATGGGCCCCTGGACCGGGAAATTCATGGAAGCATTCCGCGAATTGACCCGCACCACCGGGGCACCCATCGATTGATCCGTCGGCCTTCTTCCCGGGTGCTTGGAAAATTTCGTGGCGATGCGCACCTTTTCATTTCGCATTCCGCCGCGGCCTTCCTAGGTTCTCCCCAGCGATGGACTGCGACAAATGCGGCAAACCTGCCAAAGTCCACCTGACCCAGCTCGTCGGCGGTCAGGTGAAGAAGATCGCGCTCTGCAACGAGTGCGCGAATCAAAATGGCGTGACCGATCCCACCGGTTTCGCTCTGGCCGATTTGCTGCTGGCCCCGGGACAGGCGCAACTGGTCCCCAAGCCCCCGGCAAGCGGTCGTCATTGCCCGGAATGCGGGTTCTCCCTCGATGACCTCCAGCGCGTCCGCCGTTTCGGCTGCGGCACCTGCTATTCCACCTTCCGTGACGAAGTCGGCCAAATGATCCGCGGCATGCACAAGGGTGCCGAACATCTCGGCAAAGTCCCCCAAGGCCAGATCGCCGAGAAACAGCGGCGGGAAAAAATCGCCGACCTCCGGGGCCGTCTCGATGCGGCCGTGGAAGATGAACTTTACGAACTCGCCGCAGCGCTCCGTGACGAGATCCGCCAACTCGAAATCGAGGCCTCGCCCGCGGGGGATTTCCGATGATGCGCTTTTCCACCCTGATCAAACATCCGGCCGAGTGGATGACCGGTGCCGCGACGGGGAATGCCGTGGTCCTCACCTCACGCATCCGCCTCGCCCGCAACCTCGCCCGGCACCCGTTTCCCGGATGGGCGAAAAAAGTCCAGCGCCGCGAGGTGATGGAAACCCTCAAACCTGCCATCGAGAATCTGCCCTGCATGAAGGACGGTTTCTCGAAGGAGCTTGAGGAACTCGATTCCGTGCAAAAGCAGGTGCTCGTCGAGCGCCACCTCATCAGCCGGGAACACGCGGCTCGGGGCGAAGGCAGCGCCGCAGTCATCGCCCGCCAGCAGACGGTCTCCATCATGATCAACGAAGAGGACCACCTGCGCATGCAGTCCATCCTTCCCGGTCAGGATTTGCACCATGCTTATCGGGAAATCTCGGGGATCGATGACGCGCTTGCCGCTGAGGTGGAATATGCCTTCGACCTCCGCCTCGGTTACCTCACCACCTGCCCGACGAATCTGGGCACCGGCATGCGGGCATCCGCCATGCTGCACCTGCCTGCTTTGGTGCTCAGCGACCAGATCGGACAAGTCCTGCAAGCGGTCAACAAGATCGGCCTCGCCGTCCGCGGGATCTTCGGCGAAGGCTCGGAATCCCTCGGCCATCTTTTCCAGATCTCCAATCAGTCCACCCTCGGTGAGAGCGAGGAAAGCATCCTTGAGCGGCTCGACCGGGTCATCACCCAGGTCGCGAGGAACGAACTGTTCGCCCGGGAAAAACTGGTCGAGGAAGACCCTGACATGGTCGCCGACAAAATCGGCCGCGCTTATGGATTGTTGCGTCATGCCTGGTTGATTTCTTCCAAGGAAGCGCTGGAACATGTCTCGATGTTGCGACTCGGTGGCGATCTCGGCGCGTTTCCTGCTGGAACCAGCCGGATCTGCGACGAACTCCTCATGGACATCCAGCCCGCCCACCTCCAGCTTCACACCGGGAAGAAACTTTCCGCAGAGGAACGGGACAACATCCGTGCGGAAATCGTCCGCTCCCGGTTGCAAAATCTCGAAGCTCCTGATAACCGTAGTTTACAAACAAACGGGGGTGATTCTGATTCATCCCCAGACCTCGGAGTCCTATGAACAATTTCACCCCAAGAGCCCAGCAGGTCCTCGCCCTCGCGCGCAAGGAGGCGGATCGTTTCAACCACAGCTACGTCGGCACCGAGCACCTCTTGCTCGGGCTCATCAAGCTCGGTCAGGGAGTCGCGGTCAACGTGCTCGAACGCATGGGCCTCGATCTCGAAACGGTCCGGATGGAAGTTGAAAAGGAAGTCGGCACTGGCAATGGCCAGAAGGTTTCCGGTGCCATCCCCTACACTCCGCGGGTCAAGAAAGTCCTCGCCCTCGCCAACAAGGAAGCCAAGGCGCTGAATCACTCTTACGTCGGCACCGAACACATCCTCCTCGGCCTTCTCCGCGAAGGCGAAGGGGTCGCCGCCCGGGTGCTCCGCCGCATGGAGGTGGATATCCAGCGCACCCGCAACGAGATCCTCACGGAGATCGATCCGAACTTCAATCCGGATCAGGAAGAGGAAGATGACGACGATGATGACGATCTCGGGATCTTCGAAGACGAGTCGCAGGAAAGCTCGAATGAACCGGCAGGAGAGGGGAAAACCAAGACCCCGGCGCTGCGCGCCTTCGGACGCGACCTCACCAAGCTTGCCCGCGATGGCGAACTCGACCCGGTGATCGGTCGCAGTTCGGAAATCGAACGCGTCATCCAGATCCTCTGCCGCCGCACGAAAAACAACCCCGTGCTCATCGGTGAAGCCGGCGTCGGCAAGACCGCCATCGTCGAAGGCCTCGCCCAGGAAATCGCCAGCGGCAATGTGCCGGAAATCCTCCGCGAGAAGAAAGTCATCACCCTCGACCTCGCCCTCATGGTCGCCGGCACGAAATACCGCGGCCAGTTCGAAGAGCGCATCAAGGCGGTGATGGATGAAATCAAGAAGGTGAAGAACGTCATTCTCTTCATCGATGAACTCCACACCATCGTCGGTGCCGGTTCGGCCGAAGGGGCCATGGATGCCTCGAATATCATCAAGCCCGCACTTTCGCGTTCGGAGCTCCAGGTCGTTGGTGCCACCACGCTCAACGAATACCGCAAATACATCGAAAAGGACGCCGCGCTCGAGCGCCGTTTCCAACAGGTGAAAGTCGATGAACCTTCGGTCGAAGACGCCATCGAGATCATGAAGGGCCTCCAGGAGAAATACGAAAGCCACCACAAGGCCCGTTTCTCCCCGTCCGCCGTGGAAGCCTCAGTGCGGCTCACTTCCCGCTATCTCACCGGGCGTTATCTTCCGGACAAGGCCATCGATGTCCTCGATGAAGCCGGCGCCCGCGCGCGGATCGGACAGATGACCCGCCCGCCGGAAATCAAGGAGATCGAAGCGCGGATCGATACCATCAACCGCGAGAAAATCGCCGCCATTTCCGATCAGGATTTCGAAAAGGCCGCCGCCCTTCGCGATCAGGAAAAGAATGCGAAAAAGGAACTCGAGCACACCCTCGAAACCTGGCGCGCCGCCTCGCAGGAGAAGATTGTCGATGTCAGCGAGGACGATATCATGGCTGTCGTTTCGAAGTGGACCGGCGTTCCACTCCAGCGCATGGAGGAGAAAGAAGCCGAGAAGCTTCTGAAGATGGAAGACGAGCTGAAAGGCCGCGTCATCGGTCAGAACGAAGCGGTCACGGCCATTTCCAAGGCGCTCCGTCGCTCCCGCGCGGACCTCAAGGATCCCCGCCGCCCCATCGGTTCCTTCCTCTTCCTCGGCCCCACCGGGGTCGGTAAGACCTATCTCGCGCGCAATCTGGCGGACTTCATGTTTGGTGATCCGGAAGCCCTCATCCAGATCGACATGTCGGAATACATGGAGAAATTCACCTCCAGCCGCCTCATCGGCTCGCCTCCCGGCTATGTCGGATACGAGGAAGGTGGCCAGCTTTCCGAAGCCGTGCGCCGTCGGCCCTACTCCGTGGTTCTCTTCGATGAAATCGAAAAGGCCCACCCCGATGTGATGAACCTCCTTCTCCAGATTCTGGAAGAGGGCATGGTCACGGATTCGCTGGGTCGGAAGATCGATTTCCGCAATACCATCATCATCATGACTTCGAACGTCGGCGCTTCCACGGTGAAACGTCAGACATCCCTCGGCTTCGGTGCCATGACGGCCGATGAAGCGGATTTCGAGGGGATGAAGGACAAGATCCTCGAAGAAGCGAAGAGGCATTACCGCCCGGAATTCCTCAACCGCCTCGATGAATTGGTCGTTTTCCACATGCTGGAAAAAGTCGACCTCGACCGCATCGTGGACCTCGAAGTCAACAAGCTGCTCAAGCGCCTTCGCGAAAAAGACATTCACATGGTGCTCGAAGCCAGCGCCCGCGATCTCCTGGTCAAGAAAGGCTACGATCCGAGCTATGGCGCCCGCCCCATGCGGCGCGCGGTCGAAAGGTTCCTCGAAGACCCCTTGGCGGAAGCCATCCTGCGTGGCGATGTGAAGGGCGGCGATTCGGTCAAAGTGGTCTGCGCCGAAGGCGGCGAGACGCTGACCTTCGAGCCCGTCGACACCAAGGCCGAGCCCGATAGCGCCAGCGTTTGAAGGTCCCGGCAGGGTTCAATCGAGTTGAAAGTTTCCCACCTCTCCCGGCTTTTGGCCGGGAGGGGTTTTCTTTTGCCCGATCGAGGCAACATTTTGACGGATTTCTTCATCTCTTTTCCTTCGGTTATCGGCATTGAGGGTTTATCTCTTTTCGGAGCGAAAACCCATCCCGCGTGAAATACCTTCCCAGCCTTGCCTTGCTGCTATGCCCATTTGCAGCACAGGCGGTGTCGATCGATGCCGTCTATTTCGGGCAAACCCACGTCCTCAAGCCGGACAGTCCTTACTTCGGCCTCGTCGGCGAAAGGAACACGCTCATCAAGGTCCATGTGACCGATCCGGCCACCCCTGCCTCGCCCGCGGTGAGTGCGACGCTCAGTCTCGGTGGTCAGTCCCTCGTCGTGCCCCTCACTGGTCCGGCCACGCTGCCGGCCTCGATCCCCGACGGTCCAGGCGTGGTGCAACACAGCAATGCCAACAGCTTCACCGCCACCCTGCCCGCCGCTTGGATCAAAAAAGGCCTTCAGGTCACCGTCAATGCCGGCCCGGACAGCACCACGATCACGGACATGAAGGTCAGCGCGCCCACCAAGGTGGTGATGACGATGACCGATGTTCACTATTTCGCAAAAACCACCGGCGACTACAGCTCAGGCACCTTCGCCGAGGTCGAGGCGAAATGGCCGGTCACCGATCTGGAGGTCAGGAGACTTCGTGATGTCGTGTTCCGCGAACTCGTCATCCCACCGCGCTCGGATGCCGGCACTCAGGCCGTGAGGATCCGCTCGAAGGCCGAATACTATGTGCAGACCGGACTCTCGTTCGATGGCGAGCAAGCCGCCGCTCTGGAGTGGAATGGTGCCTTGAAACGAGCGGCAGGCATTTCCGGGCGATGGAGCCTCTACTATCTCAATGTTTACAATGCTGTCGCCGGTGGTCAGGCCGGCGGCTTCGCGGGAGTGGGAAATGGCACGTCCCGGGGCATCCTGCATCACGAACTGGGCCACGCCCTTTCCCTTCCCCACTGGGGTGACAGTGCCGCCTATCCCTACAAGGGCGACATGCATGGCATCCAGGCCCCTAACAATTACAATGAAACCCATGCCGGACCCACATGGGCCTATGATCTCCGCACCGGTGCCTACATCCCGCCCACGGTTCAGTCCAACAATGTCGGAGGAAGACCGGCGGGAACCTACAAAGTGGACCCCATGCAGGGTGGCGGCACGGGTTATGAGGAACCATCCTACCTGCTGAATCATTTCTCCGATTACTCCGTGAACCAAATGCGGAGTTATCTCAACAGCCATGTCGTGTTGTGGAACCCCGCGCTCAGTGGTGGCAATGGCAGTTGGGCGCAGTGGAATCAGACCGCCGGGGCCTACACCACCTCCGTGAGCAACAACGGCGTGCAGTTTCCCATCACCCGCGACACTCAGGTCATCAGCATTCTCGCCTCGATGTCCGGCGGAAAACCTGCCGTCAATATGGTTTACCCTCCCATCGGTCCCTACACGGCCGGGCTCATCCGACTCTTCGATCCCTCCGTCGCCGCGGACCGCACCGCCGCGAACTCGATCTTCAGCCCCACGAACGGCTCGGATTACTGCGTTCGGGTCGTCCAGGGTGGCGTCACGAAAACCTACATGCTCGCGGCATCGGCACTCACGTCTGCTTCTCTAACAAGTGGATCGAGCCTTGAAACCGAAGCCATCAATCTTCCTGCCGCCGATGGTGCCGTCACTCGCATCGAGCTGCTTTCCACGCCGAATGTGGAAGACGTCGGGTTGCCTGCAAACCCTACGGTTTTTTACACCTGGGCCCCGCTCATGCCGGCAAGGGGAACCTTTGACCTGCCGCCGACTGCCCATGGCTCCAGCGCCGTCACCATGGCCGCCGTGCCCGGAGAAGTGGAGTTCGGTTTCACCGGTGGCACGGTGGAGTATCTTTTCACCGAAACCTCGGGAAACCCCGGCGGAACTTCGAGCGGTTGGCAAAGTTCCCGCAGTTATACCGATACCGGACTCCAGCCAAACACGACATACACCTACACCGTTTCGATGCGGGCGGGCTCGCTCTCCAGCCCTGCCTCCGTGGCTTCCAGCGCCACCACGCCCCCCCTCGCCGCGCCCGGTGCCATCACCATCCTTGCCACGGAACCTTTTTCCGTCGCCAGCGGCAGTGGCTACAAGTCGGTCACCAATCTCGGCAGCTTCAATGCCGCCGGAGCGGACAAACTTGTCGTGGCGATCGCCCTCGAAAATGCCAACAACGACCACGCTGCGATCCAAGGCGTCCGCTACAATGGCATTCAAATGATCGAAGCCTTGCAGCAAACCGGCGGCACCCGAACCGGCGCGCTGGCGATCTATTATCTCGATGATCCGGGCCCGGTCGGCACCGGCATCACGGTCTCCGGCTACAACCCGAATGGTGGAATTGGCACCGCCTATTCTCTAACAGGAACAAAGGATGGCTTCGGAGCGATCAACAGTCGCAGCGGGACAAACACCAATTCCGTCGGTCTCACCACCACGGGTCCGAACTCGCTGGTGATCGCGGCGCTTCTCAACTCAGGAAACCCCGGATCCTCCGGCAATCCCGCCCCAAGTTCCCCACTCACTCAGACCTACAGCGGAAGTTGGGGCAGCCAATGGGGCGGCTTCGCCACCGGTCATCAACAAGTCGCTGCGATTTCCAGCATCACCCCCACCTTCTCCACCACCACCGGCAGCAGCTACAGCATCAGTGTCGCCACGGTGGAATTCGTTGCCGAAACCCTTCCTCTCGGCATCTGGACCCAGACGGCTGGCGGTTCCCGGTCATGGAATACGGCATCGAATTGGAACAACAACACCGTCCCGTCCCCCGGCTTCGGGCAAACCCTGGATTTCAGCACGGTCAATCTCGCGGCTGATACCACGCTTGATCTCGCGGCCAACCGCACAGGGGGAATCTGGAGATTCGGCGATACCACCGGTTCCGAAAACTGGATCGTCAGTGAAGGAAACACCCTCACGCTCGCCGGTGCCACACCGGGGATCGAGGTCGTCAATAATACCACCACGCTCGATTGCATCGTCGCAGGCACTTCCGGTCTCGCCAAAACCGGCGCAGGGACCTTGGTTCTGACGGGATCCAACACCTATACCGGCGGCACCTCTTTGACCGATGGCAGTCTCGCCATTCATCATCCCAATGCCATAGGCACCGGTTCGCTGACGATCGGCAGCGCGAGTAATCCCATCCTTCGCAACGATAGTGGTGCTGCCATCACTTTGCCGAACAACCCGATGGTGTGGACGGGAAACTGGCGTCATGCGGGCAATGGCCTCGATTTCGGCACGGGCAATGTTTCCATCACCAGCAACTCCACCCAGGAAATCACTTCCGGCACACTCAGTCTGGGAGGAGTGGTCAGCGGAGGCTTCGGGATCAACAAACAGGGCAGCGGCACGCTCGTGCTCAACGGGCTCAACACCTACACGGGAAGCACCATCCTCCGTCAGGGCTCCATCCACATCAACACGCTCCGAAACTACGGCGCGTCCTCTTCGCTCGGTGCCCCTGCATCGGGAAACATCGTCATCGCCGCGACGAATTCCAGCACCCTCAACTACACCGGCAGTGGCGATAGCACGAACCGCACGATCCAGATCGGCCCCAGCAGCTCCGCAGGGGTGACTGCGACGGTCTCTAACAATGGGACCGGACCGCTCATCTTCACTGCCACCGCTTTCAATGCCCCGATCGGAATCACCACGGGCAGCGCCCCGCGCACCCTTGCCCTCGGCGGCAGTTTCGGGGATGCCGTCACGCCCAATGAAATCCGCGGCGTGATTGCCGACAACACCCTCAACGGCGCCACCGCACCGGCGAATCGTGTGAGCCTCACAAAAACGGGCGCCGGCACCTGGCGACTTTTCGCAGCAAATACCTACACCGGCAACACCACGATCTCGGCAGGCACTTTGCTCGTCCCCTCCAACCTCATCACCACCTCGCCGCTCATCACGATCGGAGACAGCGCCACCCTCCAGAGCACCGGGGGCTTCACGCTTGCCGCCAATCAATCGATCAACGGCACCGGAGCCAGCGGTTTTGTCACGACCACCTCTTCCACCGGACTCATCACCAACGGAGGTTCCACGCTGTCTTCCCTTGGCACCCTCACCCTCACCCGGCTCAGCATCCTCGGCGCGGGAAATGAAATCACCGCGGGCGATCTCCAGTCCGGTGGCGCAGGCAGTTTCCAGCGGGGACTTGTCGTCGGCAACAACGGCGTCGGCGTTCTCAGTCTAACAGGAGGCTCGCTGACATCGAATGGCGGCTCGACCAATGCCGATGTCATCGGCTCCGCCGCCAGCGTTGGTGATGGAACTTTCATCATCGATGGAGGATCCTACATCAACACCGCCAACACCGGCACGCTCAGCCTTGGCAACGGTCAGGCCAGCGGCACGCTTACCCTGACGAGCGGTTCCGCCACCCTTCACACCCTGCGCTTTCATGCGGGAAATTCCGGGACCAAGACCAGCGCCATCGTCAATTTCGATGGCGGCACGCTCACCGTTTCGAACATCACCGTCAGCACCGGGCTTACGAAGCAATTCAACTTCAACGGCGGCCAATTCATCGCCTCGGCAAATCTCCCCGCATTTTCGGGCGTCACGCTCAATGTCGGGAACGGCGGGGCAAAGATCGATACCAACGGTTTTTCCTTCACCCTCGCCGATCCACTCCTCAACTCCGGCGGCACCAGCACCGGCGGCTTGAGGAAATCCGGCGCGGGCACCCTCACCCTTGCCGGATCTAACAGCTACGCGGGGACCACCGAGGTCGTCGCCGGAACCCTCGCGCTCGGGGCCAATCATGTCCTGCCGGATTCGCCGTTGGCCCTGGGCCATGCCACGCTCGACACCGGCATCCGCAGCGATAGCACCGGACCACTGGCTCTGAGCGGCACGGCCACGATCCAGTTTGGCAGCGGGGCCACCCTGGCATTTGCCGATAGCCGCGCTGCCGATTGGTCCGCGGGCAGCCTTTCCCTCACAGGCGATTTCGTCTCCGGCAGTTCACTCCGCTTTGGCAACAGTGCCAACGGACTCACCAGCGCCCAGTTGGCGAAAATCAGTGCCGCCGGATTTGCCGGATTCACCTTGGATCGAAACGGCTATCTCATCGGTCTTCTGCCTAACAGTTTTACATTCTGGCAAGCGGCCAATGGCACGACGGGTGGCATCAACCTCGATCACGACAACGACGGGGTGCCGAACGGGATCGAATACTTCCTTGGCGGAAACTCCAACACCACCGGCTTCACCGCCTTGCCAGACATCGCGAATGATGCGGGAAGTTTGAGTGTCATCTGGACGAAATCCGCAAGTTATCCGGGCAGTTATCCCGCCGATTTCGTGGTCGAAAGCTCGCCATCAGTCGAAGGACCCTGGACCGAGGAAACCCTCGGGGGCAGGGTGACCATCACCGGAAATGAAGTGACCTACACCTTCCCCTCACCGCTCGGCAGCCGCCGCTTCGTGCGCCTTCGCGTGAATGGTCCTTGAATCAACAAAGTCTCCCTATGACCCCTCAAAAACAAAGATCCCCTCTCTGGTTCGCGCTGATGATGGGTTTTGCTTTCGGCATCAGCCATGCGATCGCAGGCACCTTCAGCAGCAGCACGAGTGCGCCGATCGTCAATGGCTCGGATATCGCAAATCTGGCCACGCCGACAGGAAGCGACAAATGGTTCTTTCAGACCGCCAATGAGTCGAATCCATCGGACTCAGCCAAGGGGCAGACCTTCAGCACGGGCAACACCGAACTTCGATTGAAGGCGCTGACCTACAAGATCAGCACGGGGAACCTGAAGGCCGCGCAGACGACTTACACAGTGCGGGTGGGCACGGTCTCCGGCACAAGCTTCACCCAGATTGCCTCGGAGACCTTTCCGCAAACCACGAACACGGCAAGCGGGGCCTACATGACGTGGACCTTTGCCAATCCGGTCCTGCTCCAACCCAATACCACTTACGCCATTGATGTCGGCATGAAATCCGCCGTCTCCTGGACGACGGGCATTCCCTACCTCTCTTACACGGGAAACATCAGCAATGCCCGGATCGGCAGCTACTATGACTCCGGCGATCTCGGCGTGGGGAATGCCACCATGACCTTCACGACAGCCCGGGAACGTGTCTTTCACCTTGATCTCGAACACCCACAGAATCCTTCCCCGGATGACGGGGCCACGGTTCCCGCGGGCAATGTCGCACTGAGCTGGACCAATCTCGCCCCCACCACGGGAACGAATGTCTGGGTGGATGTGTGGTTCGGCACCAATCCGGCGGGACTTGCCAAGGTCGTCAACGCCGCACTGAATCAAACCACGCTCACGGTGAACGCCCCCGTCGCCGCCACCTACTATTGGCGGGTGGACAGCTATCTCAATGGCGTGCCTACCGGCACTCCGACCCCCGGCATGATGTTTGATTTCATCGTCACGGATACCGATGCCGATGGCATGCCGGATGACTTCGAACTGCTGCACACCTCGCCTGCCTCCGGCACATTGCTCGCTCCTGGCGACGATCTCGACTCCGACGGGCTCACGAATCTTCAGGAGTATCAGCGCGGAACCTTGCCACTCGATGACGACACGGACAACGACACCTTGTTGGATGGGGCCGAGATCACAGGCGTGGGCAGTCGCCCCCCCACGAGTCCGACAAAAGCGGACACCGATGGCGATGGTCTGAACGATGGCGTGGAATCCAACACCGGTGTGTGGGTCAGCAGTTCAAATCGCGGCACCAATCCCACCAAGACCGACAGCGATGGCGATGGCCTCGCTGACAATGTGGAGACCCATACCGGCACTTTCGTGAGCGAGACCCAAACTGGCACCAGTCCTCTGCTGCGTGACACGGACGGCGACAATGCGGAGGACTGGTATGAAGTCGGCGCCGCCTACACGAATCCCACGCTCTCATCTTCCAAGCCCGTTATTCCTTATCCGCTGCCCGACCCTGATGGTTCCGCCGGAACCGGCACGAAGCCGGTGAAGGTGTTCATCCTGTCCGGCCAATCGAATATGGTTGGCTTCGGTCGCGTTGCGGGCACTGGCACGGATACGCTGCAATCGCTCACGCAAACCGAAAAGAAGTTCCCCAATCTCATCACTTCCAGCAACTCGTGGACGGTGCGTCAGGATGTGCTTTACCGTGGTGTCATTTCCGCTCTGGGCGATGCTCCGCTGGCCCCCGGATTTGGGGAAAGCAGCAGTTCGTTCGGCCCGGAACTGGGCTTTGGCCACGCTGTCGGCTACATTCACGATGAGCCCGTGCTCATCATCAAGGCCTCCATCGGCAACCGCTCTCTTGGTTGGGATTTTCTTCCACCGGGCAGTCCGCGCTACACCTACGGTGGTATCACTTATGCCGGATATGGCGATTATGTGAAACAGCCCGGCAGCGCGACAGTTCCCTCCGCTTGGTATGCCGGAAAGCAGTATGACGACTCCTTCCTTGATGAGGAAGATATGGGTGCCAGAGTTTGGGCAAGTGGACTTGCCTATGTCACCGGCAGTCAGGTGAAGCACGGAGGCATCACTTATTCCAGCAAGAACAACCACACCTCCAGCGCCGCGAATGCACCCGTTCCCGGCGGCAATTCGAACTGGGCGGTGTATTCCGTATTCAACGTTTGCGACATTCTGGATAACTTTGCGACCGAGTATCCGCAGTGGGCATCGCGCGGCTTTGAGATCGGCGGATTTGGATGGTTCCACGGCTGGAATGACGGCCAAAGCTCGGAGACCGAGTATGCCGTGCGCTACGAGCAAAATCTTGTCCGCCTCATCAAACAACTCCGTCAGTATTACCATGCCCGCTACCCTGGAAAAATCCAGCCCACGGCGCCTTTTGTCACCGTCACCTCCGGATTCGATGGTTTCGCTGCCACGGGAAATCGCATGACCGTGGTCAATGCCCAACTCGCGGTGGGGAATGGCACATCGTATCCCGAGTTTGCAGGCAACGTGAAGTCCATGGAAGGTCGTGGCTACTGGCGGACCACCGGTCCTAACACCTCCCAAGGCTACCACTACTGGCATAATGCCGAGACCTACATGCTCGTAGGTGACGCCATGGGCCGCGGGATGATCGAATTGCTTGAAACAAGCGCCGTGGCGTCCCGGTTGACTGCCCTGACGATAAGTGAAGGCGCACTGACGCCCTCGTTTGCTGGAGACACTTTCACCTACTCCGCGAATGTTACGTCACCCACTCTCATGGTGACGCCTACTCTGGCAGGGGCGGACATTAGCGTGAACGGCATTTCCGTGAACTCCGGTTCCGCCTCGGCTCCCATCCCTCTGAGCATCGGGACGAATACCATCACCGTTACATCAACGATCTCCGGCAGAACGAGCACATACCATCTGAGCGTCACTCGCCTCCCTGAGCAAACCTTTGCCACATGGCAAGCGGCCAATGGCACGACGGGTGGCATCAACCTCGATCACGACAACGACGGGGTGCC
>JALOTY010000058.1 GCA_025457665.1 Akkermansiaceae bacterium | reverse complement strand
CAAGGAGTTCGGCGCTTTCATGAAGGTCGAAGGCTTCGACCGCGCCGGAAAGAGGATCAAACGGTTCGAGGTGGAGAGCGTGATGAAGCTTCCGGACGGGAGTTATACTTTGAGGGAAATGAAGGTTTCCACCATGGATGGCGATCGTCGGGCATCCAGCAGCAAGCTGGAATTCGACAAGCCGACCCGCCGTGCGCCCCTCGGGCCGCGGTGAGGGATACGTTTTCTCCGACTGAACGAAAAAGAGCTTCGCGATCCGAAAATCGTGAAGCTCCAAGCAAAGAGAGATCTGTTTCGATGTCCGAGGCCGTTGAAAGCCCGCACCGATCGGGTTTCAAAGGAAAGAGCAAACGTAGTGGCAGGGTTCTTCCTGCACAGTGATCGTGAAACCGCTTTTTCCGGGAACATGGAAGGAGCCTCCGGCGCGGGTTTCGATGGTTTCCGTGGTGCCATCGATCTGGTGTTCACAATGACCACCGACGATTTCCATGAGTTCGGGAGCATCGGTCCCGAAGTGATAGGTGCCCGGAAGGATCACGCCCAAAGTCTTCCTCTCGCCCGCGGCGGTGACAATGGTGTGGGAGATGACCTTGCCATCGAAATAGACATTGGCCTTGGCGACAGCGGTGACGTTTTGGAATTCCATGCGCCGTGAGATAAGCGTGCCGGGCGGGCAGGGAAGGCTAAAACGAGTCAACGGGGCCCGAAACCTCTGTTTCAGCGACGATCGCTCAGTGCCACGGGCGTATCCGCCGGGGTGAGAGCCGCCGGTTCCTGCTCGTGAATGGCGATGACCACTTGCGGTTGCCGTGCAAGATAGCGGAGGCGGCGTTCGTCGAGAGTCGCGCGGCCGTTCACTTGGCGGAGGCTGACGTCTTCGGCCTTGAGCCAGTCCTGATTCAATCGAAGGAAGGATTTCCACGAGACGAGATTGCCAAGAGGCTTGGTGGAAAGCCGGTGACGTTGGCAGTCGGGGAGCTGGATAAAGGAACCTGCGGGGACCATGGTCCAGTTCTTGCCATCGTGAATGATCACCGGAGCACTGGTGGGCAACTGCTCGGGGCGGATGGCAGAGATTTCTTCAAAGCTCGATGCGTGGGCAGGAGCTTCGGCAGAGGCGGGGAGGGCGGTCGCAAACGCCGCCACGGCAAGCAACAGGGAGAGGGATCTCATGATTTTCGGGGGGGGATCATCGTCCGGCGGGGGAAGCCGAACGCCCGTTTCTAATCAAGGATCCCAAGCGAAATCAATCCGATCCTGCCCGACTACGCGATCACGCGGGGTGAGCGGAGGTGAGGGGTGAAAATTCTGTTAGAATCACTCGGAGACTTGCTCCACCCGCAGTCGGAGGAATTTTCGCGATGCCGCAGGCACGGGCTGGGTGATGCGAAGCCAGGTGTCATCCAGCACCACGCTCTGCGCAGGAGTGGTCTCGATGTTCCATTCGCTCGACGCAGGGTCGGAGGTGGATTCGACCTGATAGACGATTTCGGCATCGTCCACCGGGATTCGCTGAAGGTATTCGAAATGCCATGGACCTCCGACGGATGTAGGGCGGAGGAGTCTCGGGCGCATGGGACCGAAACCGCTGCTGGCCAGCGGAGAAGATTGCAGCGGATGGCCGCCGAGGGCGAATTCCATCAGGTTTCCAAAGCTGTCCTGATCCGGATCGGCATCGTCGCCACTGATCCCTGGATCCTGAAGCTGGGCCATATCGAAATGGGTGGCGCGCCAAGTGGCGAGTTCGCCGATGGCGAAGACGATGGGTTGCGGGGCGCTTTCGACCGTGGGCTGGCCGGAACTTGCCAGGGTGCCCTTCGCCTTGAGGGAAACGATCCAGAGGCCTTTGCGGGTGAAGGCCCAACTGGCGTGGAAGTGGGAGGCGGGTTTGGGAAAAACATCGGTGGGTCCGATGCCATCGAGGGTTTGCATGTAAACCTGGGGGGAACTGCCGAAATACAGCGCGAAGTGGCCATTGGACGGACCTGAGACATCGACAAGGGTGAATTGCAGGCTGCCTGTTAGATTCGATGGGGTGCTATCGAAACCTGCGGAGGCAAGGGCGGTATCCGAGAAGATCCACAGCGGTTCGTTTTCATCGATCCCGAGAAAGTCCCACTGGGAGCCGGGCGGGCGCAGCCATTTGCAGCCGAGGTTGTCGGGATTCGAGAAATCCTCGGGATCGTAGAAACGATCCAGCCCGGGAAAGAAGAGGGAGGACAAGGGATCATCGCGAAGCTGGAGATCGTTATCGAACCAATCCGTATTCCACGACCATGCCTGCGTGTTGGGCTGATAGGTGAGAGCGATTTCCACATGTCCGACGCCCGGCTCGAGTGCGGATAGGGGAAGGCTGATCGCGAGGAAGAGATAGGGGCGAATCATGAAAGTGGAGATTGAGATTTCACCAAGTGCGACGAAGACGGTAAAACTGCCGGGGTGAGAGGGGCGTTGGCAGGATCATTTCGCGATGAGAGCCATCCGTCCCTGTCTCGCCTGCTGCGGGAAGCCACGGCGGGCCGAGACTTTCCGAGCTTTCCGGATACCAGTCTTCGCCCTGCCACTGGAGGACCGAGGTTTCGTTTTCCTGGTGGATGCCCAGACCGGGTGGAACGGCCGTTTCATCAGGAATAAGGTCCTGATTGCGGTCCACGGAACGCCACAGGCTTTCTTCGGGGAGCGTGCCGAGGAAGGTGATGGTATCGGTGTTGGCCACAAGACCGAGAAGAGCAGCTCGGGTCAGGGGCGGGGAATCATCATTCCGCTGATAGGTGGAAGTGATGGGATCCCAGCGCAGGCGAAAGTTTTCTCCGCCGATGCGACCATGGGCAACAAGTCCGCTTTCACCCGTGGCCGCACGGGTTTCGAGGATGTGGAGAGTGGCAAGAAGCGCGGGATCGGATTTGTTAGAGGCATTGAGGGTCACGTCATGACAGGCGGCGGGAGCGGTGCCGGTATCGAAGGAAAGGATGAATGCCGTGAGATTTTTCAAGGCCGTGGCCTTGGCGGTGGTGAGGGGCGGGCGATGGATGAGGGAAAGGGTGGAATAGGGATGAACGGCCGGGAGGATGTGGCCGCTGCCATCCGCGCCGAGGCCGAATCCGGCCAATGAATCGGCATTAGGGGTGGGTGTGAAGATCCCGGCGCGCTGATAAACGGTGCGCAAGGGTGGGTTTTTCATCGGCTGACTGGAACCCACAAGATTGGGCAAATCGAGGTTCTGATCCGTGCCCGCTGGCAAGCCGTGGCAGACGATGCAGTGGGTGACGGCGTGATCGAGGAAAAGGGTTCGCCCGATGACGGCATTTCCTTCTGGCAGATCGGTGCGCAGCGAGCGGTCGAGCTGCAGATGGGGATTCGGCGGGTGGACAATCGAGCGCAGGTAGGCATCGAGCTGGTCCATGGCGGAGTTCGGAAGAAGCACGCCGCCCATGAGATGGGGGAAGGTGGAGTTGAAGGATTGGATGGAGGGCTTGTCGCCGCGCCAGTGGAACTTGGTGACGATGGCGGCGGCGGGGCGCTCGAGACCATCGGTGGGATCGATAGGGCTGGCATCATTCGTTCCCAGCCCGCGAAGAGTCTGGGTGGTGAGCGGACCTTTCATCGGGTGGACCTCGCGGTCATAGACGAAGAAATCGTGGATGGAGAGATCGGCCGATGGGATATCGATCAGGTTCCCGAAAGGATCGCCAAGGTCCCAGGCGAGGCCGTCGCGATCGGCATCGACGTGGCAGGTGGCGCAGGAAATCATGCCATTTCCCGAAAGCCGGGCATCGTAGAGCACGCCTCGCCCGGCGCGGATGGGGGCAGGCATGGGATCGATGGAGCCGAGGGGGATCTCCGACAGGATCGCGCCTGTGAGGGTATCGATGGTGATGAGGGTGTCGGAGATCTTGTTCAGCACGTGGAGCCGATCGCCGCGCATCACCATGCCGCGCGGGCCGCGCATCGATTCCGGACCCGTGCCGGGAGGGCGGAGATCGATGCGGCGGAGGATGGCTCCGCTGGCGGTGTCGATTTCGGCCACTCGATCCGATTGAAAGGCGGCGATCCAAGTACGAGATCCGTCGGAGTTGAAAGTGATCGCCGTGGGACCTGCAAGCGCGATGGCGATGCTGGGCGGATGTGGGCTGGTTTGACGGCCGATGCCGGGATTGAGGTCGTGGGCGGTGGGGGTGGTCGTGGGCAGATCAATACGGGTGAGCCGGTGGCGGACGAAGTCGCCATTGAGTTCCGGTTCGAAACGGGTGAGGTTCTCGGGATCCGAGTGGGCGCACCAGAGCGAGCCATCGGGATGCAGGGCGAGATCGAAAAGATGGGTGCCAATGCCACTGATCCAGCGGGTGAGCGTGAGGGTGGCAGTATCGATTTCTGCGATGTCGTGATCGAGCACGTTCCAGGTGATGCGCGGATCGTTTGCGGGAACGATGAGGGCGGTCTGCGGCGCGGCCGGAAGTGCCGGATTCAAAGGGGCGGGAGGCGCCGGGGCGATTTCCTTGGGCAGGATGGTGGTGTCGTTTCCTGAAAGAAGGCAGGCGACAAACAGCTTGGTGCCATCGGCTGAGGCGGCGAGGGCGCGTGGGGCGACGCCATCGATTTCGATGGTTCCCAGGCTGGTGCGGGTGGTGGCATCGAAAACCGCGATGGCCCTGCCTTGGGAGCAACTGACAAAGGCTTTTCCGGCGGCAAAGAGGAGGTCCGCGGGTTCATCGGGCACGCGGAGGGTGGTGATGATGCGGTTTTCTGTTAGAGAGACGATGGAAACGGAATCGGCCCCTTCATTGACGATCCATGCTTCGTCCTGAGTCCGGGCTTTGACGGTGACGGGAGCGGTAGAGAGGGGGATTTCCGCGATGAGCAGGGGGGTGTTGCGGGCCGGGTTGCCAAGATCGAAGATCGAAAGGGTGTGGGCGGTGGAATGAAGCGTGAGCAGGCGTTCGCCGCCGGGTGTGAGAGCGATGGGGTCCTGCTGCCGGGGTTCCAGGTGGGTGTAGGCCATGGCCGTGGAGGCGATGGCGGAAAGGATCAAGACGAGGCGGAGCAACATGGCAGGTGATGGCGGCGATCTCGCCCCCGGAAGGTTCCGGGAGCGAGATGGTGGTGCGTGGGGAGCTTAACGGCGGCGACGGCGGAAGGCCAGCAATCCGCCACCGAGGGCAAGCAGTGCAGTGGAGGGTTCCGGCACGGCGAAGGTGATGTTGAAGGTCGGATCGGCCGGCGTGGCGGATGAGTTTGCGGCATTGCCCACGGCGATCGTGTAGAGTCCGGGCTGCAGGAACATGCCTTTGAGCAGCGAGTTGCCGGAGGGGTTGTAGCCATGATTGACGTAGGTCAGCCCGGGGTCGTTGGTGTTGCTTCCGGAGGGTGTGATCTTGGCGGCACCGTTGTCATCCCAGGGATCATTCAAGGTGAAGAGATCCAGGCCATTGTTGGAAAAGGTATGGGCACTCCCGCGATCATCATTGAGCGATTCCCCCGCATAAATCACAAAGCCCGGCAGGGCGTAGGCATCGGGAGACTCGATGGTGACGATGAACTGCGTGGCTACTTGGACCTCGAACAAATACCAGCCGGCGGTGTGGCCCCATCCGCGGTTCGGATTGGCCGACAGTCGGAGGTCTTTGTAGCTCCAGGCTCCCACCGTGGTGGTGATGTTCCATTCGGCATAGCTGGCATCCGTGGCGGTGCCTTTGGCATCATAAAGGAAGTCCACGCCATCGGGGCCCGGATTGGTCATTGGACCGGTGTTCAGGGGGTTGCTGTAGGGGGTGATGACATTGATGGCGGCATGAGCCGATGATGCGACGATGGCCAGTAGCAGGGCGCTTGCGAGCGTGATGTTTGGTTTCATGGGATGCGTGTTTATTGGTTTGTTTGTGTTTCCTGATTCGAAGGAAAGGGGTGTCACCAGGTGCGCCGCAACCGGAAGTATCGGCGGGGCTGGGTTTCCAGTGGTAGGGCGAGTTCATGCCAATCGCGGAGGTCGTCACTGGTTTGAATGAACCATCCGGGAGTGGGATCGATGATTTGAGGGGTGAGATCGGGGAGCAGGGAAAGCCGTGGTGTGGACTCGTCGCGATTGAGGATGCCATCCTGGTCGCGATCGATCGAACGTGCCGGACCGGAGCCCGGAGGGACTGCGAGAAATCGGATCGAAGACGCGAAACTCAGGAGTTGGGCGGAATCCAGATGGGCATCCGTGCCGCCATCGCCCCGCCAGAGCTGCAGTGCGGGATCAAAGAAGAATCCCCGGGCCTCACCACCGATGTTCGCATGGGCGATGAGATCGCAGTCCCCCAGGGTCGCGCGGCTGAGGAGGGTGGGATCCGGAGCGGAGGTGGATTGGCCGACGGCGGGCTTGGTATCGGTTTCGATGCAAAGCAGGTAGGCCATCACATCCGTTTCCGCGTTCGGGAAACGGGCGAAGCGGTCTTGCGAATACTCGTGACCGCGGGGGATATCGTGACCGCTGCCGTCGTGGGTGAATCCGAAACCGCTGAGTGAGGTTGGCTGCTCCGGGGTGAAGAAGACTTTTTTGTAAACGTGTTCGAGCGTGGAGTTCTTGACGGGCTGCTGAGTGAGGACCGAGGTGAATTCATCCAGCACATGATTGGTTCCACGGGGGCCTTCGTGACATTTCGAACAGATGCTCGCGCCTTCAAAGAAAGCCAGGCCGGTGCTGGGATTTCCGCTGTTGAGCGTGGCAGGCAGCGAGTTATCGGCGAGGCGGTGGGGATTGGGGTGATTGCGGAGGGATTCGAGGTATTCGACGAGCTTTGCCATATCATCGGCCGCGAGCTGCTCGCCGCCCTGGAGTTTCTCGAAGCTGGTGTTGAATTCATGGATGGTGGATTTGTCACCGCGCCAGTGGAAAGGCGCGGCTCCCTTGATTCCCCGCAGTGGCTGGGTGACCATGGGGCCTTTCATCGGGTGCATCTCACGATCCACCGGCCAGGGCTCGCCGATGGAAAATCCGTATCCGGTCTTGGTGATCATTTCCCCGCTCGGATCCCCGAGGTCCCAGGCAACGCCGTCGATGTCGGCATCGAAATGGCAGGAACCGCAGGACACCGTTCCATTTCCCGAGCGTCGCGAATCGTAGAAAAAGCCTCGTCCCTCAAGTTGTCTGTTAGATAGGGGAAGATGGCTTGAGAGAGGGATTTCCCAAAGCACGGCAGCTTGGTCGGGATCGATGATGCTGAGGCTGTGGGAGAGTTTGTTGAAACTCACCCATCGCGAACTCCCGACAAGGCGCGCCAGGCCTCGGGGGCCGCGGACGGTATCAGGGAGGGTGCTGCGGAGATCGATGCGATGAAGGATGTTTCCTGCGGTATCGATGCGGGCGATGCGGTCGGAGCCAAAGGCAGCGATCCATGCGCCCGTGGCATCGGCAAGGATGGCCATGGGTTGAGCAAGGGAAATTTCCTTCAACCCAGCGGGGATTTCCCGGGTCGTGGCGTGGGGGTTGAGGTCTTGAATCGAGAGATTCTCACCTGCGATGCGGGCGATGCGGCTTTCCTGGAAGATTCCATTCAGCTCGGGTTCGAAACGGATGAGGTTGCGAGCTTCGGTGGCGGCGGCCCAGAGGGTGCCGTCGGGGCTGGCATCGAGCGCGAGGAGGTTCGTGCCGATGCCTTGATGGTAGCGGGTCACCGTGCGGGTGCTGAGGTCGATCTCGGCGATGTCGTGATCGATGACATCGTAGTCGATACGGGGATCGGTATCAGGAACGATGAGGGCCACTTGAGGGGGCGTCGGGAGATGAGGGGCGGCGGGAGGGGGTGCGGGAGCATCGCGGAAATGCAGGACGGTGCTGTTGTTTCCCGAGAGCAGGAAGGCGACGAAGAGGCGGGTGCCATCGGGCGAAAGCTCGAGGGCACGGGGGAAAATGCCTTCGAGGGGGATGGAATCGATGACTGCAAGCGTGGTGGCATCGACCACGGCGATGCGGTTCTCGCGGGCACAGGTGATGTAAGCGAGGTTTCCGGCGAAGGCGACATCGGCAGGTTCATCGCCGATCTTGAGATGGGTCACACAACGGCCTTCGGTGAGATCGATGACGCTGATGGAATCGGAAACTTCATTGATGACCCAGGCTTCGTGATGGTTGCGAACGCGGACGGTGACGGGTTCGAGGCCGACGGGAATTTCCGCGATGAGCTGGGGTGGGACAGCGGGATTGGCGGTGGAGAAAACGGAGAGGCGGCCTTCCGGGGCGTTGACCGCAAGGAGGAGTCGGCCGTCCGGTGTGGTATCGACCGGATGGCAGTGCCGACCTTCGAAATGCTCGAAAGCCTGGAGCGGCAGGAGAAAGGTGATGAATACGAAAATGCAACGCATGGCGATGAAGCCTTGGAATGGAGACATCGAAAGATTCTTGGGCATGACACATCCCTGAGGGCACAAAGGTGCGAGGATGCGATGGAGCCGGATGGTGGCTCCCGGCGGACAAAAGGCCGGGTCAGAGAATGGATTCTCGAAGCATCATCGAGCCTGGCAGCGGGCGCATCGGCATGAGGAGCGATGGCGTGAGATCACGCGTGTCCGCTGAGATTGCCACCGCAGAGAGGCATCCGGGGGAAGGATGGCTGCGAGGGTTCGGGATGATTCAAGAGCATTCCTCAGGCCACGAATCGTGGTGGCGGAGAAGGCGGACGAATGCCGAACTCACGCCCAGTGAAGCCCGAGGAGGGCGAGGAAATCAAGGGGACTTCGTAGAGACGGGGCTCAGGGAGGGCGCCTGAGGCCGGGGGCATGAGGTCCTTCAGGGAAAGATCCTTGATGTTTGCAGGTGCTTGGAGTGGCTCCTTTTTTTCCTGCTGCTTGGCTGCGGCGATGGATTTGCACATGCAGCAAGGGTGCTCGCCATCGAAGGTCTTGCGGGCACCCTCAAGAAGACCGTCCTTCTGGGAGTAATCGACCAGCATCTTTCCCCAAGCCACACATTGAAGCACGCCCCAATGGCCTCCGGTAAGATGGAGGATGGCACCGAGCACAAGGATGACGCGGAAGACGCGCACGGCGGTGACTAAAATGGATGATGACTTTTTGGCAAGCCGCAATCGTCGAGATGAACGATGAGGCGGTGATATTCAGAGAATCTGCCGATGACGGGGAGATAGAGAGGATTCGGCCCGTGGAAATAGGATTTGATCTCAATCCCGTCGCCGGGCAGGCTGCCTTTGGTGACTGGATTTCTTTCGAAAAGCGTCTTCTGCGGCATTCTGTGCGTGAGCCTGCTCACGATGCGGTCTCTGGCACAGGTGAGGATCACCGAGTTTCTGGCCGACAATGAAAGCGGGATGAGAGATGAGGATGGGGATCAGGAGGATTGGATTGAAATCACGAATACCGGCACAGCTTCCGTCGATCTCACCGGGTGGTCTTTGACGGACAAGATCACGAACCCGATTCTCTGGACTTTCCCCTCGGTGACCTTGGGTCCGGGTGGCACGCTGGTGGTTTGGGCAAGCGGGAAGGATCGCAGTGCTCCCTCGGCTCCGCTGCATACGAATTTCAGTCTTTCCCGAAATGGAGAGTTCCTGGGGCTTTATCGACCCGGAACAGGTGGAAGCCGGGAATGGGTCGATGGCTTTTCCCCAAGCTATCCCGCACAGGCTCCCGATGTTTCCTATGGGGTGCCATGGAATCAGAACCTCGCGACCCTGGTGGCCAGCGGCGATCAGGCGAGATATCGGGTGCTGGCGAATTCATCGACCGGTCAAAACCAGTATTCCGGAAGCAACTATGGTTCGGGTGCGGTGGGGACGGGCTTGTCGGGGGGGTGGAATGTTTCGACCAACTTTGCGGATGGCGAATGGACGGCGTGCACGACGGGATTGGGCTATGACACGGGTGGCGGGCTGAATCCATGGATCGGCACGAATTGCCAGACGGCGGTGCGCAATGTGAATCCATCCGTCTTGTTCCGCAAAGTCTTCTCCCTGCCGAATCCGGGTGCTTACACGATCTACAAGCTGCGGATGAAGTATGAAGACGGCTTTGTGGCGTGGATCAATGGCACGGAGGTGGCGCGGTCGAATTTCAATGGCAATCCCGCGCACAACTCGACCGCAGCGGCGGCTCTCGACGAAAGCATCGTGAATTCGTGGGCGGAGTTCACGATCCCGGCCTCTCTTCTGGTCAGCGGAAACAACCTTCTCGCCGTGCAGGGTCTGAACAGCAGTGTGGGCAGTTCGGATTTCCTGCTGCTGCCGGAAGTCACGGCAAGCACTGTAGGCTCATGGGGCACGCCGGGCTATTTTGTGGCACCCACACCCGGTGTGAGAAATGGCGGGGGATCGAATGGCCCCGTGATTCATGCGGCGACTCCGGCCGATCCATTTATCTCCCGACCCCAGGGGGGCAGCGGCAGTGCGCCGATTCTGGTCACGGTCAGAGTCATTCCGAACGGTTCGCCGGTGCAGTCCGTGAGGGTGTTTCATCGGGTGATGTGGGGGAGTGAGACCCAAGCGGTGATGAATGATTCGGGGACCTCCGGGGATGCGATTGCCGGGGACGGAGTTTACAGCGCGTTGCTGCCGACAACGGGTCTATCGGCAGGCCAGATGTTCCGATGGAGGTTCGAGGCAAGCGATGCGGCCAATCGCTTGGGTCAGCTTCCCACCTATCTTGATCCTTTGGATTCACCGCGCTATTTCGGAACCGTGGCGGCGGACCCGAGTCAGAGCACGAGCAGCCTGCCGGTGTTGGAATGGTTTGTGGAGGGATCGCCAGCCAACGGGCCTACGGCGGCCGCTTTCCGCGGGGCCTGCTATCATCTCGGGAGATTCTACGACAACATCGGCCATGAGATCCATGGTCAGTCCACGGCGGGATTTCAGAAGAAGAGTTATGATTTCGATTCGAATGAAAACCATCGATTCGTCTGGCGGGAAGGCGAAAGACCCGTGAAAGACCTGAACCTCCTCTCGAACTACGCCGACAAGACCAAGACCCGCAACACGCTGGCGCACGAGGTCATCGCGATGATGGGTGGCGTCCACCATTTCTGCGAGCCGGTGCGCGTCCATCTGAATGGGGCCTTCCACGGCGTCATGGATCTGATGGAGGATGGCGATGACCGGATGCTGGAGAGAAACGGACTCGATGGTGACGGGGCCTTGTACAAGATGTATGATTCGCTTTCCTCCACCGGGTCCGGCGAGAAGAAGACCCGCAAGGAGGAGGACAAAAGCGATCTGCAGGCCTTGATCACGGGATTGAATCCATCGACCGCGCTCGCGACGAGGCGGACCTATGCCTATGACCATGTGGACATCCCGGCCTGCATCGATTACCTGGCGGCGCGGGTGATCATCTGTGATCGGGACCATGGCCACAAGAACTACTATGTTTACCGTGATACCGAGGGGACCGGTCAGTGGCGCATGGTGGTCTGGGATGTGGATCTGAGTCTGGGCCATGACTACAATGCGAGTGCGGGATACTTTGAGGATGCCATCGGCACGACCAATCCGATCCGGCATGGCATGACCACCGGGAACCGGCTCTATCAGATCATCGGTGAATCTCCGGAATTCCGGGCAATGTATGTGCGGCGTTTGCGCAGCCTTTTCGATCGGGTTCTCCAAGCGCCGGGGACGGTGGATGGGATTCTTGAAACACGCATGCGTCAGATCGTGGCCACGGTGGATCCGGACCCGGCGAATCCATCGCCCTGGACCGATGGCGACCTCGACGCTTCCCGCTGGGGAGTTTGGGGGCGGGGCTTGAGACCGCGGGAAGAGGTGGAGTATGTGATTGCGAATTTCTTTGGTCCAAGAAGGGCATTTCTTTTCAATCAGGCTCCTTCCACCCGGCCAAGATTCGGACCGACCGAGGGCAGTGGGGATCCCGTGCCGGACCTGGGTCAGACGACCTTGCCGGGAATGGTGGTGGTGGAGGCGCTCGATTTCCTGCCAGTTTCGGGCAATCCCGGAGAAGAATATCTCGTTTTGAAAAACACCACGTCGCAGGCGGTGGATCTATCGGGATGGTCTTTGAGTGGTGGGATCGATCATGTCTTTCCGGGTGGCACCGTGATCCCTCCCGGAGCGGGGACTGCGGTGGCGGAATATGCCGGGCTGCTTCATGTGGTGAAGGATGTGGTTTCCTTCCGCAGTCGCACGGCGGGGCCCAGGGGAGGGGAAAAGAGATTCATCCAGGGGAACTACGACGGGGATCTTTCCGCCCGTGGCGGACGCGTGGAACTTCGTGATGAGACCGGCTTGCTGGTCCATGCCATGGACTATTCCGGAACCCCCACGGACTTGCAGCAGGCGCTGCGGATTTCGGAAATGCAATATCATCCGGCCGATCCGGATTTCGACGAATTCTCCCAACTGCCGGGGGTGACGGAGGGGGACTTTGAGTATCTGGAGTGGGTCAACATCGGAAACACCCCGATTCAACTCGGTGGTGCGCGATTTGTTGCCGGGATCGATTATCAATTTCCCTCCCAAGTTCTCGCGCCGGGGGCGCGGGTGGTTCTGGCCAAGCGCCCGGAGGCATTTGCGTTGCGGTATCCGGGAGCGACCGTTCCCGTCCTGGGGCCCTATCAGGGAAATCTCGACAACGCGGGTGAGAGGATTGCCTTGGTGGATGCGGTCGGGGAAATGGTTCTGGATTTCACTTATGGCGATGGCTGGCATCCGCAGACGGATGGTTCCGGGAGGTCCATGGTGGTGATCGATCCCGCCACTGCCGCATACGATGCCTATGGCAGTGCGGTGACTTGGGCCGGCAGTGCCAATCCCGCCGGCAGTCCCGGGCAGGCGGAGCTGGGTTATTCCTTGGTTTATGGAGGTTGGACGAATCGGTTCTTCACTCCAGCCGAACTCGCCGATCCTGGCTTGCATGGTCACGAGGCGGATCCGGATGGCGACGGGCGCAGCAATCTGGAGGAATACGCTTTGGGGACGAACCCGCGATTGGCGGATCAACCCCAGCTCACCTTCGAGTGGCGGCAGGATGGCTCGCAGCTTCGACCTGCGCTGGTGTTCCTGCGGCCTCGGGGTGTGATGGATGTGGAATATCAACTTCTCGCCGCGGATTCATTGCAAGAATGGCAGGCGGTGGAAGATGCGATGATCCAAACGCAGGACCAAGGCAACGGGGTCGAAGAGGTTGGGCTGTTAGATGCCGGAAACGTATCTTCTGATAAACGATTCTTCCGGCTTTCTTATGTGTGGAGTCCGTGAGCAGTGATCGGTGATCGGTGATCGGTGATCGGTGATCGGTGATCGGTGATCGGTGAGGCGCGTTTTGGCTGTGGATCTCAGGGGACTTCGCTTTTTTGGACAGCTTTTTCGCCGAGGATGGCTTTGGGCTTCGGCACCTTTTCCTTGCGCAGACCGAACTGGCGGACGGCGTGGCGGTGGATGTGGGCGATCGCTTCTTCGGGATCGTCGGTGAAGAAGATCAGGTCGGGGTCATCGGGGCTGATCGTGCCGGCTTCGGCCATGTGATAGACGAAGTCCATGAGAGGCTGCCAGTAATCGCGGCCCATCAGGACGATGGGGAAATTGCGGATTTTCCGGGTTTGGATGAGCGTCATGGTTTCGAACATCTCATCGAGGGTTCCTGCTCCACCGGGCAGCACGATGAAGGCATAAGAGTATTTCACGAGGATGGTTTTCCGCGTGAAGAAATAATGCATGTCCACGGAGCGGGTGACGTAGGGATTGCTGCCTTGTTCGTGGGGGAGTTCGATATTGATGCCGATCGAGCGTCCGCCGGCTTCGAAGGCACCGCGGTTTCCGGCTTCCATGATGCCGGGGCCGCCGCCGGTGATGACGGTGAATCCCAGCTTTGCCGACTCCGAGCCCATGCGTCGGGCGAGTTCGTAATAAGTGGTGCCCGGTTGGGTGCGGGCGGATCCGAAGATGGTCACGCAAGGTCCGGCGAAATGAAGGGTTCGGAAGGCTTTGATGAAATCCCAGGAGACGCGGAAGATCGTCTTCAACTCCCGCCATCGCGATTGGGGTCCGCCTAACAGGGTGCGGTCGGGATGTTCGAGTTCGAAGCGGCTCTGGGTTTCGATGTCCTCTTTGCGGATTTTGTGTTCCGGAGAGGGATGGGGGCAATCGGGGCAGTCCGGGGCAGTCATGAACGGGAGGGTTTGGGCTCAGGGTTGTGGGCCGATTCCCAGCCCATGCGGAGGGAATCCTCCACCGCCGCCCTCCTTACGTCAACGCGTAGCTGTTCATATTCAGGAAACCTTGATATTCATCACGTGGCTGCGGGTCTCCCAAACCTGTGGCTCAGATCGGCACCTCAACCCCTGCCCGAGCTGTCACCTCCGACCCCCATCCCCCATGAAAAAGCAGATCCGTCTTGTTTTGGCGGCATGTGTTCTCGGCACACCCCTGCATGCCCAGAATTACGACTTTGAGACCGTCACTGGCTATCTCAGCTCGGTGAATGGTGCCTTGGACGGTTGGACGATGGCCGACCACTATGCCGGCAACAACTATCAGGGCTATGTGGGTGAGATGGGATTGATTTTCGCCAATCAGTCATCGCTGCCCTCGGGCCTGGGTGTTCCGGAGGGGACTTTCCGTGGTGATGCGTCCGATCTTTATTCCGGTGAGCTTGGGCTGGTGGTCTTTTGCATCGATTCCGAAACTCCCTTTCAAGGAGCGGGCACCCAGCAGGTGCAGGTTTATCAGGCTCACACCCTGGCCATGGCGGAGGCGCGCTATCTTGGCGAGGGCGTGGCCGGATACATGGCAGGGGGCTTGCAGCGTGCGGCTTATCTGATGGATACTTATTTCGCCGATGCCCATGCTGCTGGCGATGTGGGTGCGGCAGCCATGCAATCGGCCATCTGGGAAGTGCTCACGGACTTCAATCCCAACCTGGCAATGGGTTCCGGGAACTACTATGTCCGTAATAATACCACGGACGCCGTCCTGAATCAAAGGGCGAACGACGTCGTGGCGCTGACCAACACCTGGTTCAGTGCGGCGCAGAGTGCGAACTGGGGTGGTTCCAGTTGGAATCCTTCATCCGAGGTGATCTTCTGGATCGACCCCAACCAGGCGGGCCTGCGGCAGTCGGTCATCTCCCTGAATCCGCCCGAACTCGGTCTGACGCCCGTGCCCGAGCCCTCGGCTGCGCTGCTCGGGATGATGGGGCTGGGCGGTCTGGCCCTGCGCCGACGGCGGGCCTAGGCGGGTGGTACACGAGGACGGGATCGAACCGCCGACCGACCGGGTGTAAACCGGTTGCTCTACCGCTGAGCTACTCGTGCATTGCCGTGCGGGGGGACGGGCGGAATCAAAAGGGGATTTCCCGTCCGGAGGCAAGCAGATGGTGGGGGATTGTGGATTTTTTAGAAATATTTCCAGAAATTTTGAACATCCGAATGATCTGAGGGTCTGAATCATCGACAGCCATGCTGGCCGTCGCTGATTTTTTAGAGTCCCGATCATGAAAACGTTCCCGAATCCTTCTTCTGCCTTTGCGGTGTTTTCCGCAGGTTTCCTTGCTGTGATCGGGCTTTTTTCGGTGGCCGAGGCGGCGGATCGGATCGCCTGGATCGACAATTTCTCGGAAAGCCCGATGAAACTGGAGCTGACCGAGGCCGGGAATCTCACGCAAAGCGGTCTCCTGGGCGGCGGTTCCTTGTTTGCGGCTGGGGCGCGGACGGTGCTGCTGGATGCCACCGATACGCCTCCGGCGCGGCGGGCGACGGCGGAGGTGCTGGATTCCTTTTCGAAGTATTTCTTTTCCGTAGGTCCGGGCGTGCAGGCATCGAGCGTGCTGCGCTATGAAGCCCCGCCGACCGGTCCGCTGGATCTGACCATGGGAAATGCGGCCAATGCGCTGGGATTCACCCTCGATTACTCGCAGACGGCGGTGAACATCGAGGTCACGGTGGAGACGCCGGGGCAGCCATCGATGACGGTTTCGAAGATCCAATCGGCCGTGGAAAATCCGACGGATGTGGTTTTTCCTTATGAGCTTTTTGAGGGCGTGAATTTCAATGCCAGTTCGGCGATTTCCGTGAGGCTCAGCCAAGTGGCGGGGGCGGGTTCGCCGGACTTGGTGGCATCGGGAATTTCCCTGATGAAAGTGGAAACCGCGGCAGTGCCCGAGCCCTCGGTGGCGCTGCTGGCCGTGGGCGGTCTGGCCCTCGCGCTCCGTCGTCGACGCTCCGACGGGGAGCAATAAATCGAGCGGCTTCGAATCCTTCAAACTTCGTTCCAACACATGAAATACGTACTTTTTTCCCTGATGGCCCTGGTTTCGCCGGCCTTTGCGGCGCTGACTTTGGTGGAAGTGGTCGATCCCTTCGCGGTGGGCACCACGCCGGTTTCCCTGCGCAGCGGGTCGGTCACAGCGGCGCAGATCGAAAGCGGCATCGACTTCGGCGGGCAGCGCTCGGTGACGGTGGCGGTGACGAGCAATCCCTTCCTTCGCGACGTGAGATTCGGCGTGATCGGGCAGACGGGGCAGTTTTTCGTGGAAAGCGGTCCGCGTGCGGCGGCAACGGTATCGATCGTCTATGGCTCCGCCGCAGGTCTGGGCGGGGTGGACATTACGGTGGGCGGGGCGGCGAATACTCTGGGGATCGAGTTTGAAGACAGTGATCCGGCCTTCCAGCTCACTTTGCGGCTGACGGATGTGGATGGGAGGGTGGCATCGGGAAATGCGTTTCGTGCCGACGCGATTGCGGCGGGAGGGGTGATCGAGTTCGGGTATGCCGGGTTGGCGGGTGCGGAGCTGTTGGATTTCACCGCGATCGATCGGATCGAGCTGCTGATGGACAATGGTCCTTCCGGGGATTTCACCGCCAATCAAGTGGCTCTCTATCATGCCCCTGAGCCGGGAGCGCCGATCCTGGCAGGGCTTTCCGCGGTGCTGCTGGCCTTCCGCCGGAAGCGGAGCTGCTAGATTCGGCGGATTTCTGCCGTCCTCCGTTCTTGTCGGCTGGCATGGAACTTGCCAGCCTCCCTCCCAAGATGACCGGACGACCCTTTTTCCGCCCCGCCCGCTGGCTCGTGGTTCTTGCCGCGTTTTTCTTGTCGCAGGGATTTCTGGCCGCTCAGGACAAGGCGGAGGAGGTGACGAAGTCGCTGGACCAGCAAATCGATGAATGGTTTGCCAAGGTCACGGGGCCTTTTGTGAGCGGGATTTTTTCCACAATCCGCATCAATAATTACGATGTCCTGTGGGTGGTCCTGTGGCTGGCGATGGCCGGGGTGGTGTTCACGCTGGCCTTTGGTTTCATCAATGTCCGCGCCTTTCCGCTGGCCCTGCGCACGGTGAAGGGGAAATACAGTCGAGAGGACGATCCGGGTGAGGTGACGCATTTCCAGGCGCTGACGGCAGCGGTTTCCGGGACGGTGGGTCTCGGGAATATCGCCGGGGTGGCGATCGGCATCAGCATGGGTGGCCCGGGTGTGGCGTTCTGGTTGTTCCTGAGCGGGGTGCTGGGCATGGCCACGAAATTTGCCGAGTGCACGCTGGGGGTGAAGTATCGGGAAATCGATGCCGATGGCCGCATCCATGGCGGCGGGATGCAGTATCTGCGCAAGGGTTTCGCCGAAAAGGGGCTCGGGTCGATCGGCAAGGTGCTGGCGTTCTTTTTCGCGATCTTTTGTGTGTTCGCCTCGTTTGGGGGCGGGAATGTCTTCCAGATCAATCAGGCCACGGCCCAACTGATCAATGTCACCGGTGGGGATGCGAGTTTCTTCAAGGATCACCAGTGGGTCTTCGGGACCTTGGTGGCGGTGATGACAGGGCTGGTGATCATCGGGGGGATTCAAAGCATCGCGAAGGTTACCTCCAAGCTGGTTCCGGCGATGTGCCTGATCTACGTGGTGAGCTGCCTGATCGTGCTGTTTGTGAACATCGATCACATCCCGGTGGCAATTTCAGAGATCCTCAAGGAGGCCTTCGAGCCGCGTGCGGCGGTGACGGGTGGGTTGGTGGCGGCGTTCATCTGGGGCATGAGGCGGGCGACTTTCTCGAATGAGGCGGGCATCGGATCGGCACCCATCGCGCACTCGGCAGCCAAGACGCGGATGCCGGCAAGTGAGGGGGTGGTGGCGCTTTTGGAGCCCTTCATCGATACGGTGATCGTCTGCACCATGACCTCGCTGGTGCTGGTGACGACGATGGAATTCCAAGGCACTGGCGGGGAATTCACCGTCAATGGCGTGCCTTACGTGCTGAGCGACAAGGCGAACAATGGCACCGCCTTCGGCATTGGCATGACCTCGAATGCCTTTGAAACCGTGCACAGTGGCTTCCGCTACGTGCTCTTTGCCTGCGTCTTCCTCTTTGCGTTTTCGACGCTGATCACCTGGAGCTACTATGGCCTGCAGGCTTGGCAGTATCTTTTCGGGCGGAAGAAAATGGTCGCGCTGGCCTACAAGCTTTTGTTCTGCCTGATGGTCGTGGCGGGGGCATCGGCATCGATGGGCAATGCGATCGATTTCTCGGATGCCTCGCTCTTCGCGATGAGCATTCCGAATCTCATCGGGGTCTATTTCCTCCTTCCCGTGATTCGCAACGAACTTTCGCGATTCGTCCGTTTCACGCGCTTGGTGGACGAGGGCAAGTCGCTGGACGAGGCGGAAAAGGAAGTGTCCTGATCGTGGGGCGGCGCGGCACTTGATCCCGGCGCGGACTGGGGCATGCTGGGGGCATGGCGCGCGATTACACGCTGCAACGGAGAGGCGGAGGGCCGGAATCGGGCATCGATTACCGGGCGGAGTTGAACGACGAGCAGTTTGCCGCCGTGACTTCGCCTCCCGGGCGTGCCTTGGTGATCGCGGGTGCGGGATCGGGAAAAACCCGGACGCTCACCTACCGTGTGGCCTTCCTGCTCGATCAGGGGATCGATGCCCGGCACATCCTGCTGCTGACTTTCACCAACAAAGCCGCCCGCGAAATGACCGAGCGGGTCCGCGCGCTAGTGCCACATGATGTTTCACCGCTGTGGAGTGGCACTTTCCACTCGATCGGCAATCGCATCCTGCGGCGGCATCCGGAAGAATTGGGATTCACGAAATCCTTCACCATCCTCGATTCCGATGACCAGAAATCCATCGTCGCCAACGTGGTGGCGGGGATGGACATCGATACCAAGTCGCGTCGATTCCCCAAAGCGGATGTCCTGGCCAGCATGTTCAGCCTGGAGCGGAACACGGGTGAGGAGCTGCGCGACATCATTGCGGTGAAATACCCGTATTTCGATGACTGGCAGGCGGAGATCCATGCCGTGAGGAATGCCTACGCCAAGCGCAAGCTGGAGACAAATTCGATGGATTTCGATGACCTCCTGCTCAAGACCCTGGAGCTTTTCCGGGCGCATCCGGAGATCCTCGCACTCTATCAGAAAAGGTTCCGGCACATCCTTGTGGATGAGTATCAGGATACCAATGCGGTGCAGAGTGAACTCATCGATCTGCTTGCGGCATCGGGATCATCGGTGATGGCGGTGGGCGATGACGCGCAATCGATCTACTCCTGGCGCGGTGCGGACATGGGCAACATCCTGAGTTTTCCTCAGCGGCACGATGCCTGCCGGGTTTACAAGATCGAGACGAACTACCGCAGCGTTCCGGAGATCCTGGAGCTGTCGAATGCGGCGATCCGGGCGAACCGCTCGCGTTTCGACAAGGACCTGCGTTCGGCCCGGGATCTGTTTGGCACGAAGCCGGCGCTGGTGCCGCTGGAGGATCCGCGGACGCAAGCGCAGTTCGTGGCCCAGCGGATTCTTGAACTCCGCGATGAAGGGGTGCCGCTGGAAGAAATCGCGGTGCTTTATCGGGCGCATTTCCAGTCCCTGGAGATCCAGATGGAACTCACCACGCGCGATGTGCCCTTCACGATCACCAGTGGTCTGCGTTTCTTCGAACAAGCGCACGTCAAGGATGTCGCGGCATTCCTTCGATTTGTGACGAACCGTCGGGATGAGACCAGCTTCAAGCGCATCGCGCTGCTGCTGCCGGGGATAGGGGTCAAGGGTGCGGACAAACTCTGGACGGAATGGCTCAAGTCCGGCTGGGCAATGCGTGAGGAGATCCCTGAGTGGACCGAAGTCCTGAAGCTCAAGGGTGTGCCGGCCAAGGCGATGAAACACTGGAGCCAACTCGGCCATATCCTTGAGGAAATGACGCCGGGTGGTGCTTTCGCGAAGCCTGCGGAAATGGTGTATAGCGTTCTGGAGGGGATGTATGACGACCATCTCCGGGCGAGCTACGACAACTACGAGAACCGTCGTAGCGACATCGAGCAACTGATGACTTACGGTGGCAACTTCGAGGATGTGCTCGACTTCCTATCCCAGCTTTCCCTGCTGGGCTCTGCGGATGGTGAGCCCGGGGGGAAGAAGGAAGAGGTGGAGACGGAGAAAATCACCCTGTCATCGATCCACCAGGCCAAGGGCTTGGAGTGGAAAGTGGTCTTCCTGATCTGGCTTGCGGACGGGGCGTTTCCGAACGGACGCATCATCGAGGCGGACGATGAAGCGATGATGGAGGAGGAAAGGCGGCTCTTCTATGTCGCGCTGACCCGTGCCAAGGACGAACTCTACATGAGCTATCCCATGCTCAATCCCAAGAGCTACTCCGGTGATCTCATCCAGCGGCCCTCGCGATTCCTCGAAGATTTTCCGCGGGAAATGGTCGAGGAATGGAAGGTAACTCCGCGATGGGGCGATTCCTGGGACGGGGGTGGCGGCTGGGAAGTGGATGAACCTTTCTGAATGCTTCCAACCGCAGACCCCTGCCTGCCGATTTTCTCCGCCGGGCGGGCCTCAGCGCGGGACGGCCGTGGATTCCGGGGGAAGCATTTCCTCGAGCGTCTGATGGAGATGGGTGATCAGGGATTCCTCCAAATTCATCGCCCGACCCAGGCGGCGGAGGAAGAGGTGTTCGGAGGGGGTATCGACATCGATCGCGGTGAGGGCTGCTCCGTAGATTTCGCTGGCTGCCTCGGGCGTGGTGGCGAGGGCGGCGATGTCCTCGACCGTGGGGGGCTGATTGAGGGCGGCAGAGAGGCGGGCCTTCTCGTCGGCCGTGACCGGGGCGTCATCGATGGCATCGGCCAGCGCGTTCATTTCGGTGGCGTCGATGCTGCCATCGGCCGCCGCGGCGGCGATCATGGCGAGAACCATCTTCATGGGAAGTTCCGCAGGGACGGGCTCGGATTCGCCGATGCATGCGTCTTGTGGCATGGGCGGCGGGAGGGCGGCGACCGGGGCGGCGGTCATGGGGAGTGCCTGCGGGCTGTCCTGCCGGCCCTGCTGCCATTTACGATAAGCATAGTAGCCAATCCCGGCGACCGCAGCGATGCCTCCGACTTTGACGGCATGTTTCTGGATCTTTTTGCGCGACTTCGGATTCATCAGCATGGAGACCAAGGCGCCGGAGGCGGCTCCGCCCATAGCACCCTTCGAGCCCGACGAGCCGAGAAGGCCTCCGAGCATGGAACGGGGATCGGATTTTCCATCGCTGAGGGCGGAGAAGAGTTTGTCGAGGGGCACGATCGTGTGTCTTGTTAGTTCCCGCACCCTAAGCGCTTGTGGCGGGTGGTCAAATGAAGTTCCTGCATCAGTCGGTTCAAGGGATCAGGGTCAGGTCGGGGCCGACCTTCAGCGCCTTGCCGGCGAGGCCATCGTGGTGGGTGGATTTCCCCGCATGGCGGAGATGGATGGGGCCGTCTCTGGAGGGAGTGATGGTCGCAGAGACGAGTTTGCCAGCTTTCCATAGGAGATCGATGCTGGCGCCGCCGCGGGCCTTGAGTCCGGTGATTTTTCCTTCCGGCCATGCGCTGGGCAGGGCGGGGAGGAGGTCGATGACGGGCTGGGAATCCGCCGTCATTTCCTGGGTCTGGAGGAGCATTTCGGTGATGGCTGCGGTGCCGCCGTAGTTGCCATCGATCTGAAACGGCGGGTGGAGGCAGAAGAGATTCGGCGCGCCGCGAGTGATGAGGAGAATGAGGAGGCGGTGGCTGCGGTCGCCATCGCGAAGGCGGGCCCAGAAGTTCGATTTCCATGCCATCGACCAGCCCGTGGATGCATCGCCGCGGGCTTCGAGGGTGAGTTTGGCTCCTTGGATGAGTTCGGGAGTGGCGGCGGTGATTTCATTTCCCGGATGGAGTCCCCAGAGGTGGGAGACGTGGCGATGGCGGGGCTCGGCTTCCTCGTAATCTTCGATCCATTCGAGGATGCGGCCGTCCTTGCCGGTGCGGGTGGGTGCGAGTTTGGCGCGGGTGGCATCGAGCTTGGCAACAAACTCGGGATCGACCTCAAGGACGCGGGCCGCGCTGGCGGTATTGAGAAAGAGATCACGGAGGATCTGCATGTCATAGGTGGCGCCGTAGGTGAGAGTGTGATTCTCGATCTTCCCGCTTTTGCCGGGGATGCGGTAATGGTTTTCGGGCGAGTTCGAGGGTGAGGTGACGAGCCAGCCGTTTTTGGGATCGGGGATGAGGGTGGCGAGAAAGAATTCGCAGGCTTCCTTGAGGGTGGGGTAATGTTCGCGGAGGAAGTCGGTATCCCGGGTGTAATCGTAGTGAGTCCAGATGTGCTGGGTCATCCATGCCCCGCAGGTGGAGCCGGAGCCTGCGCTGGTGTTCGATGGAGCGGTGTATCCCCAAGGGTTGAGTGTGTGGAAGCAGATCCAACCGGGGGCGTTGTAGTAGGCTTTTGCGGTGGCGCGACCGGCGGTGGCGGTTTCCTCGATGAGCCGCATGAGGGGAAGGTGGCAATCGGAGAGACCGGTGGGCTCGGCGGCCCAATAGTTCATCTGGAGATTGATGTTGCTGTGGAAATCACCGCGCCACGGGGTGTTGATTTCCTCGGCCCAGATGCCTTGGAGATTGGCCGGCAGGCGGGAATCGGGTCGGGAGGCGGAAACGAGCAGGTGGCGGCCGAATTGGAAATAGATCGCATCGAGCCCCGGGTCCGGTTTTTTGGCGGCGCGTTTGATGCGTTCGGGGGTGGGGAGTTTCGCAGTATCATCGATGGGAAATTCAAGGCGACAGCGGTCCATGAAGGAACGGTGATCGGCGGCAGCTTGATCGCGAAGGGTATCGAAATCGATTTTCATCGCCGCCTCGAGCCGTTCGCGGATGGTCTTGCGAAAGCCATCGCTGCGGTCATCCATGTCGGTCCCGGCGGAAATGAAGATGACAGCTTCGTCGGCTTTTTCGAGGTGGATGCCATCGTGATCGGTCTTGACGGTGCCGCCCTTGGGGATGGCAGCGAGGAGGCCCTGATAGCGGATGCCGGTGGCTCCGGGAGCGAGGCAGGTCAGTTGGCCTTCCATCACGAACTGCGAAGCCTCTGCGCGAAGCTTGGCCTGGGCAGGGCGGGCGAGAGTGGCGAGGAGGGAAAGCGATGCCGGTGGATCGGTGCGCAGGCGGATAGCGATGACTTCATGTTGTTTCGAAACCACGACTTCGCGCGTGTGGGTGATGCCATTCTGGATGAAGCGGGTGGTGATGATGCCGGTGCGGAGATTGAGGTCGCGCTGATAGCCGGTGATGTCGGACTTGTTTTCCGGGAAGCGGAGAATGAGGTCGCCGAGGGTCTGATAGGAACCGAACCAGTTGGGATCGAAGCGTGGGGTGCCCTTGCGCCAGGTGAAATGGCTTTCGAGGATTTTCCGGGCGGCACCGACATCGCCCCGGAAAAGGTTTTCGCGCATCGAGGCGAGGTGTTTCCAGGCATCGGGCTGATTCGCATCGTAGTTCCCGCCGGACCACATCGTCGATTCATTGAGGATGATCCGGTGCAGTTGCGGCCCACCGCAGTCCATGACGCCGAGGCGGCCGTTGCCCGTGGGCAGGGACTCGTGGAAATCGATCAGGCGGGCTTGTTTGGCGAGATCGGTTTGGGTGCCATCGGTGAGGATTCCCGCGCGTGGCTTCGCCAGCGTGCGTGCGGGCGCGGCGAACCAGATGCTGGAGATTTCCGCCGGTGGGTTCTTGGCGGGGTGGATGGTTTGGGCCTTGAGCGTCGGGAGCGGGAAAAACGCGATCGGGCCGGCGAAAGCGAAGAAGAGGGGCAACCGCAGGGTTTTCATGCAAAGGGATACGCAACCCAGGCCGTGAAAAGAACGGGGGATTGAGAACATTTTCCGGAATGGAACGAATGGCCCATGCCGCGGGGGTTTCCATGGTTACTAGAAATGCGGGTTTGGATGGTCCGCTTGGGCCGCTAGCCTCCGGAGCGCGATGGAGGTCCCGACCCAGACAGGGCCTGCGTGTGGCAAACCCATGATTCGAAACCCGATCATTCCCGGATTCCATCCCGATCCCTCGATTGTCCGAGTGGGCGAGGATTTCTATGTGGCGAATTCCACCTTCGAGTGGTTTCCCGGCGTGCCCATCCATCATTCGCGCGACTTGAAGCATTGGCGGCTGATCGGCCATGCCCTGACGCGGACAAGCCAGCTCGATTTGCGTGGCGTGCCGGATTCCGGCGGAGTTTGGGCACCATCGATGAGCTATGCCGATGGCAAGTTCTGGCTGATTTACACCAATCTCCGGAACACCGGCCTGGGTCGGCCCTTCAAGGATATCCGGATCTTTCTAACAACAGCAGAGCGGGCGGAAGGGCCCTGGAGTGATCCGGTGGAGTTGGATTCGATCGGTTTCGATCCCTCGCTCTTCCACGATGATGACGGGCGGAAATGGCTGGTGAACATGGAGTGGGATTTCCGCAAAGGGAAGTATCGCTTCGCAGGCATCGTGGCACAGGAATTCGATCCGGTGGCGGGATGTCTTGTGGGTTCGCGGAAAAAGATTTTCGAAAAGTCGGGCGTTTTGATCGAGGGCCCGAACCTATATCGGCACGATGACTGGTATTATCTTCTTCTCGCCGAGGGTGGGACGGGATGGAACCATGGGATTTCCGCCGCGAGATCACGCCATGTGCTCGGTCCTTATGAAGTGGATCCGGAAGGGTCCGTGATGACGACGCGCGACGACTATGGACATCCGCTGCAAAAGGCGGGTCATGGCGAACTGGTCGAAAGCGCGGCGGGCGAGTGGTATCTGGTGCATCTGGCGAGTCGGCCGATCGGTTTCGAGCGTCGATGCCCCTTGGGTCGCGAGACTTGTCTGCAGCGTGTGGAGTGGATCGAAGCTTGGCTGAGATTGAAGGGTGGAGGGCATGCTCCGGCGCTGGAGATTCCGGAGCCGGAGGGGCTTGAGCCCTGCCCATGGCCGGAAATCGCGGAGAAGGATGATTTCGATGCCGCGAAGCTCGACTTGTCATGGCAATCGCTGCGAGTGCCGGCGGATGAAAGCTGGATCGATCTTCACTCCCGCCCGGGATGGCTGCGGATGCGGGGGCGTGAATCAGTGCATTCGTGGTTTGATCAAAGTCTGCTGGCCAAGCGGATCACGGGTCGAAGGGTGGTGGTGACGATGATGATGGAATACCAACCCGATCATCCGACCCAGATGGCGGGCCTCGTCATCTGGTATCATAGTGCCCAACATTTTTACCTGCGGGTTACCCATGATGAGACGCTTGGCAAAGTGGCAGGCGTGACCCTGACGGAAAAGGGAGTCTATGATGAGTGGGGTGATGTGGGGATTGATGGCTGGAAAAAAATCTGGCTGCGGGCGGAGGTGGATTTTGCGGTGCTGCGATTTCTGATTTCGCCGGACGGATCGGATTGGCAGCGCGTGGGGCCGGACTTGGATTTCACGCGGATCTCCGATGATCATGCGGCTGGCTTCACCGGGGCGATGGCGGGCTTGGCGGCGCAGGATCTGGCGGACCGCCGGAAAACGGTGGATGTGGATTTCTTCGAACTCAGGAACTTGGAATGATCACGGTTTACGATACGATCAATATTGTCTTCTACTTCCTCTTCATCGGAGGCGTGGGGATCTACTTTGCGAAAAAATCCAAGGACACCTCGGATTATTTCCGCGCCGGTGGGATGCTGCCGTGGTGGGTCACCGGGGCGTCATCGTGGATGGCGGGCTTCAGTGCCTGGAGTTTCACCGGGGCGGCGGGAAAGATGTTTCATACGGGGGCTTACACCATCCTGTTGTTTTATTCGGTCCTCGTGCCGATGTTGGTGCTGCTCTTTTTCACCTGCTATCGATTCAGGCGCATGCAGGTCGTCACGCCCTTTGAAGCCGTGCGATTGCGTTTCGGCCAAGGTTCCCAGGTTTTCTTCACGTGGGCCAGGCTGCCCTTCATGCTGATCTTCGGCGGTGTGACGCTCAATGCCACGGCGGTTTTCATGTCTGCGGTCCTGGATCTGGAGACGACATCGGTGATCGTGGGGCTGGGTGTGGCGGTGACCGTGCTGGCTCTGTTAGGCGGATCCTTCGGTGTGGCGGCGAGTGATTTCGTGCAGATGTTCCTGGTGGTGGCGGTGACCGTGCTGGTGGCGGTTCTGGCACTCTCCCAGCCGGACATCGGCGGGGTG
>JALOTY010000131.1 GCA_025457665.1 Akkermansiaceae bacterium | reverse complement strand
CCAGACTGCCCGGGGGGAGGTGGCATGTGTATTCCGATTCCTTGTGCAACCGGAGCCTGCGGCGAAAACGCTGCCGGAGCCAAATGCGCTTCAGATCTTCAGCCCTGCCCTGGATGTACCGGACTAAAGTTTACTATGTGTAAAGCAACGGGGCAATCCGATGCATTATGCTATATGTACCATGGGTATTGCTGCACATTGACCCAGCAGTGCAAAACGAAAATCTATGAAAACCCGGTGACCCTCAAAAGAGATCACTTTTGTGTATGTGAGCAAGGACCAGTAATTAATTTTAACAACCGCTTACTGTCGCATGTTCAGTTTTCGCACCCAGATTGCATCCAAGAGCCATGATATGAAAACGATTTCAGTGCATTGCTGCCAAGGTCAAATAACGATAGTTGACCTTGGTAGTAATTCAGTTGGTTGACAATAGGCAAAAGCTCCTTTGAGTATCAAAAATATTATTATATAAGGCGCAGTAGATAAGATGTTTTCAATAAGTATTCTTGAACGCGCAACCAATTGGCAGGTAGCTAAACTACCCTCGTTCCGAAGCTTTTCGCTGGTTCATGTCTATGGCCGGAAAGGCAACAGGACGATAATCGATGCTTGCACAGCATTAGGTAGCCGAATCCTGGCTGGTGCAGCCAGACTGTGGCTTGACCTGTAACCGGCCGCAATGAACAATCTTCTTTCCGCAACTTGGCCCAGTTTGCCATTCCGTTCACCCAAAGAAAAGACAAAGTCCTCAATTGCTCAAGTACCCGATAGTCGCGGCCGGTTTGGCGATTTTGGGGGGCGGTATGTCCCCGAAACGCTGATGCGGGCTCTCGAAGAGTTGGTGGTCGAGTATGAATCCGCCAAGAAAGATCCAAAGTTCCAGGCTGAATTGGATCACCTACTGAAGACCTTTGTTGGCCGTCCTTCGCCGATTTATCACGCTAAAAGACTTAGCGAGCTGGCTGGTGGTGCACAGATTTGGTTCAAGCGTGAAGATCTGAACCACACGGGGGCTCACAAGATCAACAACGCGTTGGGCCAAGCCTTGCTCACCTTAAGAATGGGAAAGAAACGCGTCATCGCTGAAACGGGAGCCGGTCAGCACGGTGTCGCGACGGCAACAGCTTGTGCTCACTTTGGCTTGCCATGCGTCGTGTTTATGGGTGCCGAGGATGTTCGCCGGCAGAAGCCGAATGTGTTCAGCATGAAGCTGATGGGCACGGAAGTGCGGCCGGTGACCAGCGGGTCCAAGACGTTGAGAGACGCTGTGAACGAAGCGATGCGCGACTGGATGTCCACCGTCGAAACTACGCATTACATCATCGGCTCGGTGATTGGTCCACATCCGTTTCCCATGATCGTACGAGATTTTCAGTCGGTGATAGGCCGGGAAGCTCGTCAGCAGTCGCTTGAAACGCTAAATCGTTTGCCGCATGTGATTGTGGCTTGTGTGGGCGGCGGTTCCAACGCGGCCGGCATGTTCTATCCGTTTATCGAAGATAGCGAAGTGCGGTTGGTCGGTGTTGAAGCCGGCGGACACTCCAGTGCGCCTGGGCAACACGCTTCGCCGCTCTCCTTGGGACAACCGGGCATTCTGCATGGAACGATGAGCTACGTGATGCAGGATGAGGATGGACAGACTTCACCCGTGCATAGCGTTTCGGCGGGATTGGATTATCCAGGCGTTGGGCCCGAGCATAGCTTCTGGAAAGATGAGGGGCGAGTCGAGTACACTTTCTGCCGCGATGGTGACGCTCTGGCCACTTTTGACAAGGTGGCTCGTTGTGAGGGCATCCTGCCGGCGCTTGAGACTTCGCATGCGATCGCCAAAGCGATGGAGATTGCGGCCGGCTTGCCCCGCGATCAGATCGTCATGGTGTGCCTGAGCGGTCGTGGCGAAAAAGACGCTGCTGAGATTGCTCGTTTGACCGGTCGCGATTACTAGAAACAGAGAATTATGTCCGCCATTGATGATCGTTTTGCACAGCTGCGCCACGAAGGTAAAAAGGCCTTTCTCCCGTTTGTTACGGCAGGGGACCCTTCGCTGGAAATTACATCGAAGCTGATTTTGGCTTTGCAAGAGTCCGGTAGCGCGATGGTGGAGGTTGGCATTCCCTATAGCGATCCCATTGCCGATGGTCCAGTAATTCAGGACTCCTATACCCGAGCTTTAGACGCAGGTGTGAAGCTGGTCGATATCATGCAGATGGCTAGCGGATTGAGATCGCAGCTGACCATGCCTTTGATTTCGATGGTTAGCTACTCGATAGTTCAACGGCGTGGCGCGGAACGATTTCTGGACGAGTCAATTGCGGCCGGCTTCGCGGGTTCGATCGTGCCGGACCTGCTGGTCGAAGAAGCGGATGCACTGCGATCCGTTTGTCGAGCTCGAGATTATAGCTTGATTCACTTGGTCACCCCAACAACTCCGCCGGAACGAATGTTGCGTATCGCGGAAAGCTCCAGCGGCTTTATCTACTTCGTCTCCGTGACGGGGATTACCGGCGAGCGTAATGAGCTGCCTAAAGACCTGCTCGATAAGGTCAGTTGGCTGCGCGAGCGGACCAAGCTGCCCATCTGCATCGGATTCGGCATTAGCAAGGTTGAGCACGTGCGGTTGTTGGCTCCGGTTGCCGATGGTTTGATCGTTGCCACTCCCACGGGCTCCACGGCCTACTCGCTGTCGGCGGGTGGCCCCTTGATCAGCCCTGAAGCCGGGGTTTTTGTGATCACACCAATCTGCCCCCACACTCTCAGCCAGCGCTCGCTGGTGGTGGATGACGAGGCGGAAATCGAACTCGCGCCGGATGGCGAGAGTGGCGAGACCATGCTCTTCACCGTCGATGGCCGGGATTGCGAGGAACTCGGGCCGCTGGACCATGTCCGGGTGAGAAAATCGAAATCCAGTTTCCGCCTCGTGCGGCTCGGTGGCAGATCCTTTTACGCCGCCCTGCGACAGAAGTTGAATTGGCGGGGTGGCTGATTCTCAAGCCATGACTCGCGAATCGGCATTCGAGGGAAATCCCGTTGCTCCCGTAGGCTGAAAGGGTTGAAGTCGCCGCAATGCGTTACGAGCCCATCGATCCCCAGCTTTTTGTTCGCAACCGTGAGCGCCTCCGGGCGATGCTCAAGCCTAACAGCATCGTGATCGTGCTCTCGAACGATGTCATGCCGACGAATGCCGATGGGGTGATGGCATACAAGCAGAACAGCGATTTGTTCTACCTGACCGGAGTGGATCAGGAGGACACCGTGCTGGTGATGATGCCGGATGCGCGTGATCCCAAGGAGAGCGAGATGTTGTTTGTCAAGGAGACCAGCGAGCTGATCGCCATCTGGGACGGGGAAAAGCTGAGCAAGGAACAAGCCCGCGCTGCCACCGGGATCGAGAGGATCGAGTGGGTGGCCTCGTTTGAAAGCTGGCTGCACCGCCTGCTTCCTCAAGTCGATCATGTTTATCTCACCACCAACGAGCATCTTCGTGCCGCCGTGGTGGTGGAGACGGCCAACGACCGTTTCATCAAGAAATGCCAGTCCCGCTATCCCTTGCATCGCTATGAGCGGCTTGCACCCCTGATGCATCAACTGCGCATCATCAAGGATGCCGAGGAACTCAAGTTCATCCAAAAAGCCTGCGACATCACCGAGGCGGGTTTCCGCCGTCTGCTGGGATTCATCAAACCCGGCGTGGGAGAGTGGGAAATCGAGGCCGAGCTGCTGCACGAATTCGTCAGTCGGGGTTCCCGGGGATTCGCCTACAATCCGATCATCGGTTCCGGCAAGAATGCCTGCGTGCTTCACTACATTGAAAACGACAAGCGTTGCCAGGACGGTGAAATGGTCTTGCTGGATGTGGCGGCGGAATACGGGGGCTGGATGTCCGATCTGACCCGCACGGTTCCGGTCAATGGCCGCTTCACCGAGCGTCAGCGGGCCGTCTATGATTCGGTCCTGCGTGTCTTCCGTGGAGCCAATGAAATCCTCCGCCCGGGGATCCGTCCGAATGAGTATCAGAAGCAAGTGGTGGAACTGATGGAAGCGGAGCTGGTCAACCTTGGCCTCATCAGCGCCAAGGAGGCCAAGGAACAAGGGCCGGACAAGGCCTTGGTGAAGAAGTATTTCATGCACGGCACCTCCCACCACATGGGGCTGGATGTCCATGCACGATCGAACCCGGCATCTACATCCGCGAGGAAGGCCTCGGAGTCCGCCTCGAAAATGATGTCGTCATCGGCGAGAAGACGAACTTCGACCTGATGGGGAACATCCCGATCGAGGCCGAGGAAATCGAGGAGCTGATGAATTCCTGATTTCCCCGGAGATCAAGGGAAGGATGGCGTTTCCGATGGTCCGGAACGCCAGGGGCTGGGGCTGCTCCCTGTTAGAAGGTTCAATCCGCCTTCAATGGCTTGATCCGCAGGTTGCGGAAGGAGACGACGTCACCGTGGTCCTGCAGGCAGAGGTGGCCGGTGGCCTCCTTGGCGAAACGTTCCCATTTCGCGAATTTCGATTTGGCGAGCATGGCTTTCCACTCGTCCGAGGCGGTATCGACCTCGGCGGTGAGTTGGCCATTCAGATAGAGGGTGAATTTGCTGCCTTGGACCACCAGGCGGCTTTCGTTCCACTGGCCGATGGGTTTTGACCAATCCGGTTTCCCCGGAACGAGGCCATAAAGCGAGCCGGCCACATTTCCCGGAGGAAGCTCGTGGGCATACTTGTGGTTCGGTTTGTCGAAAGAATCGAGTAACTGGTATTCCGGTCCGGTGAGGTAGGGTGGGCCATCGGTTTCCGCGACCCGCCACATCACGCCGGAGTTGCCATTTTCCGCGATCTTCCAATCCCAACGGAAATCAAAATCGCTGTAGCTCCCGGCCGTGATGAGATCACCACCCCCGCCCGCGGTGAGTGTGATGGCGCCATCGACCACTTTCCACTGCTCCTTCGCCTTCTCCTGTTTGTAAGTCCGCCAGCCATCGAGCGACTTGCCATCGAAGAGCAGGACAAAGCCCTCCTCCTTTTCCTCGGGGCTCAGGGAATTCGGCTCCTGGGCAAGGGAGGGAAGGACGGTAAGGAGGGAGAGGAGAAATGGGATTTTCATGATCGAAAGGATACGGGGTGCAGAACTTCCACCATTCAGGAAGATCGTCGGAGAGGACGGATTTCAGCCCAGGACCTGATCCATGGCGGCGATGAGTTCTTCCATGGTCGCCGGGGTTTCATTGCCCATGTTCGAGATCCGGAAGGTGAGACCCTTGATCTTGCCGTAGCCGCCGTTGATGAGGAAATGGTGTTCGTTTTTGAGCCGCTTGATGAACCCGGAGAGGTCGAAACCTTCGGGCGTTTTGAAGCAGGTCAGGGCATTGGAGCGTCGGCCTTCCGGAGCGAAAAGCTCGAATCCGTGACGGGCTCCCCAGGCGTGGATGAGCGCGTTTGTGGCCGCGTGTCGGGCGAAGCGCGCTTGCAGGCCTTCGGCTGCGATCTGGCCGAGGATGTATTGCAGGCCGAAGAGCAGGGAAATCGCCGGGGTGGAAGGGGTATTGTTGACGGCGGCATTCTTCGCGAACTCGATGAAGTCGAAGTAGTAGCCGCGGTTCGGCGTCGCTTTCGCCCGCTCCATGGCGGCTTCCGAGACGGCGAACACCGCCAGCCCCGGGGGCAGGGCCAGAGCCTTCTGGACGCCGGCGAGCATCACGTCCACACCGTTGGCATCCATGTCCACAGGTACGGTGGAGAGGGAGGAAACCGTATCGACGATGAGCATGGTGTCGGGAAATGACTTCACCGCCGCCGCAATCCCCGCGAGGTCGTTGAGCACGCCCGTGGAGGTCTCGGAATGAATCAGGGTCACGGTGTCGAAGCCACCCTCCGCGAGCTTGGCGCGGACGGCTTCGGGATCGATGGCTTCACCCCACTCGACCTGGATCTTGTCGGCCTCGTATCCAAGCTTTTTGGCAACATCGAACCACTTGTCGGAAAAGGCTCCGCAGCAAAGGCAGAGGACCTTGTTGCGGACGAGGTTGCGGAGGGCGCCTTCCATCACGCCCCAGGCGGATGAGGTCGAAAGAAACACCGGGCGGGAAGTGCCGAAGATTTCCTGCAAACCGGGCTGGAGGGAGGCATAGAGAGCCTCGAAATCCGAGCCTCGATGGCCGATCATGGTCTGGGACATGGCCGCAAAGGTCTCAGGGGAGACATCGACCGGTCCGGGGGCGAAAAGTTTCGGGTAAGCCATGCCGAAAACCTACGCGGCCCGGCCTCCCCGCCAAGCCCAAGGTGAGGCATGGGGGGAATCGGCCACGAGAAAGGAGCGGAATTGCAGGAAATGGGGCAAAAATCCCGGAGTTGAAGACGTATCGGACCGGGTGAATCGCCTCCTCGCCCTGATGGCCGCCGCTTTCGGCCTCGCTGCCTCCGCAGCGGAACGACCGAACCTGGTCTTCATTTTCTCGGATGACCACGCCCTCGATGCCATTTCCGCTTACGGCGGACCGCTGAAAGACCTGGCACCGACCCCGAATCTCGACCGACTCGCGAGCCAGGGCGCGCTTTTCACGAGGTCCTATTGCACGAACTCCATCTGTGGGCCCTCCCGCGCGGCGATTCTCACCGGCAAGCACAACCACCTCAATGGATTTCAGGACAATGACAACAGCACCTTCGATGGCAGTCAGACGACTTTCCCGAAACTGCTGAGGGCTGCGGGCTATCAAACCGCTTTGATCGGAAAATGGCACCTGGTTTCCCAACCCCAGGGCTTCGATCACTGGGAAATCCTCCCGGGTCAGGGAAGTTATTACAATCCGAACTTCATCACCCCCGATGGCTCCGTTCATCGCAAAGGATACTGCACGGACATCGTGACCGACCTTGCGATCGACTGGCTGGAGAAAGGTCGCGACAAGAGCAAGCCCTTCGTCCTGATGTGCCAGCACAAGGCACCGCATCGGAACTGGTCGCCGGCGATCCGCCATCTGGATTTGTTTGATGATGTCACCTTCCCTGAGCCGGATTCCTTGTTTGATGATTACTCCGGCCGGGATGAGTCACTGAAGAAACAGGAGATGACCATCGCCCGGCACATGTACTGGGGGCACGACATGAAGTTTCACGGTCCATCGCAGTTGCCGGAGCATTTCCTCGATGGCCTGCCGAATGGCGAATACCAGCGGATGAGTCCCGAACAGAAAAAGGCCTGGGACAAGGCTTATGAGTCGGAAAACCAGGCCTTCATCGCCGCTGTGAAAGCCGGCAAGATCCAGGGGGATGACATCACCCGATGGAAATTCCAGAGATATATCAAAGACTACCTGCGGTGCATCCGGGCCGTGGACGAAAACGTCGGAAGACTGCTCGATCATCTTGACAAGTCGGGACTGGCGGAAAACACCGTGGTGATTTACTCGTCCGACCAGGGATTTTATCTCGGTGAACACGGATGGTATGACAAACGCTGGATGTTCGAGGAAAGCCTTGCCATGCCCTTCATGGTCCGCTGGCCGGGAGTGATCCGCCCCGGAACGCGCAGTGAGGCGATGATTCAGAACATCGACTACGCGCCCACTTTCCTGGAGATGGCGGGGCTTCCGGTTCCTGCGGCCATGCAGGGACGCAGCCTGGTGCCGGTGTTCAAGGCATCCGGGACAGCCCCGGAGGATTGGCGGGATGCGATCTACTACGCCTATACCGGAGAGGGGACGCATCGTGTGGCAGCGCATGACGGGGTACGCACGGAGCGCTACAAACTGATGTATTTCCCGGGCACGAAGACATGGAATCTTTTCGATCTGGAAAAGGATCCCGGGGAGATGAAATCCGTGCATGCCGATCCTGCCTATGCGCAGGTGCTGGAGGAGATGAAGGGAAGATATGCCGAATTGAGAAAACAATATCTCGTCTCCGCGGCCACGGTTCCGGCGCACCGGAAAAACGAGGCGTGGTGGAAACAACGGCATGAAGCCAAGGCGGCGGAAGCGAGGAGAGGGGGGCATGAGGTGGTCTTCATCGGCGATTCCATCACCCAGGGCTGGGAAGGTCCCGGAAAGGCGGTTTGGGATCGATTCTATGGCAAGCGCAAGGCCCTCAATCTCGGGTTTTCCGGGGACCGCACCGAGCATGTGTTGTGGAGATTGATGAATGGCGAGATGGAGAACGTGGATCCGAAGTTGTTCGTGCTGATGATCGGCACCAACAACACCGGCCACCGGCAGGATGATCCGGCGGACACGGCGCTGGGCGTGAAGTTGATCATCGATCTCCTCCGTGACCGCTGTCCGGAGGCGAAGATCCTGCTGTTGGGTGTGTTTCCAAGGGATGAGAAGCCCGACGGTCGCCTGCGCCAGATCAACGATGCGGTGAACAGCAGACTATCGACTTATGCCGATGGAACCCAGGTGCGATGGCTCGATCTCAGCGGGAAGTTTCTCACCGACCATGGGATCCTGACGCGGGAAGTCATGCCGGACTTCCTTCATCCGAAAGGCCCTGGATATCAGATCTGGGCGGATGCCATGGAGCCTGTCATGGTGGAAATGCTGAAATGAATCGGGGGGATGGCAGGAGATCAATCGGCGCTTTCCGGTGAGTCCTGGTCGGCTGTCTTGGTGCCGCGCCGCAGCGCCTCGCGGGTGATGGCGAGTTCGGTTTCGAGTCGATCCACCTCCTTTTTCCGCACTGCGGCGATGCCCTGGGCCTCCAGCATGCGCTCGGTGGCATGGCGTGCTTCGATCTCGGCCTGCTCGATGCGTGCCCGATCATTGCGCGCCTTCAATGCCTCGATCTCGGCAGCCTCTTGGAGTTCCCGCAGGGCTTTTCGGAGCGTTTGGAGTTCGGCACGGAGCTGGGAGATTTCCCCAGGTTTGTCGGATGATTTGTCCCGGGCTGCGAGTTCCTCGCGCAGGCGGCGGATTTCGATTTCCTGCTTCACGGCTTCCCGCCTTGCCTTTTCCAGAGACCGGGTGGTGGCTTCGAGTTGATCTTCGATGCGGTCGGGTGCTTCAGCGGTGGCCACCCACGGCATGGTGGCGAGAAGGATGACGAGTGGAATGGATTTCAGAAAGGTCATGAAGGCGTGAAGGGAGATGAGCTCGGGAGGGCTTGTGAGGGATGTTTGCGGAGGAATCCATCCGGAATGCAGGAGGATCGCTTCAACGCAGGTCCTTCAGGGCCCGGGCAAGGGCGATGGGAAGGCTCACCGGCCCGTCGCCGTCGAGTTGGCGATCGATTTCCTCAAGCCTCTGAATCAGATCGCGAACCTCCTCACGTTTTGCCGGGCCACCGGCAGGGGCGCAGAAATGGGTGCGGCAGCCGAAGGGTCGGCCTTCGTAGATCTGGCATCGGCCGTTGGCGGGATGAAGAAAAGGACAGGAGCCATCGGCGGGCGAAGGGATCTCCTTGCGACCTGCGGCACGCCAGGCCATGGCAGCCACGAGAGCTTCGCCACGGGTCAAGTAGGGCGTGTGGCCGACCAGTTTGAAACGACAGCAATCGGCACGACCCACGCACTGGCGTTCGAGCGGTCTGCTACTCCATTCATCGTAGATCGCCCGGACCTCGCGGAGTTTTTGTTTCAGGGTGGGATCACGTTTCATCGGGCAAGGGCAGCGGTTCTAACGGCGGCATTCCTTCCAATCGGTGAAGGCGCCGCCGAGATGCTTCAAGGTATCGGAGGCGGAAAGGCTCGCTTCGCTTTCCCCACCATGGGTCAAGGCCCTTTCCGCAGCGCGTCCGCAAAGCCAGGCACCGAGGATGCCGGCGTGCAGGGGAGTCATACCGCCTGCAAGCAGCGCGCCGCAGACACCGGCAAGGACATCGCCCTGCCCGCCGCTGGCCATGCCGGCGTGGCCGGTGGGATTCAGATAAAGTCCTTCCCCGGCGGCACCGATGATGCTGCGGGCTCCCTTGAGGAGGAGGGTGCAGGGGTGGCGAGCGGTGAAGCGCCGGACGGCTTCCATGCGGGGAAGTTTGGCAAGGTCGGGCGCAAGCCGGGCGAATTCCCCCGGGTGCGGGGTGATGAGGTGATGCGGTGCAAGCAAGTCGAGGGCATCGGCAGCGGCCAGGGCATTGAGGGCATCGGCATCCAGGACGGTGGGAGCGGCATCGGCAACCAGACCGGATTTCAGCGCGTCAAATTGCTTCGGGTTCATCGATCCCAGGCCGGGACCGATCACCCGCGCATCGGCACGATGGGAAAAGGCGGTTTCAATCTTCGATTCGACACGGCGGCAGATGATTTCCGGAATGGGACGGGCGGGATGGTCGGGATCGAGAAAAAGCGTGACCAAGCCCGCTCCGCCTCGAAGGGCACCGGCCGCACAAAGCTCCGCAGCCCCGCCGTATTCCGGGGATCCGGCGAGCAGGGTCACGCGCCCCGCATCGCCCTTGTGAAAGGAATGCGGCCGTGGTGGCAGGAGGTCGGGAAGGTTTGCAGGAAGGGAGAGTTTTGGGAATCGGTCCGCCGGTCCCGGCTCCAGTCCGGCGAGTGGGACACAAAAAAGCCGACCGCAGAAATCCACCGCGGAATCCGCCAACAAGCCGGCTTTCACAAAGCCGAGGGCAAAGGTCAGATCGGCGATCACGGTGCCTTCAGCGGCGACTCCGGTATCGGCATCCAGACCGGAGGGGAGATCGATGGCGGCAACAATCGCCCCCCGTTGTTTCCTCTGCTCTTCGATTTCCCGGGCCAGGTGAAAAAGGGGCTCGCGCAGACCACCGCGGCTGCCGATGCCTAACAGGCCATCAAGAATCAAACGCGGCCCCGGACCATGAGGCGGAGGAGTGTCGGGTTCGATCCCACATCGTCGAAGCCGCTGGCGGGTGAGGGTGGTGCAATCCGTGGGAGGGCGGCTTGAACGGATCGCCACTTTCCAACCGTGCCGGGCGAGGATTTCGATCACCGCCACGGCATCACCTGCATTGTTGCCCTTGCCGATGTAGGCGGTGGCGCTTCCGGGAGTGGGGAAATGATCGAGCAGCAAGGCAGCCACCCCGGCAGCAGCCTGATCCATGAGAGTGCCGGCATCGACGCCACGGGCGATGGCGCGGTTCTCCAAAGCCCGCATTTCGTCAACGGTCACCCAGCTCATGGGCGAGACGCTACGCTCAAAACAAACCCTGCGGCAATCTTCCTGATCCGCGGCTTGGGAGCTCCAGCACTTTTCCGGATTTCAGAATCGGCGGAAGCGATCGATGCCATCGGCGATGCCCACTGCCAGGGACTGGCGGAACCATGCCGACTTCATCCGGGCGCGTTCCGAAGCATTGCTGACAAACCCGCATTCCACGAGCACTGCGGGACAGGTGTTGTTCCGGATCACGTAAAAACGCGCGAACTTCGCGCCACGGTTCACCGCCCGGACCTTGCGCAGCATGCCTTCCTGGATGAACTGGGCGAGGGGTTGGCTCTGGCCGTTGTGATAGAAAGTTTCCAGCCCGGACACGTCCTGCTTCCAGGTGTAGTTGTAGTGCACGCTGACGAAGATCGCATTCGAGTAGCGCTGCGTGATCCTCACCCGCTCGGGGAGGGAAATGAAGTAGTCGCTGCGGCGGGTCATGACCGTCCGATATCCGCGGCGCTTGAGTTCGTTTTCGAGACGGGCGGAGGTATCGAGCGCAAGGTGTTTCTCATACACCAGACCCCACTGGCCGCCCTTGTCGTGGCCACCATGGCCGGGGTCGATCACCACGGTGCGGAAGGATTTCGCCTGCGCCAGACCGGAAAATGAGGCCAAGGCAACAAGCATGGCTGCGGCTTTGAGGAGCGTTTTCATGGCAGGAAAATGGATGGAGGGTAATTCGGATTGGGAGAACGTTAAGTTTTATTAAAAATTTGTAAAACTTTGTAAAGGGATTTCTGGCATTTGGCGGATTTTTCAGTTTTCGCCGAGATCCGGTCGATCGAAACGGCCATCGGCGGCGATGCGGGCATGCCCCCAGAATTTCGGGTTGATCATGAACAGGACGTGCATGTTCAGGGAGGAATCGACGCTGACGGCGGGTTCGCGCACGGTGAGGAGTTCGCCCAAGTGGTGGGTCCGCATGATCCGGCCGGTGCGGGCATCGGCAAGCTGGGCGTAAAGCTGGGTCTTGCGGCCGCTGTTGAACTTGATGAGGCGGAACTCGTTTTGTTTTCCCGGTCGTCCCGGGACTCCGACGGCCTGTTTCCAGTAGGGCAGGGCGGAATTCACGGTGAAGAGGTGGCGATTCGACTGGAAACCGTTGGTTCCCTGGTTGGGCAGACGCACGATCGCGTAGAGCGAGAAGTTGCCCAACTCGGTGAGGGCGTAGATCTGGCTGAACGATCGCGTAGAGCGAGAAGTTGCCCAACTCGGTGAGGGCGTAGATCTGGCTGAGATCGATGGTGCGGACCAGAGCTTTTCCGGAAGGAATGCGGACCGCTCCGAAGGCCGGTGCGGCAACGGCGGAAAGGGGCACGCCGCGGGTGGATGAGACGATGAAATCGATCCACGGAGTCCTTGGATTTCCTTGGAAAGCGAGTTCCTGGCCGCTGAGATTCGTCACGGTGACCTCGACCGGCACGGGCTCGCCGGCCAGGAAGTTGGTCTTGCCCAGGCGCAGTTGCACCGAGACCTGGGCCTGAGCCACGCCGATCGCGACGACCAGTGCGGCCAACCATTTCCATCCGTTTGCGTTTCTCATGCCGCTCAAGGCCTACAGGCAGGCGGGCCCGACGTCAATCCAACGGATTGGGGAGTAAGAGCGGGGAGGGATCGGCCAGGCGGATCGGGGGAGCTTGGACTCACATCGACCAGCTTGTCGGAGCAGGACCCGGGCCGGTTTTTTTGCGGAATGTGGCGCGGGTGCCGAGATCGACTTCGATGAAATCGATGCGTTCGGAGCTGGCGCGGAGGATCCGGTCGCGGGAAGTGAAGCCTTTTTCGAAGATTCCTTCCACCTCACAGCGGACGTCGTAAGTGACCAGATAGCCGTCGGCATCGAACTTCCAGCGGCTGCGGAAAGGGATGCGCGGAGCGAGCAAGGCCACGGTGCCGGAGCCTTTGCGGAGATCGATGAAGCCCTCGGCGTTGCCGTTGGGGTGGAAGGTTTTTTCCATGTAGGCATCGATGCCATGTCCCCCCATTTTGCAAACCCAGGTGCCGGGCAAAAGGGGGCGGACGCTGGCAGGATCGGTAGGGCCGGAGGCCGGAGTCACGCAGGAAACCAGCATCAGAAGCAGCAGGAAAATCGCGGTTCTCATGGGGTCTGCGGCTTCGATTTGTCCTTGAGGTCCGAGGCTGGGATCACTCGCAGGCCGGATTTGCGGGCATTGCGATAGACGTCGGTGACCACCATGCGGAGCGCATTTTCGGTCTCTTCGGCTGGGCGGTTGGAGCGCAGGGCGACGATGGGAAAGGCACCGACGAATGGGCGGCCGGATTTTGTCTCCATGTCGCCGAATCCTCCGAGCACCGTGACCTCTGCAGCATCCTTGGAAAGATCGAAGGACGGGAAATACTTCAGCGGCCAGGCCCGGGACTCGAAGGAGCCGGTGAGCTTGCCGATCATTCGGTTCATGGCGTCTTGGGATATCGTTTTGCCCACCCGCGCGCCGGGGGCTTCCAAAACGACCACCCGACCTTGCGGGTCCGAGAGGGGAGCGATGGCGGTGTGAGTGCAGGCGGCAAGCCCCAAGCTGAGCAGGACCGCGAGGATGCGGAGCAGCGTCATGGCATTCATGGATGGTAATCCTGCAACGGCTTCACCGTGAGTTCTCTTTCCTTGAGCGAGCGCATGGCCTTCACGCTGGCTTCCGCCGCCGCCAGGTTCGTGGCGTGGGAAACCTTCATCGCGATGGCGGTGGAGCGGATTTTCACCTCGTCCTCGCGGGCGGCCTGGTCGCTCGGGGTGTTGATGATGAACTGGATTTCGCCGTTCTTCATCTTGTCGATGACGTTCGGGCGGCGTTGTTCGTGGAGTTTGTAAACCTTTTCACAGGCGACTCCGTGGTCCTGAAGATACTGCCAGGTGCCGCCGGTGGACCAGAGGGTGAAGCCGAGTTCGGCAAGGTCTTTGGCGACTTGCAGGGCTCGCGGTTTGTCGCGGTCCACCACGGAAATGAAGACGTTGCCCTGCTTGGGCAGTGGGTTGAAGGCGCTGATTTGGCTCTTGGCGTAGGCCATGCCCCAGTCGGAATCGATCCCCATGACCTCGCCGGTGGATTTCATTTCCGGACCGAGCACGATGTCGATCCCCGGGAAGCGGCTCCACGGGAAGACGGCTTCCTTCACCGAGAAATGCGGAGGTACGATGGTTTCCGTAAATCCGAGTTCCTCAAGGGTCTTGCCGACCATGATCTGGGCCGCGTATTTCGCCAGCGGGACGCCGGTGGCTTTGGAAACGAAGGGCACGGTGCGCGAGGCGCGGGGGTTGACTTCGATGACGTAGAGTTCGCCGTCCTTCACCGCGAACTGGATGTTCATGAGGCCCACGACCTTCAGCTCACGGGCGAGGTCCTTGGCGGCATTTTCGATCTGCGTCTTGATTTCCGCGGTGAGCGAGTAGGAAGGAATGCAGCAGGCGGAGTCGCCGGAGTGGATGCCGGCCTGCTCGATGTGTTCCATGATCGCGCCGACCACGGCGATCTTGCCATCGGCGATGCAATCGACATCCACCTCGGTGGCGGCTTCGAGGAAACGGTCCACGAGCACCGGGCGATCCGGGGAAACGTCCACGGCCTCGCGCATGTAGCGGCGGAGTTCGGATTCCTCATGCACGATCATCATCGCGCGGCCGCCGAGCACGAAGGATGGGCGGACGAGGACGGGGTAACCGATGCGCGCGGCGACGGCGGCGGCTTCGTCTTCCGAGGTCGCGGTGCCGGCTTCGGCCTGTTTCAAGCCGAGCTTGTCGAGCAGTTCGGAGAAGAACTTGCGGTCCTCGGCGAGTTCGATGCTTTCCGGCGAGGTCCCGATGATCGGCACGCCGTGGCGCTTGAGATCGGCCGCGAGATTGAGGGGGGTCTGACCGCCGAACTGGACGATGACGCCATGCGGTTTTTCCTGATCGCAGATGTTCAGGACGTCTTCGAGCGTGAGAGGTTCGAAGAACAGCTTGTCGGAAGTGTCGTAGTCGGTGGAAACGGTTTCGGGGTTCGAGTTCACCATGATGGCCTCGTATCCCAGTTCCTTCACCGCAAAGGCGGCGTGGACGCAGCAGTAGTCGAACTCGATGCCCTGGCCGATTCTGTTAGGACCGCCGCCAAGGATGATGATCTTCTTCCTGTCGGTCTCGCGGGCCTCGTTTTCGTCGCCGTAGCTGGAGTAGAAATAGGGCGTGTAGGCCTCGAACTCGGCGGCGCAGGTATCGACGAGGCGGTATCCGGGCACGAGCCCGGCGGCCTTGCGTTCGGCGCGGATGTCGTCCTCATGGACACCGCGGGCGCGGGCGATCTGGCGGTCGGAGAAACCGAGGCGCTTGGCATCCTTCAGGTCGAGGCTGGCGAGGTTTTGCCCTTCATCGGCGATTTCCTTGAGCTGGTGCAGGAACCAGGGGTCGATGGCGGTGGTTTCGAAAATCTCCTCGACCGTCCAGCCGTGGATGAAAGCGGTTTGCAGCCAGAAGATCCGCTCGGCATTCGGCACGGCGAGCTTCTGTTCGATTTCCTCGCGGGTCGGATTCTTCGGCTCCTTGCTGTCGAACCCGAAACCCCAACGGCCGGTTTCGAGCGAGCGCAGGGCTTTTTGCATCGATTCCTTGAAGGTCCGGCCGATCGACATCGCCTCGCCCACGGCCTTCATCTGGGTGGTAAGTACGGCGTTTGCCGTAGGAAACTTCTCGAAAGTGAAGCGCGGCAGCTTGGTGACCACGTAGTCGATGGTCGGCTCGAAGGACGCGGGCGTTTCGCGGGTGATGTCGTTGGGCAGTTCGTCGAGCGTGTAGCCAACGGCGAGCTTCGCGGCGATCTTGGCGATGGGGAAGCCGGTGGCCTTGGAGGCGAGGGCGGAGCTGCGTGAGACCCGCGGGTTCATTTCGATGACGATCATCCGGCCGGTGACGGGATCGATGGAGAACTGGATGTTCGAACCGCCGGTTTCCACGCCGATTTCTCGGATCACGGCGAAGGACGCATCACGCATGATCTGGTATTCGCGATCGGTGAGCGTCTGGGCGGGCGCGACGGTGATCGAGTCCCCGGTGTGGACGCCCATGGGGTCGATGTTTTCGATCGAGCAGATGACCACGCAGTTGTCGGCGCGGTCGCGCATGACCTCCATTTCGTATTCCTTCCAGCCGAGGAGGGATTCCTCGATGAGGACCTCGGAAACCGGGGAGAGATCGAGCCCGCGGGTCACGATTTCCTCGAATTCCTCGCGGTTGTAGGCGATGCCGCCGCCCTGGCCGCCGAGGGTGAATGCGGGGCGGATGATGAGGGGGAATTTCTTGCCGGTGGCTTCGGCCATTTCCTCGGCGACCTTGCGGGCCTCCTCCATCGTGTGCGCGGTGCCGGACTGGGGGAGGTCGATGCCGATCTTGATCATCGCATCCTTGAACCGCTGGCGGTCCTCGCCCTTGTCGATGGCGTCGGCGTTGGCGCCGATCATTTTCACCCCGTGTTTGTCGAGCACGCCGGACTTGAAGAGCGACATCGAGGTATTGAGAGCCGTCTGGCCGCCGAGGGTGGGGAGGAGGGCGTCGGGTTTTTCCTTGATGATGATTTTTTCGACGACCTCCGGGGTGATCGGCTCGATGTAAGTCCGGTGGGCGAACTCCGGGTCCGTCATGATCGTGGCCGGGTTCGAGTTTACCAGGACGACCTCATAACCTTCCTCGCGCAGGGCCTTGCAGGCCTGGACGCCGGAGTAGTCGAACTCGCAGCCTTGGCCGATGACGATGGGGCCGGAGCCGATGACGAGGATTTTGCGGATCGAGGTATCTTTGGGCATGGCGGGACGGTCGTTAGGGAGGCGCGCTCCGGGTGGGCGCGGGCTAAATTTCGGGGTGTTTCGCAGGGTCCCGCCACGATGTAAAGGGGAAGCAGGGTTGATTTTGTCCCGATCCGTGTTTGGCGGGGGATTCGGCCGCCCGATGGGGACGCCTGGGGACTGGAAAAGATTGATGCTCAGGGCTTCGAGGTGGAACGCCCCCTTGGGGATGACCGGGAATTTGCGGGTTTCTCACGGGGGCGCAAAGGCTTGGGTGACCGACGAGACGGGGTTGATGATCAAGAAATCCGCAGGGAGGAAGGCTCGGCGCGGAGAACCCGGATTTTTCAGCTTGGGCCAGATCGCAAGCTGCCGGCCCGACGAAATCGTCACCCGAGTCGAAGGATGCACTCTTGACATGCCGGCCTTCCTCGTGACGAAATTTCTCGTCATGACAAACGTCGTCACGATTTCCCGGGCGCTGGCGGATGAGACCCGCTGGCGGATCGTTCGGCTGGCCATGGATGATGCCCTCTGCGTGTGCGAACTGGCGGACATCCTTGGCATGCCGCAGTCCTCCGCTTCGAGCCACGTGCAAATCATCCGTCGCGCCGGGCTGCTGGAGGAGGAGACCTGCGGGAAATGGACTTATTTCCGCATCGCCCGCCCCTGGTTGCCGCTGCTGCGAAAACTCGCGATGACTTGTGACGACGCCTCTTTTTTCCCTGACGATGCAGTCAAGGCCGCGCGCCGTCTGGCCGAGCGGGAAAACTCCTGCTGCCGAGGTCCCCGAAAACTCACCACCCGGAGGAAAGTGACGCCATGAAACTGTTTGAACTCAAAAGCCTTCTCCGCGATCACGCCGACCGCCATTTCCGCATTCAGCTCCCTGATGGCGCGGCGGTTCCCGTTTCCTTCCACGTGACCGAGGTCGGGCGGGTGCAGAAGACCTTTCTCGATTGTGGCGGTACCCTGCGCGAAACCCTGACCTGCCAGCTTCAGATCTGGGTGGGTGAGGACTACGATCACCGCATCGAAACCGGGAAAATGGCGAAGATCCTGGATAAGGCGAAGGCCTATCTTCCGGACGAAAGCATCCCGGTGGAAATCGAATACGAGGAACGCGTGATTTCCCAATACATCATCGCCGGCCATGAAATCAGTGACGAAGCCGTGATCCTGAAACTCGCCCACAAACACACCGAGTGCCTCGCTCCCGAACTCTGTGGGATCCCTCTCCTCAAACCCCTGCCCGCCATCGGCGGCAAGAACCCCTGCTGCGGCCCGGGCGGCTGCTGTTAGAGCAATGAGGAAGCCGCTGGCCGAGTTCCTTGGCACGTTCTTCCTGGTGTTCGCGGGCACCGGGGCCATCGTGATCGACCAGGTGTTCGCAGGTGCCATAGGACATGTCGGCATCGCCCTGACTTTCGGGCTGGTGGTGATGGTGATGATTCACAGCTTCGGCGATGTCAGTGGTGCGCACTTGAATCCGGCAGTG
>JALOTY010000130.1 GCA_025457665.1 Akkermansiaceae bacterium | reverse complement strand
TCTACCGGCTGAACGAACGCCGCGCCCGGCCGCGTTTGCGCCGTGGCGGCCAGACCGATCCACAAGATGGCGGCGAGTGGTCTCATGCTCCGAGAAGCCGGGCGAGATTGAGTCTGCCGCCGGTGCTGGTTTTTCCGGTGAGGGCCGGGATCTTGTCGGTGGAAGCATAGAGGCGGTCGATAAGCTGCTGCATGCTCTCCGTAGGAAAGCGTGCCTTGGCAAGGGCGAGGGCACCGCTGACATGGGGGGTGGCCATCGAGGTGCCGTTGAGATAAGTGTAAGAGCTGTTCGATCCGGTGTGCGTGGACCAGATGGAACTGCCGGGTGCACCGATGTCCACCGAGGTCCTGCCATAACAGGAGAAGGGAGAAAGTTGGTCGCTCTTGGTGGTGGAGGCGACGGCGACGATGTTGGGAAGCTTGTAGCTCGATGGGTAATGGGGAGTGGCGTCGTTGTTGGCGGAGGAGTTCCCGGCAGCGGCAACGAAAGGGATTCCGGCGTCGCCGCAGGCCTTGATGGCATCGGACAGGCTTTGGCTGAAGCCTCCACCGCCCCAACTGGCGCTGATGATGTGGGCACCGTTTTGTCTGGAGTAATTCACGGCACGAATGGCGTCCGAGGTGGTGCCGCCGTTGGGTCCGAGGAAACGGACGGCCATGAGTTGGACATTCCAGGCCACACCGGTGAGGCCTATGCCGTTTCCGCCGCGGGCACCGATGGTGCCGGCGCAGTGGGTGCCGTGACCGCCGAGGTCCATGGGATCGTTGTCGTCGTCATAGGCATCGAAGCCGAACTCGCCGTTGGTGGGATGGGTCCACATGTTAGGGGCGAGGTCTTCATGAGTGTAGAGAACGCCCGTATCGGTGACGGCAACAACCACATCGGGGGCATCCTTGATGATGTCCCAGGCCTCCGGTGCGTCGATGTCGGCATCGGTGATGGAACCGGCTTCGGTGCCGGGATTGTGGAGACCCCACATCCGACCTTGCGCGTAGGCAGGGTCGTTGGGGACAAGGCAGGGAAAAACCAGATAATCCGGTTCGGCGTGATTGATGAATTCCTCAAGCGCCATCAGATCGGTGATCGCTTGTTGTTGCGCGGCGACCGATTCGAAATCCGGTAACTCCACGAGAAGGTAGCTCCCAGGTTCGATGGCACGAATTTCGAAGCCGCGTTTCCTCACGGCATCGGTGGTTTCGGCGAGATCCTGATCGGGGCGAAGACCGAGAATCAAATGGTCTGCGACAGAGGCGCGGATGAGGTTCACGCTTTCCTCGCCGGTATCGGTATCGAGGGTCACTGCCTCTTCCAGACGGAGGAAGGGGTATTTGAAATCCGCCTCGACGATTCTGACCCGCTGGCGGCCGACGAGTTTATCCGGGCCATCCATCCACTCGGAAACGAGGGTTCGCTTGATCCATTCGGCGGACGGAGTAGGCATGATCGCATCCGGGGCGGCTTCAGTGGCTGGTGCTTGGTTCCGAGAGTCTTCAAGGACCTGTGGAGCAGGGGCGGATGGAGGCGTGGATTCGATGTTCGATGCGATTTCGACCTTGGCGGGAGCAGCCTGCTCTCGCGTTTCCATGGATGCTTTCGCGCTGCCTTGATTCCGCTGCGGCATGATGAAGAGAGTCAGCGCAATTCCGAGGGTGAGGAGAAATGCGATGAAGGAACGGGTGTTGGGACGATGGGGCTTCATGGGGCTCAGGAAGATGGGCGGCTGAAGTCGTCCGGAACCTAGAAAGAGAATGGGCGGCGTCAACGGGACGGCGGGGACGGAGATCCTCAGAATCGAGCCGCGGACCTGGCTCGATTCCGTGTGATTTCATCCCGTTGGAGCCACGCAACTTCAACGATCAGGGCATGACAGACGACTTCCCGGACATGTCAAAGGGACCCATCGGTTGGGCCAAAGTGGAAATTTCCCGAAAAAATCCACCCGCATCGGCGGAGTTCTTCAAGGGGTCATTTTACCGCAAAGGAGTGGCCAAAGATCACCAAGGCAGTCGTGGAATCACACTAAGCAAAGATAAGGCCCCACCGGATCGCGGGAGATCCAAGCGAGTAAGACGAACCCAAGCTGCGCGGAAAGCGGTGGGTGGTTTTCCTGCTTCTTGCTACTCGCTACTCTTGCCCTCACCCGATCCGGTCCGCGCCGAAGTAGGGGGCGAGGGCGGGGGGGAGGAGGATGGTGCCGTCGGGCTGTTGGCACTGTTCGAGGATGGCGACGTAGAGACGTGGCAGGGCGGTGCCGGAGCCGTTGAGGGTGTGGCAGAAACGGTTTTTGCCATCGGCATCCTTGAAACGGAGTTTCATGCGGCGGGCCTGGTAGTCGGTGAAGCAAGAGCAGCTCGAAACTTCGAGGTATTTCCCCTGACCGGGTGCCCAGACTTCGATGTCGTAGGTTTTCGCCGAAGAGAAACCGAGGTCGCCGGTGCAGAGTTCGATGGTGCGGTAGTGGAGGCCGAGTTTCTCAAGCACGGCCTGGGCGTGGCCGAGGAGATTTTCGAGTTCGGCGAAGGAATGGTCGGGATGGACGACCTGGACGAGTTCGATCTTGTCGAACTGGTGCATGCGGATGATGCCGCGGTTGTCGCGTCCGGCGCTGCCGGCTTCGCGGCGGAAGCAGGGGGTGTGGGCGCAGAGTTTGATGGGCAGGTCGCTTTCGGCGAGGATGGTATCGCGATAGAGATTGGTGACGGGGACTTCCGCGGTAGGGGCGAGGAACATCTGGTTGCGTCCGGCCTCATCGGCATCGGTGCCATACATGTCATCCTCGAACTTCGGCAACTGCCCGGTGCCTTCCATGCACTCGCGTTTGACGATGTGGGGGACGTTGACTTCCTCGTAGCCGTGTTCGCGGGTTTGGAGGTCGAGGAGGAAATTGATGAGGGCGCGTTCGAGGCGGGCCCCGGCACCGCGATAGACGGCAAAGCCGGAGCCGGCGATGCGGGTGGCGTCATCGATGGAAATGAGCCCGAGCGACTCGGCGAGGTCGAGGTGGTCGCGGGGATTTTCGAGGGCGGGTTTCGTGCCCCATTCGCGGACGACGGGATTGGCGGATTCATCCGCCCCGACCGGGCAGGCCGGGTGGGGGGTGTTGGGGATGAACTTGAGGAAGCGCTCCTGATCGGCGTTGGCCTGGGCGACGGTTTGTTCGAGGGCGGCGATTTGATCGTTGATGCCGCGGACTTCGGCTTCGATGGCGGAGGTGTCTTCGCCCTTGGCCTTGAGCATGCCGATTTGTTTCGAGGTCTGCTTGCGTTGGGAGAGGAGGGCCTGCTGCTCGGTCTCGGATTTGCGGCGGATGTTGTCGCATTCGAGGACTTCACGGACCTGGGGGCCGAAGTCACCACCGCGGGCATTGAGGCGGGCGATGAGGGCTTCCGGATTTTCGCGGATTTCGCGGATATCGAGCATGGCGCAGGGGCTTTAGCCCGGAATCCGGCATGGGGGACAATGAAAAATCGCGAAAATCACGAGGGATCGTGGAAAAGGGATGGGACAAAGGAAAGCCCCCGGCGCGGGCTCGCGGCGGGGGCTTGGAAGTAAGATTGGCGGGGCGGGTGATCCTGAATTCAGAAGTGGAAACCACGGATTGCCCGGAAGGCCCGGATTCAGAGATGCTTATGAGGCGTATGACGATCCTCCATCAGGGGAGTCGATGAAGCCATACCACTCCCTGATTATCCGTGGATATCCTGAAATCCGTGGTTCCTGTTTTCCCTTCTCGGGTTATTCGTCGTCGCCCTGGATTTTCATCCGGTCGCGGATGGCACCGGCGCCTTTTTCGGCGAGGTCGATGACGCGATCGCTTTCCGATTCATCGGCGAAGAACTCGACGACGGACAGGGCCCAATCGGAAGCGCCCTTGGCGGCGAGGCCGGAGACGATGGTGATTTCCTCGCGTTCGGTTTTGGCATTGCGGGCGAGTTCTTTCCAGAACTCCTCGCTGTCGAGGTCGTCGCGTTTGCGGCCGTCCATGATGAGGAAGCTGTAACCGGCTTCGAAGGCCTTGGCGCGGAGTTGTTCGTCTTCGAGGCCTTCGAGGTATTCGATGAGGCGGGGGAACATCGAGTCATCGGCCCAGTTCCGCAGGGCTTCGATGGCGGCGAGTTGGTCGAGTTTGTCGTCGCCTTCGAGGATGCCATTGATGATTTCCTCGCCTTTTTCGCCACCGCTGCGTCCGATCAGGCGGATCATGGTGCGGCGGTTGTCGTCATTGACGGCGCCTTTCACTGCATCGGCGAGGGCGGTGGAGTATTGTTCCTTTTTCTCGGACTTGCTGATCATTTCCGCAGCGGCGTCTTCGGCGGCCTTGCGGATGCCGGCGGAGGGGCTGAACTGGATGACATCGATGAGGTCATCGAATTCATCGTCCGAAGCGACGCTGGTGACGGCCTTGATGGCGGCGGCGGCGGCGGCTTCGTTATCGGTCTCGCGGGCGAATTCGAGGAGGGGGGTGACGATGGCGGGCGAGGCGCGTTTGAGGAGGACGCGGCTGAGGAGGGAGGTGCGGATGTCGTCGGGGAGGATTTCCTTGGTGGCGAATTCGACGATGCGGCCATCGATATCCGTGCCATCGGTGGCGGTGGCGATGGAGAGGGCCTTGTAAACCGTTTCGCGGCCGCGGTTGCTGCCGGCGCGGGTGCCATCGAGGAGGATTTCGAGGTCTTCGCGGTTGACGGGGACTTCCGTGGCGGCGGGGTCGCCGGCGATTTTCACGAGGGCGTTGTAGCGTTCGTTGCGGTTGCTCTTGCCGCTCATCTGGACGAAGACCATGACGAGGACGATGACGAGCAGGGTGAGGATGCCGGCGATGAGGCCTTTGGCGGCATTGGACATCCCGGCTTTTTTCGGCGGGAGGTAGCCGCCGACGGTGGAGGTGTTTCCGATGGGGCGCTGGGTGGCGGGAGCGGTGGCCTGGGGCATGGCTCCGGGGACGCCGACGCGGAGGCCGGGGGCGGTGGGAGTGGCGGCAGCGGGTGCCGGGGCGGCGGTGGGCGTCACGAAAGCGGGACGGGGAGCGGCCTGAATAGGGACCACGGGGACCGGTTGAGGGGCGACAGGTACGGCTTGGGGAACCACGACGGGCTGCGGGGCGGCGACGGCCTGGGGCACGACAACGGGCTGGGGAACCAGGGCGGGCTGGGGGACCACAGCGGGCTGAGGGGCGACGGGCACGGCCTGGGGGACGACGACGGGCTGGGGTGCGACCTGGACGGGCGGAGCCACGGGTTCCGGGACAGGGATGGCGGCTTCCGGGACGGGGACCGCGGCAGGGATTTCCTGGGGGGCGACGTAGGCCTGCTGGGCGGTGGTATGGACGCTGGGAGGAGCGCCTGCCGGGGGCATGAGCGGTTGCGGAGCGGTCTGGGTGGGCACCGGTGCGGGAGCGGGAACCGCCACGGGAGCGGGGGCCGGAGCCACGGGTTCAGCGGGAGCGGCGCCGGGGATGATGAGGCGCGGGCGGCGTGGGGCTTCGGGATTCGGGGGTTCCTGGCTCATGACTTGGGAGGCGGGGGAATCGAGTTCGATGAAGTTGCGGAGAGCTTCGCGGGCGTTTTCCGGACGGTCGGAAGGGAGGCGGTTGATATGCCACATCACCCAGTCGGCGACCCATCTTGGGATATCCGGGCGGACTTCGGCAAGCGGAACGACACGATGTTCCAAATGTGAGGCCATGACCTGCGGTCCGGTGTCGCCCTCGAAGGGGGTGCGGCCGGCGAGTGCGAAATAATACACACAGCCGATGGCATACATGTCGGTCCGGGAATCGAGCGCGGCGCGTTCGAACTGCTCGGGAGCCATGAAGAAGATGGAGCCGTAAACCGAGTCGTTGTGATCGACGGTCTGGTGGCTGGGCTTGGGCGAGAATTTCGCGAGCCCGAAGTCGACGAGTTTGACCTGGAATTTCCCGGAGGGGAGCCAGTTGACCATGACGTTCGAGGGCTTGAGGTCACGGTGGACGAAGCCGAGGTCCTGGGCGGCGATGAGGCCTTCCTGGACTTGGGCGGCGAATTCGCGGAAATCGGAGTAGGTGAGCGGGGCGCGTTCGACGATGGCATCGATGGTCTCGCCCTTGAGGAGTTCCATGACGACATAGGGGCCGTCTTCATCGGTGCCGACATCGTAGATGGTCACGATGTTCGGGTGCTGGAGGGCGGCGAGGGCACCGGTTTCCTGGGCCATCTGGCGGGCGGCTTCCTCGCGTTGGGGGCCATCGTCGCCGGCGAGGATGCGTTTGATGGCGACCTCGCGGTTCAGGCTGCGGTCGAACGCGCGATAGACCGCGCCGAGGCCGCCCTGACCGATTTTGCCGCGGATTTCGTAGCGTTCCTGCATGATGGCTTGGAGAAACTAGTGAACCCGGAGGGCCTGGGGTGCAATGAGGAAAGGAAATGCGGACGCGGATGGCTCGTCATGGGCCGAGGCCGCGGGCGGCGGGATTTCAGGACGCGGCTTTCTGGAGCTGATCCTGACGCCAGCGGGTGGGCGAGGAGCCGACGATGCGGGCGAAGCTGCGGTTGAACTGGGAAAGCGACTGGTAGCCGACCTGGAAGGCGATTTCCGAGACGCGCATTTCCGGTTTGAGGAGTTCTTTTTTGGCCCATTCGACGCGGCAGCGGTTGACGTAGTCGGTGAGAGTCAGGCCGGTGGCGTCCTTGAAGAGTCGGCAAAAGTGGGACTCGCTGAGGCCGGCGATGCGGGCGACGGCGCCGAGCGGCAACGGCTCATCGAGGTGCTGATGGATGTATTTCCGGGCTTTGGCGATGGCGGCGGGTTCGCTGCCTTCCTCGATGATGGCGAGGGACTCGGCGTGCTGGCCGAGTTGGTGGGCGAAGCTTTCGAGGAGTTTCACCATGCTGCCGTAGCGCTCGGGATTGATCGTGCGGGTCTGGAAGTAGGCGTCGTGGAGAGCGGTGCGGGTTTCCTCATCCACCTGCTTGCGGCCGAGTTTGCCGAGAACGACATCGAAATCCGCCTCGCCCGGGGTGCGGGAGAAAACCTGGCCGGTGCGGAGGAAGCCGACGATGGAGGCCCCCATTTTCACGGGCACGGCGGTGGAGGTGAGTCCGGCGAAGCAGTGGCAGGTGGTGGGTCCGCCGACCTCGGCTTCGTGCATCAGGCGGCGATTGGTTTCCACGCAAGCGGCGCAGGCGGCGTGGCAGTGGTTGAGCTTTTCGCAGAAGGGGCTGCGGTTGGTGGAATTTTCATCGAGGCACCAGTGGTCGGGATCGGCACCTAACAGGCGGAGAGGCAGGCCTGTGGCGGTGCGGAAGGCGTCCTGATAGACTCGGAACAGCTCCGATTGTTTCAATCTCTCGTGCAATGTGGCCTCAAATCCCTTGGCAGCGTTCATGATGAAGACAGGGTCGTCTTAGAAAATTCGGAGGGATCGATCAACCCCGGAAGAGCAAGAAATGCTGAAAATCGGCCGGAACACCGCTCCGACTGCCTCGAAACCACGAGTTTTCAATGCCTCCGGAGTTTTCCCGACGCGGTGAGGGGGAGTTCTTCGACGATGCGGAAGCGGAGGGGGACCTTGTAGGCGCTCAGGGTGCTGCGGCAGTGTTTCTGCAACGCGGCGGGTGCCGGGGGCTGGGAGGGATCGGTCGGGATGATTTCCGCCACGGGGATCTGGCCCATGTGGGGGTGATCGATGGGGGAAACCCGGCTGCGACGGACGGCCGGGTGGGCATCGAGGCAGGCTTCGATTTCCTCGGGGAAGACCTTCATGCCGGCGACGTTGATCACGGACTTTTTCCGTCCGACGAGGGTCAGGTGGCCCTCGGCATCGCGGGTGACGAGGTCGCCGCTGGCGAAAAAGCCATCTTTCAGGGGCGCGGGGTTCCAGGGGACGAGGTAGGCATCGAGCAGGCCGGGCCCGCGGACGTGGAATTCGCCCGGAGTGCCGTCCGGGACTTCGTGGTCGGTGTCATCGAGCAGGCGGACCTCGTAGTCGGGCAGGGGCTTGCCGAGGGCGGAGGGTTTGGCGGAGGGGGCATCGAGATTGAGGACGGAGAGACCGACTTCGATGATGCCGAGGCCCTGGATGATGGGTTGGCGGAAGCGGGCCTCGAAGGCGCGGGCGGTGGATTCCGGGAGGGCGGCGGCGGTGGCGACGGGGAGGCGCAGGCTGGGCCAGGTG
>JALOTY010000129.1 GCA_025457665.1 Akkermansiaceae bacterium | reverse complement strand
GGGTTGGCCGAGGTGTCCTGGTGGAGCTTGATCTGGGCGGCGAGGAGCAGGGCGGCGCAGATCCAGGCGACGTAGTGGCCGAGGAACATGCCGATGGCCGGGGCCCAGCCGGAGGACTTGTCGCGGGCGAAGCGGAACACCGAAAGGTCCGCCATGCCGAAGTGCATCGCGCCATTGCAGAGCCAGCCGAAGATCACGATTTTCCAGAATCCGAATTCCTGGACGCCGTTTTTCTCCTGCACGAAGCGCACGGCATCATCCCAGGTGAAGGGGGTGCCGGCCTGCATCTGCGCGTAGGAAACCAGGCCGCAGGCACCGAAGACGATGATCATCCAGGGAGCGGCGACATTCGCGACGCGGGCGACCGTTTCATATCCGCGGCAGGCGATCACCGCGATGATCGCGCCGACTCCGAGGACGATGGCGGTAAAGGCCACGCTGCCGAGTTGATACCAGTTTTCCGGAACATCGAAGGTCACTCCGAAAGGCACCCCGACGGCGGAGGCGGAGACCGTCACCATGGCACCGGCGAGGAAACAGAACAGCACGCCATTGACGAAATTGTAGAGCTTCACCGCGCCACCACCGGCGATGCGTTCAAGCTGGTAGTAGAGCGTGAGGCGCTTGCTCATGGCGATGGGCGTCACCAGATAGCGCCAGGTGAGGGTGGCCAGCAGGTTTCCCAAGAGCAGGCCGAGGATCAGGTCCTGGATGCTGGCTCCGGCGGCGAGGAACAAGGGCCCGATCATGAACTCCGTCCCCGCGGTGTGCTCACCGGCATACATGCCCCAGAATTTTCCGGGACCTTTGAGGGCGGACGAGGGCACGGGCTGACGCTCGTACTCCTCCGAGACAGGCTTTTCCTGATCGGACATGGGTTTTTAGGTTGGGCTTGGGCGAGTCATCGGGAAGGCCGGGGCCGCGGTCAAGCAGATAAGAAAGGTTTCTTAATGCGCGAAATCCCCCCTGGTGATGAGCTTGGGGTCCATTTCACCGGATTCCGGAGCGTGGGACGGGTGCATCCGGGTGCCGCTTTCTTTTTGCATTGGCAGGATGGGGTGCTAACGAGAGGAATCATGTCCACCAACCTGACCCGCCGCCAATTCACCCAGCTTGCCGCCCTCACGGCGGTGGCCGGTGCCGCCCTGCCACGCGCCGCTCAAGCCGCCGAAGCGACCCTGCCCGAGTTGCCCTATGCTCTGGATGCGCTGGCTCCGCACATCGATGCGAAGACGATGGAGATCCACCACGGCAAACATCACGCGGCCTATGTGACGAAGCTGAATGAAGCTCTGGCGCAGCTCCCGGATCTGGCCGGGAAATCGCTGGACGACTTGCAGCCCGCGATTGCCGGAATCGCCGATCCGGCCTTGCAGGCGGCGGTCCGCAACAATGGCGGTGGCCACTGGAACCATAGTATCTTCTGGGAGACTCTGGCCCCCGCGTCCAAGTCCGGAGCGCCCGGGGAGAAACTCGCGGCGGCGATCGATGCGGCCTTTGGATCGATGGCGGCCTTCAAGGAGAAGTTCGCTGCGGCGGCCGCTTCCCGATTCGGTTCCGGCTGGGCCTGGCTGATCGTGAAGGATGGCAAGCTGGCGATCGTTTCGACCCCGAATCAGGACAACCCGCTGATGAAGGGGATCGTTCCCGATACCGATCTGGGCACGCCGATCCTGGGAATCGATGTCTGGGAGCATGCCTACTACCTGAACTACCAGAACCGGCGGCCCGACTACGTCATGGCATGGTGGAACGTGGTCAACTGGCCCGCCGTCACCGCACGCTTCGATGCGGCGATGTGAGTTCTGCTAGAATATGTTAGAGGACAAAGCCCTCTCACTGCCTTGGCGGTGGGAGGGTTTTTTCAGGTCTGTTTCCCGAGTCTCGCCTTTGCTTTGCGGCGTTTCCGGGTGGGTGGGCTTGCGATTTCGAATGAGATCCTAGGGTTTTCGCCATTCACGGGGAGCGGGCGATGGGCTAGGAGTCCGGGGATGAAGCGCTGGATGGGATGGTTGGTGCCGATGGCTTTGCTGGTCTTGCTGGCAGGGATGGGGGGAATGGGCAAATCGGCAGAGGCGGAGGAGGCCAAGAGGAGGCACGCGATGGTCATCGGTCTGGACGGTCTGAGGTCGGACGCGCTCAAGCTGGCGGTGGAGAGTGGCCGGGCCCCGAACATTGCCGGGCTGATCGAGGAAGGCGCGGTGACGTGGACGGCGATGTCGGGCGGGTGGACGCCGCGTGAGGATGACCCGACGCGGCAGGCGACTTTCAGCGGACCGGGCTGGGCCAGCGTTTTGACGGGGGTGTGGCGGGACAAACATGGGGTGAATGGCAATGATTTCCGCGGCAAGAATTTCGAGCGCTATCCGGCGATGTTCCAGCGCTTGCATGAGGTGGACCCGCAAGCGGTTTCCTCGTCCCTGGTGAGCTGGGCGCCGATCAACGATCACCTCGTCAAACACCTCGGCGAGGCGGTTTGCGGGTGTTTCACTTTCACCGATGGCACGCAGTCGCAGACGGATGCCGATCTCACCCTGAAGACGCTGGAGTTGTTAGAAACGACGAATCCCAAGCTGGTTTTCTACTATCAGGGGAACATCGATGCGGCGGGGCATCGGTTCGGGTTTTCGCCGGAGGTTTCCGACTACATGGATGCCATCGAGCTGGCGGACGCGCGGATCGGTCGGGTGCTGGCGGCGGTGAGGGCCAGGCCGGGATATGCGGCGGAGGACTGGCTGTATGTGCTGACCTCCGACCATGGAGGAATTGGCAAGGGTCATGGCGGGCATACTCCGGAGGAGCGGATCATCCCGTTTGTGGCGAGTGGTGGGAGTGTGCCGAAGGGGATGATTTCCGAGCAGGTCATCGGCCAGGTGGCGGTGCCGGCGACAGTGTTCCGTCATTTGGGAATGGGGATTCCGGAAGAGTGGGGCTGGGAGGCGGATGGCTTTGGAAACGGCCATGGGTTCGAGGCGGCGGACGATGGCGAGGGGGTGCGCTTGACCTGGTCTGATCCGCCTGCGGGTGCGGCGGCGGTGAAGGGGTATCGGATCGACAAGGATGGCAAGACCCTTGCCGAACTGGGCCCGGCGGTGCGGGAGTTCCGCGATGCCGACGGTGGAGAGGGGATGGTGGTTTACGGCTTCACGGCGGTGGGCAGCGGAGAGAGCCGGTGGACGCAGCGGCACACGAGGCCGGTCAAGGCGCGTCCCCTGTTAGAGAAGCCGGATTTCCGCCTGGATGGGGAATCTCTCGATTTCCCCGAGTCCGGGATGGAAGTGAAGGGCAAGCTGCGACTGGTGCCGGGAAGGGTGGGACAGGCCTTGTCCTTTGGTCCCGGGACGGCTTTGATGCTGGGGAAGGCCGGGAAGTGGGACATGGGGAAAGAGGAGGATTTCACGGTCTCGATGTGGGTGAAGCTGCCGGAAGAATGGGAGGCGGATCCGGTGTTTCTCTCGAACAAGGCATGGAGCAACGGGGCGAATCCGGGATTTGCCATAGCCGCGCAAGACGGCCGCCGGAACTGGCAGTGGAATGCCTGTGGTGAAGCGGGAGGACGGAGGGATTTCGATCCCGGCGGTTCTCCCCTGGGCAAGGAGACATGGCATCATCTTGCGGTGGTGTTCGACCGCGATGCGGATGCGATTTTCTATCAGAACGGAGGGGAGATCGGTCGGGTATCGATCAAGGGAACGGGCAGCATCGATACCGCGAATCCGTGGTGGCTGGGGCAGGATGGCACCGGCGAACATGGCTGGGCGGTCTCGTGGGAACTCGATGAGTTCCAAATCCATCGCCGTACCCTAACAGCCGGGGAAGTGAAAGGCCTCGCGGAAAGGCCGGAAGCGGTGAGGTGAAGGGAAGGCGGCGCCATGATGGCGACACCCCACGGAGAAGGTTTGGAAACGATTTCCAAACCTGTTGATTGGGCTCCATCGATCCCTATCAAGCGTGGGTCGTCGGGTCTTGCCGACTTACTTTTCGCTCTTGTTTCCTTCGAGGGGGAGGATCTCGATTTTGCGGAATTCGGTGGGATGGGTTTCCGCCTGGATGGCGATGTATCCTGAGGCGAGGGACTTGCCGTCATCGAGCCGGATGTCGGTATAGCGCAGGACTTCCTTGCCGTTGACGTAGTGGACGATGAGTTCGCTGCCGCGGACTTCGGCTTCGACGGTCACCCAATCGTCGCCGCTGAAGGCATCGGATTTCGAAGTGTTGTCACCGCCTTCGTGATCCTGGCCATCGATGCGGATCTTGGTGCCTGGGGTGAAGACATTGCCCATGCGGCGGCCTTGGAAGCCTTTGGCGGGGTCGTTGCCGAGGAACTGCATTTCCACGGAGTTCGGGAATTTTTGTTCGACCGTCATCGTGGCGGGGTCCTGGCAATGGAGCATGAAGCCGTTGTTGCGGAAGGCCCAGCCGGGGCCGCCTTTTTGTTGATCGCCGGTGAAGCGGACTTCACCGCGGAGGCGGTAGTGGCTGTAGGGGGTTTTGTAGAAAAGGTGGCCGAACTGGCCTTTGAATTCCGGTTCCTCCGTGTAGCTGATCTTGAGCAGTCCGTCTTCGACCCGGAAGACCTTCCCGGGGTTTTCGCCCAAGGGGAAGTCGGCGATTTTCGGAGTCCAGCCTTCAAGGTCCTTGCCATTGAAGAGAGGGATCCATTTTTCCGCAGCGGGTTCTTCCGCGGTGGCGAGAGAAAGGCTGAGGGCGAGAATGGGAAGGGAACGGAGGATGGCTTTCATGCGATGGCCTTACGCTCCGAAAGGGCGGGTTCTTGCCGATGAATGAACTTCGTTTCCGCCATTCGCGGGAGCGGCGGAATCAGTAGTCCCGTTGGAGGAGATAGTCGGCCAACTCGCGAAGCCGGCGGGCCTTGGTGCCGAGGGGATCGAGGGCGGACATGGCTTTTTTCGTCAGCCGTGCGGCCTCCTTGCGGGCTTTTTCGAGGCCGAGGATGGCAGGGTAGGTGGCCTTGGAGACCGCTTCGTCCTTGCCGGCGGTTTTGCCGAGTTTCTCGGTGGTTTGGGTGACATCGAGGATGTCATCGATGACCTGGAAGGCGAGGCCGAGATTCAGGCCGAAATCGGTGAGGGCTTCGAGTTTCGCCGGGGTGGCATTGGCGCTCATGGCTCCGAGGCGGAGGCTGGTGGTGAGCAGGGCGGCGGTTTTCGCTTCGTGGATGCGGACGAGTTCGGCCTTGGTGAGGCTGCGGCCTTCGCCTTCGAGGTCCATGACCTGGCCGCCGATGAGTTTGGTGGAACCACCGGTGAGGGCGAGTTCAGCGATGAAGGCGGAAAGCGGGTAGCGTGAGGTGGGTGGGGTTTCCGAAAGGATGAGAAAGGCCTCGGTCAGCAGGGCGTCGCCGGTGAGGACGGCCATGCCTTCGCCATAAACCTTGTGGCAGGTGGGGCGGCCACGGCGGAGATCGTCATCGTCCATGCAGGGCAGGTCATCGTGCACGAGCGAGTAGGTGTGCACCAACTCGACCGCGCAGGCGGAAGGCATGGCGGCGGCGGGATCACCGCCACAAGCTTCGGCTGCGGCGAGCGTGAGGACCGGGCGCAGGCGTTTGCCTCCGGCGAAAAGGCTGTAGCGCATGGCCTCGTGGATGGAAGAGGGCCTTTGCTTGGCGGCGGGCAAGGCGGCATCCAGGGCGGCATCGACCTCCGCAGCGCGGGCTTCGAGGTATTCCTTGAGATTCATGGCGGCGGGAGGGTGAAATCTCAGAGCAGCTCGGCGATTTGCACGGCATTGAGGGCGGCACCCTTGCGGACCTGGTCGCCCACGACCCAGAGATCGAGGGCGTTTTCGAGCACCAGGTTCCGGCGCATGCGGCCGACGAGGCAATCGTCCTTGCCGGTGGTATCGAGCGGCACCGGATAGAGGCGTTCGGCGGGATTGTCGCGGATGGCGACTCCGGGTTTCCCGGCATAGGCGGCGCGGGCGGCGGCGAGATCCGGTTCGCGTTCGAACTGGGCGGTGACCGAAATCGAGTGCGAGCGCAGGACCGGAACGCGGACGCAGGTGCAGGAAACCTTCAGGGTGGGGTGACCGAGGATTTTGCGGCCTTCGTGGAGCATCTTGAGTTCCTCCTTGGTGTAGCCGTTGTCGGTGAAGGCATCGACCTCCGGGATGACATTGAAGGCGATGGGATGCTTGTAAACCTTGGGCTGCGGGGATTCTCCGGCGGCGATGGCGCGGATCTGCTCTTCCAGCTCGATGATGCCCTGGGCACCGGAGCCGGAAACGGCCTGATAGGTGGAGGCGATCACGGCCTTGAGCCCGAAGGCCTCGTGGAGCGGGGCGAGGGCCATGAGGGTGATGATCGTCGAGCAATTCGGATTGGCGATGATGCCGCGTGGCGCGTGGCGGGCGGCGTGGCCATTGATTTCGGGCACGACGAGGGGGACGTCCTCATCCATGCGGAAGGCCGAGGAGTTATCGATCACGATGGCCCCGGCCTTGGCGGCGGAGGGGGCGAACTCCTTGGAAATCCCGCCGCCGGCAGAGAAGAGGGCGATATCGATGCCGGCGAAGGAATCGTGGGTGAGTTCCTGAACGACGATTTCGCTGCCGCGGAAAGGGACGCGTTTCCCGGCCGAGCGGGCGGAAGCGAGGAGGGTGAGGGACTTCACGGGGAAGTTCCGTTGTTCGAGGCACTCCAGCATTTCCACACCGACGGCTCCGGTGGCTCCGACGATGGCGACATTCTTCGGTTCGTTCATGGGATGGGGCGAAAGGCCGGGAAGCATAAGGGATAGAGGCGGGCTGGCAATTGAATCTTGGGATCGTGATTGTTTCCTCGCGGGGATCGCGTATCCTCCCCCGCGTGGCCGAGGGTTATACATGGCGAGACATGCGGGGATCCGGTCCCGCGAGACTTCCCGGCCCCGATCACATCGGCTGGTGGGTCGGGGTCTGCCTGATGCTGGCGATCGTGCTGCATGCCGTGGCTTTCCTAGCTCTGGGGCACGTGAAAATCATGCTGCCCTTCGTGGAGGCCGAGGAAATCCGGACGAAGCCGATCCAGTTTGAGCAGGTGGAGGTGCTACCGCCGGAAATGGATGAAATTTCGCCGACTCCGGAGACCCGCGATCCGGTGGAAGCCACGACTTTGTTGGAGGAGGTCGACATCCTCGCGCAGTTGCCTGAGGACCACGAACTCGACATCACGCCGGAAGCGCTGGACCCGGAATTTGCCATCAAGCCGCAGCAGCCGCTGCCGGAAGGGGCACCGGAGGCGCTGGACATGGAGGCGATGGCGGATTTCGACCTCGCGGCGGAAATGCCCGAACTGGGCACCACGGCGGACCCCTTGCCTCAGGCGGAGGAGGGTCAGGTGGTGGTGGATCCCGGGGCGGCGCTGGAAGATCCGGAGTTGGATCGGTTCACCGAGCAGATCCTCAAGCAGGGCGTGGAGGGCGGAGCGCCGGAAGGGTCCTTGGATGGCGTGATGACTTTGGACGATTTGGTGGGTTTGCCGGAGAGTGTGCTGGTCGGGAAAAAGACCATGCTGCCCAGTGACCTGCTCTTCGAATACAACAGCGCCGAACTCCGCGAGAGTGCGCGGGTGGGTCTGATGAAGCTGGCGCTGCTGGTGGAAAGAAATCCCGGCCTCTACTGCTGGATCGAGGGGCACACCGACCTTTTCGGCACCGACGCCTACAACCTCGATCTTTCCCGCCGGAGGGCGGCGGCGGTGAAGGCCTATCTGGTGGATTCGCTGCGCTTGCCCCAAGACAAGATTGTCACCCGCGGTTTCGGGAAAACCCAGCCGCTGGTCCGGGAGGGCGACATCGATACCCAATCTCCGAACCGCCGTGTGGAAATCCGCATGCGCCGGACTTTGCCGCCGAAGGATGAGATCATTCCGACCCCGGCCCCTGAGCCGCGGCCGCGTCCGCCGGAAGAACAAGCCCCGCCGCGTGCCTTGCTGGTCCGCCCGGCGCGGGAGCTGCCGAACGCTGTGGAAGAAGAAATGCCACCCCGCGCCCCGGTGGTGGAGGAACCCGAAGCTCCGCGTGCTCCGGTGGTGGAAGAACCCGCGCCGCGTGCCGAGCCTGTGGCCCCGAGGGCGGTGCCGGTGGAGGAAAGCCCGCCCAAGGCGGTGCCAGTGGAGGAAGAGGCCCCGCGTGCGGTGCCAGTGGGAGAGTGAACCCCGGGAATTTACCGTGATGACTGAGCCTCGCCGCAGGACCCCGATGAAAAACGATTGGGAGAGCGTCTGG
>JALOTY010000057.1 GCA_025457665.1 Akkermansiaceae bacterium | reverse complement strand
CCCGGGTGAAGCGCGTCCTCTTCCTCGTCGATACCCGCAACCTCGGCGAGCAGGCCGAGCAGGAGTTCCTCGCCTATCAGCCCTCCGACGACAACCGGAAGTTCACCGAGCTCTACACCGTCCAGCGCCTAACCTCGTCCCACGTCCCCGCCGACGCCCAGGTCTGCATCTCCACCATCCAGCGGATGTATTCCATCCTCCAGGGCAAGGAACTCGACGAATCCGCCGAGGACGAAAATCCCGGCGAGCGCACGTCCACCCGCAAGGAGCCACTTCCCGTCACCTACAACCCCAAGGTCCCCATCGAGCACTTCGACCTCATCATCATCGATGAATGCCACCGCTCGATCTACAACCTCTGGCGGCAGGTGCTCGATTACTTCGATGCCTTCCTCGTCGGCCTCACCGCCACGCCGGACGCCCGCACCTACGCTTTCTTCAACCAGAATGTCGTCTCCGAATACACCCACGAGGACGCCGTGGCCGATGGCGTGAACGTCCAAGGCGAGATCTACGTCATCGAAACCGAGGTCACCCAAAACGGCGGCACCGTCCTCAAAGGGCTCGTCGAGAAACGCGAAAAACTCACCCGAGCCAAACGCTGGGAGCAGCAGGACGAGGACGAAGCCTATTCTCAGAAAGCCCTCGACCGCGACATCGTGAATCCCTCGCAGATCCGCACGGTCGTGAAAACCTTCCGCGACAAGCTCCCGGAAATCTTCCCTGACCGCAACGGCACCGATGGCGAATACGAGGTTCCGAAAACCCTCGTCTTCGCCAAGACCGATTCCCACGCCGACGACATCATCCAGATCGTCCGCGAGGAGTTCGGCGAATCCTCCGCCTTCTGCAAAAAGGTCACCTACAAGAACGAGGAAGACCCCAAGTCCGTCCTCCAGCAGTTCCGCAACGAATACCACCCGCGCATCGCCGTCACCGTGGACATGATCGCCACCGGCACCGATGTGAAACCGCTCGAATGCCTGCTCTTCATGCGCGACGTGAAATCCCGCGGCTACTTCGAGCAGATGAAAGGCCGCGGCACCCGCACGCTCGACCACGATGGGCTAAAGAAAGCCTCGCCCGCCGCCAAGACCGCCAAGACCCACTACGTCATCGTCGATGCCATCGGCGTCACCAAGTCCCTAAAGACCGCCAGCCGCCCGCCCATCACCAAGCCCTCCGTGCCCTTCAAGGACCTCGCCATGGAGGTCGTCATGGGGGCCACCGATGCCGACACCATTTCCTCCCTCGCCGGACGCCTTGCCCGCATCGAGCGCATGCTCACCCCGGAGCAGAAACAAGCCGTCGCGGAAAAGCTCGGCGGCACCGCCATCAGCACGCTTGTTAGAAACCTCTTCCACGCCATCGACGGTGAGGCCATCGAGCAAAAAGCCCTCGAACTCACCGGCCAGCAGCCTGGCAGCGAACCCGGCGACTTCGCCCGGGAAAAAGCCCAGCAGCAACTCGTCGCCGCCGCCGCCGCTCCTCTCACCGGAGCCGCCGTGAAACTCATCGTCGAGACCTGCACCGCCAATCTCCAGACCATCGACCTCGATACCCAGGACACCCTCGTCCGCGCCGAGTGGGATGCCGACGCCCGCGAACGCTCGGAGGCCTTCGTCGCCGACTTCGAATCCTTCTGCCGCGAGCATCAGGACCGGCTCGACGCCCTCACCCTCTTCTATCAGCAACCGCAGCGCCGTCAGGAAGTCACCCTCGCCCAGATCAAGGACGTGCTCGCCGCCCTCAAGCAAGCCGCCCCGCGCCTCGCCCCGCTCCGCGTCTGGGAAGCCTACGCCCGCCTCGATGCCCTGCCGGAAAACGCCGCCCCGCTCACCGAACTGACCGCCCTCATGGCCCTCATCCGCCGCGCCTGCGGCATCGATGGCAAGCTCACGCCCTTCCCCGAAACCGTCCGCCGCAACTTCCAAACCTGGATCATGCGCCGCCACGCCGGTGTCCCCACCGAGAAGAAATTCACCGAAACCCAAACCGCCTTCCTCCAGCTCATCCGCGACCACGTCATGACCTCCTTCCGCTTCGAACGCGACGACCTCGACTACGCCCCCTTCGACGCCCAAGGCGGCCTCGGCAAAATGCACCAGCTCTTCGGCGATCAGATGGACACGCTGATCGAGGAGCTCAACGGCGAGCTGGTCGCCTGATCCCCGGGGCTTCGCTTGTCGTGCACAAATGACCATTCCGTGCATCACAAGACGCATTGCCTTGCATGGAATAACGACAAACTAACTTGTCGTGCACGAGGAGGCTCTTGGTGTACGAAAAACGGTCTTGGCCGATTTTCGTACACATCAAATGCCTTTGTGTTGCACAAAACTAAATTCCGTTGACAACAAATAGGCTTCTCGTTATTCTTTCGCTAGGAAATGAACCTCGATTTGAGCCAAGCTGTCGATTACCACTACGGAGCCTTCCCGCCGCAGGCGTTTGATGCCGCCCGAGTCATCGGCCCGCTGCTGGAGGCGACGGACGCGCTCGCCCGTTACGACCAGATGCTCAAGGGCATGCACAACAGCGAGATCCTGCTGGCACCCCTTCGAGGTCAGGAGGCGCTCGCGTCCTCCCGGATGGAGGGCACCTTCAGCACCTTGGAGGAAGTCCTCGAATTGGAATCGGAGACCGATCCCGACCTGGGCGCCAGCGAGGATTATCGTTCCGAAGCCGTCGAGACCTACCTCTACGGCCGGGCCTTGCGCGCCGCCCGTCAGGCGATGCAGGACGGCCAGCCCTTGTCAAAGTCGCTGATTCGGCAGACGCACCAGCTTCTGCTGTCCTTCGCCCGTGGGCAGACCAAGAACCCCGGCCAGTTCAAGACCGAGCAGAACTACATCGGCAGCCGCGGCAGCACGAAGATCAGCTTCGTGCCGATCTCCCCGGAGCAACTGGAAAGCGGCATGGACCGCCTGCTCGATTTCTCCGGAAACGCCGCCATGCCCGCCCTGCTCCGGGTGGCGATCAGCCATTTGGAATTCGAGGCGCTCCACCCCTTCAAGGATGGCAACGGCCGCGTCGGTCGCATGCTCGTCACCCTCCTGCTCTGGCAGCTTGGCTGCATTTCCACCCCCCACTTCTACATCAGCCGCTACTTCGAGGAGCACAAGGCGGACTACATCCACCACATGCGCGAGGTCTCCGCCTCCGGGGCTTGGGAAAACTGGTGTGCCTTCTTCCTGGCTGCCGTGAAGGAACAGGCCCACCAGAACCTCCAGACCGCCGAGAGCATCCGCAACCTCTACGAGGAAATGAAAGGCCGCTTCGCCGAGTTGCTCAACTCCGCCAAGGCCGTCACCGCCCTCGACTACATCTTCACCAACCCGGTCTTCCGCAACAGTCGCTTCACCCAACACGCCGGCATCCCCACGCACACCGCCGCCCGCTTCTCCCGCATCCTGCTGGAGGAAAACCTGCTCGTCCCCGTACGCGAAGCCTCCGGCCGCCAATCCGCCATCTACAGCTTCGAGCCGCTGCTCCGGCTCGTCCGCATCTAACCCCCATCACCGCTCGCATGACCTCTCCCAAAGCCCCAAGGGGGCGACAGACGACAGCCCAGGGCAAGGAGCCACGCGACGCCGCCCTGGGTCCACCGCCCCCACAAATTCCAAGCCCTGAAGGGGCGGGACATTTGCCGGTTGGGTGGATTGCCACCGCGCTTGGCGAGGTCTGCGAAATCTTGGACTCACGCCGTAAACCCATCAACGCCTCCGAAAGGAGCAAACGGAACGAGGGGAAATCGGACTCTGAGTTATTTCCGTATTACGGAGCGACAGGCGAAGCCGGGAGAATCGATAGCTACCTTTTTGACGGAGAATACACTGGAACCACACGTCTTAAGCTCAACCAAGAACAGCTCCGCAGAATTCCTCTCCCCCTCCCGCCCCTCGCCGAGCAGAAGCGGATTGTTTCGAAGATCGAAGAGCTCTTCTCCGAACTCGACGCCGGGGAGGAGAGTCTGCGGCGGGCGCGGCGGCAACTCGGCGTCTATCGCCAGTCCCTCCTCAAACAAGCCTTCGAGGGCAAGCTCACCGCCCCCTGGCGCAAACAAAATCCCCACCTCCTCGAATCCCCCGACCAACTCCTCAACCGCATTCAAGAGGAACGGCAGGCGGACTATGCAAAGCAGCTTCAAGAGTGGGAGAAGGCCAAGCGAACGCACAGGAAAGCTTCCAAGCCAAGCGAGCCGAAGCTCATGGACGGGCTAACAGCCAAAGAGATCACCCAGATTGATCCGCCGGACGGATGGGCCACGGAGCGAATCGGAAATTGCCCAACGGATTCATTGATCGGTCTCGTTCGCGCGGCCACCGAACAAAGCTCCGATCCTGCTGGCATCAGCTACATCAAGATGGATCGCGTCGACATGCTAGGGAACGTTGACCTAAGAGCAGACGTTTTCGTCACTTGCACAGAGGAGGAGATCGAGCGCTTCCAGCTCCGCGAAGGTGACATTCTTTTCAACACCCGAAACAGCGTTGAACTCGTCGGAAAAACCGCAGTCCTGCGACGTGATCCCACCGTTCCCACAGTCTACAACAACAACCTGATGCGAATTCGACTGCCAGAATGCCTCGATCCGATATTCATTGGGCTGCAACTCTGCGCCAAGCCATTCCGCCAGCGGATGGAGCAAGTGAAGAAGGCAACGACGAGCGTGGCAGCCATCTACGGCAAAGACTTTTGGCCATTGCCAATTACCTTTCCCTCCCTCCACGAGCAACGCGAGATCGTCCGTCTCCTCGACGAGCATTTCACGGTGATCGAGCAGAACGAGCGGGAGATCGACGCCGCCTTGAAGCGCAGCGCCGCCCTGCGCCAGTCCATCCTGAAAAAGGCCTTCACCGGCCAGCTCGTCCCCCAAGACCCCACCGACGAACCCGCGACGGCATTACTAAATCGCATCCGATTGGAGCGGCTCCTCCAAATCCGTCACTCGAAGCCGAAGGGAGCAAAGTAAACAACCTGCAAAACCGATTCATGCGCTTTTCAGATAGTGAATATTGCTGTAACTGGCTCAAGCAGTTCGAACCCAGAGACACTCTTATCGCCAAGAGCGTGATCGACAGCATGTGGTTTGTCTCCGCTCGGGAAGTAGAAGTCGCCCTTTGGAAGAATATTGAATCCACCATCAGCTCGGAATCCGCCACCAAGGTGGCATTCTACACGGTTTCCAACAAAGAGCCAGGGAGGTATGGGAGCGAGCACAAGATCGGCTACATGCTCGAGCACGTGATGCAATTCTGCACTGTTCCTTCATCAATCAATCCAAGCGAAGGGGAACTAATTTCTGGAAACTACTCCCACATTATCTTAGTCGAAGATATTCTGGGGTCTGGGGGAACGCTCCATGATTTCTGTGATGCCTTTCTCACGCCGAAGCTCAGGAGCAGAATCTCTTCCAAACGCCTCACGTTCCACATCTCCTGCTTTTGCGCCTATGAGCACGCGATCGAGCACGCGCTATCTGCCTCGAAGGCGCTAAAGTATGAGAACTTCCATTCGTGCATACGCCTCAACAAGAGCCACACCTACTTTAGTGAAGTTCAGGTAGACTTCTTTCATCGGACTAAGAAGATGACAAACAGGGGCTTTCCGCCACTTGGATTCAGAAACACAGGGTGCCCGGTTGTTTTCGAATACTCGTGCCCCAACAACACTCCCGCCCTCTTACACAAAGACGGACCGGCTTACAGGGCGCTCTTTCCGCAGAAGAAGGTTCCTGCTGAGGCACGCGAGCTTTTCAATGCGGTCAATCGCACTCCCATTTTCAACCTGCTGACGCAGCTAGGCGTCAGCAATCTAGAGAAGATCTCGAATCTCAACATCAGAAGTAAAAACGACTTCGCAAACTTCACCGCCTACCTAAAGCTCTGTTCAAGGGGAATCAGCGTATCAAACTTTCAGAAATATCTTATTCATGAATCAGATACAATCAGCCAAACTATTTCCCGTCTTGTCGATCTCGGCTTGGTGACCGAGAATGGCAGTGTCTCTCAATTTGGAAGGGACCTCCTCAAAAGGCTTTCGAGCTCGGTGGAACCGAAACTTGACCTTGCACTCAAACCTCAAAAAATCTACATCCCAACCAAGATTAATCGAATTTCTCGTGGAGACCAGTGAAAATATAGCAATGCGCCGGCAACCCCGGGGGCTACTGGAGCGGGCGGTGCCCTGCTTCGGGGAACAGGATTTTTCCTGTTTCTCTGAAATAGCCCAGAATGAGCCAGATCCGTGCACGAACGGCTTAACGCTCCGACGCGCCTGCGTCGCTCGTCGCTACCGCTCGCGCACGGAGCTCGCAAGCGAGCTCCTGAAAGTATATGAGTAACTGGTCTCCACAAGAATACCTCGCAGAGGCAAGAGCCCTCGAATGCGGTGAGAGGTTCCTCCAGGAATTAGACCGAGAAACCAAGCATCAGCATCGGCAACGCCTTCCGATTATCCTCGGCCTGAAGCACTTGGCAGTCCTTGCGGACAGCCACTACGATGTCCTCTATGCTCGGATGCGTTCAAGTGAAGGCCTTTATCGCGTCTTCAACATCCGAAAGCGCTCAGGAGGCTACCGGCAAATAACCGTTCCCTGCCCGAGCCTTAAAATCGTGCAGGAGTGGATCAACTCGAATATACTCTCATTACCCCAACCCCACATTGCGTCGACAGCTTACACAAAGGGATCGAGCCCAGTCGAAAACGCGCGAAGGCACTGTCAAACCAAGTGGCTAGTGAAGTTGGACATCACGGACTTTTTCGAGTCAATCTCCGAAAGGCAGGTTTATCACGCATTCAGAGCAGTTGGATACAAGCCCCTTACGTCCTTTCAATTGGCGCGGCTCTGCACCCGCACTTCTGATGAATCATACAAATACAAAAACCGCGGCAAGCGCTGGAAGAAAAATGGAAAAAATATTGGCCATCTTCCACAAGGAGCTCCAACAAGTCCTAAGCTCTCGAATTTGGTCTGCGTAGCGCTTGATGAGAAACTCCAAGAAATTTCTGATCAATTTGGTTGCACCTACACCCGCTACGCGGATGACCTTACTTTTTCCGCAAATGACCTAGACCGGACTCAAGTAGGCAAGATCATTGGAGAAGTCGACAGGACGCTCGGGGATTTCGGTTTCCAAAGGAATCGGAGAAAGACCCATGTGTCGCCCCCTGGGGCCCGCAAGGTCGTAACAGGTTTGCTCGTTGACTCCGATCGCCCCAGACTTACTAAGGCCTTCAAGAATCAGATTTTAAGGCACCTGTATTTTTCTGCGAAATACAAGCCTCACGGGCACTGCGAGCGTATTGGGTTCTCGTCGCTTCCCTCCTTCATGGATCATCTCCATGGCTTGATTACCTACGCAGAACACGTAGACCCAGACTTTGGGAAGAGCTGCCGCGAGAGATTCAACGGCATCGACTGGCAGTTCATAGAAGATCTGGCCCAATTTGCTCACTGACTCATGACCACAAACACCATCGTTTCCAAAGTCTGGAGCTTCTGCCACACCCTCCGCGACGTAGCGTCGTCTCCCCCGAAGTAAAAAGCATCCAATCGCCCTAAGGCCCAATGAGCCTCCTATCTGAAATCCATTCCGTCTCCGACATTGATTTGCTCCGCGAATCGGTGGATTTGGAGTGCAAGCTGGCGTTGGGCCAGGACGGACAGGGCAAGTTGCCGAAGGATTTCTGGCCGACCTATTCCGCCATGGCCAACACCGAAGGCGGGCTCATCCTGCTGGGTGTTCAAGAGAAGAAGGGGCACTTTCACGCCAGGAACATCCCGAATCCCGGCCCGATCCGGAAGGAATTGGCGGACCTGCTGGGCAACCGGCAGAAGGTGAGCGTCAATCTCCTTTCCGACGACCGTGTCCACGAGTTGGACATTGAGGGAAACCGGATTCTTGGCATCGAGGTGCCGCGGGCCACCCGGAAACAACGCCCGGTATTCATCAATGGCAATCCGCTTGGGGGAACCTACCGAAGGTTTCACGAGGCGGACCAGGAGGTGCCCGAGGACGAGGTCAAACTCATGCTGTCCGAGGGGCAGGCCGAGTCTCTCGACTACCGGGTGCTGCCGCGTTTCGGCATGCAAGACCTCTCGCTGCCCACTTTGCAAGCCTACCGACAGACCCATGCCACCCTGAATCCCGGTCACCCGTGGAGCGAGTTGGACAACCTCTCCTTCCTGCGTGAAATCCGTGCCTGGAACACGGACCGTGAAACGGGAGAAGAGGGACTTACCGTGGCGGGCCTGCTGATGTTCGGGAAATTCCAGTCGATTCAGGACGAGTTTCCCCATTACGCCCTCGACTATCAGGAACGGCCGGAAGCCAAGGCAGACAAGCGCTGGATCGACCGTGTCTGGCTGGACGGTTCGTGGTCCGGCAATCTCTACGACTTTTTCCGCATCGTGTATCCCAAGCTCACGACCGGTCTCAAAATTCCTTTCGTGTTGAAGGGAGGATTGCGGGACGAAGACACTCCGGTTCATGAGGCGCTTCGCGAAGCCTTGGCGAACGTCTTGATTCACGCGGATTACCGCCAGCGTGCCCGGATTCTGGTCGTCAGGCGGCCGGACATGTTCGGTTTCCAGAATCCGGGAGACATGCGCATCCCGATCGAACTCGCGCTCCGCGGCGACGAACCTGACTCAAGGAACAAGCGACTCGCGCATCTCTTCGGTTTCGTGAGGATCGGGGAAAAGGCGGGCACTGGGATTCCCAGGATCATGGCCGGGTGGAAGAGCCAGCACTGGCGGCAACCCTCCCTGACGGAGGAGTATGAACCGAGTCCCCGGACTATCCTTCGCCTGCAAATGCTGGATTTGTTCCCGCCGGGCGTGCTCGATCTTTTGAAAGTAGCCTTCAAAGAGCGTTTTGAAACGCTGGACCCTGAAAGCCGCCTTGCCTTGGCAGTCACTTTCACGGAACGCAGGCTCACCCACGTCCGCCTATGCGAACTGACCGATCGCCATCCCAGTGATGTAACCAAAACCCTACGAAATCTGGTGGCCCAAGGGTTTCTTGTCACCGAAGGGCAAGGGAGGGGCACGGTCTACCGATTCAAGGGAGCCGAAAAAATCTCCCCCGAGGACATTTTTGAGGGCGGGAGCTTCCCGGATTTGCCCCTGAGCTTCCCGGATTTGCCCCTGAGCTCCCCGGATTTGCCCCCGAGCTCCCCGGATTTGCCCTCGAGCTCCCCGGATTTGCCCCTGAGCTCCCCGGATTTGCTCCCGAAGGGGCCTATGCGAGACAGCGCCGGGCGCCTGCTTTCCAAACATTTCGCGCTGCCATTTGTCGAAGATTTAGAACAACTTACGACCGATTTTCTGGAGCATCTTCTGGAAATCGCGCAGGAACCACGCAAAGCTGGGAAAATCAACAAGGAGCGGATGGTCGAAATTCTTCTGGCTCTGTGCGAGTCGCACTACATTCGTCTCGACTGCCTTTCGCAACTGGTGAACCGCAGCCCAGTCACTTTGCAGGGTGAATACCTGACCCGTCTGTGTCGCGAACAGCGTTTGCGAATGGCATTCCAAGATACCCCCACACATCCCCATCAAGCCTACACCAAAGCCTGAAATTTCCCCCATGACCACCGACACCATCATCTCCAAGGTCTGGAGCTTCTGCACCACCCTCCGCGACGACGGCGTGGGTTACGGCGACTACCTGGAGCAGCTCACCTACCTGATCTTCCTCAAGATGGCCGACGAATACGGCCGCCCGCCCTACAAGCGCGATGTCGGCGTGCCGAAGAAATTTTCCTGGGCCACGCTGAAACCGCTCAAGGGAGCGGAGCTGGAAGTCCACTACGTCGAGACCCTGCGCACGCTCGGCACCGAAAAAGGGATGCTCGGCCAGATTTTCACCAAGGCGCAGAACAAGATCACCGATCCCGCCAAGCTCGCCCGGCTGATCGAGATGGTCGATGCCACCGATTGGGTGATGCTAGACTCCGACGTGAAGGGCGACATCTACGAGGGCATCCTCGAAAAGAACGCCGAGGACACCAAATCCGGCGCAGGCCAGTATTTCACGCCGCGTGCCCTGATCGCTGCCATGGTCGAATGCGTCGCCCCGGAACCCGGCAAAACCATTGCTGACCCAGCCTGCGGCACCGGCGGCTTCTTCCTCGCGGCCTATGACTATCTGACGCGTGACGGCACCAAGCTGGACCGTGAGCAGAAAGCCTTTCTCAAGAACAAGACCTTCCACGGCAACGAGATCGTCGCGGGCACGCGCCGCCTCTGCCTGATGAACCTCTTCCTCCACAACATCGGCGAGATCGATGGCGAAAGCTGTGTGTCCTCCGCCGATGCCCTCGTGGCCCAGCCCTCGCAGACGGTGGACTACGTGCTCGCCAATCCGCCCTTCGGTAAGAAGAGCAGCATGACTTTCACCAACGAGGAAGGGGAGCAGGAGAAGGACGACCTCACCTACAACCGCCAGGATTTCTGGGCGACGACTTCCAACAAGCAGCTCAACTTCCTCCAGCACATCCGCTCGATGCTCAAGACCACCGGGCAGGCCGCGGTGGTGCTGCCCGATAACGTGCTATTCGAAGGCGGGGCCGGTGAGACCGTCCGCAAGAAGCTGCTAGAAACCACGGAGCTTCACACCATCCTCCGCCTGCCGACGGGCATTTTCTACGCCCAGGGAGTGAAGGCGAACGTGCTCTTCTTCGACAACCGCCCCGCCAGCAAGGACGCGGCGACCAAGGAAGTCTGGTACTACGACTACCGCACCAACATCCACCACACCCTGAAGCGCAGTCCGCTGCGTTTGGAGGATCTGCGGGAGTTCATCACTTGCTACAACCCGGCGAACCGCCACAAACGCAAGGAAACCTGGCACGCCGAGAAAAACCCCGATGGACGCTGGCGCAAGTTCAGCTACGACGAACTCGTTTCCCGGGACAAAACCAGCCTCGATCTTTTTTGGCTCAAGGACGACAGCCTCGCCGACCTCGATAACCTCCCCGAGCCCGCCGACCTCGCCGAGGAGATCATCGAAAACATCGAGGCGGGATTGAACAGTTTCCGTGCGGTTGCAGCATCTTTGCAGAAATACTAAGTCGATCCGCTTCGGCAAGATTGTCCGCCAATTCGTAAAGTTGCTTCAGCACCGCAGTCACGGTGATAAAAAACTAACAGAAGCACCGACTCCTTGACCCCCCCTCTGTTAGGCCGGGTTGAGGCGGAGTTCGGCGGCTCCGAAGGCGGAGTAGTCGGCCGGGGTGCAGGTGAGGACGATGATTTGCAAGCCGCGGGTGGCGGCGAGGTCGAGCATGCGCTGGAGTGAGCGAATGCGGGCGGGATCGGAGTAGGCGAAGGCGTCATCGAAGATCACCGGCAGGCAGCCATCGTGATCCGCGGCGAGGATTTCCGCCAGGGCCAGGCGGACGGCGGCAGCGCATTGCTCGCGGGTGCCGCCACTGAGCGCGGCGAAGGGGCAGGCAGGGCTGCCGGGGCGGATGAGTTCGAGGTCGCCGATGCCACTCTCGCCCAACTGCACGCGGGCCTCGGCGCCGGGGCCGAAAAGACAGGCAAGATAGCCATTGATCCGATCGGCCAGGGGCTGGACCAGGGCGCGATCGATCGCCTCGCGGGAAGCGGTGAAGAGCTGGTGCAAGGTCTCGATCGCCCGGGCGCGCCGCAGTTCGGTGGCGTGGTGGGCGGCGGCAGAGCGATGGATTTCCTCGGCCTGGCGAAGCTCGGCCTCGGGATCGGTCCCGCCATCCAGGGTGAGGCGCTCGCGGGAAATGAGCAGCAGGTTCTCCGCCTCGCGGAGCCGTTGTTCCTGGGCGGCGAGGGAGCGGGTGAAACGGTCGAGATCGGCTTGCAGCAGTTCGGGGTGGAGGTCGGCCAGAGCCTGGCGGGTGCTCGCCAAGGCCACGGCAGCGGCCTTTTCCGCCTCGCGGGCGGCGGCGAGAGCTTCGGCGCGACGGGTGGCATCACCATGGGCCTCTTCCCGGGCTTTGATGGCGGCTTCGAGATCCCGCAAGGCCTGGCGGGCGGCGGCGGTCTGATCGCGATGCGCCTGAAGCGTCGTCTGGGCAATTTCTTGACGGCTCCGGAGTCGCTCGGCCTGTTGCCGACTGCTGGTTTCCGCAGACCCGGCGGCATCGAGGGCATCCCGGGCGGCGGAAAGTTGCTGCTGGGCGGCGGTGAGATCCGGCGGCGCGGGCGGGGTGGCGGGTCCCAGGAAATCGGCACGACGGCGGACGTCAGCCCGGGCGGCTTCCAGCTCGATGAGCGCGCGATCGGTTTCCGCCGTCAGTTCGGCCCCGCCGAGACCCTTCCAGCGGGTTTCGAGGCGTTCGATTTCGCGGCTGAGGGTTTGGCGGGTTTCGAGGACGGCGGCGGCGTGCTCGATATCGCGCAGCGAAAGGGCCTGAAGGGCGGACTGCAGGGCACCCTTTGCGGAGTCGGCGCGTTCGCGGGCCGTGGCCAGGGTGGTTCCGCCGCCGGGGCGGATGCGCAGGCGGGTGCCATCGCCCGTGACCAGCTCGGCAGCATCGGTGAGAATCCGAGAATCCCCCGCGTCCAGCGGCCGACCATCGAGCATCACCGGGGTGGTGGATTCGAGGAGCTCGACCGTGGTGGCCATCGCTTCGAGAACTGCGGAGGCTTGATCGGCCTGGGATTCGAGCTTGCGGAGGCGGGTCAGGTCGGGCGGCTCGATCTCGGGGAGTTTCCCCCTTTCCGAGCGCAGCCGGGAGAGTTCGGCATGAATGCCCTTGGCCTCCTCAGCCCTGGCGGAAAGGCGGGCGTGGGCTTCGGATTTTTCCAAGGCGAGCCGATGGGCGGACGCGAGATCGTGAAGCAGGCGGGCGCGTTGGAATTCCTCGGCAGCGGCCCGATGCTTCAACTCCGCCTGCTGGCTGGCGACTCGGGCGGCCTCGGCGGCTTGGGTGAGCTGGTCGAGGGTTTCATCGGCCGGCTGGAGGGCAGCGCCGCGGCGGGCGAGGTCGGCATGCAGCTCGTGGATGGTGCGGTCGTGGCCTTCCAGTTCCTTGAGCCGGGCGCTGCTGCCGAGGTGGGCCTGGAGCTGGGTTTCTTCCTCGCGGCGGAGGCGGGCGACTTGCTGGAGCTGGGTTTCCGCGCTGCTGCGATCCTGCCGGAGCTGGGGGAGGATGGCGGTGATCTCGGCGCGATCGCGCTCGGCCCGGGCGTGATCCTCGGCGGCATGGGCCAGACGATCCGCAGCTTCGCGGGCTTTTTCCAGGGTGGCAGCGGCGGCTTCCAGACGGAGGCGGGCGACCTCGGGGCTCGAACCGGCCTTGGGTTTCCCCCCGGCGGTGAAAAGGGCGGCATGGCGCTCGGCGATGCGGCTGGCGACCCGCTGATCGGCGGCGGACTGGAGCAGAGTCGCGACGCCCTGCTGCTGGAGATGCTGGACGAGCCGGGATTTGTGACTGCTGGTGTGGGCGGAAGGGTCATCGCCGGAACTCCCCTGCCAGACCCACAGGTGGGACCAGAGATCCGGCAGCAGGCCTGCAGCCCCGCGACCGCCAGCGGTTTCGGATTTCAGGATTTCGGCCAGTTTCGTCTCCGCCTCCTCATCGCGGAAATTCCCACCCCCGCGCTGGCTCAATCGGGTCGCCCCCTTCGTCGCGGCGAAGCGTTTCTCCAGCTCCCAGAACTTCCCCGCCGCCTCGAAAACCAGCAGCACCTCCGGGTCGCCCAGATGGCGGGTGGAAACCATTTCCTTCTGAATCATCCCGCCGGTCTTCGCCCGCAGGAAAAGCGCCCGGTGCGCGGCTTCCACCAAGGTGCTCTTGCCGGACTCGTTGGGCCCGCCGATGAGCGTCCGGCAGGAGTCGAAATCGACCCTGACTTCCCGGTGGACCCGGTAGTGGCGGACGGTGAGGGAGATCAGGCGCATGGGAAAATGAGGAAGAAGGAGGGAAATCCGGACTCAGGCGAGGGCCGCGTGGAGTTCGCGCAGGGCAAGGCGGGCGATGGCGGCATCCTCGGATTCTCCCTGACAGCGGCGGACCAATTCCGTGGCCACCGCCGCGATCAAGGGGTCCTCGGCACGCCGGGTCAGGGCGGCGACCTCGGCATCGCTGGGCACCAGCGTGATCTGGGAATCGAGCTTCAGCCGCAGCAGCCGCGATTCCCACGACTCAAGGACGGCATCGAGGCGGTTGGCGGCCGCAATTCCCAAAACCCCGCGCAAACTCAGCAACAGCAGGTTTTGATCACCCTGCGAACCGATGGTTTCCGCCAGTCTCGCCGCGAGGATTTCAGGGCCATCGTCCCCGCTGAAATCGAATGCCATTTCCCGCCAACCAAGCCGGCCACTCGGGATTTTCACCACCTCCGGCAAGCCGCCGCGCGTGACGCTGACCTTGAGAACATTTCCCGGGTCATTGCCCTCGCCACGGGGAAATCGATCGGTCTCCGGCGTCCCGCTGTACCAGGCCTTGGGAGCCACCTGTTTCGTCCCATGCCAATCCCCCAGAGCAATGTAATCGAAGGCCGCATCCGGCATGGCCGCGAGATCGATGTGATTGGCGGTCACCGGCCCGGCTTCATCATCGTCCTGACGTGCCGAAAATCCCTGAATCGTCCCATGGGCGAGCACGATTCGCGGCAACCCGGCTGGCAGCGAGGAATCGTCCACCAAAGCGGCCCGGATCCACGCGGTGGGATCGACCGCTTCATGCCTCCGCAGGAGGGGCGCGGGAAAGACAATGGCTTCATCGAGCACGACCGGCGTGGCCTCCAGCAAGACCCGCAGATTCGGGGCGAGTTGGTCCCTTTCCCGTTGAAAAAACTCCTGCTCCCAGATGCTTCCCGGACCGCCGTGATCATGGTTTCCCGGGATGACCAGCACGGGCAGACCGATCGCCCCCACCGCCGCGCAGGTCGCAGAGACCGTCGCCTTGGTGACGTGCGGAGAGTCAAAAAGATCCCCCGCCACGAGCACAAAACGCGCCTTCACTTCCCGGGCGATGCGACCCAGCCTGACGATCGCATCGATCCTCTCCTGCCGCAGCCGCTGGCGCTTCGACTCATCGTCGAGCGAGCCGAAAGGCTTGCCGATCTGCCAATCGGCACTGTGGAGGAAGGTCGTGGTCATCGTATTCAAATCCTATCGGCGCGCCCGGGCGATTGGCGGCAAGCGAAGCTGCCAAGTCCCCATAGGAGCGCAAGCCCGGGGACGGCGGAAGCGCCATGTTCGCCCAGGGGGTGGGACATTCATGGGGGGACCTCACCAAAAAAAATCCTCGCCCACCGGGAACCCCATAGGTCCGCGAAAACAAGCGGGACGGAATTTCGGGTTTCCTAAATTCCCCTTGACGGCGATGCAGATTTTTAAAAAAGAAAAGTGCACCGAAGCGAATTTTTCACGAGAAATCCTGTCGATTGGGGATGGATTGTCCCTTTGATTCCGCTTGAGAGAAGAAATTCGGACCCAACCCTGATGCGCGAGAAGAAACGCCAGAAACTTTGGAAATGGCCGGCCGCACTCGCGATCGTGCTGCTCCTTGGCGGGCTCGGTTGGGCCCTGAGGGATCGTTCGATCGAAACGGCCGACAGCGGAGAGACGCCGGTTCCGGAGCCTTCGCTTGGGTCCGAGTCCTCCCTTGCTCGAGAGGTCGTGGTGATCGGGGAAGAAAACGAAGGGCTTCCCGCGGCCGTGGTTTCAGATCCCACGATCCCCCACGACCATTCCCACCCCGGACCCTGCGCCCGCTGTCTCGCCGAGAAAAAACTCGGGCCCCGCCGGACCGAATACGCCGAACTCCAGTTCCAGCTCATTTCCCAAAGCCATCAGGTCAGCGAGGACCTCGCCCCCGCCCTCCGCGAAGCCTGCCGCGATTTCGCCAATGCCGTGCTCATCGAGTGGTCCTTTTCCGAAAACCGCCCGCTGCTGCCGCCAGACGATCGTGTCCAAGAGCAATGGCAAAAGTTCCTCGGCCCACTCGTGAATCCGCTGCCGGGAATCGATTCCCCGTAAGCCCTGCCCTCCCTTCCGAAACCCATGAAATCCGTCCTCTTTCTCCTCACTCTCTGGCTCTTCGCCGGCCTTGGCAGCCGCCTCTCCGCCCAAGCGGACATCCCTGCCGACTACGCCGCCATCATCGGCAGCACCGCAGGCACGGTCTCGGACGGCTACGGTTCGCCCGGTTCCATCGCCACCTTCGGCCGCGCGTCTTTCCCGGTGCTCATCGATGGCGATGCCGCCCCCGCACTCGCCGCCGGTCGCTATGGAAACGGGGTTTCCGCCACGGCGGCAAGGGCCGTTGCGGGAGCGCACACCGGGTTCTTCAGCACCGATGGCAGCACCACCTCCCAGCTCTTCGTAAACTCCATCCTCTGGGCCAGCCGCAAGGCCAGTCCCGGGCTCGTCCGCGTGGGCTCCACGGATTCCGGACTGCGCACTTTCCTCCAAGGCCAGGGATTCCTCACCAAGGCCATTTCCACGAGCATGAGCAACTCGACGAATGACCTCAGCACCTGCGATGTCTTTGTCGGAAATTTCCACTCCGGCTTCTCCGCCGGTGCGATCACGAAAATCCAGACCTTCGCCGCCGCCGGCGGGGGCCTGGTCGTCTGCTCCACCCCCTGGGCCCTCAGCACCCAGGCCTTCAATGACGCCCTGCTCGTCCTTGAACCCTTCGGCCTCGCCATGAGCGGCAGCGGGACTTCCAGTTCCACCTTCACCGTCGCCGCCTCCCCTCTGCCCACTTTCCACAGCGCATTGCTCGGGATCGACCGGATGATCGATGAATCCGTCAACGGCGTGCCCTTCGCCCTTGCGGACGAACGCATCGCCGCGGCATCCGTGGATCGGACCCTCGCTGTCCTACCCCAGCAGGCCGGAATCCTCGCCGCCCTCGCTGCGCTGGAACCCAGCTATGGCACCATCACGGTGACCGCCGCCGCGCCCTTGGTGAAAGCCAACCAACCGGTCCATGCCATGCTCGCACGCTATCAATCGAGCCGCTACGACAGCATGCCCGCATCGCAGCTCTTCGTCCACCCGTCCTCCTCGGATTGGCCCGGAAGCCCCGCACCCGGAGGCACCACGGTCACGCGCACGATCACGGTGAATGGCAATGTGCCCACCGACAGCTACATCAACTGGGGCGACCGCGGACGGCGCTACGACACCCGCCTCTATGCCGCTCCAGGCGCGACGATCACGGTGGACATCCCTGCCGACAAAGTCGCCGGCGGCGTGCGTGTGGACATCGGCTGCCACATCGATGTGAACTTCCACCTCGACCAGTGGAATCGTTTCCCCAAAGTCACCCGCTCCGTCCCCCTCACCCAGACCAGCACCGCCACAGGAAATGTCTTCGGCGGGCTCATCTGGATCAATGTCCCCGCCGGCGCGAATCTCGGCACCTTCAATGTCACCATCAGCGGCGCGCTCGAGGCCCCCAGTTTCCAGCTCGGCGTGGATACCGATGCCACCTGGAACAGCACGCTGAAAAACCTCCCCGGTGCCTGGGGCTGCATCATGACGGATAACGTCGCCGCCTATGGCAACACGCCCGCTTTCACCGTCTATGTCTCGCGCAACCAATTGCAGAATGTCACCTCCGCCGAGGCGGTCGCACAGCATTGGAAGGAAGTCATCGAAACCGCGGATGATCTCATGGGCTACACCGCCCACCGCAAACGGGGCGAATCGGCCTTGAGCGATCGCGATATCCTCGCCGGATACGGCCATGCCGGGTATCCGGTGATGATGGCCTACGGCGACAGTAGTAGTTTGGTCGATGCCACCGTGAAGGGCGGCGATTGGGGATTCTACCACGAGATCGGCCACACCTATCAGGACAGCTATGATGGCACCTACGGCATCGCCACCCATGGCGAGGTGGATGTGAACCTCGTCCCCGCTCTGCTCTACACCCATGTCCATGACCGCACCTGTTGGGATGGCGATGTCCATTCCACCTTCAATGGCGGCAACCGACTCAGCACCCGCCAGCTCTTCCAGGGACGGCCCGCCGTCGATCAAACCTGGTCCTACGCGTGCAGCGATGGTGCCACCGCCTACGACTTCTATTTCAACCTCGCCGAAGCCTTCGGCTGGGAAACCTACCGCAGCGCGCTCTCCCGCCTCATCGCCTGGCACAAAGGCGGCACCGACGCCGGCCTCTCCGCGCTGAGTTATGCCGGAGACTCGGACCAGGACCGACGCGATCGTTTCTACGTGATCTTCTGCGATGCCACCGGCCGCAATCTTGATGCCTATTTCCAACAATACGGACTCGGAGTCGCCGGCCGCGGTTATGAAATCTCCGCCGATGCGAAATCACAGATCGCCGCCAAAGGCTATCCGACATGGACCGCCAACACCGCGGTGGATTCGATCTCCCCGCCCCCACCGCTTGACCTTCCGGAAGGCACCGCACCCGGGACCCAAGTCACCACCCTTCAGGCCAACGATCCCGAAGAGCCGGGAACGATCTGGAACTGGTCGATCGTCTCCGGCAACAACGGCGGGAACTTTGTCATCGACCGCCGCAGCGGCCAGCTCGCCGTTGCCGCCACCGGACTCGATTTCGAGACCGCCACGTCCTACACCCTCACCGTCCGCGCGGAAGACGGCGGTGTGCCCCGCTACTCGGTGGATCGCACGGTCTTGATCGATATCGACAACCTCGTCGAAGGCCCACGGCAATCCGGCTGGGCGGTCTTTTCGGCCACCACCACCATGGCGTCCGGCACGGTGCTTGGCCCCGGCATCACAGCCGATGCCACCCGCAGCCTCAGCAGCACCGCCATCCTTTCAGGAAATGCCTCGGGGGCCTTCGCGCTCGATGCCCAAGGCCGCGTGATTCTCCAAAACCCCGCCGCCCTCCCCACCGCCTCGGTCGTCACTCTCGTCATTCGCGGCACGGATTCCGCCGGAATCACCGGCTACTCCACCGTCCGGATCCTCTCGCGCACCGCCACCGGCCTGCGCGAACAACGCTGGTCCGGACAAACGAATTTCAACAACAACACCTGGACCGGCAGCACGAATTTCTCCGGCACCCTCGCCACCTCCACCAGCGCGCAAAACGTCGGCAGCAGCTACAGCCGCCGCGTCACCGGCTGGCTCATCGCACCCACCACAGGAAACTACACCTTCTGGGTTTCCAGTGACGATGGCAGCCGCTTCTACCTCGGCACGGATTCGACCAGCGAAAGCCGCGTCCTCATCGCTTCGCTCGCCACGTGGACCAGCTTCCAGAATTTCGATGCCGAGTCATCCCAACAGTCCGTTTCCATCCCGCTCATCGCCGGTCGCGCCTATTGGTTCGAGGCCCAGCAAGCCGAAGGCAGCGGGAGCGACCACGTCGCCGTCGCCTGGCTCCGCCCCGGCCAGACGACTCGCGAAATCATCCCCAGCTCATGGTTGATTCCGAATGTCACCGGAATCACCGCCAACTCCGTGGCTGCGGTCCCCTCAGCCCCCGTGATCGACGACCAGTCCTTCAGCATCGCGGAAAACAGCAGCACCTCCACCGTGTTGGGAACGCTCGTCGCGACCGATACCGATGCCGGCGATACCCTGAACTACGGCATTTCTAGTGGAAATGGCGCGGGCCTCTTCAGCCTGCACCCCGCCACCGGCGTCCTCAGCCTCGCCGCCACGCCGGATCATGAGGCCGCCAGCTCCCACACCCTGGTGATCACCGTCACGGATGCCATCGGCATGAGCGACAGCGCCGCCGTCACCATCACCGTCACAAATGTCAACGATCCCCCAGTCATGGCCCAGAGCGTCTTCGATCTCGGCGATGCCCCTGAGGACGAAGCCTTCAGCGGACTCCTTTCCGCCAGCGATCCCGATGCCGGTGACACCCTCACTTTCTCCAAGGTCAACGGCCCCACCTGGCTGCAAGTGGCCACGGATGGCACTCTTTCCGGCACTCCGGGAAACAGCGATGTCGGACCCGCCCAAGGGCTCGTCCGCGTCACCGATTCCAGCGGTGCCAGCGCCGAGGCCGACCTTCTGTTAGAAGTCGTCAACCGAAACGACCCACCCGCCTTCACCAGCGAAACCTTTTCCCTGGGGGCCACCGAGGATGAAGCCATCACCGGGAATCTCAGCGCCACGGACATCGATGCCGGGGACCTCCTCACCTTCACCAAAAGCTCCGGACCCGCCTGGCTGCAAATCGCCTCGAACGGCAGCCTCGGCGGCACTCCGGGAAATGCCGATGTCGGCCTCAATGCCTTCGAAATCACCGTGACCGATGCCGCCGGTGCCACCGATACCGCCACGCTTCAAATCACCGTCGCCGCCGTGAATGACGCGCCCGTTTTCCTCACCGATCCGGTAACCCGTGAAAGCGCTTTGGAAGGCGAGCCTTACACCGGCACCAGCCTTGCCGGCACTGCCGTGGATGCGGATGCCGGAGACGCCTTGAGCTATTCGAAAGTCGCCGGACCCGGGTGGCTGTCGATCGCGGCCGATGGCACACTTTCAGGCACCCCGCCCGAGGGCTCCGCAGGCAGCCAGAGCTTCACCATCCGGGCCACGGACCTCGCCGGTGCCTTCGATGAAGCCCAGCTTACCTTTACCGTCGAAGGTCTGCCCTTGCCCTGGGTTTCCGCGGATATCGGCACCGACATCCCGCAGGGCTCGGTCAGTCACGCCAGCGGGTCCTTCACCCAGTCCGGTGCCGGGCAGTTGGCCGGCCGCGCCGACCGCATGCGCTTCACCTATCAGGCCATCAGTGGAAATGGCGAACTCACCGCCAGGATTTCCAACATTCAGGATACAGGAAATGCCTCGCGAGTCGGCGTGATGGTCCGTGAATCCCTTGCGACCGATTCCCGGCATGTCTTCATGGGGCTTTCCGGCACCGGCACCTACCGCTGGGTCCGCCGCACCAGCAATGGCTCCTCCACCTCCACCACCCAGAGCGGCACCGGCACCCTTCCGGACGCCTGGATTCGCATCCGCCGCAGCGGCAACACCATCACCACCTTCCGCAGTTCCGATGGCATCCAATGGAACACCGTCGGCTCCGTCTCCGTCGCCATGTCGCCCAACTGCTACATCGGCCTCGTCGTCGCCAGCGGCAGCACGGATGTCCTGAACACCTCCACGTTCAGCCAGGTATCCTTCACCCCATGAGCCCCACCCCCTCAGGCCGGGCCGCCGCATGCCTTTTCGCCCTGCTCATCTTCTCCGCCTGCGATCGCCAGGAACCGGCGGAAAACACGGCCACAGAAAAAACCCAAAACCCCGAGGCCCAGCCGAAGACCGCCCAAAGGGAAGGCCGACCTGACCCCGGCACCCGGCTTCGCAAAGCACGCGATGAAGCCCTCGCGGAGACCGATCCCGCCAAACGCGAACGCCTCCTCGCCCAGGTCATCTGGGACGCCTTCGAGACCGATCCCGATTTCGCCCAGGAATGCTTCGATCTCCTCGAACCCGGCAGCCCGTCCACCCTCCGACTCCTCTCTCACGTCGGCCTCCGCCTGGCAGAACAAGATCCCGCCGCCGCCCTCGAATGGGCCCGTGGCATCGATCGCGAAATCGAAAAAAACGTCGCCCTTGGAGCCGTCGCCCTCGTGATCTCCAACCAGGATCCGAACACCGCCGCCACCATCGCTCTCGATGAAATGGCCGCGGGCCTGGAACGCAATCGATGTGCCGTCCAGATCACCCAGCGCTGGGCCCAGCAAGACCCCGCCGCCGCTGCCACCTGGATCGCCGCCTTTCCCCATGATACCGCCCGCGAAACCGGCATGCGGACCGTGATCGACTCCTGGCTCCGTCATGACCCCGCCGCCATGACCCGTTGGATCCTCGCCACCAACGACCCCAACCCTTGGCAAACCCACCTCCTCGCCGCCCTCGAATCCGAGCCCGATCCCGCCAAACGCGAGACCCTCCGCGAAACCATCCAAACCCACGGCCTCCCCCTCAAGCCCTGAGATCCTCCGCCATTCGCGCAGGATCTTTGCTCTCGAGAGCCAGCCCCTTCAAAGAAAAGAATTTCTTGGCCACGCCATCCAGAAAGTTAGGTTGGCCAGGTCCCTGTCGTGAGATTCGCAGAACCTGTTCCGGATATGCGTTTGGCGAGATGGGGTCTGGAACGCAATTCATGCTATCAAAAAAACCCTCCTCATCCATGAAATCCTTGTCGATGCTTCTCCCCTTCGTGCTTCTGGCTTCCTGCGCTTCTCAGGTCAGTCCAGTGGCCATCCCCGGCACCAAACCGTCTTCGACCGAGATTAAGAAAGGCATGACCCGGGAGGACGTTGGCCAAGTCATTGGCAAGCCTTCCTACCGGTACAGCCTGAATCAGGAAGAGATATGGGTATTTGAGAACAAAAACCCCACGACGGAACTCGCCAAGTCCACTGCCTTGAACATGGTTCCCCTGGCTGGCCCGCTGATTTCCTTAGCCGGAGAAATCAATCCAAAGCCGGAAGAGGCGAAGGCTGAAATCACTTTCAACAAGGATGGAAAGGTGACCGCCATCGAGCAGGCCAAGGCAGACAAGGATTGATTGCCCCATCGCTCTCTCCCGCATTGCTCCTTTTTTCCACCCGATCCCTCGGTTCCAACCCCAGAGGATCGGGGGAACGTGCAAGCGAGCCCTAGGGGCAAAGTCCGTCAGCCTCTTCGTCGTTCCCGCCACGGTAGCGAGGAACGAGGATCATGGATCAGCAGCCTGAAGGAGGGACGGATGATCTAACAGAATCTAACGGACGGAAGAGCAGGGCGATGTCATCGTCGTCCATGATCCTCCATTCTCCCTCCGGCAGATCCACAGGCAGGGAAAAGGAGCCGATCGAGATCCGGCGCAGCGCGACGACGTGATTCCCCATGGCGGCAAACATCCGGCGCACCTGGTGGTAGCGGCCTTCATGAAGAGTGACATGCGCTTCCTTCTCGGAAAGAGCCTCGAATCCCGCAGGCAGCAGGGGTTTCGCCTCGCCCTGGAGCATCATTTCACCGGAGGCGAAGACGGCTGCCTCCTCGCCGCTGAGCGGACGGTCAAGCACGGCGTGATAGACCTTCGCGCAGTGCGACTTGGGATGGATGATGCGGTGGGAGAGTTTCCCGTCATCGGTCATCAACAGCAGTCCTGAAGTATCCTTGTCGAGCCGACCCACCGAATGCAGCAGCGGATTGCGGTGGGCGAATCGTTCGGGCAGCAGATCGTAAATCGTCGCGCCGGGATCATCGGTGCTGCACGTGTATCCCACCGGCTTGTTCAGCACGAGGGTGAGGGGTGAGGGCGGATCGAGCACCTCGCCACGCACACGGATGTCGGCATGCGGCGGCAGATCCGTTTCTTTCAGGATTCGTCCGCCGGCATCGGTGACCCATCCGGCGCGGACCCAGCGCTGGACTTCCTTGCGGGATCCGTATCCGAGGTTGGCGAGGAGTTTGATGAGTTTCATGAATCAGGAGCGCAGGGCGGGAGCGGCTCAGGGTGCGGTGGCGGCGATGACCTTGTAGGTGGCGTCCTCCGCGAGCTTGCGCCACGCCATGCGCAGTTCGCCCAGACAGCTTTCGTAGGCAAGTTGCCGATTTGCGACAAGGAACATCCGCCCGCCCCTCCTCAAGGCTGCGGCACCGGCACGCAGGAAATCCCTGCCCAGCTCGAGATCGGTCCCGCTGCCGCGATGGAAGGGCGGATTCATGATCACCCCATCGTAGCCGTTGCCGATGCCGGTGGTGACATCATGCCAATGGAATCCGATCTCGCAGCCGGAATGCGAAGCGAGATTCAGACGGGCACATTCCAGCGCACGGGCGTCTGCTTCGTAGAGATCGATCCGTGAAATCCCTGGCGAAGTGCTCAGAAGCTCGGCGGAGAGAAATCCCCAACCCGCGCCGAGATCGGCGATCTTGCCACTCAGGCCCCGCGGCAAGTGCCGTGCCAGCAAGGCGGACCCGGCATCGACCCGACCATGACTGAACACCCCCGCCTGGGTCACATGATTCGTGTCCGGCACCGGATGGAAACCCCCAAGCTGCCGCCATTCCTCGAAACGGGCCTCATCCCACACACCGTCGTTGCGGACATGGAAGGCGCGGCATTTGTGTTTCTGGATCGATGTCACTCCGCCGGTCGCGGCCGCCAGTTCCTTTTCAAATCTCGCGGCCCCCTCGTCATTCGCCATGGAGACGAGGAGGACACCGCCATCGGCCAATCGATCCCTCGCCAGCGCGAAGCCATGAAGGATTTCATCGCGCGCCTTCCCCGGCAGAAAGAGGACCAGGGGCCAGCGGCCGCCGGGAGGTTCGGCCGATCCGCTGTGACCCGCTTTTTCCCATGAATCCGCCAGCGGCTTCAGCGGCTGCCAGCCGCTCAGACCCTTCCAGCCGTCCAGGGCAGGATGAGGTCTTGCTCCGAGAAACAAGCCTTCGCCACGGGGAAAGTCGCCGCCATCCAAGGCGAGCATCAGGGTTTCAAGCGCGGGATCAGACACCGCCGCCCGATGTGCCAGCTTTGCCCGCATCCGGCAAGCCACGGCTGTGGCGAGGCGGAAGGATCATGGAGCGCGATCGAGGAGCGCGATCGATCCTTTGCCGCAGCTCCGCGAGGGTGGCTTCAAGCCGTTCGAGGATCTCCCGGGTATCGGCGGCCTCACCGGGGGGCAGCGGATCGGGCATCGCGGAGAGCTCCTGCATGGCGGAAACGATGATGCCGATGAAGAGATTGAGGATCGTGAAGGTGGCGATGATGATGAAGGGGATGAAGAAGGCCCAGGCGTAGGGATGCGATTCCATCACCGGCCGCACGATGCCCATCGACCAGCTTTCTAGCGTCATGATCTGGAAAAGGCTGTAGAGGCTGCGACCCACGTTGCCAAACCAATCGGGGTAGGTGGGGCCGAACAGCGTGGTGGCGAGCACAGCGGCGGTGTAGAAGAAAATCGCCATCACCGCGATGACACCTAACAGCCCCGGGATGGAGTGAAGAAAGGCCGCGACCACCTTGCGCAAGGCGGGGATGACCGTCAGCAGGCGCAGCACCCGCAGGACACGCAGGGAGCGCAGGACCGACCACGCACCGGCGGCGGGGACAAGGGCGATGGCGACGACGGCGAGATCGAAGACATTCCAGCCACTCCGCCAGAACTGCCCGCGCCAGGCGGTGAGCCGCAATCCGAGCTCGGCGATGAAGAAGGCCAGGCAGGCCTTGTCGATCACGCGCAGCAGCAAACCCGCGCGATCCATCATCGCGGTGGAGGTTTCCATGCCGAGCACGATGGCATTGATGAGGATGACGGCCACGACACAGCCTTGGATGCGCGGCGAATCCAGCCAACGGGCGAGACGCAATCGGGAGGCGCTCACACCGGGGATGTTCGCTAGTCGGATCAAATCTTCCTGGGCCATGATGATGAATGAAGGCTGCGTGACGGGGACGTCACAATACCGCCGGTCTCCTTGTTAGAAGATGGAAGGCAAAGCTCAATTGGAATCCCCATCCGGCTTTGTAATCCGATTTTGGATGCATGATTTCCACTTCATGGGAATGATGCGGCCTCAGCCATGAAACGCTTCAAAAACATCCTCGTTGTCGTGGCCGACGATGTGCCGTCGGACTCCGTGTTCCAATGGATCTCCTGTCTTTCCCGCCATGCGGAAGCGGAGGCGGTGGATTTCGCCGTCTTCACCGCATCGCCGGAGGAAATGGCCGTCGAATCCGAACAAGCGGCAGCGATGCGGCGGGAGTTCATGACCGAGCTGGGCCAGGCCTGTGCCGGCTTCCTTGAGGACACGCGGCTTAATCTGTTAGAACGAACAGGCGAGACCCTTCCCGGTGTTTTGGAGATGCTGTTGCCGGGCACTTATGATCTCGTGGTCGTGCCGGTGAGTGGTCGTCGATCGCGTCAACTGACCGAGCGGCTGGCGCGGAAGAGCCCGGTGGGGGTGCTGATGGTGCCGGAAACCGCCGTGGTCCCGCCGCGGCGCGTGGTGGCGGCGCTTGATTTTTCCGAACTCACGGGGCTGGTCGTGGACTGGGCGGAAGCCTTCGCCACGCTGCATCCCGATGGGGCGGAAAAGGAAGCGGTGCACGTGGTGGACCCCACCATTCCCGGACGGGCGACTCTGGTGCGCGAGGAATCCAAACTTCTGCGTGACATCCGTGATACCGCCCGCTGGCAGCTCACCGAAGCGCTGAGCCAGCATGCGCGAGAAGGATCATCGTGGAAAAGCCTGCTGCTGGAAGGCCAGCTTCCGGGAACCGCACTGGCCGACCATGCCGCCGCGGAAGCGGACCTGCTGGTGGCGGGTTGTCATGGCCGCAATGCCCTGGCCTTGGCACTGATGGGCAGCAACACCGCCGACCTGCTGCGCGAGTCGGAAAAACCGGTGCTCGTGGTCAAACAGAAGAACCGAAATCTGGGTTTCCTGCGCCAACTGTTAGGCAAAGAAGGCTGAGCATTCATCGACCCCGATAAAGGAAATGACAGGAGTCTTCTTGCCCGCCCTGGTGCCACTGCTTCCGTTGCTGGTGGCTCTGTTCCTGCCTGCGCTCGTGCGCCGGTATCCCAAGGCCTCAGCCAGTGGCGTCGCCGTTCTGTTAGGCGCTGCGGCGCTGTGGATGCTGGCCCTGGTTCCCGGGCTGGAAGCGGTGAGGATTTCATGGCCCTGGGTGCCGCAGATGGGAATCGATCTCGCGCTGCGCATGGACCCCTTCACCGCCTGGTTCGCTGCACTGGTGCTGGGTCTGGGGGCCTGTGTGATTCTCCATGCCGGCGGCTATCTGGCCAAGAGCCCGCAGCTTCCCGGCGTGCTGGCCGGTCTTTGTGGCTTCACGCTGGCCATGCTCGGCGTGATTCTGGCGGACAATCTCTATCTGCTCTTCCTTTTCTGGGAGGCCACCTCGCTGCTGTCCTTTTTGCTGGTGGGCTTCCATCACGAAAAGGAAGAGGTCCGCGCGAAGGCTTCCCAGGCGCTGCTGGTCACCCTGGCGGGTGGAGCCTGCATGCTGGCGGGGATTGTGATGATCCACAGCCATTTTGGTACGGCATCCATCGTGGATCTCCTCGTCCGCACGGGCGATGGCTCGGCCAACGCCCTGTCCTCGGGTGCGCTGCTGCTCTTTCTGTTAGGCGCGCTGACGAAGTCCGCCCAGTGGCCCTTTCACTTCTGGTTGCCGAATGCGATGGTCGGCCCGGCACCGGTTTCCGCCTTTCTGCATTCCGCGACGATGGTGAAGGCGGGCGTCTTCCTGCTCGCGACGCTTGCGCCGCTGCTTTCCGCTCATCCGCTGTGGACGCCGCTACTCTCCGCCTGCGGGGTGCTCACTGTGGTCACGGCGGTGCTGCGCGGCATCCGCGAGCGCGATCTCAAGGCCCTGCTGGCATGCACGACTTTGGCAGCGCTGGGTTTCCTCACTCTGCTTGCGGGCATGGGCACGCCCGAGGCCTTGCTGGGTTTCACGATCTTCCTCACTGCCCACGCTCTCTACAAGGCACCCCTTTTCCTTGCTGCGGGAAATCTGGAAAAAGCCTTTGGCACGCGGCGCATCGATGAACTGGCCGGCGCGGCGAAGTGTCTGCCATGGACCGGTGTGGCCTTCGTGATTTCCGGGCTTTCGCTCGCTGGACTCGGTCCGCTTCCCGGTTTGCTCGGCAAGGAGTATCTGCTCAAGGCAACCTGGGTTCAATCACCCTGGTTGGCGGCGGCGGTGGCGGCAGCGGCGGCAGGCGTTGTCGGTCTTGGGCTCAAGCTGTTGTTGCCGATGCTCGACTGGCGACGCCGGCCGGAGCCCAAGGTCGCGGTGCCATGGCCGATGAAGCTGGCCCCTCTCCTGCCCGTGCTCGGCACGCTCGTGCTGGTGATTTCGCTGCCGGCGGCGAACCATCATTTCCTCGGTGCCGCCGCCGCCGCGCTGGGCGCGCCAGAAGAAGCCGCCTACAAGTTCTGGCATGGCTGGACTCCCGCTTTCATGCTGGGCATGGGCGCGCTGGCTTTGGCCTGGGGCGTGTTTCGGGTGCTTTCCCGCCCCGATCACGGGCCGGTCCCGGCACCTTTCCTGCCGCTCTTCGAACCGATTTTCGAGCATGCCCTCACCGCCTTGAAACAATCCGCCAAGGGCGCGGGGAAATGGCTGCAAAGCGGCAGCCCTGGCATGCAGATCGGCCTCATGCTGGTTCCGCTGGGCCTCATCGCCCTCGGTGGTCTCAACGCCGCATCCTGGAATCCCCGCGGCCTGGAATCCGAAGGCGGCGTGGCGGTGTGGCTGCTGTTAGGCCCGGTGCTCGCCGTGGCGGCAGTGGTGGCGGCCAAGGCACGAACCACCCTTACGCTGCTCGTGTCGCTCGGCTTCGTGGGCATGGTGGTCGCGCTTTGGTTCCTCTGGTTCAGCGCGCCGGATCTGGCACTCACGCAATTGATGGCGGAAACGCTCCTGCTCTTTCTCCTCGCCGGAGTGCTGAAGAAAACCGGAGTGGAGGCGAACCGATCCCCCTTTTCCACCGGCCGCGCCCTGATCGCTCTCGCCGGTGGTGTGCTCGTCACGGGGCTGGTGCTGAAGTCGATGTCGCTGCAATGGGACAAGCCGATCTCGGCATTTCACATCGAGTTCAGCAAACCGGCCGCCTTCGGTGCGAACGTGGTGAATGTGATCCTCGTCGATTTCCGCGCGCTTGATACACTTGGGGAAATCCTCGTTCTGGCCATCGCCGCCATGGGTGCCACCGCGGCACTGGGCGCGGCACGTCGGCGCTCACCGCTGCCACATGAAAGCGACAGCCCCTGGCTGGGCGTGGCCGCACGGGGTGTGGCCGCACTGACCCTGCCCGTGGCCCTGTGGCTTTACTGGCGCGGGCACAATGAACCGGGCGGTGGTTTCATCGCCGCCCTCGTGGCCGCCACCGGGGCCGGGCTGCTGCTGCTGATCCGGGATCGACGCATGAATCCCATCGCCCTGCGCCACGCCTCGTGGAAACTCTGCCTCGCCGGCTTGGTGGTGGCACTCGTTTCCTCGCTGCTGCCTCTCACCGTCGGCAAGGAATTCTTCGCCGGCCTGTGGTGGCATCACGGCGATCTCCACCTCGGCACTCCGCTGCTTTTCGATCTTGGCGTCTTCCTCACCGTCCTCGGCTTCGCGCTCGGTTTCCTCCGCCATTTCCAACCCAACCGACCCCTCTGATCCCATGTCCGTCCTCCTCGCCATGACCATCGGCCTGCTCGTCGCCGCCGGACTCTACCGTCTGTTAGGCCCGGGGCGTCTCGATGCCATCGTCGGCCTCATTCTGTTAGGCCAAGCGGTGAACCTCGGCATCTTCGCGGCGGGCCGCCTGCGACACAATGCGCCCGCCATCGTCACCGAGCCCATGAAGCCGGTGACCGATCCCCTGCCCCAGGCGCTGGTGCTCACGGCGATCGTCATTGGCTTTGGCATCATCGCCTTCCTTCTCACCCTGCAGACGCGTTCTTCCGGAAAATGAATCCCGACCTCCTCATCCTCCTTGCCCTGCTTTCCCCTTTCGTCGGGGCGCTGGGCTGCTTTGCGACCCTCACCCGACCGCGGATCGCCGCAGGGATCGCGCTCGCCAGCGTCGCGCTGAGCCTTGCAGCGGGCATCGGGCTGGTAGCCGCTTGTGCCGGGGGCTCCGTGCATGCCGTGCATGCCGGCGGCTGGTCGGCACCCTTCGGCATCGTGCTGGTGGCCGACCTTTTCTCCGCCCTGATGCTGGCGGTGTGCCAGTTGGTCACGTTGGCCGCACTCGCCACCGGAATCGCCGTGCTTCCCGAACGCTGGAGACGCCGGCATTTCCTGCCGCTGGTGCTGACCCTGAGCACCGCCACCTGCGGGGCCTTTCTCACGGGGGATCTCTTCAACCTCTATGTCTGGTTCGAAGTACTATTGTTATCGTCGTTCGCCCTCATGGCGATCCTTCGTGGCGATGCGGGGCGCTCGGGAGCCTGGCGGTATGTGCTGCTGAATCTCGTTTCATCGATGCTCTTCCTCGGCGCGGCGGGGCTGATCTATGGCAAGACGGGAAGCCTCAATTTCGCCGACCTTCACCTGCGTTTTGCCAATGCCAGCGATCCTGTCCTGGTGGAAAGCTCCACGGTGTTGCTCTTCGGCTCCTTTGCCATCAAGTCCGCCTTGCTTCCCTTCGCCTTCTGGCTGCCCGCATCCTACCCGCATCTGCCCCCCGCAGTGGCCGCGCTCTTCGCGGGGCTTCTCACCAAAGTGGGCCTCTACGCCATGTTCCGGGTCTTTGGCATGGTTTTCGCAAGCGAGAGCTTTCCTCATCGCGACCTGCTTCTCATCCTCGCGGTCGCGACCATGGTCGGCGGGGTGTTGGGCGCGGTTTCCCAAGGAGGCATGAGGGGGATCCTCTCCTTTCACATCATCAGCCAGGTCGGTTACATGGCCGTGGCGCTCGCGCTCTTCACTCCCTTGGCCATCGCTGCGGGGATCTTCTATCTCGTCCATCACATCGTGGTGAAGGCGAACCTCTATCTGGTCACCGGATTGGTCGAAAGACACAGCGGATCCTCGGAGCTGGAAAATACCGGTGGCCTGATGCGCAGCGCCCCATGGATGGCCGCCCTCTTCGCCGTGCCCGCACTCTCCCTCGCCGGCATCCCGCCACTCTCCGGATTCTTCGCGAAATTCATGCTCTTGCGGGCATCGATCGAAACCGGCGGTTTCTGGGTCACCGTCGCCATCGTCGGAGTCGGTTTGCTCACGGTTTTTTCGATGCTCAAAATCTGGTCGGCCGCCTTCTGGAGCGCGCCAAAGACCGCTGAGGCAAAACAAAAACCCTCGCCCACCGCCGTCGCAGCCTCTGTGGTTCTCGCCGTCGTCACCCTCGGTCTCGGGCTTGGTGCAGGTTCGCTCTTCGGCCTTGCCGAGACTGCAGCCAGCGGACTGCTCGAACCCCAAGCCTATCTCGATGCCGTGCTCGGCTCGGGAAATCCACCCGCACCCACCATCACCGCGAAGCCATGAAAGCCCTCTTGATCTTTCCTTTCTTCTATCTCTACGAGGTCATCGCGGGTGCCTTGAGGGTTTCGCGCGATGTGCTCTCTCCTCGGCCCCAACTGCGCCCGGTTTTGCTGCGGGTTCCAGTCGATCTCCCCTCCGCCGGGCATCGACTCATGCTCGCCGCTCTGGTCACCATGACTCCCGGAACCCTCTCGGTCGCCGAAACGGAAGACGGACGCGAGCTTCTCGTTCACAGCCTCTATGGGGCGGAGGATCCCGAAAAGGAGATCCGCCACATTCAGGAGAAATACGCCACCATGGTCGGCTCACTTCGACTGCCCTTCACCCGCCATGATTGAGATCGCCACCTTCCTTCTCGCTCTCGCGCTGCTGCTCACTCTCGGTCGCCTGACCCTTTGCCGTCAGGATGCCGACCGCGTGCTGTGTGTCGACCTGCTGACTTTTCAATTGCTCGGGCTCTCCGTCGTGCTCGCCTTTCATGATCAGAAACCGCTGGCCCTGCAGTTTGCCTTCATGCTCGCTCTGTTAGGTTTTGTCTCCACCCTCATTCTTTCCCGCCTCATCCGCTCATGATCGCTGAATTCCTCGTCCTTCTCGGAAGCGTCTTCTTCCTCATCGCCGCAGTCGGGATCATCCGCCTGCCCGACCTGATGGCCCGACTTCATGCCGGGACCAAGGCGGCTTCACTCGGCGTCATCCTGCTGTTAGGCGCGGCCGCCATCCGTTTCCACGATCTCGGATCGCTGGTCATGATTGCCCTGACCCTTGCCCTTGTTTTCCTCACCGCCCCTCTCGGCAGTCATGTGATCGCCAAAAGAGTCGTCAAATCCGATGCCCCAAGCATCGGTCCGAAGGAATGAATCGTTTCGCCCGGCCTTCCCGATCCAAAACCCGCTTCGCTCTGCGGCAACGCCGTGCAATCGATCACGGCTCGCGTGGTACTCATGACAGTCCGCAGATCTGGCCGTCCGGGCCGAGGTCGATCCCGAGGGCGGCCGGATGTTTCGGCAGACCGGGCAAGGTCATGATGTCGCCACAGATCATCACCACAAATCCCGCACCGGCACTCAGCCTCACCTCGCGAACCTTGAGCGTGTGCCCGTCCGCAAGGCCGATCGCCGCAGGATCGGTGGAAAAAGAGAACTGCGTCTTGGCAATGCACACCGGAAGATGACCGAAGCCCTGCTCCTCCAACTCGCGCAGTTGACGATCGATGCTGACATGGGTGGAAACCGACGCCGCGCCATAAATTTTCTTCGCGACCACTTCGAGTTTCTCACGCAGCGGAAGATCATCGGGATACAAGAAGCGGAAATCATCGGGACCCTCCGCCGCACGGATGACCGCGCGCGCGAGGTCTTCGGCACCCGCACCGCCCTCGGCCCAGTGGGTCGCGGATACAATTCCCACCCCGGCCTGACGTCCGGCTTCCATCACCAATTCGATTTCCTCGGCGGTGTCCGAAGCAAAGCGGTTCAAGGCCACCACACGGCGCAGGCCGAAATGATCGTGAAGGTTCGAAAGATGTCTCATCAAATTCGGCAAGCCCCGACGAACCGCATCGGGATCGGGTCGATGCAATGCTTTCACGCTTGCCCCGCCGTGATATCTCAAGGCGGGAAGTGTGGCCACCACGACCGCGGCTGCGGGTCTCAGGCCGGCCTGGCGGCATTTGATATCGCAGAATTTCTCCGCTCCCAGATCCGCACCGAAACCGGCCTCGGTGACCACATAATCGGCCAGCTTCAGGGCAGTCCGTGTGGCGATCACCGAGTTGCAACCATGCGCGATGTTGGCGAAGGGTCCGCCGTGAATGATCGCGGGATTCTTCTCGATCGTTTGCACAAGATTCGGCTGCAAGGCATCCTTGAGCAAGACCGCCATGGCTCCGGATACCCCGAATTCCGCCGCGCGGACGAGATCTCCGCCGCGAGTCTGGCCCACCACCACACGATCGAGCCGCGCCTTGAGGTCATCCATCGATTCCGCCAGACAGAAGATCGCCATGACTTCACTGGCAGGGACGATGTCGAAACCGGATTCGCGGGGAAATCCGTTGGACGGCCCGCCGAGACCGATATTGATCGACCTCAGTGCGCGGTCATTCATGTCCAACACCCGCCGCCACGTGATGCGCCGCAGATCGAGCCGGACCTCGTTGCCGTGGTGGATGTAATTGTCGATCACCGCCGCGAGAAGATTGTTCGCCGCGGCGATGGCGTGGAAATCTCCGGTGAAATGGAGATTGATGTCTTCCATGGGAATCACCTGCGAGCGACCGCCCCCCGCCGCGCCGCCTTTCATTCCGAAACAGGGGCCCAAAGAAGGCTCGCGCAGGCAGACGATGGATTTCTTCCCCAAGCGGCAAAGCGCATCGTGCAAACCCACACTCGTCGTCGTCTTCCCTCCCCCGGCGGGTGGCGGACTCATGGCCGTCACCAGAATCAGCTTCCCGTCGGGTCGGCCTTCCAGCGAGTCCATGAAGCGGCGGCTGATCTTCGCCTTCAATCGGCCGTAACATTCCAGCTCCTCATCGGGAATCCCAAGATTCTCTCCGATTTGCGTGATGGGCAGGGGTGTCGCCGCTCGGGCGATCTCAAGGTCGGTGACTTGGCTCATGGGAGGAATCGCGAGGAGGCCGTCGCTTGTTCGGTTCTGCGGCCTCTTCTATTCGCTGCCATGCTGCCAAAGCCACGGAGTCGGTCAAGCGGGCTTCCGGTGGGCCCCGGAATCATCCATCGGGGACTCCAGATGACCTGGGAAATCCCCGTTCCTCTTCGCCGAGAATCGATCCAGGCTTTTTTCTAACAGAGGCAGCCCCAGGGAAACCTGCTTGAAGCGGATGAGCAGATGCCAGAGCTTCTCGAACTTCTTCCATCCCGCCGCATAACTCAGATGGCGCAAGCGGTCCGGCCAAGCATCATGCCCCATCGCCCCGCGGAAAAGATGGCTCCAACGGTAGAATTTCTCGTAGGCATGCCAATACCCTCGTTCCAACTCCTCGCCGCTCATCCGCGCCGGGCGGAACACCGCGTGACGCGTGTCATAGAGATCCCAGTCCCGATGCAGGATCCTGCCTTCGCGCTGCATCCGCTCATACAATGCCGTTCCGGGATAGGGCGTCATGACATGGAAGGTGGATGTCTCGATCGATGACTCCACCGCCCAGTCCACCGTGCGATCGAAAACATCCGGACCATCATCATCCATCCCGAAGACAAAGGACGCATTGATCATCACCCCGCAATCGTGCAGGCGGCGTATCCCCTTGCCGTAGTCGCGATCGAGATTCTGGACCTTGGCATGATCACGCAGATTCGTTGCGGACAAGGACTCAAGACCCACAAAAAGCGAGCGCAGCCCCGCCTCGACCGCCTTTTCTAACAGATTCGGCTTGAGCACAGCCTGGATGGTCGATGCCGATTGCCAGACCCGGCCCATGCCTTTCATCCCATCAAAGAGCATCGATGCGAATCGGGCATCGCCGAAGAGGTGGTCATCGAGGAAATACAAGTGCTTCCCCGGCAAGCGCTCGATCTCGGCCAGGGCCTCGTCCACGCGTTGGGTATAAAAACCGTTCCCCCCTTGGAAGAAGGCTTCTTTGTAGCAGAAATCGCAGCGGTGCGGGCAACCTCGCGAAACCACCAGCGAGTTCGGAACCAGATAGAGATGGCGCTTGATGAGATCGCGCCGGATCGGCGGGATTCCATGGATGCTGCGGCGCGATGGGGCGCTGTATCGTTCCCGCGGTCGCCCCGCCCGGAAATCGCGGAGAAACTCCTGCCAAATATCCTCGCCGGGACCCAGAAAGATGGAGTCCGCATGGGCCGCAGCCTCATCCGGCAAGGCGGTCACATGAAGTCCACCCAGGCAGACATGCGCCCCTCGGGCACGGTAGTGATCGGCATAGCGATAGGCCCGGGAGGCATTCGTGATGTAAACCTGGATCACGACCAGATCCGGCTCGTCGTTCAGATCCAGGGTTTCCACATGTTCGTCCTGAAGCACCACCTCATCGTCGTCATCCAGAAACGCCGCCAGGGTTGCAAGCCCCAGCGGCGGAAACAGGGAATACTTGATCGGCCGGAACAGCGGGCTCTTCGCTTCCGTCAGCGCAGGCAGGATCATCTTCACCTTCATCCCCATGAGTCTCATGATGGCTCATGAAACGCCGATGAAGAAATCGGGAAATTCTCCCTTCGGTCCTGCTGGGCCCTGCTTGGTCCGGCCCGCTACCCGCAGACATTCTGCGGGGACCTCGATCCATCGGACTTCACCAACCCAGCAATCGCTCGACCGCCCGGGCAAGGACGACTTGCAGCAGCGCGGCTTCCGCATGGGTCAGGGGAACCATGACTTTTTTCAGGGCCTTGTCGGCATCCTGGCGGGACAAGACCAGCAAGTAGGGCGGGCGGTCTTCTTCCGTCCGATGCACCAGCTCGAAGGCGCTGTTGGTTCCGGTTTTCTCCGACTTGTGGAAAAGCTTCGCTTCGCTTTGGCGACCCTGAAGCACCGCGAGGACGGCTCCGAGATCGGATAGCCCCCATTTCATCGTCAACTTCGCCTCCCAATCGAACTGCCGCTCGCCATTCTGCGGAGCGGCATCGACGAACATCGCTTCCTTGTAGGGATTGAGGCCGAATCGAATGACCCCTCCGCTGCCCCGGCTGTTGGGCTTGTAGATCGTGTGCTGGGGCAGGCGTTCCACCGTCGCCTCTCCACGATAGTCACCTCGCGGCTCATAGCCGGCGGAGCTTGGGGTTTCACTGCGGGATTCAGGGGCATTCAGGGTCTTGGTGTCGGCTTTCATGATAGGAATTCGCGTTAGGACAAGGCAGCCCTCTCAGGAATTCCGGGCGAAGTCAACCGTGAAATGTTCATTTGAACACATTTTTAGTCTTGGGCCCTTTTCGACTCCGGGCTCCACGGTATTCGGAGGGGGACCGACCCGTGGTTTTCCGAAACACCCGCGAGAAGTAGGGCTCATCGCAAAAGCCCAGTGCATGGGCGATGTCGGCGCTTTTCATCGATGTCGCCTCCAGCATCGATGCCGCGCGGTTGATCACCTGCTGGAGGTGATAGCGGTGGGGCGAAACCCCGGCCTGTGCGCGGAAGGACTTGCGAAAACTCTCATAGCCCATGCCCAACTCCCCGGCCACCTGCTGCACCCGGGCCCCGGGCTGAGAAAGCTTCCGGCAGGCCTCTTGAAACCAGGCGTCGATCCCCTTTTCGCCCTCCCGGGCATCCATCCCGCCCTCGAGCACTCCGGCCAGCCAGGACTGGAAGGCGCAGAAACGGGTCAATGCCGAGCCCTCCGCCTCCACCACATTTTCCAAGAGCCCCTGCCGCACCGCCGCAGCATCGTCCACTCTTCCCAACAGCCGCGAGGGGCCGAGCAGACCCCGCTGCCTCCAGAGATCGAAAACCGGGCCCTCAAACATCACGTAAATCTCATCCCAGCCCCCCGCCATGAGCGGCCGGTAGCTGTGACCCAGATCCGGCAAAACCAGCACCCAGTCACCCGCCACCAGACTCCTCTGCCTGCCCTCCTCATCCTCATAAATCCCCTCCCCGCGCGTCACGATCATCACCGCATACCGCGAAAGGTAGCGGAAACGCACCATCCCTCCGGGCGAATGCCGGATTTCCCCGGCCTCGACCACCCGCCCCAGCGGACACTCCATCTGCTCCAGCCAGCGCTGCCACACCCTTTTCATCGGCAGCAATCCTCCATCAGGATTTCCCATTTTCCACAAGTCATTCCCATTTCACCCAAATAATCCCGGGTAGATCCCGGCTGGAAATTTCGTAGTATTTCCCCGCATGAGATTCTTCCCGCGATTCCTTTTCCTCCTCGGCATGGCTGCCGCACCCGCCGCGCGCGCCGGGGAGATCGATTTCAATCGCGACGTCCGCCCCATCCTCACGAAAAACTGCACCACCTGCCACGGCGGCGTGAAAATGGCCGGTGAGGTCTCCTTCCTTTATCGCGAGGACACCCTCGGCCAGGGCGAATCCGGGAAAACCATCGTCGTCCCCGGCCACCCGGAGCAGTCGGAAATGATCGCCCGCATCCTCAGTTCCGACCCGGACGAGCGGATGCCGCCGCCCGACCATCACCCGAAACCCCTCACCGATGCGGAAATCACCACCCTCACCGAGTGGATCCGCCAGGGGGCGAAATGGGGCGAACACTGGTCCTTCGCCCCGCCCCAGATGCCCGCCACGCCGGAGGTCGCGAAGACCGATTGGCCCTTGGCGGACTTCGACCGCTTCGTCCTCGCCGGCATCGAGGCCGCCGAGCTGTCCCCATCGCCGCCCGCCGCGCCGGAAGAATGGCTGCGCCGAGTCAGCCTCGACCTCACCGGCTTGCCGCCCACCCTCGAAGAATGGGAGGCTTTCCATCAAGCCCACCTTGCCGATCCCGCCAAGGCCCGCGAGCAAGCCGTGGACCACCTCCTCGCCTCCCCGGCCTACGGCGAAAAATGGGCTGCCATGTGGCTCGATCTCGCCCGCTACTCCGACACCTTCGGCTTTGAGAAAGACCCGCACCGCGACATCTGGCCCTATCGCGATTGGGTCATCCGCGCCTTCAACGAGGACATGCCCTTCGACCAGTTCACCATCAAACAACTCGCCGGAGACCTCATCGAAAACCCCGATCCCCACGACCTCATTGCCACCGCCTTCCATCGCAATACCCAGAACAACAGCGAGGGCGGCACCGATGACGAGGAATGGCGCATGTCCGCCGTCATCGATCGCGTCAACACCACCTGGACCGCATGGAACGCCACCACCTTCGGCTGCGTCCAATGCCACGCCCACCCCTACGATCCCATTCCCCACGACGACTACTACCGCTTCCTCGCCTTTTTCAACAACAGCGAGGACGTCGATCTCAACTCCGATTTCCCCCGCACCAAGGTCGCCGATGACCCCGCGAAACAGGCCGAAGTCGTGCGCCTGGAAAGCTTCATCCGCCAGCGCCGCGATGACATGAACGCCCCGATGCGCGCCCTCGCCACCGGCATCGCCGATTGGCAGACGCTGAATTTCCAAAAAGCCGAAGTCCAGCCGCCCACCGGCAAGCTCACCCAGCAGAGCGATGGCATCGTCGTCACCTCCGGCACCACGCCGAACAACACCGTCTTCCGCCTGGAAACCGACGCCCTCCCCCTCGCCCTCCTCCGCGTGGAAATCTTTCCTGAAAAGGACGAGCCCGCCGAGTGGCGCGGCCGCGGTGCCGTCATCGCCGGGCTGGAGGCGGATCTCATCGCTGCCGATGGCACCCGCAGCCCCATCCGCCTGCGCGAAGTGGCAGCGGATTTCGTCGCCGGGCCCTTCGATCCCAATGAATCCCTCCAAGGCAACGGCGGCGGCTTCGGCGAATACCCCATGACCCACCGGCCCCGCACCGCTTGGTTCATCCCCTGGCAGGCAGTACAGCCCACGCCGGGATCACGCCTGGAAATCCGCATCCGCCACGGCGCCACCTGCAATGAATCCCAGAACACCGTCCTGCCCCGTTTCCGCCTCGCCGCCAGCGCGGACCCCGCCCTCATCGCCCACCTCGACACCCCGGAACACCACGCTGTTTGGAACGAGCTGGATCTACTACGAAAGCAGTACAACGAGATCCCCGGCATCACCATCCCCGTCATGCGCGAACGCGCCCCGGAGGCCAGGCGCGATACCCGCGTCTTCATCCGCGGCAACCGCATGACGCTCGACAAGGTCGTCGAACCCGGCGTGCCCGACGTCTTCGGCGGCCAGGGCGTGGGCGGCAACCGTCTCGACATGGCACGCTGGCTCGTCAGCCCGCAGAACCCCCTCGCCGCCCGCGTGATGGCCAACCGCCTGTGGGCGGAAATCTTCGGCACCGGCATCGTGGAAACCCTGGAGGACTTCGGCAGCTCCGGAGCCGTCCCCAGCCACCCCGAACTCCTCGACCACCTCGCCCTGCGCCTGCGCGACCACCACCAGTGGCGCTTGAAATCCTTCCTGCGCGAACTCGTGCTTTCCGCCACCTACGGTCAATCTAGTAGATCGACCCCAGAACTCACCTCCAAGGATCCGCGCAACCGTATCCTCGCCCGTGGCCCCCGCCAGCGTCTCAGTGCCGAAATGGTTCGCGATCAGGCCCTCCTGCTCTCCGGCCTGCTGGAAAGGAAAATGCATGGTCCGCCCGTTTTCCCGCCCCAGCCGGATGGGGTCTGGAACAGCGTTTACAGCGGTGCCACCTGGCAAACCTCCCAAGGCCCGGATCGATACCGCCGCGCCCTCTATACCTACAACAAGCGCACCGCCGGCTATCCCGCCTTCCTGACCTTCGATGGCTCTTCGCGCGATGTCTGCCTTGCCCGCCGCCTCACCACCAACACCCCCTTGCAGGCGCTCGTGACGCTCAATGACCCGGCGCACATCGAGTTCGCCCAGGCCTTCGCCAAACGCATGGCCGAAGCCGGTCCCGAGCCCGCCGCACGGCTCGCCCGAGGCTACCGCCTGATCACCCTGCGCGATGCCCCACCGGAACTCGTCACCACCCTCGTGCAACTCCATGCCGACACCCGCAGCGAGTACGAAAAAACCCCGGCCGAATCCGCCAAACTGGCCCCCACCGCCGATGAAGCCGCCCTCGTCCTCGTCGCCAACACCCTCCTCAACTCCGACCTCGCCCTGAACCGATGAATCTTTATCAGCAGCTCCGCCACGAACGGGCCCGGCACATCACGCGGCGGCATTTCCTCAAGGACTCCTCGCTGGCGCTCGGTGCCGTCTGGCTCGGCACCCAGCATGGCTTCGGCGCCGGATTGAAAAAGGACCCCGCCGCCCCGCTCGCGCCGGACATCCCCCATTTCGCACCCAAGGCGAAACGCGTGATCTACCTCCACATGGCGGGCTCGCCCAGCCAACTCGAACTCTTCGATCACAAACCGGAACTCACCAAAAACGATGGCAAGGACTGCCCGGCGGAATTCCTCGAAGGCAAACAATTTGCCTTCATCCAAGGCGTGCCGAAAATGCTCGGCTCCCAATTCCCCTTCCACCAGGCGGGAAAAAGCGGCCAATGGATCTCCGACCGCCTGCCGCATTTCGAGAGGGTCATCGATGAGGTCTGCTTCATCAAATCGATGTGGTCCGATCAATTCAACCACGGCCCCGCGCAACTCCTCCTGCACACCGGCAGCCAGACCCCCGGCAGCCCCTCGGCCGGTGCCTGGGCCACCTATGGCCTCGGCTCGGAAAACCAGAACCTGCCCGGTTTCATCGTGCTGACCTCCGGCGGAAAAAACCCCGATGCCGGTAAATCCGTCTGGGGCTCCGGTTTCCTCCCCAGCGTCTATCAGGGCGTGCAATGCCGCTCCCAGGGCGATCCCGTGCTCTTCCTCGGCAATCCCGATGGCATCTCCACCGCCCTGCGCCGCCGCACGCTCGATGCCCTCAATGACATCAACCAACGCGTCGCCACGGAAATCGGCGATCCCGAAACCCTCACCCGCATCGCCCAATACGAAATGGCCTTCCGCATGCAGATCCATGCCTCGGATGCCTTCCAGATCGACCGCGAACCCGCCCACGTCCACCAGGCCTACGGCACCCGCCCCGGACACGAATCGTTCTCTAACAACTGCCTGCTCGCCCGCCGCCTTGCCGAGCGTGGCGTGCGCTTCATCCAGCTCTTCGACTGGGGCTGGGACTCGCATGGCACCGATGATTCCACGGACCTCCGCAAGGGCTTCGTGGACAAGTGCCGTCAGATCGATCAACCCATCGCCGCCCTGCTTGAGGATTTGAAACAACGCGGCCTGCTCGATGAAACCCTCGTCATCTGGTCCGGGGAGTTCGGTCGCACTCCCATGCGGGAAAACCGCGGCGGCATGGAAATGCGCAACGTCGGCCGCGATCACAGCCCTTCCGCCTACACCCTGTGGATGGCCGGCGGCGGCGTGAAACCGGGCTTCAGCTACGGCGAGACGGATCCCATCGGCTACGAAGCCGTGCGCGACAAGGTCAGCGCCCACGATTTCCACGCCACCCTGCTCACGCTGTTAGGTTTCGATCACAAGCGTTTCACCTACCCCTTCTCCGGTCTCGAACAGCGCCTCAGCAATGTCACCAAGCCCAGTCGCGTGGTCACCGATGTCATCGCCTGATCACAGTCCGGGCGTGAAGAGGACCTTGCCCTTGCGGTCCTCCGCCGTGAGGCGTTTCAAGGCTGCGGGGAAATCGGCAAGAGGGTGGACGGAATCCACCGGCACGCCGAGCCGACCTTCCATGACCATGTGGGCGAGGAGTTGGTAGGTCCGATGCACCTCCGGCAGACGGGCGTTTTCCAACCATCGGGTGAGCCAGAATCCGTGCACGCTGAGATCGCGGAAAATGAGCAGACCGTTGGGGATTTTCAGCGGTTTCCGACCCATCGCGCCGTAGGTCACGTGGCTGCCGCCATCGGCCATCAGATTCATCAGGCGCAAGGCACTGTCGCCGCCGACGGCATTGAGCGCCAGCCAGGCAGCTTCGCCCGCCATGATTCCCTTGGCCTGGTCGAGGCCGGCGGCATCGTCGATGACGACGGCATCGGCCCCCAAGGCGATGAGTTCGTCCACCAACTCCGCGCGACGTACGAGGTTCATCGTACGCCAGCCCAGCGTCTTGCAGAGCTGGATCACGCAGCGCCCCACTCCGGAGTTCGCGGCATTCTGCACGACCCAGCCGCCCGGCGGGACGGAAACGAATCCATGCAGCATGCGGAAGGCGGTGGTGGGATTCACCTTGAGCATCGCGGCCTGGAGGGGATCGATGCCCGCAGGCAGTTTGAAAAGCAGGTCGCCATGGAGGGTCACATGCGTGGCCCACATTTCCCCGCGCCCCAGCACCATCACCCGGTCGCCCGGCGCGAAGGCTTCATGGCGACTTTCTAACACCTCGCCACATCCTTCCGTGCCCGGCGTGGCCGGAAGATCGGGGACGATGCCGTAGCTGCCCTCGATGAAATTCAGGTCGGCAGGGTTGATCGGTGAGGCCAGGACCTTCAGCAAAACCTCGTCCTCCCCCGGCGCGCGGGGCTCATCGGTCTCCAGAACAAGCTGCTCGGCGGGCGCACCGAATTGATGGAATCGCAGTTTCATGGCTTCCTGTTAGACTGCTTTCAAGGGAACATGCCGCGCTGGGCTTTCACCTCCGCCACCGTCTTGATCGCCAGCGCTTGGGCGGCATGGCGGTGGCCGATGCCATGTTGGCTGGCAAAGGCGAGTGTCCTTGCGAAGGCGGCTTCGAGCTTTGTTTCCAGCTTGGTGAGCACCTCGCGTTCCGACCACGAATAGCGCTGGAGGTTCTGCACCCACTCGAAGTAGGAAACCGTGACGCCACCGGCATTGCAGAGGATGTCGGGCAGCACGAAAATGTCACCGCGCGCCGCGAGGATGGCATCGGCCTCCGGAGTCGTGGGGCCGTTGGCACCCTCGGCAAGCACCTTGCAGCGGAGCTGCCCGGCATTCGCAGCGGTGATGACCATGCCGGCCGCCGCCGGGGCGAGGATGTCGCATTCGCGGCACAGCATTTCGGCAGGATCGACCGCATCGCCATGGGCGAAACCGACCACACCCTTCGTCGCCGCCACGTGATCGGCCAGCTTGTTCAGGTCCAGCCCGGCCTCATTCCACACCGCCCCGCTGATGTCGGAAACCCCCTTCACCTTCACGCCATACGAGGCCAGCGTCAGCGCCGTGTGCAGACCCACGTTGCCGAATCCCTGAACGATGGCCGTGGCCGAGCCCACATCGATCCCGAGTTTGTTGAGCGCCCGCGAGGCGAGGAAAGCAACCCCATGGCCGGTGGCCCGCGTGCGGCCGGCGGAGCCTTGCAGACAAAGCGGTTTCCCGGTGACGATGCCCGGCACCAATCGCCCGGCATGCGTCGAGTAGGTGTCCACGATCCATGACATGGTCTGCTCGTTCGTGCCCATGTCGGGTGCCATGACATCGATGTCCTGGCCGATGAACGGGATCATTTCCATGGTGAAGCGCCGCGTGATTCGTTCGAGTTCGCCCATGGACAAAGTACGAGGGTCACAGTTGATGCCGCCCTTGCCGCCGCCGTAGGGCAGATCGAGCAGCGCGCATTTCCAGTTCATCCACATCGCCAGGGCCGCGACCTCGCCGAGATCCACATCCGGGCTGTATCGCAGTCCCCCTTTCACCGGCCCGCGGGTCAGGTGGTGTTGCACCCGGTGGCCGAAATAGACTTTGGTGTTCCCATCATCATGGCGCACCGGAATCGCCACGGTGATCAGACGCTTGGGCCACTTGCAGCGTTCCCGCAGCTCATCATCGAGAGCAAGGAAATCCGCCACCTGGTCGAACTGGTTCGCAGCCATGGCGAAGACAGGGTTCTTCAAAAGTTCGTCGCGCATGCCCACAGGGATAAAGCCGCTTCCCCGCCACCGCCAGCCAAAGGTGGACGCCCTGCCGAATCCCTCACGCGGGCTTGGGATTTTACCCTCATGGCTCCGAACTTCAGCTTGAGCGGTGGCCGGGGATCGACCATGCTGGAAACGTGATGAGAACCGCACCCTGGCTCATGGCCCTCTTGATCGCCACCGTTTCGCCGACGGCGGCGGACGAGAAGCTTGATGAACTCGTCAAACGCGAGCAGGCCGATGTCGATAACGAAGCCGTCACGGTTTACGGCGGCAGCATCGATCAGGCCGCCTGTGTGTTTTTCATCGAGTGGTCGGGCGTGGGCAGCCAGATCGATGGCCATTACTACGATGTCAAACACGGCCGCAAAACCTTGTGGCGGCTGCGCGGAGCCAACCCGAAGGACGGCGTGCTCGAGTTGACCGCCTTCGAATCGCGTGCCGATGGCAACCTCGAACGCATCGCGGAGATCCGCATGACCAAGAAGATCGCCAAGGGGCGTGTGGTGTGGAGCGGTGAGGTGAAGCGGCTCGATGGGACGGAGGGGAAAATCGAGATGTCGCGGCCGCTTTGAAGTCCGCCCGCCATGGCATGGATGGGGGATCGCCCGCCCATCCGGATCGGCTCCGCGTGGAGGGCCGTTTCCTCTGCCGTGGCAAGGAGCGCGCCTTCCTGAGGATGGTGACTTACGGGCCTTTTCCGCCGGCACGCGGGGTGGGCTTCGCTGACGATTTCGCGCGGATTCGCGCGGCGGGATTCGATGCCATCCGGCTTTACTCATGGCCATCGCCCGCCTTGCTCGATGCGGCGGCGTCCGCCGGGCTGGGGGTGTGGGCCGGGCTTTCGTGGCCGCCGGCGGTGGATTTCCGGGACGGTGTGGCCATCGGCATGGCTCGCGCATCGCTCACCGGCGGGCTCGCGGCCAGTGCGGGTCATCCGGCGCTGGATGGGGTCTTCGTGGGCAACGAAATTCCTGCCGATCTGGTGCGCTGGATGGGGGTCGATTTCACTCGTGAGAAAATCGAGGAACTCATCGATCTCGGCCGCGACCTCGCCCCGGAGTTGCTGTGGGCTTACGCGAACTACCCGAGCACCGAATACCTGGAGCCCGGCAATGCGAGCCTGACGGCGATGAATGTTTATCTCGAGGATGCGGACGACCTCGGTCGTTATCTTGCGCGTCTTCATCACATCGCGGGCGACCGGCCTTTGTTGATCTCCGAGTTCGGGCTTGATTCGCGTCGTCACGGCCCCGCCCGCCAGGCGGAAATCCTTGCTGCGGCGGTGCGCACCACGCGCGAGGCCGGGGCGGCGGGATTCACGGCTTACTCGTGGTCGGACTCGTGGTGGAATGCCGGGGCGGAGGTGCTCGATTGGGACTTCGGTCTTACCGACCGCGATGGCCGGGAAAAGCCCGCGCTCGCGGCCCTTTCCACTGCCTTTGTCGAAAGCCGCCCGCCGACTCCGCCGCTGCGCTTTTCCGTGATCGTCTGCACCCGCAATGGCGCGGGACGCATCGCCACCTGCCTGCAAGCACTGCGCGAACTACGAGAAACATCGTACGAAGTGATCGTCGTCGATGACGGCTCCACCGATGATACTGCGGCTCTCGTGGAAAGCGGGTTTCCCGAAGTCCGGCTCATCCGCCTGGAACCCTGCGGCCTGAGTGCGGCGCGCAATGCCGGGGCTGCGGCTGCGGCGGCACCCTATCTTGCTTTCACCGATGACGACTGCGAGCCCGACCCGCACTGGTTGGCGGAGTTGGCGCGGGTTTTCGCCATGGGTTGGGATGCCGTGGGCGGGCCGAATCTCGCTCCGGCTCCGCAGGATTGGCAGGCCGCCGTGGTCGCGGCTGCTCCGGGGGCGGCGAGTCATGTGATGATCGATGACCTCGAAGCCGAGCACGTTCCCGGCTGCAACCTCGCCGTCACGGCCGAAGCATTTCACGCGATCGGGGGCTTCGACCGACGTTTCCGCACCGCGGGCGATGATGTCGATTTCTGCTGGCGGCTGCGGGATGCCCGCCGACGCATCGGTTTCGCTCCGAATGCGTGGGTATGGCACCATCGGCGCCCCACCTTGCGCGGCTACCTCCGCCAACAGCGCGGCTACGGCGTGGCCGAGGCGCTGCTGATGAAAAAGCATCCGCGGCGCTTCACTCCGGGGGGCGATGCGCGCTGGAGCGGCGTGATTTACACCGGGGCACCTGTCCGTGCGATGGGCGAGGCGGTGATTTATCATGGCCTCATGGGCACGGCCGGATACCAGCGGGTCATCGCCCGCATGCAGCCGCTGCGGGATCTGGATTCCCGGTTCGACCACGCCTGGGCGCGCCTCGCCCTTGGCCTGCTGAGTTGGTGGGCTCCACTGCTCCGCTGCCGGGCGAGGACGGGGCGGTTCCGTGGTCCGGTGAAGGAAATCCCCCGCCTTGACCCCGCGCCCACGGTGGAAATCGACCTTTCCACCCTGCTTTCCCGCGAGGAAATCCTCCGCGCCCTGCTGGCCGATGGCTGGCAGGCGGCCGACTCCGATGCTCCTTGGGACCTGGAGAAATCCGGAACCCGCGTGCTGGTCGCCTGCGAACGTTTCGACCTCGGTCGAAAGCGGGCGCTTTTCCGCGTTTGGGGAAACCCTGCGAAAATCAGGGCCAGCCTCACTCGGCTTTCCCCGGACTGCCGCCCCTAAGCAGCGGATGACCTTTCTTGGCCTCCGTGATGTGCGGCGGGCGGAGGTATTCCGGCTGGGGAGGCTGACGGAGGATTTCCGCCCTCGTATCCTCGTCGAGTCGCAGCCACGCCCGGGCCAGGCCTTCTGCGGTCGGCTCCAGGATTTCCACCGCGATTTCCTCAGGCAGCCCCAGGCGAGCCACATCTTCGAAGGAAAATATCCCCTCCCGGTCCGCCAGAAAGGGAGCCAGCCGATCGGCATCGATCAGCTCCGGCCGCGGCAAGCCGCCATCCAGATCCGCCCACCAGGCACTGCCGCGCCGGGCATCGCCGATGGCCACCCCGGCCGATCTCGGTGTCGCCAGCAGCGAGGAAAGCCCCACTGCGGGGCAGCCGTGGACCAGGGCCACGCCTTGTCCGGCGGCGATTCCCACCCGCGTTCCGCTGTAGCTCCCGGGCCCGGTGCCCACGATCACCAGGTCCAGCATCCGGCCGTCGAGCAGTGCCAGGGCTTTTTCCAGAGGATCGAAGAGGAGCGCGTTGTGATTGCGGTCACTCTCGAATCCCGCCGTGAAAATCAGCTCATCCCCTGACATCAGGGCGATCGAGGCACGGCATGTGCTGGATTCAATGGTGAGCAAACAAGGCACGTCCGGGGATAACTGCCCAAAGCTTCCACTGCAAGGGGCGGATTCTCCCTTGCGGTCCCCCGGACGAACCGCTTTGTTCCCCCCCGAGTGGTGACACGACCCTCTCAAAACACCCGATTTCCCGTCATGACTGAATACGCCAAAGGCCTCGAAGGAGTGATCGCCAATGAATCCGCCCTTTCGGACGTGAGAGGTCAGGAAGGTTCACTGAGCTACCTCGGATACCACATTGATGATCTCGTCGAGCATTGCAGCTACGAGGAAGTCATCTATCTCCTCCACCGCGGAAAGCTCCCGAATGCCGCCGAGCTGGAAAGCTTCGACAAGGCCCTCCGCGCGGAAAGATCCCTGCCCCAGGGCGTCATCGATTTCCTCCACAGCGCCCCCAAAGACGGCAACCCCATGGACGTCCTCCGCACGGGGGTTTCCATGCTCGGCCTCTACGATGACCGCGTCGCCATCGGGGAGCCGGACATGGAAAAGGATGCCGCCATCGCGCTTTCGGTGGTCGCCAAGGTCCCTCTCATCGTCGCCGCCTTCCACCGTTTCCGCCAGGGTCTCGATCTCCCGGAAATCCGCCGCGATCTCTGCGAAGCCTCTCATTTCCTCTGGCTCATCAATGGGCAAATGCCCACCGACCGTGCCGTCCGCACGCTCGATGTCGCCCTGATCCTCCATGCCGACCACGGCATGAATGCCTCGACCTTCTCGGCCCGGGTCACCGTCGCCACCTTGTCGGACATGTATTCCGCCATCACCGCCGCCATCGGCACCCTCAAGGGCCCCCTCCACGGCGGCGCGAATGAAGGCGTGATCCACATGCTTCAGGAAATCGGCGGCCTCGATGAAGTGGACGCCTACATCGAAGGGAAACTCGCCCGGAAGGAAAAGGTCATGGGCATCGGCCACCGGGTTTACAAGGTCCTCGACCCCCGCGCCCCGCACCTTCGCAAGCTCGCCGTGGCCCTCACCGAGGAACTCGGCGAACCCAAGTGGATCAAGATGTCCGAGCGCATCGCGGAAATCATGAAGGAACGCAAGGGCCTCAACGCCAATGTCGATTTCTACTCCGCCACGGTTTACTACTCGCTGGGCATTCCCACGGATCTCTTCACCCCCATCTTCGCCATCGCCCGCACCTCCGGCTGGACCGCCCAGGTGCTCGAGCAGCTCCGCGACAACCGGCTCTACCGCCCGCTCACCCTCTACACCGGACCCCAGGAATTCCTGCCCGTCCCGCCTATCGAACAACGCTGAAACCTGTGAGCGCCATCGAACCCACCGCGTTCCTGCGCGAGTTCGGGCGCGAGGCGCAGATTCGTGGCTTCCATCAGGAAATCCTCGCGGACACCCCCGCCGGGCCGCTCATGGCCTTTTCCCGATCCGGAGAAGGCAGCCCTGCCTACCTTTCCGCCGGCATCCATGGCGATGAACCGGCCGGCCCCCTCGCCGCCCTAGCCCTCCTCAAGGCCGGGGCCTTCGATGACGGCCACCCTTGGGCCATCTGCCCCGCCCTGAATCCCACCGGGCTCCTCGCCGGCACCCGCGACAATGCCGCCGGGGCCGACCTCAACCGCGACTACCTCCTCCGCCACACCCCGGAAGCCGCCGCCCACGCCGCCTGGCTGGAATCCCGCCCGGTCCCCGGACTCTTCATTTCCCTCCACGAAGACTGGGAAAGCAGCGGCTTCTATTTCTACGAAATCAATCTCGGCGCCGACCATCCCGAACGCGCCGCAAAAATCCTCGATGCCGTCCAAGCCTGGTTCCCCCCGGAGCCCAGCGGAGTCATCGATGACCATGAAGTCCGCTCGCCCGGCTGGATCCACCACGCTGCCCGGGCGGACCTCCCCGACCACTGGCCGGAAGCCATCTTCCTCGCCCACCTCGGCTGCCCGCTCTCCTTCACCCTCGAAAGCCCCAGCAGCGCCCTGCTCGACCATCGCGTCGCCGCCCACCAAGCCGCCGTGCTTGCGATTCTGGACTCTCCGAATCGCTGAAGTTTTTCCCACACCTTTCCCCCCGGTCTCCGCTTCCTCCGCGAAAATGAAGTTTCCCACCTGCGTCCTCCTCGCCCTGGCCACCAGCTCCGCGCTCGCTGCCGATCCGCTCGACCGCACCGCCGCCCAAGCGGAAATCACCCGTGTCCATGCCGAAATGGTAGAATCCACCCGCGAAGCCCGCGCCAAGGAACTCGAGGCGAAAAGCATCACCCTGGGCGACAAGTCGATGCGCTGGTTGGAGAAAACTTTCGGCGAAGCCCCCGCCGACGGCCGCAGCCTGTGGATCTCCATGCACGGCGGCGGCGGTGCTCCCGCCCAGGTCAACGACCAGCAATGGCAGAACCAAATCCGTCTCTATCAACCCGCCGAAGGCATCTACCTCGCCCCCCGCGCCCCCACCGATACCTGGAACCTTTGGCACGAGGCCCACATCGATGACTTTTTCGATCGACTCATCACCAGCATGGTCGCCCTCCGCGGCGTGAATCCCGACAAAGTTTACCTCATGGGATACTCCGCCGGTGGCGATGGCGTCTGGCAGCTCGCCCCGCGCATGGCCGATCGCTTCGCCGCCGCCTCCATGATGGCCGGCCACCCGAACGAGGCCCAGCTCGATGGCCTGCGAAACCTCCCCTTCGCCCTCTTCATGGGCGGCGAGGATGCCGCCTACGACCGCAACAAAATCGCTGCCGAACGCGCCAAGACCCTCGACGAACTCGCCGCCGCCGATCCCGGCGGATACACCCACCTCGCCCGCATCTACCCCGGCCTGGGCCACTGGATGGAACTCAAGGATGCCGAAAGCGTTCCCTGGATGGCCAAACATACCCGCCAACCCTGGCCGAAAAAACTCGTCTGGCTCCAGGACGATCGCACCCACTCCCGCTTCTACTGGCTGCGCCTCCCCGCCGATGCCAAACCCAAGGCCGGCGACCGCATCACCGCGGAAATCCAGGGCCAGACGATCACCCTCGATGGAAACCTCCCCAAAGGCCTGCGCCTCTGGCTCTCCGATTCCCTGCTCGATCTCGACAAGCCCGTCCACGTTCGGATCGGCAAGGCAGAGCCGGTGAAATACGAGGCCCATCGTAGCAAGGAACTCATCCGCACCGCCCTCGGCGAACGCCTCGACCCCGCCGCCTGCCCGGTCGCCGAAATCGTCCTGCCCTGATTCCCGGCCCACCCGACCTGGAGACCCGGAAAATGGGCCCGGTTGGACTGCTCGGTTAGGCCACCCGGTTAGATTCGGATAGGTCGGTAGTAAAATTTTATTTACTTTCTCTAAAAATTTTATTTTGGACTGCGCTCGTCCCCTTGCGGTTTCCGCAAGTTCCACCAGCCATGTCCATGAAAACCGGTTCCTGTGTCCCGCGTGTTGTCCCGTGCCTTGTTCCCTCGCGCCTGCTGCTGAGCGGCCTGGCGCTGTTGCTCGGCTGCCCTCTGCCGGCAGATGCCGCCTACCTCACCCGCCAGCTCACCACCAGTGTGGGGAAATCCGAGGATCACCTCCGCATCTCCGGCTCGCGCGCCGTCTGGCATCGACGCTTCTCCACCGATTACGAAATCTTCGCCTACAATGGCTCCGCCGTCGTCATGCTCACGAACAACGGCACCGATGACGCCGACCCGGAAATCAGCGGCGATCGCGTGGTTTACAACGATGGCACCGACATCCGCTGCTACCACTTCTCCACCGGGCTCACCACCAACCTCTCCAACGACGCCGGCTGGCAACGCGACCCGCGGATCGATGGCGATCACGTCTTCTGGTTCGAGTGGGATGCCGCTGAGGCGAACGTCGAACTCGTTCGCTACGACATCAGCACCGGCAACCGCACGAACATCAGCAACAACACGCTGAAAAACGATTTCGGCAGTGAATCCAATCTCTCCATCCTCGGCAACCGCGCCGCCTGGATCGGCTCCAGCGGATCGGCATCCGCCGTCCTCTATCACAATGGCAGAACCACCATCACCCTCGGAAACACCGCCGGCACCACCTACTACCGACCCCGTGTGACCGCCACCCACGTGGTCTGGATGGAAGCGACGTCCCTGGGGCTGTCCCTCGCGGTTTACGATGGGTCTAGTACTTCCCGCATCGATGTCACCGCCGACCCGGTGGAGGACATCCAGGCGGGACCAGGGGGCATTTTCCTCAATGTCGCCCGCGTCGGCACCTCGCCCGGCACCTCGCAGCTCGACCTTTGCATGCTCGATCCCGAGACCCTCCTCATCACCGATGTCTCCAACAGCAATCTGGTCCACGAGCAGTACGCCACCGTCGGCGAAGAGGTGGTCGTCTGGGCGGAGGACATCGTCTCCAGCACGGATGCGAAGATCATGATCCGCGACCTCGCCACCGGAACCACCGAGGAAATCGGCGAACCGGTCTGGCACGATGAGTTCCCCCGCGTCTCCGGCCGCAATGTCATCTGGCGCGGATACGACTTCGGTGCCAGCAACGAAGTCGAAGCCTTCATTGGCTACTGGCTCGGCGCAGGAGCCATGCTCGCCGGAGTCGATCTCTCCGGCGAAGACCTCTCCGGCCTTGTTTTCACCGGTGCCGACCTCCGCGGCGCGGACCTCACCGGCGCCACCCTCGATGCCGGCGCGCTTGTCGGTGCCATCATCGATGCCGAAACCCTCTTCCCCGATGGACAGAACTACACCACCACCAGCTTCGACCTCACCGGCATCACCCTGCCCAGCGCCCTGAGCGCCTGGCTCACCACCCTGGGTCTGGAAAGTGCGGCGGCCGACGATGACTCCGATGGCGATGGCTTCAGCAACCTCATGGAATTCGCCCTTGGCGGAAATGCCTCTTCCGGTGGTTCATTGCCCATCAGCCAGGCCCTGCCAAACCCTGCCGCGCCTGCCGATTTCCAATACCTCATCGCCGCACGCCGCGGCGCGAGCTTCGGTGCCGTCGGCTCCGGGGCCCTGGGCGCGGATATCGATGGCGTGAGATACCGCATCGAAGGCGCAGGCAATCTCGGCGATTTCACCGAGGACATGGCCTTCATCGGTCGCTCCGACACCCCGCCCGCCGGCAGCACTCTGGCCGATCTCACTGGCACCGATTGGGAATACCTCCGCTTCGGCTTCTCCTCCCCACCCGCATCCGGCTCCGGCTTCATCCGCGTGGTCATCACACCCAGCCCTTGAGAATTGAAGGGAAATCCGAGACTGCACAAAGGACTCGTCAGAATTTTGACCACGGATTTCACGGATAAACACGGATCAAAACACATTGATCGGGTTCGGAAATCCATTCCAAATCTTCTCCAATATCCGTGCCCATCC
>JALOTY010000128.1 GCA_025457665.1 Akkermansiaceae bacterium | reverse complement strand
ATAGGACATGTCGGCATCGCCCTGACTTTCGGGCTGGTGGTGATGGTGATGATTCACAGCTTCGGCGATGTCAGTGGTGCGCACTTGAATCCGGCAGTGACCCTGGGCTTTGCGGTGGCTCGCCGTCTTCCGTGGCGTGAGGTGCTGCCCTACATTTTTGCCCAATTCTCCGGGGCCTTCGCCGCCAGTGGTCTGCTGAAGCTGCTCTTTCCCGCAGCGACCACTCTCGGTGCGACCTTGCCTCGCGGAGGGGTGTTTCCGAGTTTCATTTTGGAAATGGTCCTGACCACCGCACTCATGCTGGTCATCCTCAGTGTCTCCAGTGGGGCGAAGGAAAAAGGCATCACTGCGGCGATCGCCATAGGTGCCATGGTCGCGCTTGAAGCGATGTTCGCTGGCCCGGTCTCCGGGGCATCAATGAATCCCGCCCGCTCGCTTGCCCCCGCCTTGGTCGGCGGGCACACCGAGCACCTCTGGCTTTACCCTGTCGCCACCATCATCGGCGCACTCCTCGCCATCCCCCTCTGCCAAGCCACACGCGGCCCACGCGAAACCGCTCCATCGATTTGATCATGCCTCCCACCATTCTCATCCTCTGCACTGGCAACTCCTGCCGTTCCCACATGGCCGAAGGCATCCTGCGAGCCGCTGCGGGCGATTTGCTCGATGTCCAAAGCGCCGGATCGAATCCCGCCGGCTACGTTCATCCGCTCGCCATCAAAGCCCTGGCGGAAATCGGAATCGATATCTCCGCGCATCGGTCCAAGCACATGAATGAGTTCCTTTTGCAGGATGTCGAAACGGTCATCACCGTCTGTGGGAACGCCGATCAGGCCTGCCCGATGTTTCCCGGTCAGATGAATCGTCATCACTGGGGCTTCGACGATCCCGCCCATGCCATCGGCAGCGAAGAAGAGCAAATGGCCGTCTTCCGTCGCGTCCGCGATGAGATCCGCCGTGTCTTCGAAGCCTACGCCGCGGGCAGGCGCGACGCATGATAGAGGAAGAAAGACATTCCCGGCAGCGTTTCCGGTGAGTCCGCCACCTCAGTGGCGACACCCCGCCCTCAAAACCCGCCCTCACCCCCGAACAACTCCGACGCATCCAAGACCTCCGCACCTTCGCCGCCAAAAAGCAAAAAGTCGCCCGACTCCTCATCGAATCCGACCTCCCCGAAGAAGCCGAGCCCCACCAAAAAGCAGCGGAAAAAGCGCTGGCGGAGGTGGAAGGGATTGAAAGCGGTGGAAATGAGTGTTTCCAACCCGTAGGACAACGCTGGCAGCGCGGCATCTCATCCACGCGAGCATTTTTATTGCTTTAGCCCATAAATATGGGAGGCTCCCTTTATGAAAACCACACTGGACCTTCCCGATGAAACCTTCCGTCAGGCGAAGGCGAGGGCGGCGTTGCGCGGGATTCCGATGAGGCAGTTTGTGACTGAGGCCTTGGAAGAGAAGATCCGGGGCGAATCATCCCATGCAGCGCCCTCCCAGTCTCCGCCGTGGATGCGTGGCTTCGGGGCCTTGGCGGATTTGAGGGAGGAAAACCGTCGGATCGAAGACCTGATCGCGGAGGAGTTCGGAAAAACCGAAGCGGAGGACGAGGCGTGATTCTCGATACAAACGCCCTGTCCGCGTGGGCGGATGGGAATCCTTCGTGTCGTCCCTTTTTCGAAGAAGCCCGGCGGATCGTGGTGCCAGTCATCGTCATCGGAGAATACCTCTACGGCATCCGGCAATCTCGTTTCCGCGACCGCTACGAATCCTGGCTCGGCTCCGTCATGCCTCATGTGGAAATGGCATCCGTCACACCCACGACCGCCGATCACTACGCATCACTCCGCCTATGGTTGAAATCCCAAGGCGCACCCATCCCCGCCAACGATCTCTGGATCGCCGCTGTTGTCCGGGAATACCGGCTGCCTTTGTTGAGCAACCACGCGCATTTTGACCACTGCCCGGATTTGCAGCGTTTGTCGTTCTGAATGGATTTCGTGTCGCTTTTGCCACCACTACCGTCCGAGCCCTCTACTCCGGCCCCGCTTCCGGTGCTTCGAAGGGATTGCGGTTTCCGACCACGACAAGATGGGTGGCGTACGCTTCCTCGATCTTCGGGATGCCGCCGAGGGAGAAGCGGAGGCGGTGGCCTTTGTGCTGATAGACGGTGAGGGACGGCTTGAGGTTGAGGTCGTGAGCGTGGAAACGGAGCAATCGCAGGATCCGCCCTGCTTTGGTGAGATTGCAGCGGATGAGGCGCTCAAGGATGGGAGCTTGCCCGCGCTTCCAGCGAGCAAGGTCGGCGGCGGATAGCAGGTCCATTTCGACGAACAAGTCGACCGGAGCCACGAAGCGCTGCCGGGCAAGGATGCGGGAAACAGCAGCGACGATTTTGGGGTATTCCGTGAATTCGCGGTAGTTGCTGACGGTGGGATCGGCCATGGTGGTTTGGTGGTGCGCTTGTGCCTACCTTTTCAGCCTGCGATCCAATCGTCGGCGTTGATCAGGTGGTCGAAGTAATCCGAAGCCTCGATGGCGGGATCCAGTTCGCCGGTATGGATGAGGACGGTGCGGACGGACTGGGATTTCGGCAGCTTGAGGCGGGCGACTTTTTCGCGGACCTCGTCGATGACTTCCAGACCGATGTGACGGCGGAATTTCAACTCGGCCACGTAAATCGCCTGGCGGGTGCGGATCATCAGGTCGATCTGGCAGGCTTGTTGCCGCAGCGTCTTGCCTTGGGCATAGGGGCCGGCATTGAGGACGGTGCGGTTCTTCAGGCCGAGGCGGTCGAAGACGAGGTCGAGGCTGTCGAGCACCAAGGTCTCGAACTGAAGACCCATGATCGCATCCCAGGCCTCCAGCGTTTCGAGCGGCGTGCGCTGATAGAGCCCCTTGGTCACCCGCTCCTTCGCGGGTTCGATGTATTTCAGATAGAAACGCAGGTAGTTGTCCGCGATGCGGTAGTGGTGGTCGCGCGGGCGGGTCTTGCCGGTGGCGGGATCGAAGTAGCGCTCCTTGCGGATGAAGCCGGCGAGTTCGAGGTCGGCCAGCGAATCGCCGAGGCTGCCGCCGCGCTCGCGTTGCAGGGCCTTGCCGACTTGTTGGAGACTCTTCGGCCCGCTCACCAAGGTCCGGACGATCTCGCGGCAGGTCGCGGCGCGGCGGGTGAAGATGTCGTGGAAAATCCGCTCAAATTCATGGAACAGCATCCCGCCTTGGTTGAAACAGAGCCGCTCGATGTTCTCCTCTGCGCCACGTGTGGTCATGAGCTGCTCAAGGTAGCCGGGCACGCCGCCGGTTACCGCAAGCATTCGCCATTTCTCGGCTGTAGCGACCCGTGCCGAACGCTTGCCCCAGAACGCCGCACATTCTGTTAGAGGCAGCGGCTTGAGATGGAACTGCCAGGAGCAGCGTCCGACGAAGCCGGTGTTGTTGAGGATGTTTTCCTCGATCCACGACGAGACGGAACCGCAGAGCACCAGGATCAATCCGGGACGCTTCGAAAAGAGCTGGTCCCAGGCGGTCTTCAGATGGCCGGCGAAGTCCTTGTCGCCGATGGCCATCCACGAAATCTCGTCGAACAGGACGACGACCGAGCCTTTCGCAGGCAACTGGCTGGCGAGAAGCTGGAAGGCCGTCGGCCAGTCCCCGAGCGGAACTTGCGGCGAGGGGGTCTGCTTGGCGAGGTGGGTGGCGAAGGCATCGAGCTGCTCCTGCCGGGTGATGCCTTCACGCGGTGGCAGGCCGATGAAGGAAAGGAAATGAGCGGCGTCGGTGGCGCATTCCTCGATCAAGCGGCTCTTGCCGATGCGCCGCCGCCCCTGGCAGGTCACCAGGGAAGCAGTCTTCTTCTTGAGGAGTTCCGCGAACTCGCGGCGCTCTGCCTGTCTGCCGATGAATCCGTCCATGTCGATTTCGTGCCTGGTTTGTTGGGGGGATTTTTGTCACCAAATCGACATTCTGTCAATTCCGGGCTGTATTTTACTTCCTCGTTTCCGGCACGAGATCGACTTGATGCCGATCCTGTGCCTGCAATTACCTCGGACTCCTCCGCCGATGAGCGACGGCGCGTAGAATGGCGTCGAGCGTGGCATCAAGGTGTTTGGAAAGGTCATCGGCAAGGAACCGGAGGACGTGGATGCCGTTCTCCTGGAGCAGGGCGTCCTTGCGGCGGTCGCGGCGGTAGATGGCGGGATCGTTGAGGTGCTGCGGGCCGTCGATCTCGATGGCGAGCTTGAGGCTCGCGCAATAGAGGTCGATTTCCATTTCGCTCCAGTTGTCGAAGGGAATGGGCAGCTTGGTGTTGAGACGGAAGAGACCGGCGGCTTCTTTTAGGGATTCGAGACGTTGGAAAAGGAAAGCCTCGGCGGCGCTGCGGGCGCGTTGTTCGTCGGAGGCGGGCTGGGTGGCGACGACGAACAGGTTAGCAAGGGGGGTATCGACGCCATCGCGGATCAATCGCCGGACGCTGGCGGCGTAGTCATTTTTCCATGACGGGTCGATGGGTAAAGGCACTTCGGTCGGCCAGCCCGGCAAAGCACTGGCGGGCAGCAGGATGGTGTAGCCCACGGACTCGTATCCGGCGCAGCGTTTGTCGAACATCCGGGAAAGCATCGGCACGTCGAGATCGGCATAGTCGTGGATGCGGACTTCGCGCTTGCCATCGTGGAGGCGATGAAGGCGGCCGGCGTATTGGGCGATGATGCCGCGCCAGGATACCGGCATGGTGAGGAAGAGGGTGTCGAGACGGGGATCGTCGAAACCCTCGCCCACGAATTTGCCGGTGGCGATGACCACGCGGGATTCGGTTTCTGGAATGGAAGCGAGGCTCTCCATGGCTGCACGAAGCGACTTGCGGCCCATGCCACCTTGCAGGACGACGAGGCGGGAAACGTGGGGGTGCATCAATTCGGTTAGGACGTCCACATGTTCGGTCCGTTCGGTGAGGACGAGGGGCGAGCGGCCTTCCTTGATGGCGGCGATCACTTCATCTCGGATCAACTCATTGCGCCGGGAGCATCGCATGAGTTCGGCGCAGAGGTTCTGGTATTCGATGCGGCGGTCGGGATCCGGTTCGGCGAGGGTGCGGAATCCGGTCGGGCGGACGATGACATGATGGGAGAAGGGACGAGCTTCAGCCTGTTGTTTCGCGTCCACGCGGTGCCGGATCGGGCCGCACTGCATGAAGATGATGGGATGATGGCCGTCCTTGCGTGCGACGGTGGCGGAGAGGCCGCAGACATAAAGCGCCTTGGAACGGCGGGCGACGAGTTCGAAGCTCTGAGCGGATAGGTGGTGGCATTCATCTACGATGAGATGGCCATAGTCGGCCACGCGGTCATTGACAACGCCCTTGCGGCACAGGCTCTGGATCAGAGCGACGTCGATATTCCCGGTGAGTTTCTTGTGACCCCCGCCAAGGCGGCCGATGGATTTGGCAGGAACATTCAGAAAGGCCGCCAGACGTTCGACCCATTGTTCCATCAACTGCTGGCGATGCACGAGAACCAGGGTGTTCACGCCCCGCGTGGCGATGAGATAGGCGGCGAGCACGGTTTTGCCGAAGGCGGTGGTGGCGGAAAGCACGCCGGTCTCATGGGCCAGCATGGCGGCCGCAGCGGTCTCCTGTTCGGGCCGGAGGGTGCCGGTGAAGTGTAGGTCCAGCATCGTTCCCGGAATCCTCTCGTCGCGAAGGCGATGTTTTATTTTCAGGTCCTTGAGGAGAGCCAGCAATTCATCGAGGCATCCGCGGGGGAGTCCGATGTGTGAAGGAAAATCCTCGGCGCAGCCAATGATACGAGGCTTGTCGTAAGTGGAGAGCCTCATCGCCTGGGCCCGGTAGAACTCGGGATTCTGAAACGCGGCGAGGCGGAGCAGGCGGTTGTGCAGCGAGGGGGAAAGGGTGTTCTTTGTTAGATAAACCTGATCGCCGAGGATGATTTCGATTTCATCCGGTAGTGGCCCGAGGACCGGACCCTCATGAGTCCTTCTGGAGGGCGGGGAGTTCCAAGGTTCCTGGTCCGCGTCGTCTTCGCTCAAGGCGAAGCGCACGCCGGTCACGCGACCGCGGTGTTCGGCATCGTGGACAAGCGATTCGACGCGCTCGCGGGAAAGCCGCTGGATGCCTGAGAGAAACTCCCACTGGTCCGGCCAAGGGTTCAGGTTTTCATCCACGAAAAGGCTGTTGCCGCAGGATCTCGCGGTCTTTTGGAGCGGGAGCGCGATGAGATTGCCAAAGCCGCCCCTGGGCAGCGTGTCCTGGTTGGGGAAGAGTCGGTCGTAGGATGCGAGGCCGATTTCCGGTCGATGTTCCATGGTCTCTGTTAGAACATGCGAGCCAAGCTTGCGGGCCATAGCCGCGGGGATCGCTTGCGAGAAAAAGATCCAGACGTGTCCGCCGTTTCCCGAGCGCGAGCGCTCCAAGGCGGCGGGAATTTCCAAGCGACGGCAAGTCGCGATGACCGCAAGAGCGTCGTCGCGCCACGATTCCTTGTCGAAGTCCATGGCGAGGAAGAAGCAGGTCTCATCTGCCAGCATCGGATAGACGCCGGCGACGAAGTCTTTGCCATGGTGGTCCTTTCCGGAAAGGTGGCAGCGAATCACTTCATCGGTGACCGCGAGGAAGGCCCGATGCGGGCAGTCCGTGCACTTGATCCGGGGCTTTTCGCAGATGCCGCGAACCCATTCGTTGCCACAGGCGGGAGCGTAACCGGCGCGTCCGGTCCGCTGGCTTTCGAAACGCCGGGGATAGACGTCTTCGCGTCCTCGGAACAGGGAGCGGAAGAGGGCGATCTTTTCTGCGGATGGGCTGTTCTGATGGATCAATTTTGCAATGATTTTGTGGCAGCAAAGAGGTATGGGTGAGTGTCCCTAGAGAAGGACAAGTCATCGACGTCTCAGGGGAGGCGTGGAGGAGATCTCTTTGATGTTGGCAGCTCCAAGCATCGAGCGGCGGTATTCGGATGCTTCTTTGAGCAAGGCATGGGCCGCATCGGGGTCCGAGCGATAGAGGCGGACCATGGAGCGGACGCAGCCAGCGAAGGGATTGACCGATGAGCATTCGAGGATGACTTGATCCCAGGCAGATTGTCTCTGCGCCGCAGGGGACTTTTCGAAATCGAGGATCTTGCCACGAAGCAGATCGAGTTGGGTGGCCCTGCCGAAAAAAAGTTGGTCGGAGCGGGTCGGGTCATTCAGCAGAAAGAAATGGATGATCACCCGCGCCCGGTCGCGTTTGTGGCCCTTTGCGGATTTCGGGACATCTGCGCGGTAGCCGATGAAGGTGATGATGGATTCCGGATCATCGTCGAGCCCTCCGAGCGGATAGACCAGATAAGGTTTCTCCTTGGTGAGGAGAGGAACGGGATCCTTTGAGGTAAAATCATGTTTGGTGCCTGCGATGGGAAAGTAGTTGGCTTTGCATCGCGAGTTACAGGTTTTGCAGGCGACGATGTAATTCAGTTCATGGAACGGCAGGTGACGGTATCCTTGGCCGGAGTGGAGGCTGGTAGGGATGTCGGAGGGATGGGGCAAGCTACCGAGCGGTTGCTTGGGAGGCCAAGGAGTGAGGCCTTTTTTCGGCCGGAAGTGCTCCATGTCCTGCTCGTAGGCGGACACTTCATCCGCCCCAAGCGGTCTTTCGCAAAACGCGCATTTGCCATGCTGAAGGCGGGTGAAGACAGGTTTGATTTCGCTCCAGAGCGAAGGGATTTCTTTTGATGGGTCGGCAAGGAATTTGGCCAATGCCTCGGCGGATCTGTCAGGCCAGGACTTCTTGCGACGCTTTCTTCCGTCCTCTGCCGCGATCTCGGCAAGGAGCTTGTCATGGAACGAGTCACCGGCGGATTTTGAGGGGAAGGTGTAGGCGATCATGGCACTACTTTTTCCGGCGAGTGTTGGATTTCTTCGCGCTCTTCACGATGGTCTTGCGGGGCTTCTTTGCAGGTGGTGGCGGCAAAGAGGCAATCTCTTCCCAAGAAACGGATAGGTCGGGTTCGCGGATTCCGGTAATGAGCGGATCTCCAGGATCTGCCCGATACTTTCCAGCTTCCATTCCGGTCCGAAGCTCGCGCATGTAGGAATGCGCGGCGACGACATCACCCTGCTGTGCCTTGGCGTCGAGTTCAGCGAGGCGTTTCATTTTTTCCGGAGCACGGGTGGCCTGAACTCCGAAATACGGGCTCAGGAGAACCTGGTCCGCGCTGAGGCCGTGGATGGACTCGTCAGGCAATTGGACTGGTTGATCTTCCTTCATGACCCAGATGTTAGGCCATTCCAGACTG
>JALOTY010000008.1 GCA_025457665.1 Akkermansiaceae bacterium | reverse complement strand
CCCCTAGCCCCGCTGGAGCGGGGAAGTGCCAAATTCCAAGGGCCAAGTCCCAATGAAATGCAAAACAGCCGTGCTTGGGGAGAGTGGGGCGCGGGTCAAGCGTGCGGGTCATTGGCTGGGCATGATCCACGGGTTGCACCTGTGGCTACGTGCCTGCGCCCCTAGCCCCGCTGGAGCGGGGAAGTGCCAAATTCCAAGGGCCAAGTCCCAATGAAATGCAAAACAGCCGTGCTTGGGGAGAGTGGCGCGTGGGTCAAGCGCGGAGTTCATTGGCTGGGCATGGTCCACGGGTTTCACCCGTGGCTACGTGCCTGCGCCCCTCGCGGGGCTGAAAGCACCGATTGCCTGGCTGTTCACCGATCACCGATCACCGATCACCGATCACCGATCACCGATCACTGAGAAGCGGGAAGGAGGGAGACACGTCCAACAGCCGGGCCGTGCGGCGTATCGAGCATCGGCCACCGGGGCAGGGCTGAGGAGGGTGGGAGTGAGACGCTCCCACCACGGCCTGCGGCGGGACGCCGCAGCCACGTTCCCGGGCTTCGCGCGGGGCGCATTCAGCATTTGCCCTCGCTGCGGTCACGTCGTGTCCGATTGGCTTCTCGCGGGGGGTGGCCGCCTTGGCTCTCGATGCATTCAGCTTTTCAGAAAGTGGCGGGCTTCGCTTGGGGTCTTTGGCGTGGGTTTTGGCTTTGGAGGTTTGGCTGCGGGACGCAGCCACCACGGCCTGCGGCGGGACGCCGCAGCTACGTTTTCGGGGATCCGCAAGCGGTCATTGGCAGGTGGCTTTCGCCTACCGGAAATTTCCCTGCCTCCTTAGCGGGTGGGGGAGGTGGGATAGGAGGCATCGGGGATCAGGGGCATGCCGCCGGCGTCGAGGTCACCGCGGTCGAGGGGATCGGGGCCTTCGAGAGGAGGGCCGCAGGAGGCAAGGGCGGCGGCGAGGGTGAGGAGGAGAGCGATTTTCACGGGTTTCATGGTGAGCTTAAGCTGCTTGGCCTAGTTCGAAGTTTTAAAGAGACGACAGATGAGAAGACGACAGACGGAAGACTTGAGGGAAAGCCGATGCTTCGCAAATCGCTAATCCGGGGTCGAAGTTCCGAAGAATGGCCGGGGAGAGACGACAGATGAGAAGACGACAGACAGAAGACTTGAGGAAAGTGCATGCTTCGCGCGGATCATGGTCATCCATCATCGACCATCCACCATCTTCGATCTTCGATTGGTGGTTCGATCTTGTGGGTCAGAGGCGGGCGAGGATGGCATCGGCCATGGCGGCGGTGCCGACGCGGGTTTCGGTGGGGGCGCCGGTGGCGATGTCGCCGGTGCGGAAGCCGTCGTCGATGGTGCGGGCGACGGCGGCATCGATGGCATCGGCCGCGGCGGGTTCCCCGAGGGAGTAGCGGAGCATCATGGCGGCGGAGAGGACCTGGGCGATGGGGTTGGCGATGCCCTGGCCGGCGATGTCGGGGGCGGAGCCGCCGGAGGGTTCGTACATGCCGAAGTAGAGGTCGGTCCCTTCCTTGCGCGCGCCGAGGGAGGCGGAGGGGAGCATGCCGAGGGAGCCGGAGATCATGGCCATTTCATCCGAGAGGATGTCGCCGAAGAGGTTTTCGGTGACGAGGACATCGAAGGAATCCGGCCGGCGGACGAGCTGCATGGCGGCATTGTCGACGTAGAGGTGGCTGAGCGTGACCTCGGGGAATTCGCGGGCGATTTCGATGGCGGTCTCGCGCCAGAGGACGGAGGTGGCGAGGACGTTGGCCTTATCGACCGAGACGAGCCTTTTCCCGCGACCCATGGCGGCGGCGAAAGCGACGCGGAGGATGCGTTGGATTTCGCTTTTGCGGTAGATCATGGTGTCGAAGGCGACCGGTTCGCCATCGCGTTCCTCGCGGCCCTTGGGGGTGCCGAAATAGACGCCGCCGGTGAGTTCGCGGACGCAGAGGACATCGAAGCCGTGGGGGATGAGTTCGTTTTTGACCGGGGAGGCGTGGGTGAGGGAGGGCAGGCAGACGCCGGGGCGGAGATTGGCGAAGAGGCCGAAGTGTTTGCGGAGGGGGAGAAGGGCGCCGCGTTCGGGCTGGATATCGGGTGGGAGGGATTCCCATTTCGGTCCGCCGACGGAGCCGAAGAGGATGGCATCGGACTGTTCGCAGGCGCTGATGGTTTCCTTGGGCAGGGGGTGGCCGGTGGCATCGATGGCGGCACCGCCGACGAGTTGGGTGCTGCGGGTGGTGGAGAAACCGAACTTTGCTTCAACGGCGTCGAGAACGCGGAGCGATTCGGTCATGACTTCGGGGCCGATGCCGTCGCCGGCGAGGACTGCGATGCGGTAGGTGCGAGACATGGGCGCAGTTCAAGGCGGGCGCGGGCGATCCGCAAAGGGGAAAATGGGGCATTTGTGGGGGAGGGAAGGGGGAGGGTGGGGAATGGAGGGTTGAAATGCGGGTGGGCTGTGATAGGGCGGGGGCGAGTTCTTCGAGCCATGCCAAACTACGATTATCAATGTGAAGCCTGCGGGCACCGGTTTGAGGTGTTTCAAAAGATGAGCGACGCCAAGCTGGAGGACTGCCCGGTGGAGAGCTGTGGCGGTCGGGTGAGGCGATTGCTGGGGACGGGTGCGGGACTGATTTTCAAGGGGGGAGGATTTTACCAGACCGACTATCGATCCGAGTCCTACAAGGCGGGAGCGAAGCAGGATGGCGGGAAGAGCGCGGAATCGAAGCCGGCCGGGGGCTGTGGTTCTTCCTCGGGATGTGCGGCGAATTCGAACTGACCGCGCCGTGGGGCTTCCCAAAGCGCGGGGGCTCTGGTAGCGGGTGATGGAATGGCCGACGAAGCGAAGACGAAGGAGAAGGGAAGCTGCCTCGGCAAGCTGGGCTTGCTGTTTGTTTTTTGTGGCTTGGGGGGGCTGGCGGCGGCGGTGGCCTTCATCGTGCAGCCTCAGGATCTTTCCGACGTGAGCGGGTCGGGACCGGCGGCGGTGGGTCGCCCGGCACGGGATTTGAAGGCGGTGCTGAAGGCATCGCTGGATCAGGGCTATGAGCTGCCGCTGACGGAGGATGAGATCAATCGCTACCTCCGGGACACGCTGATGAAGCAGCAGACGGGACCGCTGGCGGACAAGGTGAAGATCCGCGAGGTGATGGTGCGTCTGGAGGAGGGGCGGGCGGAAGTGGTGATCGTGCGTGAGATCGCGGGTTATCCTTTCACGGTCTCGATGTATGTGCGGGTGCACCAGGAGGTGAGGCCGGATGGCAGTGAGGCGACGCAGATTTTCCGCAATGGCGGGCCCTACCATGAGTCCCTGCCGCGGCCTGCGGTGGGCGGGCGTTTCGGGCGTCTGCCGGTGCCGGAGGGTTTCCTGCTTTTGACGATGGATGCCTTTGCCAAACTGGCGGCGGTGTATCGGACGCCGGACGCTGGGACCTACAGCAAGACGCCGGAGAAGGAGTTGGATTTCATCGAGGAAATGGCGCGGATCCGGATCGAGGAAGGCAAGCTGGTCTTGTCGCCGACGGCTCCGGGCAGTGCCTTGCCTCCCATCCGTTGAAAGCGGCAACCCGATCATGTCCCGGACCCTCCTGTGTGCGCTTCTGAGCCTGCTTTTTCTGCCCTGCCAGGGGCAGCAGGAGGAAGCCTTGCTGGATGTGGACGAGGTGACGCCGGCGGAGGATGAAATCGCATCGACGGGAGGAAACATGGCCGGGCCTGGCGGGCAGCGGGTGGTATCCGAGAGCGGTCAATTCGGGGTGAGTGGCGGGGATGCGGGCCTGCGGGGGAGTGTGGCGATGCAAGCGGACGGGGTGAGGGCGAAATTCATCCGTCTGGCGGGCGAGGCACCGGAGAGGAAGATGGCGATCGAGATCGAGCTGGTCGGCAAGGCGGGCGATGCTCCGAAGGCGAGGCCTTTGGCGTATCAACTGCGGCATACCGAAGCGCGCTTCGTGCTCCGGCTGTATGTGGATGTGTCGCGGGGGATCCCGCATGAGCGGCTGGAGGAGGCGCTGATTGCGTCCCTGCTGATGGATCGGGCTTTGGCGGATGTGCCGGTGGGTGAGCTGGCGCGGCCATTGTCGGTGCCACCGTGGTTGGTGGTGGGCATCCGCGAGGCCTGGGCCTGGGCGGAAGAGCTGGGGGACCGGAGGCTTTACGAAAGTGTTTTCCAGAAGGGCGGCGGATTCGAGTTGGAGGAACTGATGGCCATGCCCGCATCGATCCACGAGCGGCTTGATGGGGTTTCGCGGGCGATTTTCCGGGCGCAATCGGGGGCGATGGTGATGGCCTTGCTGGGACAACCGGGCGGGGCGGAGGGATTTGCGGCGCTGTGTGCCGAGATACCCGACTACGAAGGAGAGATGCCTTTGCTGCTGAGGCAGCGCTTTCCGGAGATGAATCTTTCCGAGAAGAGTCTGGCGAAATGGTGGGCGCTGACCTTGGCGAAGCTGGCGGATGCGAGGCTGACCGAAGTCATGAACATCCGTGAGACCGAGGAAGCTCTGGCGGCGGCCTTGGTGCTGAGTTATGCCGATGCGCAGGGCGCCAGAGTGGAGGTGCCCTTGGAGAAATGGCGGGAGCTGCCGGAAATGGGGGGCGCGGCACGGTTCGAGGCGGTGAGGCCGGTGCAGGATGCCTTGGGACATTTGAGTTTCCGCTGTTTCCCGTCCTATCGACCGCTGCTCCTGAGCTACCAGGAATGGCTGGCGGCGTGGGCCAAGGAGGGGGATGGCGAGGCAATCGATCTGGCCGAACTTGCCGAAACGCGTGAGATTTTCCTCCAGCGCGGGCTGCGGGCGCGGGACTACCTCGACTACGTGGAAATCAAGGAAGCCACGGAGATCAGCGGGAGTTTCGAAGATTACCTGCTGCTCAAGGAGCAACTCAAGGAGCGGAAACGGGCACCGCGGACCGATCCTCTGAGTCGATATCTGGAGACACTCGATGCCGTTTATGCGCCAAAAAAGAGTGCGAAATAGGCATAATTCGTCCGCTTCATTGACTTTCCCTGCCATCGCCAACAGTTTCCCCCCGTGTCCGTCACCCTGCTTCACAGTCCGCTTGAGCCGCTGCACATCGAACTCGGAGGGCGGATGGTGGACTTCGCCGGATGGTACATGCCGGTGATGTATGGATCCATCCTCGATGAGCATCACGCGGTGCGGAAAGAGGTGGGGATTTTCGACATCTCGCACATGGGTCAATTCATCGTCCGCGGTCCGGGAGCGGGTGAATGGCTCGACCGCATGCTGGCCAATGAGGTCGCGCGTCTGGCCGACGGCGAGGGGCAATACACTTTTCTTCTCAACGAGCGCGGCGGGGTCATCGATGACCTCATCCTCTATCGCGAGGCGGCGGACACCTATTTCCTGGTGGTGAATGCCTCGATGATCGATGCGGACTTCGCCTGGCTTCACGCGCGCTTGGATGCCGGGGTGGAGCTGATCAACGAAAGCGATCTGTGGGCAGGGATGGCGGTGCAAGGGCCGCGCTCGCAGGAGCTTTTTGCGGCGGTGCATCCCGGAGAAGGGCTGCCTGTTAGAAATGGCATCGCGCGTCTGGCGAATGGTGCGGTCGTTTGCCGGACAGGCTACACCGGTGAGGATGGATTCGAGTATTTCTGCCTGGCAGCGGAGGGCGTGGCGGCTTTCCGTGCCTTTGTGGAGGGCGGTGCGGCACCTTGTGGGCTCGGAGCCCGGGACAGCCTGCGTTTGGAAATGTGCTACCCGCTGAATGGCAACGACCTTTCCCCAGAACGCACGCCTTTGGAGGCGGGCTTGGGATTTTTCGTGGCGCTCGACAAAGGCGACTTTGTGGGCCGCGATGTGCTTCTCAAGCAGAAGGCCGAAGGCTTGCAGCGCAAGCTGGTGGCGATCGAATACACCGACAAAGGTGCGCCGCCGCGGGCCCACTATCCGGTGCTGGATGCGGGTGGTCAGGTGATCGGGGAACTGAGCAGCGGGGTGCCTTCGCCATCGACCGGGAAGGGCATCGGCATGGCCTATCTGCCGATCGATTTCACCAAACCCGGCACGCCGGTGCAGATTGACGTCCGCGGTCGGCACTTCCCGGCGGTGGTCGTGAAGAAACCGTTTTACAAACCCTCTCCCGTTTCCGCATAAGCGCACGCATCCCAAGCCATGAATGTTCCAGACGATCTCCGCTACAACAGCTCCCACGAGTGGGTCCGACTCGAGGGTGACATCGCCACCATCGGCATCACCGACCACGCTCAAGAGGAATTGACCGACGTGGTCTTCGTCGAGCTTCCGGCTCTGGGGCGGACGGTGGACATCGGTGATCCCACGGCGGTGGTCGAGTCCGTGAAAGCGGCCAGCGACATTTACGCGCCGATCTCCGGGGAAGTCGTGGAAGCCAACGCTGCGGTGGAAGCGGACCCTGCGCTGGTCAATACCGACCCTTACGGTCAAGGCTGGATTTTCAAACTCAAGGTCAAGGACGCCGCACAGGTGGAAGCCTTGCTCGATGCTGCCGGATACCGCGCTCTCATCGGATGAAGCCCTGAACTTTTACCGCCGCGACCCTGCCATGCCGGGGTGGCGGCTTTTTTCATTACCGACCCTAACACCATGTCCCTGCACACCGATTTTGCCAGCCGTCACCTTGGATCCATGGCCTCCGACATCGAGGCGATGCTTCAGGAAACCGGGTATCCGAGCCTTGATGCTTTGATCGATGACGCCGTGCCTGCCGGGATCCGTTCGGGCAAGGCGCTGGATCTGCCGGCGGCATTGAGCGAACCCGAAGCGCTGGGTCGGTTGAAGGGGATCATGGGGCGCAACCGGGTGCTTCGCAGTTACATCGGTCAGGGATACTATGGCACCTTCACGCCGGGAGTCATCCAGCGGAACATTCTGGAAAATCCCGGTTGGTATACCGCTTACACGCCCTATCAGGCGGAGATTGCGCAGGGTCGATTGGAAGCGCTGCTGAATTTCCAGACCATGGTCACCAGCCTGACAGGTCTGGCGGTGGCGAATGCCTCGCTGTTAGATGAAGGAACCGCGGCGGCCGAGGCGATGAGCCTGGCTTTGTCCGGCGCGCCGAAGGGCAGGACGATGTTTGTCTCGGATGCCTGTCATCCGCAGACCATCGATGTCGTGCGCACGCGGGCCGAACCGTTGGGGATCGAGATCGTGACGGGGGACTGGAAGAGCTTTGATCCGGCGTCGGTGGAAGGATTCTTCGCGGCCTTGGTGCAGTATCCCGACACGCGGGGCGAGGTGGAGGATTTCACGGAGTTTTTCGCCCGGGTGCATCAGGCCAAAGGTCTCGCGATCGCCGCGGCCGACCTGCTCGCGCTGACCCTGCTGCGTCCGCCCGGGGAAATGGGTGCGGACATCTGTCTGGGCACCAGCCAGAGATTTGGTGTGCCGATGGGATTCGGTGGCCCTCATGCGGGCTTCATGGCCTGCACCGATGCCTTGAAGCGGAAGCTTCCGGGCCGGATCATCGGGGTCTCCACCGACACCAAGGGTCGTCCGGGTCTCCGGCTTTCCCTGCAAACCCGCGAGCAACACATCCGCCGCGACAAGGCGACCTCCAACATCTGCACGGCGCAGGTCCTGCTGGCCGTGATGGCATCGATGTATGCCGTTTATCATGGCCCCGATGGCTTGAAACACATCGCCGGAACCGTGCGACGCAAGGCGGCGGCCCTGGCCAAGGTGCTGGCGGATGCGGGAGTGAAAGTTTTGAACCAGCGGGTGTTTGATACGGTGACCGTGGGTGGTGTCGATGCCGCTGCGGTCATCGGCAAAGCCTGCGATGCGGGAATCAACCTGCGGAAGATCGATGCCACCACGGTGGGCATTGCCGTCGATGAGACCAGCACGCTGGAGGAACTTGCCATCATTTCCGGGGCTTTCGGTGTGGCCGATGCGGCAGTGGTTCGCGCCGCCTTTGATGCGGCGAAGCCTGAGGTTGAAGGCGCGGTGGCGAGAGAAAGTGAATATCTCACCCAGAAGGTTTTCCACAGTTATCATACCGAGACCGAGATGCTGAGATACATCAAGCGTCTTGAATCGAAGGATCTGGCCTTGAATGAATCGATGATCCCGCTGGGGTCGTGCACGATGAAGCTGAATGCGACGGCGGAAATGATGCCGCTGAGCTGGCCGGAAGTATCGGCGCTGCATCCCTTTGTGCCGGCTGATCAGAGCGTCGGCTACCGGGAAATGCTCACCGAGCTTGAAGCCTGGCTGGCGGAAGTGACGGGATTTGCGGCCGTTTCCCTGCAACCGAATGCCGGTTCGCAGGGGGAGTATGCCGGCTTGCTGGCGATCCGGAGATATCACCTTTCGCGCGGCGATGCCGGTCGTGATATCTGCCTGATCCCGCTTTCCGCGCATGGCACGAATCCGGCATCGGCGGTGATGGTGGGGATGAAGGTCGTGGGCGTCGCTTGTGACGACCAAGGCAATATCGATGTCGCCGATCTGCAATCGAAGATCGATGCCCATGCCGACAAACTGGCGGCCTTGATGGTGACCTATCCATCGACCCACGGGGTTTTCGAAGACACGATCATCGACATCTGCGAGCGCGTGCATGCGGCGGGTGGTCAGGTTTACATGGATGGTGCCAACATGAATGCCCAGGTGGGTCTGACCAGCCCGGGCCGGATCGGTGCTGACGTGTGCCACCTGAACCTGCACAAGACCTTCTGCATTCCGCACGGTGGTGGAGGTCCGGGCGTGGGTCCCATCGGCGTGGCCAGCCAGCTCGTGCCCTTCCTGCCGGGTCATGCCGAGTTGGGGTCCGCGGAAGGGACCGTATGCTCGGCCCCGTGGGGTAGTGCCTCGATCAATACCATTTCATGGATGTATATCGCGATGATGGGCGGCGACGGACTGCTGGAAGCCACGCGTGTGGCGATCCTCAATGCCAACTACATGGCGAGGCGGCTTTCGCCGTTTTTCCCGGTGCTCTATACCGGCAAGAACGGCCTGGTGGCGCACGAATGCATCATCGATGTCCGCCCGCTGAGTGATCGTTCAGGCATCACCGTGGAGGATGTGGCGAAGCGCTTGATGGACTATGGATATCACGCGCCGACCATGAGCTGGCCGGTGGCGGGGACCTTGATGATCGAGCCGACCGAATCCGAATCCAAGGCCGAGTTGGACAAGTTCTGCGATGCGATGATTTCCATCCATGGCGAGATCATGGCGGTGATTCATGGCGAGGCGGATGCCAAGGACAACGTGTTGAAGAATGCTCCGCATCCGGCAGTGGATGTCTGCGCCGACGATTGGGCTCACGCTTACACTCGCGAACAGGCGGCCTATCCGATGCCGGGCCAGCGTCTGCACAAGTTCTGGCCATCGGTGAGCCGCATCGACAACGTGGCCGGTGACCGCAACCTGGTGTGCACTTGCGACAGTGTGGAAGCCTACGCCGCGGCCAGCGCATGAGCCGGGCCAGCGAGCCATCGCCGATCGATTGGGAGTCGTGGCGTGCCTTCACGCATGCCACGCTCATGTTTGTGATTCGCAACGGGGAAATCCTGTTGATCGAAAAGAAGCGCGGCTTCGGTGCGGGCAAGATCAATGGTCCCGGCGGCAAGATCGATCCCGGTGAGACGCCCCTGCAATGTGCGGTGCGCGAGACCGAGGAGGAACTGGGCATCAAAGTGCAGCGGCCGCGAAAGGTGGGAGAGCTTCATTTCGCGATGTCGGACGTGCCGGACATCCTCTGTCACGTCTTTGTCGCTCCGGATTTCGAGGGCCGGCCGGTGGAAACGCCGGAGGCGAAGCCGTTGTGGGTGAAGCTTGATGCCATCCCCTTCGAGCGGATGTGGAGCGATGACATCTTCTGGATTCCCGCGATGCTGGATGGGCGGAATTTCTTCGGTCGTTTCGTTTTCGATGGCGAAAAAGTCCTGTGGCACGACGTGGAGCTGGATGTCGTGTGGACTTCGAAGGACTTCTGATGTTCCTCACCAAGGAAGGTGCCTGCGGGGCACAAAGAGCAGACCGGTGAGGAGGATGCCGAGGGTCCAGAAGATCGGGCCGCTGGGGATGAAGTAGGGATAGATGCCGATGACGACGCCGATGATGCCGGCGTGCCATTCCTGTTTGAACTTCGCGTAGCCGATGGCGATGATGGACACCACGCTGAAGAGGATCCAGCCGAGCAAAGTGGACGCGGCGGGTAGGATGGAATCGGTGGCATTGGCATTCATCGGCGTGCGGGATGGAAGTCAGGGGAAATGCGGGGCGAAAAAGGATTTCAGGTAATCGGCCGTGAGCAGGGTCTCCGTGACAAGGGGTGTCGATGATTTCGGCGCGTAGAAGACATTCACGGGAATGGCGCTGCGATCGAGGCGGCGGAGTTCTTCATCGATATCCGGTCGCGGATTCGTTTTGTCCGCCCGCAGCGCGACGATGCCCTGTTCCTTGAAGTAGGCGACCATTTCGGGCGTGTAGGCATTGGCCTTGTTTGTCTGGCAAGTGAGGCACCAGCGGGCGGTGAAATCGATGAAGACCGGTTTGCCTTCTGCGATGAGCTTGTCTTGGAGTTCCTTGGTCCAAGCTTGCCACTCGATCTGCGGAGCGGAGGTGACTGAAACGGGGTCGGGTGTGGGGCGGGAGAGGCCGATGCCGGTGGCGAGGAGGGCGAGGGTGGCGAGGCGCGAAATCCAGCGGGCGCGGGTGCTCCGGTGGGGCAGGTTCCAGCGGCCATGGATCCAGAAGGCGCAGGCGATGACCGTGAGTCCGAGCATGACCCAGAGGCCTTTTTGGCCGCTTTTCTGTTCGAAGACCTGGGCGGCATAAACCCAGAGCAGGTATCCGGCGGTGCCGAAGAGGAGGAAGGACATGCCTTGTTTGAACGACTCCATCCATGCGCCGGGGCGGGGAAGTTTTTCGACGAGGGCGGGGAAGATCGAAAGTACGAGATAAGGCGTACTTAGCCCGAGGGCCATCATCGTGAAGGCGAGCATGAATTGCGGTCCGGGGAGGCTCACAGCGGCACCGATGGCGGGTCCGAGGAAGGGAGCGGAGCAGGGGGTGGCGACGACGGTGGCGAGGATGCCGGAGAAGAAAGTGCCGGCCATGCCCTGTTTGTTGGTGAGTGTCCCGCCGATGGAAGTGGCCGAAGCCCCGATTTCGAAGACGCCGAACATGTTAAGTCCGAAGACCAGCATGATGAGCAGGAGCACGAAGACCACCCATGGGTTTTCCAACTGACCACCCCAATTTGAGATGCCACCGGCGAGGAGGATGCCGGAAAGGATCCAGAACGAGATCAGCACGCCGAGGGTGAAGACGATGCCGTGGCGGATGATTTTGGAACGATCGTGCCCGGCCTGTTGGACGAAGCCCATGATCTTGAGCCCGATCACCGGGAACACGCAGGGCATGAGATTGAGGATGAGGCCGCCGAGGAACATCAGGCCGAGGATGAGCGGAAATCCGAGTGTGGATTTGGTTTCCCCGGATTCGGCTCCTGCGGGGGTGGCTGCGGCAGCGGCGGCACCGATGGTGACATCGATGGCCCAACCGAGTTGCCCGGGAGTCGTGCCCCAGCCTTGGGATGCTTTGAGGATGCCTTTGATCTGCTGGGGGGCGGGATCGGTGTCGCTGTTGCGGACGAAGGTGAGTTTCCATGTTTGGCCATCCTGGACAATTTCCTGAGGGGCGGAGGCATCCTCGATGGGTTGTTCGCCGAAGAAGCGGATGTCTCCCGGTGCCGCTGAGGCGTCCGGCGCGGTGAGGGTGAGCGTGACCTTGCCCTCGTTTTCACTCGCGGCGACCTGCCATGGGGTTTCCTTGGCGGGCATGGCAAGGCGCGCCTTCTCGAACAGCGGGGCGAGGTCGGCATCGGCCCCGCCGGCTTCGCCCTTCTTCAGATCGAGACTGAGTGCAGCTTCACCCGGGACGCAGTTTTCGCTGCATGCGAGCCAACTGGCTTTGGCGGTGATTTTGATTTCGCCATCGGCGAGATCGGCGGGAGCGGTGAGATTTGTTAGAAACCAGGTTTCCCCTTCATAGCCGTAGAAGGCGAAGCCGGCCATGGTGCCCATCATGGGCGTGGGGAAGGACAAATCGCCATGAGTGAAACCTGCGGGAAGCGTCCATTCGAGCTTGGGTGGATCACCGACGAAACCCGGATTCAGATAGTAGGTGTGCCAGTGTTCATCGTGATCGAGAACGAGGGCGACGGCGATCGTTTCGCCCGGGGCGATGTGGGATTTCTCGGCAACGAGTTTCGCGCGGACGTGGGGATCGGCAGCGAGAGGATTGAAGCCTGCGGCGAGGGCGCTGACGGTGAGGAGGAGCTGGAGGATAAGGGAGCGGATCATGATGGTATTTCGCGCAGGTGATGTTAGGAGGTGACGCTGGTGGTCGGGATTCCGGAAAGTTTTTTCAGGGCGCCACGCCATCGAGCGCCCGGGCGCATGCGCGCACGAGGGCGGGACCTTGGAAGATAAAGCGGGAGTAGATTTGGACAAGGGTGGCACCGGCATCGATTTTCCGAAGGGCGTCCTCTGCGGAGCCGACGCCGCCGACGCCGATGATGGGGATGCTGCCGCCGAGTTCGCTGGCGAAGGCGCGGATCACTTCGTTGCTGCGGGCTTCGAGGGGTTTCCCGGAGAGTCCGCCTGCTTCCTGGGCGCGGGGGTGGTTGGAAACGGCCTGGCGGTCGAGGGTGGTATTGGTGGCGATGAGGCCATCGAGCCCGCCCTCGCGGAAGACCCGGGCGAGTCCGGCGATGTGGGGTGGGTCGAGGTCCGGGGCGACCTTGAAGAGCAGGGGGACCTGTTTCCCGTGAGTGGCGGCGAGCTGCTGCTGTTCCTTTTTCAAGATTTCCAAGAGGCGGGCGCAGGCGTCTTCGCCCTGGAGGTCGCGGAGCCCGGGGGTGTTGGGCGAAGAGAGATTCACCGCGATGTAATTGGCCACCGGGTAGGCTTCGCGGAGGCAGATGAGGTAGTCATCGGCGGCATTTTCATTCGGCGTGTCCTTGTTTTTGCCGATGTTGAAGCCGATGACGCCTTGGAAGGTGCGGGACGAGCGGACGGCTGCGACACCGGCGTGGATGCCGGCGTTGTTGAAGCCCATGCGATTGATGATCGCCTCATGCTCGATCAGTCGGAACAGCCGGGGCTTGGGATTTCCGGCCTGGGGGCGGGGGGTGATGGTGCCGATTTCGATGAAACCGAAACCGAGGCGGCCGAGGGCATCGATGGTGTTGCCTTCCTTGTCGAGGCCCGCGGCGAGGCCGAGTCGGTTGGGGAATCGCAGGCCCATGACTTCGATGGGTGCGAGGCATTCCGGCTCGGGGAAAAGAAGGGGTAGCAGGCCGGATTTTTCGGCAAGGCGGAGGCCCGCCATGCTCAGGTGGTGGGCAGTCTCGGCATCGAAACGGAAGAGCAGGGCGCGGGCGATGGCGTAGGCGTCGGGCACGGGCCGAGCTTGCCCCGCCTGCGCTGGGGGGCCAATCCCGAAGCGTGGGCGGGGTGAGATTTCCTGCGGATGCCGACCTCAGAGGAGGGTGCTGCGGCTGAAGAGCGAAAGGACGGGAATCCCGCGGGCCTCGATGGCTTCGCGGCCGCCTTCCTCACGATCGACCAGAACCAGGGCGAAAGCGACCTTGCCGCCTTCACGTTCGATGGCATCGATGGCCTTGAGGGTGGAGCCGCCGGTGGTGATGACGTCATCGACGACGATCACGGTATCGCCGGATTTGAAGTTTCCTTCGATTTGTTTCCCCTGCCCGTGGCCCTTCGGTTCCTTGCGGACCGTGAAGACCTGGAGCGCTTCGTCGGGGTGGAGGCGGGCGGAAGTCATGCCGACAGCGAGGGAGATCGGATCGGCGCCCATGGTCATGCCGCCGATGGCATCGATGTGGAGACCCTCGGCCTGGATTTTCGAGCGAACCGCCTGCCAGCCGATTTCACCGACGAGATTGGCACCGACGGGATCGAGCGTGGTGACGCGGCAATCGATGTAGAGGTCCGAGGTTTTTCCCGACGCGAGGGTGAAAGTGCCGGTGCGGACGGATTTGGCGAGAAGGATGGATTTGAGCGAATCGGACGACATGGGTGGACCTTGCCGGGGTGGGCGGCGGGTGCCAAGCGGGGATTGAGAGCGGTTGCGGGAGGAAAATCCGGGACTTCCGTGATCGCGTAGGGCTGCGGACTGGCCCGGAGCTTGCTTCGCGGCCCGGAGTGTGAGATTTCTTGCGCGCTGCCCTGTGGCAGCAGGTCTCACCTTCCCCCCACCATTTCCTGCGATGACCCCCTCCTTCCGCATCCGGCGGCTGGCTCCATTTGTCTTTGTGGCATCCCTGATGTCGGCATCGGCGCAGCTTCGTGTCCTGCCCTTGGGAGACTCGATCACCGCCGGAGCCTTGGGCGGGCCGAACAGTCCGGAGTATGATCGTTCGGGGTATCGATACTTCCTCGAGCGCTATCTGCAGGGTTCGGAAGGCGGGCTTGGCGGATTCAGCTTCGGCGGGGCGGCATCCGGAGGGACCATCGCGGCCTTCGCCGGGCAGTGGTTCGGAGGTGCCAAGCCCTTGTATTATCCCCTTCACAGCGGCTACCCGGGTTATTCGATCGGGCAGATCCGGGCTTTGGTGAATGATGGCACGGTGCCGATTGCCACGACGGACATCGCCCTCCTTCAGATCGGCACCAACAATGTGAGCTACGGCAGTGCCGTACCGGCGACACCGGCGGAGATCGCGGCGTGGAAGGTCGAGTATGAGACTCTGCTCGATGCGATTCTTGCCAAGAGCGCGACGGTGAAAGTCATCATGGCGAAGATCCCGCCGGTGGCCAATGGTTCGGTGATCGGCAATCTCGCGGCCAATGCGGCGAGAATCGAGCCCTTCAACCAACAGGTCGTGGCGGTGGTGCACGCGGCTTATGCGGCGGCGCATCCGGGGAGATTTTTCCTGGTGGACCATTACAGCCTGTTAGATCCGCTGAATTTCGACAACTACCCGGGCTTTGACACGGTGAACAACACCCATGATTTCTTCACCGGGCTTGGGGATGGGGTGCATCCCTACAATGGCGGGCACCGGAAATTTGCGGGAAGCTGGTGGCAGGCCATCCAGGTGGCGGAGGGAGCGGCGGCGGCGCGGCTGGTGACGCCGTTTGACGATCCGGACAAGGATGGCGTGGCGGGGGCTGACATCGGTCTCACCGGGGCGGGGGCGAAGAGGAATGGCGTGGGGACAGGAGGGGGGACCGAGGTCTTTGATCAGCCGTACATCCTCGCCAGTGCGAATCCCGGGTCGCGGGCGAAATTTTACGTGAAGCTCGACCTTTCCGGCCTCCCGAAGAACTGGGACGAGGCGCGACTGGGCTTTGTTTTCTGGGGCGCGCCGGGTGGGAATCCGGATTGGGGAAACTGCACGAACAACATGCCGAGCGCCGGGAACTACGAGGTTTATGGTATTGCCGATGGCGGCGATGCCTGGACCGAGACCTCGATCACCTGGGCGAATGCTCCGGGAAATGCCGGGGGTGGAAATGGATCGGCTGGAACACTGTTAGGCAATCTGGTGGTGCCGGCGGGGGCGAGCAGTGGCGACATTGTGAGCATCAGTGGTGCGGCGTTGCGCGACTTTGTGAATACCCAGAGGGGTGGGGATGGCATGGTGACTTTTGTGGTGGTGGGCACGACATCCGATCCGGGAGTGCTGGTGACTTTCCAGGACAGCGATTTCCGGGACTACGCGCCGCCTTTCCTGCAACTCAGTGCCGCGCCGGAAATCGGCACGCCGCCTGAGCTGAAGATCCTGTCGAAATCCTTCAACGTACAGGCCAATCCGGCTTTTGCCAGTTTGACCTTCAGTTCCGCCGTGGGGCACACCTATCTGGTGAGTGCCTCGCAGGATATGTATTCCTTTGATGAAGTCCTGCTTTCCGGCATCGCCGGGGCGGCAGGGCAGACGACCGTGAATGTTCCCCTTCCTCCGGGCCGACCGCGGCTCTTTTTGCGCGTCGAGCGCCAATGAATTTCCACCCACCCGTGTCAGGACCGCACCCATCCCGACTGAACAACTTCGACCTGATCCGCCTGCTTGCGGCGGCCCAGGTGGTGTTTGTTCATGCCGTAGGCCATACGCCCCTTCTTCATGAGGGTCCGGAATGGTTGAGAAGTATCTTGGAGGGAGTCATCCTTTTCCCCGGGGTGGCGGTGTTCTTCGTGGTCAGCGGTTTTTTGATCGCGAAGTCCTACGAGCGGTTGCGGGATGAGCCCAAGGTGTATTTCTGGCACCGCTTGCTGCGCATCTATCCGGCCTTGTTCCTGTGTTTTGCCGTGACCTTGATCGCACTGGGGATTTTCGGGTTTCTCACGCCGGATGTGGTGGGCTCGCTCAAATTCTGGGGTTGGCTTGGCGGGCAGCTCAGTGTGGGGCAGTTCTACAATCCCGAGTTTTTCCGCGGCTTCGGCATGGGCGTGGTCAATGGGGCGCTGTGGACGATCTCGGTGGAACTGCAATTCTATCTGGCTCTGCCGATGCTCTATCTTCTCGCGTATCCGAGATCGGGTCGGCGTCGGTTCGGAGCATGGCTTACGGTCGGGAGTTTTGTGGTTTCCTTTGCGGCTTTCTGGTATGTCGATGCGGCGACGAATCATGCCGGTGGATTTACCGCGGCGCCCATGGCGGCGAAGTTGTTGTATGTCTCCTTGGTGCCGCATTGGTGGATGTTCCTGATGGGCATTTGGCTGCACCGGCATTTCGCGACGGTGGCGCGGTGGATCGAAGGGCGCTTTGTGTGGTATTTCATCGCCTACTCCGCGCTGGCCGTGCTGAGGCATTTTGCGATCGGGCGTGATGGGCAATCGCCGGCCCTGTATTATTTGGGCTACCTTCCCGAGCGGGCCTTGCTGGCCTTCATGACCCTGTCCGCGGCCTACACGGCGCGTTCATGGTCATCGCGGCTGCTGAAAGGAAATGATATCTCCTACGGAATCTATATCTATCACTTCCTGGTCATCAATGTGCTGATGGAATGTGGACTGATGGAGGGATCCTTGTCGGTCCTTGCGGTTTTCGTGGCCTCCGTGCTGCTGGGACTGGCAAGCTGGCATTTCATGGAAAGGCGCGCGCTGTCCCTCAAGGGTCTGGTCAGGTCCTCTCCTGCGGTCGGCCTTGCCAAGGGCTGAAATGGGTCTCTCAGGACCCGGCGGCGGCGAGCCTTTCGGCCATCTCGGCTTTTTGGAGCCCTTGGGTGAGTTCGCTGATGTCGCCGTTGAGGATGCCTTCGAGATTGTGGGTGGTGAGGCCGATGCGGTGGTCGGTGACGCGGCTCTGGGGGAAATTGTAGGTGCGGATTTTTTCCGATCGGTCACCGGAGCCGATGAGGGCGCGGCGGTTGGCCGAGTATTTCTCCTGTTCTTCGCGAACCTTGGCTTCGTAGAGCCGGGAGCGGAGGATTTGGAGGGCGCGTTCCTTGTTCTGGATTTGGGAACGACCGTCTTCGCAGCGGACCATGATGCCGGTGGGGAGGTGGAAAACCTGGACGGCGGATTCCGTGCGATTGACGTGCTGGCCGCCGGCACCACCGGCGCGGCAGACTTCGATGCGGAGTTCCTCGGGGCGGATCTGGACATCGATTTCCTCGGCCTCCGGGAGCACGGCGACGGTGACGGTGGAGGTGTGGATGCGGCCTTGGGTTTCCGTGGCGGGGACGCGCTGGACGCGGTGGACGCCGGATTCGTATTTCAGGAAACGGAAGACCTGTTCCCCGGAGATGCGGAGAGCGACTTCCTTGAAGCCGCCGACTTCGGATGGGGAGGAGCCGAGGTGCTCGGCTTTCCAACCGCGGAGTTCGGCATGGCGGGTGTACATCCGGAGGAGTTCGGCGGCAAAGAGTGAGGCTTCATCGCCCCCGGCGCCGGCGCGGATTTCGATGATGGCATCGCGGTCCTCATTCGGATCCGCGGGCAGGAGGGCATACTGGAGTTTTTCCTCAAGGACGGGGAGGGAGGAGCGCAGTGTGGGGAGTTCTTCCTCGGCAAGGGCCGCGAGTTCGGCATCGCCGGAAGCGGCGAGTTCTTCATTTTCGCCGATGCGGGCGCGGGTTTCCTGGCAGGATTTCCAGAGGTCGAGGGTTTCCCGAAGTCGGCGGTGTTCCCGCATCAGATCGCCGGCGCGGCGGGCATCGGCAAAGAGCGCCGGGTCGCCGAGTTGCTCGGATAGATCGAGGTAGCGGCGCTGACGCTGGGCGATGAGGCTTTGGTAATCCATCCGTGGGGAAAATGAGGGCGGCGGGGTTCAGCCGATGAGGGGAAACGAAACAACCGCGGGCCGGGAAGGCGCGCGGTTGTGGGGAAAAGGTGGGCAGGGGGTCGCCTCAGGCCTTAGAGGCGCTGCGGGCCTTGCGGATGATGCTGGCGACCGTTTCGGAAGCCTGGGCACCGTTGCCGAGCCATTTGTCGGCCTTCTCGAGGTCGAGCGTGTAGTTTTCGCCCTCTTTCATCGGATCGTAGGTGCCGAGTTGCTCGATGAAACGACCGTCGCGGCGCTTGCGGCTGTCCACGGCGACGATTTTGTAGTAAGGGCGGTCCTTGGTACCTTTGCGGTTGAGACGGAGAGCGACGGCCATGATGGGTCAGGTGGGATTGGAAGTGGGCCTGCGGAAGCGCGGGCGGGCGCGGAAATTGTACGTTGGCGGCGGACTTGCCAAGCAGAATCTTGCGGGAATCCGGAAATCGGGAGCTCGTGGATCGGGCGGAGGATTGACCCCCGGAGGGAATGAGGGGTAGTTTCAGGGCCGCCGATGATCAAGTGCCCCCGATGTGTCCAAGCCATCCACCGCGGAGCGGAGCAATGTCCGCATTGCGGGTTTTCCATCGGCCATCTGGACAGGATTTACGGCGAGAGGGCTCCGGGGCTGGAGCGGCTCAGTGATGGCGGCGGCCTGCTGACCCAGGGCGGGCGAAACCGGGTGATGAAGGCGATGCGACGCTTTGAACGTCGGTTTCCCCAACTGTGGTGGCTGATTCATACCCTGCCGCCGGCGCCGGGAGCGGATTTGCGGCAGTTTGGGTTCTGGCTGATGAATCGGGGGGAGGTGGCGGATGTGCCGATGGGTCGGTCCCGGGATGCCTGCCTCGTCCTGGCGATCGATCCGGACGCCAAGGAAGCATCGCTGAGCTGGGGATACTTGCTGGACAGGCATTTGGGGGAGGACGACACCTTTGTGGCGATGAGTCGGGCGCACGCCTACTGGGTGGAGGCGAGATTTGACGATGGCATCCTGCGCTTGCTGGAGGAAATGACGCATCTGCTGTCGATTCGCTCGCGCCGGGCGGCGAGGAAAGGGGGGCGGGCGTGAAAATCGGGATGATTTTTTTCCTGCTGTGCTCAGGGCTGTCCGGAGTCGTGCGGGCCGATGAGGTCGAGCCGCCACGACAGGCGGTGCCGGGCGAGCTGCTGGAGCAGTATTTCGCGCAGCGGCCGCATGAGTATCTGGTGGACCCTCAGGACCTGGTGGAACAGGGCGAGCAGCGGGAACAGGAAAGTTTCCTGCGCTACCATGCCGGGGACTCGGAGATTGAGCTGCGGGTCTTGCTGTTCGGTCGCGGCCAGAAGATCCCGGAGGATGTGAGGGTGGAGGAACTGGGGGAGCGTTTCGAATCCGAGGGCAAGCCGCTTCTGGTGGCGCTGTATTTCATGGGTGAGCCGGAGCGCACGGTCTTGGAACTGAGTCCGGCGCTGCGGGATCGATTGGATGGCGATGCAGCCGAACGCATCCTTTTGCTGGCGACGAAATCGGCCGCGCAGAAAGCGGGGGAATTGCCGCAGCTCAAGGAATTCTGCGTGCAGATGGCGACCCGGACCTTCGAGCTGGAGAGCGCTGCGGGCCTGGTGGCCATGCCGGAAAGCACGGCGAAGAAGGAGGGCGAAGGGCACGCAGAGAAGCGAGAGCGGGGGGCAATCGAAGAAAAAATCGAGCGTTGGATGAGCCGTGCGGACGAGTTTTCCCTGCCCATCCTGCTGTCATCTGCGGCCATCATTTTAGGCGGAGCGGCTTACTGGATCATCCGCAGTCGGGCGGTCTATGTCTTTCCCGAAACCCAGGCCGAATCGAGGCTGGGTGGTGAGCATGGGGCGGGCATCGGGCCGGTGATCGCCTTTGGCAGTTCCAAGGTCTCGCCGACGAAGCAGAGGGATCAGACTCATGATCCTCTGGGCGGGATCTGACGGCGTCCGCGGGAATGGGCCTTGCCGAACCGCTGGGGCGGGGTGAAGAGTGCCGCCAAGCGGATGAAGATCGGAATCGCGCAAATCAATGCCATCGTCGGTGACTTTCCTGGAAATGCGAAACGCCTGCTGGAGGCATATCGAGCCTGCCTCGATCAAGGGGCGGAGCTGGTGATTTCCCCGGAAATGGGCCTGGTGGGCTATCCGCCACGCGACTTGGTTTTCAAGGGGGGATTTGTGGAGAAATGCCAGCAGGCGCTCGATTACCTTGCGTCCGAGGTCGGCGAGGTGCCCTTTTTGGTGGGCTGCATCGATGCCAACGATCCCGGCGACCGCGGCAAGCCATTCCGCAATGCGGCGGCCTTTTTGCTCGATGGCAAGGTGGCGGCGCGGCGATGGAAGACGCTGCTGCCGACCTATGATGTTTTCGACGAACGGCGATATTTCGAACCCGCGGAGGTTTGCGAGCCCGTCGAGTGGCGCGGGCGACGGCTGGGCGTGACGATCTGCGAGGACATCTGGACGGATGCCTATCTGCATCGGCCGCTTTACGATCGCGATCCGGTGTCCGAGTTGGTGGCGGCCGGGGCGGAAATCATTTTGAATCTATCGGCCTCGCCGTATCACCTGGGCAAGCCATCGGTGAGGCGGGAAATGGTGGTGGAAATCAGCCGGAAAGCCGGTGTGCCGGTGGTCTATTGCAACTGCGTGGGGGCGAATGACCAATTGGTCTTCGATGGCCACTCGCTGGTGGCGCTGCCGGATGTCGGCTGCATTGATGAGGCTCCGGGATTCGAGGAGTCGCGCCATGTGGTGGATCTTTCTGCGGGGCTGCCGACCCTGCATCCGCCGGCTCCGGTGGAAGCGGAGGAATTGTGGAAGGCTCTGGTGCTGGGGCTGCGCGATTATGCGGGGAAGACCGGGTTTTCGAGCGTCTGCCTGGGGCTGAGTGGCGGTATCGATTCCGCGTTGACCGCGGCGGTGGCGGCCGAGGCACTGGGGGCGGAACACGTCCACGGGCTCACCTTGCCCAGTCCTTTTTCGTCCGGCGGCAGTGTCGATGACTCTTTCGCGCTGGCCCGGAACCTTGACATCCGCTGCGATGAGGTCGCGATCTCCGGGGTGTTTGCCGAGGTCAAGGCGGCGATGGCCGGGCTTTTCGCCGGGCAGGCGGAGGATGTCACCGAGGAAAACATGCAGGCGCGCATCCGGGGATTGTTGCTCATGGCGCTTTCCAACAAGTTCGGCCATCTCCTTCTAACAACCGGGAACAAGAGCGAACTGGCGGTGGGATACTGCACGATCTATGGCGACATGTGCGGGGGCTTGGCGGTGATTTCCGATCTGCCGAAAACCCGCGTGTATGAGGTCTGCCGCTGGCTGAACCGGGAGCGCGAAATCATTCCCTGGAACACCATCGACAAACCGCCGAGCGCGGAACTCCGGCCCGATCAGAAGGATCAGGACACCTTGCCGGAATACGATTTGCTTGACCGGATTCTCGAAGCCTACGTCGAACGCCAGATGGCGGTGGAGGACATCGTGGCCATGGGTCATGAGGAAGCCCTGGTCCGCTGGATCCAGCGCCGGGTGGATCTCAACGAATGGAAACGCCAGCAGGCGGCTCCGGGGATCCGGGTGACATCGAAGGCTTTTGGCATCGGGCGGAGAATGCCGATCGTCCAGCGCTATCAGGCCTGAGGGCCGATGGGTATTTGAAGAAATGCCGGATTTTGGAGCTGTGCGTCGCCGTGGCGTTTGGCAGCTTGCGGTCATGGAGCGCAAAGCACCGACATCGTTTCTGCCGAAATCGTGGGACCTGCCGAAATCGATACGCCGACGTTTGGGTGACGGGGCGGGGCGGCAGAGGCTGATGGACGAGGAGGGCCACTTGCTGCTCATTCTGCACGAGGCCCCGCGGCCGGAGGACGAGGAGGTGCGCCGCCCGGTGCTGATCTGGGTGCAGCCGGATGGTACGTCGAAAAGCAATCTCCCCTCGGGCGGATGGATGGCTCTGGAAGAACATCTGGGCAGCTATCGGAAAGCCATCCATGAGCTGGACGATGCGGTGGATGTGGCGGCCACGCCGCGTGATGCCTTCGAAGTCGTCAAACGCTGCCAACCCTTGTTGAGGTCCACGCGGAACCTGCTGGCCGTGCTGGAAGATGCGCGCAAGGCCAGGCCGGATGAGCGGCGGTTCCTGCTTGCGCGCGACCAGGCGATCGATCTGGAACGGGCGATGGACCTGGCGAGTGGCGATGCCAAAGCGAGCATGGATTTCACCATGGCGGTGAATGCGGAAGCCCAGGCGCGTGCTTCCTATGAGGCCGGGATGGAGGCGCGGAGGCTGAACCGCTTGGTCGCTTTCTTTTTCCCACTGGCCACGCTCGTCGCGGTGTTCGGGATGAATCCGCCGGCGGAAATCTTCCACATGCACGGAGTGGGAACGGTGATCGCGGTCGGCATCGGCATCGGATTCCTCGTCTGGCTCTCCGTCCTGCGGCGGAAATGAACATCCGGGTGCTTCCTACGGGATTCCGTAGTATGAGAAAATTTGAAATGTCAGGCGATTTTGGCGATTGGAGTGGAAGCGAGACGATCATGCCCCCGAGTGGTCGTGCCGCCGCACCCAAACCAACCAGCCAAATGAAAAAGATGTGTCTCACCCTCGTGGTGGCCGTCGTCGGGGGAATGCTGTTTTCCTCCTGCGCCAGTTCACCGGAAACCACCCGCGTCGCCGTCTCCGCGAGCAATCCCGCGGCCACTGCGAAGACTCCGGGAAATCTCGATGAGCGTCTCACCGCTTCGCTCAATCAGTATCGCCAATCGATCGGCAAGGCACCGCTGCCGCGGCATCGTGGACTGGATCAAATGGCTCTCGACCATTGCCGTTTCATGGCGGCGAACCGTGGCAAGTTCAAGCTGGGTTCGGACAACATCACTCACTACGGATTTGAAGAACGCACCTTGCTGGCCCAGCGGGCTCATGGGATGCAGACGGTGGCGGAAAATGTGGCCGGCGGCTACATGCAGGGGGATCTGGCCAGCGGGGTCACTCAGGCATGGGTGAAGTCGAAGGGCCATGAGTTCAATCTCCGCTCCGACTGGGATGCCACCGGCGTGGCGATCCTCGTAACGGAGGACGGGATGGTCTATGCCACCCAGATTTTTGCGACCCAGAATGGATCTACGATGGGCACGATGGATCGTTTCCGTCAGTTCTGAGCGCGGAATGCCTGATTTTGTTTTGGAAGTTGCGTGTCACGCCCGCGGTCACCAGGTGGTCGCGGGCGTCGATGAAGCCGGACGTGGACCCTTGGCCGGTCCTGTGGCGGCGGCGGCGGTGATCCTGCCGGTGGGCTATCAGTGCCCGGGCCTGGATGATTCGAAAAAGCTCACCGAGCGGCGTCGCGAGGAGCTTTATGTGAGGCTCACGACCGATCCTGCGGTGAAGTGGGGCCTGAGTTTCGCCGAGGCGGAGGAGATCGATGCCATCAACATCCTCCGCGCCACCCATGCGGCGATGGCCCGTGCGGTCGCTGCGCTGGGGGTGGAGGTGGACCATTGTTTGATCGATGGCCTGCCGGTCCGCGGTTTCGGCTGGTCGCACGATGGGGTGGTGAAAGGGGATGGCAAATCGCTCTCGATCGCGGCTGCAAGTGTGATCGCGAAGGTCAGTCGTGACCGCCGGATGCTGGAGCATGCCGTGGAGTTTCCGGAATACGGCTTTGAGCGGCACAAGGGATATGGTACGAAAGACCATCTCGCCGCTCTGGGGAAATATGGACCCTGTCGCCTTCATCGTCGCTCGTTTCAGCCGGTTGCTCAACTCACCCTTCCGTTGGACGGAGCGTGACCCGGAGATGGCGGAGCATGCCTGGATCGGCCAGCGGGGTGAGGACATCGCGGCAGCCTGGCTGCGGGGGCGCGGCGCGAAGATCCTGTATCGAAATTTCCGTGCTCCAGGCGGCGGCGAAGTGGACATCGTGGCCCGCGAGGGCAAGGTCCTGCTTTTCACCGAGGTCAAGACACGCATGGCGGGCGGCGAGGGGCGGCCGCTGGATGCGGTGGATGACAAGAAACGCAGCCTGATGCGTCGCGGCGGCAAGGAGTGGCTGAAATTGCTGGGACGCAGGGATCTGCCCTGGCGCTACGATGTCATCGAGGTCGTGCTCACCCCCGGAGAAAAACCGGCGGTCAACCGCGTGGAAAACGTCACCCGCCGCCGCATCCGCCAGATGGGTGGAATGCCGCCGCAGGATCTCAGCGCAGCCCCTTGACGATGGCTCCGACGTTGTGACGCATCATCGCCTCGTAGCTCGGGGCGCCGGTGGCATCGGCATGCAGCACGTCGCCCAGGCGGATGCCGGTATCGGCCGTGATGGCATCGAGCGTCTTCGGATTCGAGGTGGATTCGGGGAAAATCACCGGCACGCCGCGCTCGCGGAGATTGCCGATGAGCTTGGCGAGGGTGGCGGCATCGGGCATCTGCTCACGATTCACTCCCTGGACGGCGAAGGCTTCGAAGCCGTGTTCCTTGCAGAAATAACCGAAGGCGGCATGGGCGGTGGCAAGGACGCGGCGCTCGCGTGGCACGCGGGCGACTTCCTTGCGGACCCAGGTTTCGAGGGCGTCCAGACGTTTGCGGTAGGCGGTGGCGCGGGTGGAAAAAGCGGTGGCGGCCTCGGGATCGAGCGTGGCCAATTCCTTTTCCACGATGCCGACCGCGCGTCGCACGAGATCGACCGAGTGCCACCAATGAGGGTCCTGGGCATGGTGGTGATGGTGGTCGCAGTCGTCGCAGCCGCCCTCGATGGTGGGCAGGTGGTTGCCGACTTCCACGATGCGGGTCTCTGCGGGCAGCAGGGTGGCGAGGGTTTTCAGGTCGGCCTCCAGACCGACGCCGGAAGCGAGGCAGAGGTCGAGATCCCCGGCCTCGGCAATCTGCGCGGGAGTGGGCTCGAAATGGTGGGGGTCCTGGTTCGGGCCGAGGAGGTCGATGACCTTCACGCGGTCTCCGCCGACTTCCGTGGTGATTTCCGAGAGCACGGGATGCAAAGTGGCGACCCGCACCTGGGCTGCGAGAGGCAGGGCGAGGAGGGAAAGAACGCTCAGCAGACGAAGCATGCCGGAGCATGGCACAAGGTGGGGCTAATGCAAATCTTTTGCGTTACGTTTCCCGGACTTGCGGGCGGGGTGGGGATGGGGTGAGTGGGGCGGCATGAGAGTGGTTTTGGCATCCGGATCCCCGCGGCGGCGGGAGTTGCTGGCCCGGGAGGGCGTGGAGTTTGAGGTCATCCCCTCGCCAGCGGAGGAAATCGGCCCGGACGAGGCCCCGTGGGACGAGCTTTGTGAGCGCAATGCAGTCCTCAAGGCGCGGGCAGTGCCGGTGGCTGGCGCCTGGGTCATCGGTGCCGACACCCTGGTGCAAGTGGGCGGCCGGGTGCTGGGGAAACCGCGGGACATGGATGAAGCGCGCGCGATGCTGCGGGCGCTGTCCGGACGCGAGCACGAGGTGAGGACGGGCGTGTGTGTGATCGATCCCGAAGGACGGGAGCACTCCTTCCAGGAAATCACGCGGGTCCGTTTCCGGGAGCTGGATGAGGCGGCGATCGATGACTATTTCGCCCGGGTCAATCCGCTCGACAAGGCCGGTGCCTACGGGATCCAGGAGCAGGGGGATCGGATCGTCGAGGGCATCGATGGCGACTTCGACAACGTCGTGGGTTTGCCGGTCCGTCGGCTTGTCGAATGGCTCCGGGCTTGCGGGTCGGCGGGGCTGTGATTGGATGGGGACGTGATTTTGCCTCCCCGGTATCCGGTTCTCTTCAACCCCAAGGCGCGCAGCCAGCGGGGGACCCGGGCATTGAAATTCCTCATGGACAATGCCGCCGGGCTGGCACTTTACGCGACCCGATCGCCGGAGGAAAGCGAGGCCCTGGCGCGGCGATTTGCGGAAAACGGTGAGCCGCTGGTGATTGCGGCCGGGGGCGATGGCACCCTCAATGCCGTGGTCAAAGGACTGGCCGGAACACGAACGGCACTCGGCGTGCTGCCGACGGGGACGATGAATGTTTTCGCCCGCGAGATGGGCATCCCCTTCGACAATCTGGACCGCGCCTTCGAGGTGATTCTGGCGGGAAATGTGATCGAAGTGGATCTCTTCGAGGCCAATGGCACGCCCTTCGTGCAGATGGCGGGCGTGGGCTTCGATGCCGCAGTGATCGAAGAGACCACGTGGGAAAGCAAAAAGGTGTTAGGTCCGCTGGCCTATCTGCTCTCCGCCGTGAAAGTGCTGGGCGAGGATCCGCCGAAGATGACGGTGAGAACCCGCGAGGGTGAAGTGCTGGAAGGCGTGGCGGTACTGGCGGGAAATGGATCGCTCTACGGCGGGCAGATCCGACTTTTCCACCGCGCGGACAATCAGGACAGCAAGCTCGATGTGCTGGTTTTCAAGGAAGCCGGATACAAGCTGGTGATGGATTCGCTCAAGGGCATCGCGATGGGCGGGATCGATTTCAATGACTCCACCGTGAGCTACGTGCAGGCGGGATCGCTGGTGGTCACGGCCGATCGCGATGTCCCGCTGGAAGTGGATGGCGAATTGGTCGGCCGCACGCGCGAAGTCACCTTCGGCAATGACGAGCCGGGGCGCTTGCGCGTGCTGGCGCCGAAGGAGCCGATCGGGACGAGATTCGTGGAGGCGATGAAGACGGTGGTCGATTCCATCAAAAAAACCGTGGGAGGAGTCTGAGGCATGGCGAAGGGCAAGGTCAGCGGATGGAGAAAGTGGCTGCTGCGAACGATGCTCGCAGGCGGCTTGGTCTTGCTGGCTGTGCTGGGTTTCCTGCTGTGGGTGAATCTCGCGGCGGTGAAGGCGGGAAGCGGACTGTTGCATGATGATGTTGCCTCGGTTCCGGCGGGGGGAGTCGGTTTGGTGTTCGGGTGTGATGACAAGATCGATGGCCGGGAAAACCTGTATTTCCGCTATCGCATCGATGCCGCAGCCGAGTTGTGGCGGGCGGGGAAACTGGTTTGTGTGATCGTTTCCGGAGACAACCGCACGAAGCACTACAATGAGCCGGAGCGCATGAAGCAGGCACTGGTGAGTGCCGGGGTGCCGGCGGACAAGATTGTCTGCGACTACGCCGGTCTTCGTACTTTGGACTCGGTGGTGAGGGCCAAGGAGATCTTCGGCGTTTCCGAGGTCACCTTCATTTCCCAGCGTTTCCAGAATGAGCGGGCGGCCTATCTGGCGCGGGCCCACGGGATGCGTTTCAGCGGGTTCAATGCACGCGACGTGGAAGGCCAGGGCGGTCTCAAGGTGCGTTTCCGCGAAGTGCTCGCCCGGGTGAAGATGTGGCTGGATGTGAAAGTGCTCAAAACCCGGCCGAAGCACCTCGGTGAGCCGGAAACCCTGCCAATGTGAGGAGCCACCTCAGCCCTCGTCATCCTCCTTCAGAACCGCGCGGACCTCGCCGATGAGTTGCTGGACTTCGCCAAGGATTTCAGAGACTTCGCGCCGTGTGCTGATGCGCCATTCCGGGGTGGCGAGATTCTCGGCATCGGCGGAGTCCAGCCCGCGCAAGGCATCGCGCAGATGATCGCGGGCTTTCTTCAATCTCACCAGGGTGTCTCCGGCGAAAAGCGGATCCGGCGGCCATTCCTCATCGTCATCATGACCCAGCGCGCCGCCGATTTTCACCGAGCCGAACTGCACGCCCCAGACGATTTCACGCAGCGGATGCTCGCCGGTGGCATCGGCAGGAAGCCAGGCTTCGATGTCACGATGCAGACGGATGCCGAGGTCCATGGCCCGGTCTAACAACTCGGGCCGTTGGGTTTCATCAGGGTCTTTCCAAGCCTCCGCTGCCATGTCATCCATGGCTTCCGCGGTGATGGCGTTCATTTCATCGATCCATGCCTGCTCCTCCTCCTCGCTGCGGGGCGGGCCGTCATCTTCCGGAGGATAGCCGGTCTCCTGACGCAGGCGTTCGCGCTCTTCCATGTAGATCGTGTCGTATTCATCGATGTCGATTCCCTCGCGCTCCAGCCGGGCATCGACACGATCGAGGAGCTGGTTCATCCAATCGGTTTCCCTCTGGGCCTCGGCCTCCGCGGCGCTTTGCGGGGCGTCGTCGTCATCGACTTCATCGAGCCCGGCGTGGGGATCGAATCCGGCGGCGCTGGTGAGTTGGTTGACGAAGCGGCTCAGGGCTTCGGCATTTTGCGCGCGTTGGCGGACTTCATCATCGGCCGTCATCGTCCATGCGGCCTCGGCATCGATTTCCAGTTCGTAGGAGGTGGTTTCGATCACCACGCGGCCATTGCGATGGCTGAACCATTCGAGATAGAGGCAGTTGGCCCAGTGCCAGGGGTAGTTCTGGCCGGCCTTGGCGGCGCGCATCATTTCCTCGATGGAGCAATCCGGCACGCGGACCTTGCGGGATGCGGTCATGTCGCCGACGAGTCCGGATTGATCGGCATCGAGCATGGCGGAACCCGTCGCGACGGGCTGGGGGTTGGTGAAGCGGAGCAGGTGTCCGGCGAGATCGGCCCAGGGGTTGCCATCGAGATGGAGTCGGATGGGTTCGCTCGCACCGGCGAGCCAGAGGGTGCCGGTGGTTTTTCCGGGGCTGCGGTTGTCTATTTCACCGCGGATCACTTGTTCATCGATGCGCCATGACATGGGAGTGGCCGTGAGCATGCACGACAGACGCGGGGGTGGGGCAACGGAAAAAGCGGGAAATCAGAAGCCGCGCCGCAGGTGGGAGGGCAGGATGCCGAGTTGATCGCGGTATTTCGCGACCGTGCGTCGGGCCACCGGGATGCCTTGTTCATTGAGCGCCTTGGCGATCGCTTCGTCCGACAAAGGCTTGCCGGGATCCTCCTTGGAAATGAGGGTCTGCATGGCCTCCCGCACTCCGGCGTTGGAAACTTCCGTGCCGTCTTCGGTCTGATAGCCCGCAGCGAAAAACGCGCGCATTTCCATGAGCCCGTGGGGGGTCATCACGAATTTCCCGGCCACCGCGCGGGAGACCGTGGTGGCGTGGAGACCGAGTTCGTCGGCGATTTGATTCATCGTCAAAGGCCGCAGGAAACGCGGGCCCTTGGCGAGGAAGTCGGGCTGGTGCTGGATGAGTTTCTCGGCGATGTGGAGGATGGTTTCCTGCCGCAGCGAGAGCGAACGGATCAGCGTGCGGCCCTCGCGGAGATGGTCGCGCAGGAATTGGCGGGCCTTGGCGTCCTGGGAGGTTTGGCCGAGCAGGTCCTTGTAGAAATCGCTGATCTTGAGCCGCGGGAGATATTCGTTGGTGAGGTGGGCGTTCCAGCCATCGCGCCCGCGTTCGATGATCACATCGGCCCGGATCATTGGATTTCCGGTGGGATCGAAGTCACCGCCCGGATTCGGGGTGAGGCGGCCGATGGCCTCGGCCGCTTCGCAGATCCGCTCGATGCTGGTGCCCAGGGCGCGGGCGATTTGCGGGTAGCGCTTGCGGGCGAGGTCCTCGAGGTGATCGGACACGATGCGGTATTCCACGCTGCCGCTCATGCCGCGGTGTTCGAGCTGGATGAGGAGGGAGTCGCGCAGGTCCAAAGCACCCACGCCGGGGGGATTGAAACTGCGGATGATTTCGACCGCGGCCTTGAGGTCCTTGTTCGGGATGCCGAGCCGGACCCCGAGGTCCTTGGGGGGGAGATCGTAGAATCCACGGGAGTCCATGTTTCCCAGCAGGGCCTCGGCCGCGAAACGGACCTGCGGTTCTAACAGCGCGATGCGAAGTTGGGCGGAAAGATGCTCCTGCAAGGTTTCCGGGGCGACGATGGAATTGTAGAGGTGGTCGCGCCTTTCCTCATCATCCTGCGTCCAGGTCTGGGAGCGGCGTTCGAGGATCTGCAAATCCCGCTCATCGTCGTCGGTCCGGTTCAGATAGGCCAGGGAATCGGCTTCGTCGGGATCGCCATCATCGGCATCCAGCGAGATGCTCTCGGTGACATCCTCCAAAACCGGATTGGTCTCCAGCGCTTGGCGCACCATCTGCACCAGTTCCATCGAATTCGCCTGCAGAATCTCCAGGCTGCGCCGCATCTGCGGGGCCAGGGACTGCTGCTGGGACAGCGACTGATGGAGGGAGGCTTCGGCCATGGGTTCGATGCGCTACGTGAGCGGATGGCCCCATGATCGACTCGGTTGATGAAAATCATAGCAGAAAACGTGCCATCGAGTGATAATTTGAGAATTTGTTGATCTGCCGAGGGTTTTTGCGTGCCTCGGGGCAGTCATGGAGAGTAGGCGGTGGCATGGCGAGTGAGCATTTTCGGGCATTTGAGGAAAAGATGGTGGCGGCGGGGGTGATGGGGCCGGCGATCCGGGCCTTTGAGAGGAACTATGAGGCCCTGCGGCGTGAGGAAACCGGGTTGATTCCCGAGGTGGAAATCGAAGCTGCCACCGGCCTGCCCGTGCATGAGGATCGCGGTGAGAAATTTGATCCGGCGCTGCTTGCGGCCACCGTGGTGATCAAGCTGAACGGTGGACTGGGCACGAGCATGGGGCTGGAGAAGGTCAAGAGCCTGCTGGAAGTGCGGCCGGGGGTGAATTTCCTCGATCTCATCGTCCGCCAGATCCGCTCGCTGCGGGAATCCACCGGTGCGGGCGTGCGGCTGCTGCTGATGAACAGCTTTGCCACCAGTGAGGACACGCTGGGTCATCTCCGTGGGCATGCCCCGGCGGATCTGGCTGCGGCAGGGGAGGTGGAGCTGATGCAAAACCAAGCGCCGAAGATCGATGCCGCGACGCTCCAGCCGGTGTCCTGGCCGGCGAATCCGGATCTCGAATGGTGTCCGCCCGGACATGGCGATCTCTATCCGGCCCTGGTGGGTTCGGGCTGGTTGGATCGGCTCCTCGCGGAAGGCGTGCGCTATGCGTTCGTTTCGAACTCCGACAATCTCGGCGCGGTGCTTTCGCCAGAGCTGCTTTCTTTTTTCGCGGCGTCGGGTGCGCCTTTCCTCATGGAAGTGACCCGCCGCACCGCAGCCGATCGCAAGGGTGGGCATCTGGCGCGCCGGAAATCGGATGGCCGACTGCTCCTTCGCGAGGTGGCCCAGTGCCCGGATGAAGACATGGAGGCTTTCCAGGACATCGATCGACATCAGTATTTCAACACCAACTCCATCTGGCTGCGCCTCGACCTCCTCAAGAACGCGCTCGCCGAGGCTGGCGGCGTGCTGCCCTTGCCGATGATTCGGAACCGCAAGACGGTCGATCCCCGCGACAAGGCCTCCACCGCCGTGATCCAGCTTGAAACCGCCATGGGTGCCGCGATCGAGTGCTTCGATGGGGCCCGCGCGATCGAGGTGCCACGGAGCCGATTCGCCCCGGTGAAAACCACCTCCGACCTGCTTGCGCTCCGCTCGGATGCCTATCGGGTGGGGGCGGATGGCAGCGTGGAACTGGCACCGGAGAGGGCAGGGAAACCGCCGGTGGTGAAACTCGATGAGCGCTACAAATTCGTCGATGCCCTCGATGGCCTCGGAGTCCCCTCCCTGATTGCCTGTGAACAGCTTGAAATCCGGGGTGCGGTGAAATTCCCGCCGGGCGTGGTGTTGCGGGGCGAGGTGGTTTTCGACGGCGGAGAAGGCACCTTGGACGTGGCTCCGGGCGAGTATCCGTGAAGGTGACGGAAAATCCGTAGGCTCAGGGCTTGCCAAGTCGGGCAAGCCTGATACCCCGTCCGCGCAATGGCGAGCGTAGGACCCCTGATTTGGCCGCAAGAAGGCATCGAAGCAGTCATCTTCGACTGCGATGGCACCCTGGTGAACTCGATGCCGGCCCACTTCGAGGCCTGGTGTGAGGCGCTTTCCTACTACGGGGCGAAGAATGTTTTTCAGGAGGACGTGTTTTACGCCATGGGCGGTCGTCCGACCAAGGACATCGTCGTCGATCTCAATGCGGAATACGGCCTGAAGCTCGATCCGGTGGCCGTCGCGATGAAAAAGCGCGATGCCTTCCTGCGCCGCTTGCCGGACTTGCAGGTGATCGATGAAGTTGTCGCCTACGCCCGCGAATGCCGGGACCGTGGCATGCCCATGGCGATGGCGACGGGTGGCACTCGCTTTGTGATCGAAAAGACCCTGCAGGCGGTGGGCTTGAGTGATCTGTTCGAAGACTTCGTCACCGCAGACGACATCGAAGTGGGGAAACCGGCTCCGGACATCTACCTCAAGGCCGCGAAGATCCTCGGCGTCGATCCCGCGAAATGCCTGGCCGTGGAGGATGCTCCGGCGGGAATTCTTTCCGCCCAGCGTGCGGGGATGCAGGTCGTGACCGTACCGGCACCCATCGAGTTCGCACAGGGATAAAAGGATTTCATCGGCGCGCTCGATTCGGGCTTGATTCCGGGTGGTCGGCTCCATTGACTCCGCCATGGCGGACATCACCACTGGCCTTTCATTTGACGACGTCCTTCTGACGCCCCGCATGAGCTCGGTATTGCCGGCGGATACGGATCTTTCCACCTCTTTGACCGATGACATCTCGCTGCGGATTCCCGTGGTTTCCGCAGCCATGGACACCGTTTCGGAAGCGGACCTCGCGATCGCCCTGGCGCGCGAAGGCGGCATGGGCGTGATCCACCGCGCCTGCCCCATCGAGCAGCAGGCCTCCATGGTCAGTCGGGTGAAACGCTCGGAAAACGCCGTGATCCTCAAGCCGCTGACCGTCCGCAAGGAACAGAGCGTGGCGGAGGTGCGCGAAATCATGGCCGAGCATGGATTTTCCGGTTTTCCGGTGATCGATGCCGAAGGCCGACTCGTGGGCATGGTCACCGGGCGTGACATCCGCTATCTCGATGGCGGCGATGCCCGGGTGAGTGAAGTGATGACCCCCCGCGAACGCCTCGTGACGGCCCCGCCCTCCACCGAACTCGAAGAGGCGCGGCGGATTCTCTATCAGAACCGCATCGAGAAACTGCCCCTCGTCGATGACCAGGGCCGACTTGCCGGTTTGATCACCGGGGCGGACATCGAGAAACGCGCGGCTTTCACCCATTCCGCCAAGGATCCTACGGGCCGACTTCGTTGTGGCGCGGCGGTGGGCGTGGGGCCGGACTATTTCGAACGTGCCCAGGCGCTCATCGAAGCCGGGGCGGATGCTTTGTTCATCGATGCCGCCACGGGCCACACCACCCGGGTCATGGAAGTCATCACGCGGCTTCGCGGGCTCTCCGACAGGCCGGTGATTGCTGGAAATGTGGTCACGGCGCAAGGGGCGAAAGATCTGGCCGATGCCGGGGCCAGCGCGGTGAAGGTCGGCGTGGGTCCGGGATCCATCTGCACCACCCGCGTGATCTCCGGTGTCGGCATGCCGCAGTTCACCGCCATCCAGAATGCGGCCTCCTACTGCCGTGAACGGGGTGTGCGGGTCATCGCGGATGGTGGCATCCGTTATTCCGGTGACATCGTCAAAGCCATCGCCGCCGGAGCGGACCTCGTGATGCTCGGCTCGCTTCTCGCCGGCACGCGCGAGAGCCCGGGGCAGACGGTCTATTCGCAGGGTCGACGTTTCAAAACCTACCGCGGCATGGGCTCCATCGGTGCCATGCAGAAGGGGGCCGGCGACCGTTACAACCAGAACTCTTCCGGCAAACTCGTGGCCGAGGGTGTGGAAGGCCGGGTGCCTTACAAGGGTCCGCTTTCCGATGTGGTCTTCCAGCTCATGGGCGGCCTGCGCTCCGGGATGGGTTATGTGGGGGCCAATACCCTGGCCGAGCTTCGCGAACGTGCCGAGTTCGTCCGCATCACTCCCGGCGGTCTTCGCGAAAGCCATGTGCATGACATCGTCATCACGGAAGAACCCACCAACTATCAGCCGATCGCCTGAGCCGTTTCACTCATTCATTCATCCGTCACCTTTTTCCCGCCGCCTAACAAGACCATGGAGGAAATCCAACACGTTGCCGTCATCGACTTCGGTTCCCAATACACCCAACTCATCGTCCGCCGGGTGAGGGAGCTGGGATACTTCGCGAAACTCTATGCACTGGAGGATTTCCCGCAGATCGGAAAACCCGGAGCGATCATTCTTTCCGGAGGTCCGCGCAGCACCAGTGAAGCGGATGCACCGGATCTCGATTTCACCCAGCTCATGGGCTTCGGCGTTCCGGTCCTGGGGGTCTGCTATGGCATGCAGCTTCTGAACATCAAGTTCGGCGGCAGCGTGGAGGCCAGCGACAAGCGCGAATACGGCCCGGCGAAGCTGGTGCCGGCGGCGCCCTGCGGGTTGTTCGATGGCATTGCCCACGAGTCGCAAGTGTGGATGAGCCATTCCGATACGGTCTCACGCCTGCCGGAGGGTTGCCAGGTCATCGCCCGAAATCAGCATGGCACCCCGGTGGCCCTGCAGTGGGGCGAGGCCTGCTACGGCATCCAGTTTCACCCGGAGGTCACGCACAGCCACGAGGGCACGCGCATCCTCCACAATTTCCTCCTTCAGGCCGGGAAACTGGAGCCTTTCCGCATCGAGGATTTCAAAAAGGAACTCCTCGCCGACATCCGCGAAAAAGTGGGCGGGAAACAGGTCGTGTGCGGGGTTTCCGGCGGTGTCGATAGTACGGTGCTTGCCGTACTTCTGCACGAGGCCGGAGTGAAGATGCGCGCGATCTTCGTGGACCACGGCCTCATGCGGAAGGATGAGGGCGAGGAAGTCCGCAGCAATTTCCACCGCATGGGTGTGCCCATCGAAACCGTGGATGCCTCGGAGCGATTCCTCACCGCCCTCGCCGGAGTCACCGAGCCGGAAAAGAAACGCGAGATCATCGGCAATCTGTTCATCGATGTCTTCTGGGATGCCGTGGGCGATGCCGAGTTGCTCGCCCAGGGGACGCTTTATCCCGATGTCATCGAAAGCGCCTCGAACGCGAAATCCAAGGCATCGAAGATCAAGACCCACCACAATCGTGTGGACCGCATCCTCGAACTCCAGGCCCAGGGCAAGGTGCTCGAACCGCTGGCGGAACTCTTCAAGGACGAAGTCCGCGCTCTGGGGGCATCGCTGGGCATCGCCCATGACATCCTTCACCGCCATCCTTTCCCCGGCCCCGGACTCGCCGTGCGTTGTCCCGGTGAGATCACGGAGGATCGCCTGGAAATCATTCGCGAGTGCGACGCCATCTTCATCGGCCACCTCAAGGACAAGCAATGGTATGACAAGGTCTGGCAAGCCTACGCCGCCCTCGTCCCGGTGAAGACCGTGGGCGTGAAAGGGGATGAGCGCAGCTATGAATGGGCCATCGCCCTGCGTGCGGTGATCAGCGAGGATGCCATGACTGCCGACTGGGTGGAGCTCCCTTACTCCATCCTTCGCGAAACCAGCCACGACATCCTCAACCAGGTCAAAGGCGTGAACCGCGTCCTCTACGACGTCTCCACCAAACCCCCGGCGAGCATCGAGTGGGAGTGAGCGGGAGGAGGCCTCCTCTCTTCCCTGATTGACTGCTTTTTCAGGACTTGCTAGATGCCTTGCATCCTTGAAGGTCTGAATCGATTCCGAGGAGGCGCCTTGGAGGAAACCTTACAACCATGAACATCCACGACTTCATCCAGATGGCGAATCAAGTGCCGGTGAATGACCTGATCGATCTTGCCCAGAGCGTGACCGAGAAGATCAGCATCGGAGCGATCGATACGGTGTCCGAACTGCCCTTCCGCAGTTGGTATTCCTGGCAGGTGAGCTGAGAAAGGTCCATCGAGCTTGTTTCAACCCCGGCGGGCTGCGGTCTTTGCCGGGGTTTTTTGTGGCGGTCTCCTCACTTGTTGAGTGCCTTCACAATCCCATCGTAGCAGCCTTGATAGATGATTCTTGCGATTTCATCGCCTTCCTCCTCGGTCGCGCCCTCGACGGTGAAGGCGCTGCCCCAGTGGAGGCGGCAGCTTTTGTCATCGATCTTCTCAAGTCGGACGTAGGCTTGATAGTTGCGGAGGGGAAAACGGCAGTCGATCAACTCCGTGATCTTGTAACTGAACTCCCGGCTTTCATCGTTGAAGTAAACGAGGCGTTCGACGACGAATCCGCCGCCGGCGGCCTCGGTAAGCCCGATCTTGCGGACCACGCCGCCTTCGGAGAGTTCGCTGGAGGTGATGGAAGCGTGGTAATCGGGCAGTGAGTCGAAGCCGGCGATAAGTTTCCAAACGCGTTCCGCAGGGAAGGGCAGTTCGGAGGAGGTATCGACACGCAAGGGACGCTTCATGACTTCCATTTGGTGGTTGGGTGTGACTTCAGCGGCGAGGAGGCAGCCGGTGGTGAAGAAGAGGGCGGCGAGGAGATGTTGAAGTTTCATGGGAGTGTTTTTCAGGAGGGTTCGGCTGCGAGTTCACGCCACATTTTTTTCAGGAGGTCGTGTGAGGTCTGGTAGTGGCTCGCCGGCCTTTCCTTGAGGCCGAAGGTATGGAGAATGATGGGTCCGTTGAACTGGTGTTTCTTCAGCACGCGCAGGAAATCCTTGGGATCATAGTCGCCTTCGCCGAGGGGTTTGATGGCATCACTCCAATCAGGGCTGTCATCCCGCAGTTTGCGATCGGAGCCGCAGAGGGTCACCATGTCGATATGGGGTCCGACGGTGCTCATGATTTCATCGATGCGATCGATGTTTCCGGCCCGCAGTTCGTGGCACTGGTGGAGGGAAATCGTGAGGTTCTGCTGTTTGGATTTTTTCAGATAGACCAGCATTTCCTCAGCGGTTTCCACGGCGGTGTGGTCATGCGGATAAAGGGAAACGCCGCAATTCTCGAGTCCGGCGATCCTCGCGATTCCATCAATCGCGGCCTGGACTTCGGCGGTCTTGTCCTTGCTGCCCGAGAGGATGAGCCAGATCTTGGCATCGATGGCCGAAAGCTTTTTGGCGCAGGTTCTGATGTGGTCCGGGCTGAAGGGTTCCTTCGAGTCGATATTGATATGGATGAGTCCAGCAAAGACCCTGAGGTCCGGTTTCTCCTGAAGATAGGCGTCCAGAGTGAGGACGTCTTTGGGTTGATTGAGCTGCACGGTGACGCCATCAAAGCCGATGCCATCGAGACTCCGGATTTGCTCGGCGGGGTCTTTGCCGCGAAGGTCGAAGTCAAAAACGCCGATGGGATTCGCAGCCATGGAGGGCAGCAGGAAAGCGATCAAAACGGGGAGGATGAGTCGCGGGACATTCACGGGTTCGATTCTGGGTTTCGAGGCATCGGCTTCGTGGAAGGGGGGATCGGAGGAAAGCGCATCATGGCCTGCTCCTCGCCTCTGCGACGATTTTCCAGATCCCCACGCTCCCTTGCCGATGATTCAATATCATCCGGCTCGATTCCGCATCTCACGTAAAGACGCCAGCAGTGCAGGTGGCGAAGGACGCCGGGAACTCAATGCTCGCTGAGGCTGATCAGCCGGACCGGGCCGAAGAGGCCGGAGGCCTGGGCGGGCCAGGTGGAGGCATCGAAGGGCTGGTAGTCGATGTTGACGAAGTTGATTTCGTGGAAGGCTTTCCACGGGAGTTGGCGGCGGTCGGCATCGGCGATGCGATTGGCGGCGAGGTTGGTGACTTCGACGACGAGGGTGTTTTCCCCGGAGCGGAGGGCGGTGGAGGCATCGAAGCGATGAGGAGGGAAAAAGGACATGCCGAGGTCCTTGCCGTTGAGGGTCACGCGGCAGGTGGCGGAGAGGTCGCCGAGGTCGAGGGCGGCGGGACCGGCGGGGGCGCGGAAGGTGGTGGTGTAGCGTGCGGTGCCGGAGAAGTTTTTGGCGGCATCGCCAAGGCTGGTCCAATCGCCAAGAGCGGGGAGGTCGCGCGAAAGGGGGAGGACGGGGCCGCCATCGATGAATTCAAGCTTCCATGGCCCTTCGATGAGGGCGAGGGCGGACTCGGCGATGAAGTCTTTCCACGGCGGGGCCTCGAAGGCGGTGGTGGCGGAGGTTTGGAGGAGTCGCGATTCACCCGGGGCGAGGTGGAGGCGGATTTTGTTGCCATCGATTTCCGGCAAGCCTTTCCGATCCGGCCGGGCGGGATCGATGAAGAGGGCGGAAGTGAAAGGGGCGGCGAGGGTGACGAAGTCATCGATGGTTTCCTTGGACGTGTTCACGAGGAACCAGGTGAGGCCGTCCTTGGTGACACGTCGGGTGAAACGGATGCCGGCGGCGGTCATCGGCTCCGGGCGGATTTCCTGGGCGGCGAGTACATCGAGCACCGCTGGGGGCGTGTCTTCCGCTTCGAGCCGGACCTGGGTGGACCAGGCGCAGTTTGCCGGGGGATTGCCGAGGAAATGGATGCGTGCCCCGGCTGCGGCGAGCTTTCCAAGCTGGGCTGCCGTGCTGTCCGGAAGGTGGGAAAGCTCGGGGATGAGAAGGATGCGGAAGCGTGACTTGCCGATGAGTATACCGTCTTCATCGACGCTCGCTTTATCTAACAGCCGATCCGAAGTGAAATCGCAGGCAATGCCATTTTCCCAGAGGGTCATCGCGGTGCGGTGGAAGGAGGTGCCGTGGAGCCATTCGTTTTGATTGTGCATCGTCAGCAGTGGCAGCTTGTCGGCGGGCTTGGACCAGATGTCGTGGACGGGCCAGTAGAGCAGGACGGTGGTCTCCGCGCTGCCGGATTGCAGGGCGGATTGGACGCTGTGGATGTAGCGGTTGAAGGCCGGGAGGTCCCGCCAGAGGCCGCCATGCGGGCCCATGTGGGTGGAGGCGTAGAACAGCCAGCCGGGCCATGGGGCATCGGCGGGCGAGTAGGGGATGCCGTGGAAAAAGAGGTGGTTCACGCCGCCGAGCCAGAGGAAATCGGCGGCTTCCTTGAGGGCGGCGGGGGTGACTTGGAAGTGTTCGCCCAGCCAGGTGAAGGATTCGGCGGAAACGAGGTTGCGGCCGGTGAGGTGGGCGGCAGAGGTGGCAAACTTGAGCATGGGGATCTGCTCGTGGGCGACGTGACGGAAGATTTCCGTCTCCGGGATATCGGCCACGGCATAATGATCGAGCAGGTTTCCGGGGGAACCGTGGGCTTGATTCCGCGTCAAGGAGCCATGGCTGGCGGCCCAATCATGCCAGGCCTTCAGGTAGGCATGATGGAGGCCATCGAGGGTGGCACGATAGTCGCGGGCGACCTTGGCGACATCGGCCGCATCGCCCTCGCCCATGAAGGCGGGCAGTTTTTGGCGGAGGTCGTATCCGTGGTCCTTGAGAAAGGCATCGAGCAGACCTGCGGTCCAATCGGCACCATAGTATTCGAAGGAATCATGGAAATGGGCGCGGGGTTGTGGAGCGGAGAGGGATTTCAGCGGGGCATCGAATTTTCCGAGATAGCTGCGGACGGCATCAGGCGAAAAGGGGTCCACCACGGGTCCGGCTCCGCCCGGGGCGGCGCGTTTGACATTCTGGATGGTGCCTTTGGTGACGATGCCGCGGATGCGGACGGGTCCGGGGCTCTGCCATTTCAGTCGACCTTCCACGACCTTGGAAGCGAGGTCGAGGGCATCGCCGTTTTCGGAATAAGCCACCAGGCATTCGAGCCGGCCTGCGGGCACGGCGATATCGACCGGGCCGGCGGGCAGATCCTCGCGGACCCTCTGCAAACCACGCGAGGCTTCGGCTTCACCCACCCAGGGGCCACCGAAGGGCCAGCCGGTGCCGGTGGTCAGGTCCAGCCCCAGTCCGAGGCGCTCGCATTCCTTGGCGGTGTGGGCGAGCATGGCGGTCCATTCCTTCGAGAGAAATTCCAGATCGCGGTCCTCATATCCCTTCGCGCCATAGATCGGGCAGATTTCCACGCCGCCGATGCCTGCGGCGGCGAAGGCTTCGAGTTCCCGGGTGATGTTGGCGGCATCGACACCGCTGCCCAGCCACCACCAGCGGGTCCAGGGTTTGGCGGTGTCTGGCGCGGCTTGGGCGATGCCGAGCAGGAGGAGGAAAAGTGTCAGAAGGCGCATGGTGTTTTTCGGAGCTGGGAATGATGGGCGGAATCTCGCGGGCCTGCTGCCGCCTCAAATGGGTTAGGATCGTGGTGCGATCATGAATTCAGGGTTCGGCCGGGAGCAAGGGAATCCATTTCAAGGGTCCGGCCAAACCCGCGGGGCCGCTGGCCGGAGATTCGAAACGGAGGCGGAGGCGGTGTTTCGACCCTTCCTCCCACGGCGGCGGGATGAGGCGGGATGCGGCAGCGAAAAGGGCACCGGCGGGCTCGTCATCGATGAACACCCTGGCCGATCCCCGCAAGGACCCGAAGGAAAGTACGGCATCCCTCGTAGGTCGGTCTCCGGCGTGGAGGGTGATTTCATATTCCACTGCTCCCTCGTATCCGCCAAGCAGCGGGTGGCCGAGAGATCGCCACGAAGCGGGATAGGGTGCGGTGATTTCGAGATCGGAGGGCAGATCGAGGAAACGCAGGGTCCATTCTCCGCCGATGAGGGTCGGCGTGGAGGATTCCATCCATGCGGCACCCTCGCGAGCTTCTCGGAAACTGCGGATCACGCGGGTTTCCCCGGGTTCCAGCACGAGGCGGAAGGAGGGGCTTCCCGTGGGATCGATCGAAACCGCCACAAAGCCCGCGCGGGTGGGCAGGGTGGGATCGAGCAGCATCACCGACTTTGCCGGACGTGAGAGGGTGATTTCGGCATCGATCCTCCGGGTGCTGGGATTGACGATCCAGTAGTGATGGCCATCGGCATGGTGCCGGCGGACTCCGCGCAGGCCATGGCGGGCGAAATCCTCGCCCGGGCAGCCGAGGGCGGCGGCGATGAGCAGCGGGTCGTCTTCCTCGATGGGCTGGGTGATGTTCTGCAAAGCCTGGACCAGCGTGCCGCGCCGGATGTCGGGCGAGGGATAGCCGGGAACATCGCTGGGCCACGCGCCCATGACGCCGATGCGGGCCCCGCGGCGGGAAAGCTCTTCCAGCACCACAGCGGTGGTCTCCGGCAGGCAGCGGACTTCCGGGATCACGATGCCCGAGTAGGTGAGGCCGCCGATGATCACCCGCCGCCCGTCGGCCGTGGCGGTGGCGAGCAGGCGATCGCTGACGATGTCGTAATGAATCCCGGCCCGATCGAAGGCCTCCATGGCATGGCCGAAACCGCTCGAGCGCAGCCAGCCGAGCCGATCGTCCGGGTCATCGGGCAGGCCGCCGCGGGAGTTGAGAAAATCGTGATAGGGGAAATAGAGCAGCAAGTCGGGATCAGGCGCGCCGGACTGGAGGATGCTCTGGGTGCGGGTGATTTCCCCGGCGAGTGCTGGCAGACCCGCCGCCATGCTGGCGGGGAGGGGAGGGAGGACGACCTGATTGATGCCGCGAAGCCAGAGCTGATGAATCGTGGAGCGCCAGCTTTCCTCATCGTCTTCCGTGCCGGGATCGAAAGTGCCGGAAACCAATGGCTTGAGAGCAAAGTGGGCGGCGGATGAGGCGAAGGGCGGATCCAGCGGCGAATCCACGCCGGGGATATCGGCCACGGCATGCAGGTCCACCGGATGGCCGGGATTTCCGCGCAGCGTGATGCGGCTGAGGGCACCCAATTCGCGGGTTTTCTGGTGAAAGGCATCGAGCGAGGCGAGATGGAGGTCGCCCAGCGTGGCGCGGAAATCGGCAATTACCCGATCCGAGGTCCCCAAGTTCGTGCCGCCTAACAGGGCAGGCAGTTGTTCGCGCAGATCGTATCCGCGATAGCGCCGGAAGGCATCGTGGAAAGAGGTCGAAACATCCGCCATGGCGGCACGACTGCGGCGGAAGCTGAGGCATCGGGGCGGGGAGGAAAAACAGCTTGTGATGCCGCCGATGCTGAAATCCAGCCAGCGCTGGAACCCTTCACCCTCGGCCGGGGCGAGCACGGAATCGGCCGGTTCGAGCAGCAGACCGTAGATCGACCAAGATCCCGGCGGCGCGTCCCAGGCGAGCTTCGGGCCTTCGATCAGGGCGGGGGAGAGGTCGATGGGCGGGGCATTGCCGGGCCAGGCTCCGAGGGTATCGACCCCCGGGGCGGGCAGATCGATCTCCACCCGTCTCCCGCCCTCGACTCGCGATTCAAAAGGAAGATAGCGGAAATTCTGGAAATCCGGCCCTTCGAAACGGGGTTCGGGTCCGGCATGGAGGGCGAAATCGACCTCGAGGCCGATTTCCGCCGCGGCGGTGGAAAGCTCGATCGCCCTTTCCGCCCAGCCGGGGGACGGCCAAGCGGCGGCGTATTCGCGGGGTTCGATTTCAATTCCCCCAAGCCCCGCGCTGGCGAGGGAATCGAGCGATCCGGCGACTTCATCGAGGCCGTCCGTGGTGGTCGGAACGATGAGTCGCAGCCACGGGCGGGTTTCCGGTGAGGCTTCCGGCCACGCTTCCTCGGCCGTCGCCGCGAGGGCGAGCAGGGCAGAGATCAGGGCCTGGACCACAGAATGCATGGGGCAGCCCAGCATCGGGAAAATCCCCCGCTTGGGAAGGGGAATTGCCCCCGGATCACGACTGCTGCGGTTCCCGCTTGCCGGGTCGTTAAGAAAGCCTAAGCATCGCCCGCATGACCCACGACCCCGACCAGCACGCCTCTCTGGGCGAGATGTACTCGGACTACTTTCTGGATTACGCCTCATACGTGATTCTGGAGCGGGCCGTTCCGCACTTGCTTGATGGATTGAAACCCGTCCAGCGCCGGATTCTTCACTCGATGAAGGAATTGGACGACGGAAGATACAACAAGGTCGCCAATCTCATCGGCAACACCATGAAGTATCACCCTCACGGGGATGCGGCGATCGGCGATGCGACGGTGAACATGGGGCAGAAGGAGTTGCTCATCGATACCCAGGGGAACTGGGGAAACACCCTGACGGGCGATGGTGCGGCGGCTCCGCGATACATCGAGGCGCGGCTCACGAAGTTTGCGCTGGATGTGATTTTCAATCCGAAGACCACCGCGTGGACGCCGAGCTACGATGGCCGGAACAAGGAACCGATCACGCTGCCCTCGAAGTTTCCGGTGCTGCTCGTCCAGGGCGTCGAGGGCATCGCCGTGGGTCTGGCGTGCAAGATGCTGCCGCACAATTTCAATGAAGTGATCGATGCCTGCGTGGCGGCCCTGCGCAAGGAACCCTTCGTGCTGGTGCCGGATTTCCCCACCGGCGGGATCATGGATGCGGCGGATTATCGCGATGGTCTTCGCGGCGGCAAGGTGCGGGTCCGGGCGCGTGTGCAGATCGAGAAGAAAGGCCTGCTGCGCATCACGGAAATCCCCTTCGGCACCACCACCGGAGCGCTCATGGATTCCATCGTCGCTGCCGGCGACAAAGGGAAAATCAAGATTGCGAAGATCGAGGACAACACCGCCGAGCATGCCGACATCCTCGTCCATCTCCCCGCCGGAGTGGATGCGGAAAACGCGCGTGATGCGCTCTATGCCTTCACCGATTGCGAGCTGGCGATTTCTCCGAATGCCTGTGTGATTGCCGATGGCAAACCGCAGTTCATGCCCATCTCCGAGATCCTCCGGCGCAATGCCGAGCGGACCCGCGAACTGCTCGGCATGGAGCTGGAGATCAAGCTCGGCGAACTCAACGAGAAATGGCATTTCAGCTCGCTGGAGAAGATCTTCATCGAGAACCGCATCTACCGCGACATCGAGGAATGCGAAACCTGGGAAGCGGTGCTCAAGGCGATCGATGACGGCCTGAAACCCTTCAAGAAACTCCTCAAGCGCGAGGTCACGCAGGACGACCTCGTGCGTCTCACCGAGATCCGCATCAAGCGGATTTCGAAGTTCGACAGCTTCAAGGCCGACGAGGAAATCCGCGCGCTGGAAGACGGCATCGCCGAGACCGAGAAACACCTCAAGAGCCTGACGAAATTCACCATCCGCTGGTTCGAGGAGATCAAGAAAAAGTATGGCAAAGGCCGCGAGCGGAAGACCGAGATCGCATCCTTCGATCGCGTGGACCGCACCCAGGTGATCCTGGCGACGGAGACCCTCTATCTCGATGAGAAGAACGGCTTCGCCGGCTATGCGCTGAAGAAAGAGAAGCCCCTGGAGAAATGCTCGACACTGGATGACGTCATCATTTTCACCGCGGAAGGGACCATGAAGGTCATGAAGGTGGCGGAGAAATTCTTCGTCGGCCAGCGTCCCTTGCGAGTGGCGGTGCTGCGGAAAGATGAGGACCTGGTGTATTCGATGATCTACCGCGATGGTCGCGACGGTCCTTTGTTGGCGAAGCGTTTCCGTGTGGGCGGAGTGACTCGTGACAAGGAATACGATCTCACCGGCGGGAAGAAGGGCAGCCGTGTCTATTACTTCGCGGTTCACAAGACCGAGCAGGAAAGCACCGATCAGATGCTCATCGTGCACCTCAAGCCGGCGCTGCGTTTGCGGAACGTTTCCCGTCCCTTCCACTTTGGCGAAGTGGGCGTGAAAGGTCGCAGCAGCCGCGGCAACATGGTCACGAAGCTTGCCGTGGACCGCATCGTCCGTGCGCCGAAGGACTTCGATCCTGAGGTGGGTGCGTGAGCAGACTCAGCGGAAAAGGGTATCGATGCCCATGGCGGATTTGCGCAGGAATTTCGGCAGGCTCTGGGGTCGGCGCTTGCGGAAGATGCGGAAGGCGAAGCTGAGCAGGTGGAGCGTGAAAACGTGGTCGATCAGCCGGTAGCCACGTTTCTTCCGCAGCAGCAGGCCGGCTGCCCAGCCGAGCGTGCGGCGCTTGAGGTGGAAGGGCTCGAAGGAGAGCTTGATGCGGTATCGTTCGCGGACCTCGCGGGGCCAGCGGGCTTTGTAGGCGGATTTCGCGGCGCGGATTTTCTCCGGCAGATCGGGATCGTAGGGCAGCAGGTAGTAGCGGCGGGCCAGCAGCACGATCCCGCAGAAATCCCTCCAGTGTTCGAGGTCGTCCACCGGCAGGCCGAGACGCGCGGCGAGATCGATCATCCGGGGAAATAGCAGCGCGGCATCCTCGCCTTCGCGGATGGCGCTTTCGGGGTCGCGGACGAAATGGCGGAGGATCTTGCGGACGGCGTGATTGATGAAGAGCCGGTCCCAGTAGAGATGGAGCAGTGGCGGGATGCGCACGCGGCGGAAGAACCATTTCCCGGTGGCGAATTCCCGCAGGTAGAGCAGGTCAGCCTGCACGGTTTCCGCAGCCTGGATGAATTCCATGGCATCGGCCGCCCGCTCCGGGCCGAAGTGGCGGGCGAGGATCGATGCCACACTCTCGCCATCGCGAAACACCGGCGGAATCATCATCGCATTCAGCCGGATCCACGAATCGTCCCCGGCATCCGGCAGGAAAGCGAGTCGGCGGAAGCGATGCCAGCCACCGGTCTGACACCACACCGAGACCCCGGCGAGATTCGGCAGCCGGGAAAGCGCCCGGGCGAAATGCTCCAGATCGCTGGCAATGGGTGCCGGGCATTCCCCCGCGCCCTCGTATTCGCGACGGGCCTGGAACTCGATGATCAGAGGCTGCGAAACCCGGAAAAAGGCGCGGTTCAGCGGCAGGTGGCGGAAGAAATCGCTTTCCCCGTGTTTCATCGATACCATGAAGGCCGGGGAATCGATGCCCCGAAGCGTCTCTGCCAGGGTCCGCCGATGCCAAATCAGATCGCCGATCCGGTAGGCACCCACCGTCCAGGTCCGCAGGATGAGCTTGCGATTCCGGGCCTCGGCCACCGCACAGAGCTGCCGCAGCAGGCGGTTGGTGTGCGCCGGAGTGGTCAGGTGCAGGCAGGTGCGGATGGGGTCCGCGACATCCAGACCGTCACTTTCCCCGATGCGGACGATGAGCCCGGCGATCGTCGGGAAATCCTCGAAAATCTGCTCCACCTGCCCGGTGAAATAGCGGTCGAGCCGATCCCGATCCCCGCCGAACTCCGCCTCCAGCGCGGGAGTCAGGGGCAGGATGTCGGAAGTGAGGAAAACCGCCATGCCAGCTTCCGAGGTAATTTCAAACAACCGTTTGAACTCCTCGCGAAACACCTCGATCCGCTCCGCCACTTCCTTTTCGTGAAGCGGGTGGCGGGCGAGGTGGGCAAGGTCGTCGAAGGTGACGGCGTTGTAACCCATGGCCGCGGCTTCCCGCAGAAAATGCTTCAGGTCAGCGGCGATGCCCTGCCATTGCCTCGTTCTCGCATCTCCCTGGATTTCAAGGTGTTCGAAGGGGATTTTCGACCAATTGATGCGATTTTTCCGGTAGCCGCGGAAGAAGGGGCCGATGGCATCGATAAAAAAGAGTCCGGGCGGCATGGAAGTTGCGGGAGGCTGGGCATGGAACTCACCCAAGGAAACCCGGGAAAGATGGCGGGATCGTCACTTTCAGAACTTTGTGTCGGGAGGCTTGGCGGACGATGGATTCCGTGTTTGCTTTGTGCCCACAGATGACTGTCCCCCCAGCGCAGCCTCAGGAGTCGGATCGGCCCATGAAAATGGGTCATGCGCCCGGCTTTACCCTGATCGAGCTTTTGGTCGTGATCGCGATCATTGGCTCCCTGCTCGCGATTTCCGTGAGTCTTTTCAAGCGGACGGGCAGCGAGTCGTTGCGGACTTCGGCGGACCGATTCATGAGCATGGTGGAGCAAGGTCGCACCGCGGCCATCACCCGTCGCAAGCCAGTGGCACTGGTGCTCATCAATCCAAGTTCGCAGAACCCGGATCGACCCGCGCAGTTGGGACTTTTCGAGCTGGCCGAGTGGGAATCGGGCAAGCCAGCGGTAGGCACTCAGATCCAGCGTTACGAAACGATTTCCCCCGGGATGGCCTTTTTGCCCGACGATGAGGACGGGATGATGAACGTTTTGGAGGCACCGGCCATTCGCTTGACGTGGAAGAATGGCCAGGAATCCGCCGATTTCCCCGCGCTGGTGTTTTCACCTCGTGGCGGGCTGCTGTCGCCGGCGGGTTCGGAGCCCGTGCTGGTTTCTGTGGGCGGTGCGGTTTTGAGAAATGGAACTTTGGTGGTCACCAAGAGTGGCAGACGCGACATTCGCGTGGGCCGCGTGGTGGCGAGACCCTGGCTGCTGGACGAATGAAAACCTTATTGCCATCCCGATTCCGCCGTCGCGGCGCCTCGCTGGTCGAGGCGGTGGTGGCCGTGGCTGTGCTTGCCGTGGCCATCCCGCTGGCCCTGGCGGCCATGGGCAAGGCCGGAGAAAGCAGCGGTTCCGCCCGCGCGGAAACCCGGGCTCCGGTGATCGCCTCCTTCATCCGCAGCGAGCTGGAAGCCGCCCGTCAGGACGGTTCGGAAATCTATGGCAAACTCATCGCCGGTCAGGCCTTTCCCACCGGCGGTCGCAAGGCCCTCGCTTTCGGTCGCGATGGTGCCTACCTCGGTGAAATCTCCTCTGCGCAGTACGACAAGGGCCTCAGCCGTCTCAACGATCAGGAGGTTTTCTTCATCGCCAGCGCCAAAGGCGTGACCAAAGCCCGCGGCGTGCTCGTGACCGTTCGCATCGAGCACCCGGCCGTCCGCAAAACCGCCCAAAGATCCGTGGTCGAACTCCACACCCTGCTGCCATGATGCACCGCCCCAAGGGATTCACGCTCATCGAACTCATGGTCGCCATGAGCGTGGGCATGGTCGTGCTCCTCGCCGCCGTGGGCCTGCTGCGCTCCGCCGGGGAAGGTTATGGCCGGAATACCGATGGCATTTCCGCCGAACGCGAAGCCCGCGCCGTGCTTTCCCAAGCCGGGGAGGACCTCGCTAAAGCCGTCCGCAAGCGCTTGCTGGTCGAAGAAAAAGACAACGCCGGCTGGCGGTCCGACCGGCTCGGTTTCCTCTGCCTTCAGCCGGCCGATGCGCAGGCGGAAGACGAGCGGATCGGCGATCTCTGCGCGGTGGTCTATTACCTTAGCGACATCACCATGGGCGGTCGCTCGGTGCGTTGCCTGATGCGCGGATTCCGCGGGAGCAGCGAAACCTTTCTCGCCGTGGGGAAAAAGGATGTGAGTTCGCTCTATCAGCCGGATCCGCTCGATGAACCGGTGGCTTTCGGTGTCGTCGCCTTCGAGGTCGAACCTCTGATCCGCCGGACGGGCGGGCGCTTCGAAAAATGGCGGGCCCCGGCGGATGAAAGTACGGAGGTGACCGAGTGGCCCACCTCGGTGCGCCTGACCATGGTGGTGGCACGGCGGGAATTGACGGGTAAATTGCAGAATGCGGCGGACTGGCAGTCCCACCCTCTTTTGGGGACGCCGGACAAGGTCGCGGAGTCCAAGCAACTTGAAACTTATGAAGCTCTCCAATCTTTCGGACATGAGGACTGACCGCCGTCGCGGGCCAGCCGGCTTCACCTTGGCAGCGGTGATGGTCATCGTCGCGGCGATCCTGCTGCTGACCGTCGGCGCGCTGGCGTTGGTGGGGATCGAGCGCAAGACCGCGCGGTCGTATGTCGATGCCAAGCGGGCTGAATGGATCGCCCGCGCCGGGATGGAGGACGTGCGTGGCGTCCTGCGTGAGGAAACGGCCAGCGATGATTTCCTGATCGTTTCCAAGCCGGCCGAAACCGTGGCCAACAGCGAACTGGACCCCCTGAATTACCTCTATCTCGCCCGCGGCCGTCGCTCGGGGGAAAGCGTGGATTACCGGCTGCTGCCGCTTTTCAGCGCCAGCACCCAGGAGACCACGGTTGCCGATCTGCGTTCCTTGCCCACCCCCGAAAGTTTGACAGCGGCAAACACCGTGGAAACGCCCATTTTCCCTTGGGCGCGGGATGCGAAGCTGGTGTGGATCCCGGTGGAGGATGAAGCCGGTCGATTGATCGGAAGATACGCTTATTTCGTCGAGGATTTGCAGGCCAGGGTCGATGCCAAGCTGGCCCTCGAATCGATTCGTCTGGCTGACGATGGCGAGTCCGCCCGATCGCCTTATCCTTATCCCGCACCGGGACTCAGTCTTGAGAACTATCCTGCGGCCGAGTGGAAAGAACTCGACCCGGTGGGTTCCGCCGGAGCGGGCTTCGGCCGCACGGTGGAGCAGAACCAGGAAATGCTCCTCAGCCCGGATTCGACCCTCGCGGCGGCGGGATACACCGCGCCGCTGGACCGGGAGACCGATGGCGATCTCGCCAATCTCATGGCGGCCGGCCTGGAACAGCATGCCATCGTCGGCACCCAGCCCTACACCGAACGGCCTGTGATTCCCTTTGCCCGCGGCATCGCCCCGTCCATGAGTGGCAAGGCGAAGGTCAATCTCAACGATCTCCTCACCAAGCCCCGCCCGGCAGCCGTTGGCGAATTCGCCACCCTCATCAATGATGCCCTGCCGGAGTTCGTGAATCGCAAGGGCGGTTTCCCGGATGACTATCTGCGGACTCTCGGAGCCAATGCGCTCGATTATGCCGATGCCGACAGCGATGCCAGTGTCGATGGCACCCTCTATCGCGGGCTCGATGCCTATCCCTTGGTAAGCGAACACCTGGTTCGTTTCCGCTGGGAAAACCTGCCGGTCGTCAATGGCCGCAAGAAGCTCATCCTCAGCGGCACGGTCTATGCCGAGCTTTGGAACATGACCGACAAGCCGGTGAGTGGCGATTTCCAGATCAGCTACGAAACGAACTACACTTTTGACCTGGGTGTCATGCCCGGACTCAATCTCGGATCGCCCTCTTATCTTGAGAATCCAAGCATCACCAAGCCCACCTTGCAGAAGACGGATGGCTATTACTGGCTTCCCGCCCAAAGGGTTTCTTTGGCTGCCAATGAATACAAGCTGATCAATTGCGGCACGGTGACCTATGAGATCGATGCCGGGCCTTCATCGGTGTTCGTGACCAGCCCGATCGTTCTCAGCGGGGAAAGCGAAGGTCAGGTGGGATACCGGATGAAATGGAACGGCACCATCGTCGATCAATCCCGTGGCAACGTGAAGCATCCGGATATCACGATGTTCTATCCGGCCGATAACAAGACGACTCCACGACAAGGAGTCTGGACCACGATTCCCGGTCATAGCTATTCCACCGGTCGATTCGATTACGTGAACAACATGGGTGATCCGCGCATGGCGTATTACATTGGCATCGCTCAGGATCCGAATGACTATCCGGACAACTACAGCCCGAACCGTCGAACGATTCGCTGGGGCAATGTGTATTTCAGCGATCCGGCGACGAAACCGAAAGTTTATGGTCGCGTGATGCCCTCCGAGTGGCCGGATGGCGGGCACAACAGTTCCTTTGGCAGTGTGCCCGCTGCGGTGACGGCAGGACAGGGAAGCACCCGCGGCGATGAGCGCATCAATCCGGACGACATCCAATTCATGAGGAATCTTCCTGCCACGGAACCTCTCAAGGCGCCAGCGAGGATCTCCAACCTCGGTTATTTCCAAAGCCCCACGGAACTTGGCCGGGTCTATGATCCGCTGATGTGGGCGCCGACCTTCGATCGGGCTTCGGATACGAATTCGATCCGCGATGGCTTCATGCCCGGCGGTCAGACCCGTTGGCCGCTGGTGGTGGATGCTTCACCGGCATCGAATCAATACGGCGGCGGCAACACCCTGCGCATCGGTCGTCCGGAGCATCCGCGTTTCCAGCGGGAAGGTCTTTCCGCCGCCTATCTGCTGGACCTTTTCCACACCGGATACGGGGCCGTAGCGGATCTGGGACTTCGCAACGGGTCGCTGGTGCCGATCAACAACCGGATCAACATCAACACCGCCGGTCGCGATGCCTTGCGCATCATGGCCGCTGGCATCCTCGAGCAGGACCCGGCCCTGGCTCGGCGGCTTTCGGAAAACCACAATACCAGCGGGCTCATGGCACCGCCCACGGGAACCTTGGAGCTGGATGCGCCGAAGATCACCGCCACGGCCGATGTCATTGCCGATGCCATCATCCGCAGCCGACCTTTCGCCAGTGTGGGGGAAATGGCTGCGGCGGAGGACGCCACTGGCGAGCCGGTGTTTGGAAACACCAAGTTCTATTCGCAGAACGAGCGCATCCAGTGGTCGGACTCGGCCGCCGAAGAAGTTTTCGCCCGCTTGCACAATGGCAGCACCCTGAGATCCCGGAACTTGCGGGTGTGGGTGATCGGCCAAGCTCTGGCACCGCAGATCGGCACCGGGACTCCCACGGTCCTGGCAGAGTCACGCAAGGTCTTCACGCTGTTTGCCGATCCCGGAGAGCGCACCAACGCGGGAGAAATCGATACCACCACCTACCGCCCCGTCATTACTCATGAAAACGATTTTTAAACTCTTCGCCGTCCTCCTTTTCGGCCTCGCCTCCCAGCCACTCGCGGCTCAGGAAGAACCGCAGATCGGCTTCATCCGCCTCGTGAATGCCGTGGCGGCGGGTGAGGGGAACACGCGGATTCTGGTCGATGGCGAGGACCTGTATCCCGATGGTTATCAACTCGGCCAGCGCACCGGCGGCATCGGCCTCAAGGTGGGCGGACGCCGGGTGACGATCCGCAAGGATGGCATCGAGGAAGGCGTGACCACCGTGGATGTGGGGCTTGGCGAAACGACCACGCTGGTTGCCTTTGCAGAGAAACAGGAGCCGAAGGATGAGGATGATCCCATCACCTGGAAGGCACGGATCTTGAGATTGAAGCAATCCGACCCCGAGCGTGGATACCGGCTGACGGTGGTGAGTGTCTGTGCCGAAAAAGATGTGACTTTCACGATCGCCACCGAAGCCCGGCGGGCTTTCGAGCTGAAGACGGTGAAACGTTTCGATACCACCACGGTGGACCTCGGCAATTCGCGGGGTGATGTGGAAGTCCGCCTGCGCGATACCAAAGAGGTGCTTTGCGGCATGTCGCTGGATGAGCCCGGGAACTACGTGGCCGTGATTTACAATGACGCGGAAGGCAAGATCCGTGCGCTGACTTTCTACGATCCGAAATTCGTCATCGCGGGTTGATCGAAAAAGCCGGAGTCTAACAGGCAGTCTCCTCAGGCCGGGTTCGACAGCAGTTCCTCGTAAACGCGGACGGTATCGACCAGCATCCGTTCGAGGGTGAAAGGGTTCGGCTGACGGACGGCAGGGGCGGAGTCGAGCAACTTGCGGATGACTGGCACGGCGGCTCCGGCATCGAGCGCGGGCAAGCGTCCCTCCGGGAAAAGGGCGGCCAGTTGTTCTCCCACGCCTCCGTGGTCGTAGCCGGCCACAGGCACCCCCATGGCGAGGGCTTCCAGAGTGGTGCGGCCGAAGGATTCCGGCTGGCGGGTGAGGGAGAGGACGAGCGTGGAGATCGAGAGGATTTCCCTCAGATCATCGCGATTTCCCGTAAAGGTCACACGGTCGGCCAGCCCGGCGCTGGCGAAGAGGGCACGCACTTCCTCGAAGTACGATGCTTTCCGTACATGAGCGCCGCCGGCGATGACGGCATGGAGATCGGGAATTTCCCGCAGGGCTCCGAGGATGCTGGCGAGGTCCTCGTGGCCCTTCAAGCGGGTGATGCGCCCGGGCAGGGTGATGAGCCTGCAGCCGCGGGTGGCGGGAAACTCATCGTGAAAACGCTTCCGCCAGTCGTCCGAGGCACGGAATCCGTAGGGGTAGTCCAGGGGATCCACTCCGCGCGGAATGACCCGCAGCACGGCTTCGTCGGTTTGCGGATAGTTCCGTCGCACATATTCGCGGATGCTCTCCGACACGCAGATCACGCGTTCGCCGCGGGTCATGATGGCCGACCAGCGGCTCACCGAATAGAAGCCGTGGACGGTGGTGACGAGCCGGGGCCTTTGTCCTTGAGGGATTTTCCGCCAGGCGAGCCACAGCGCCCAAGCCGGGACGCGCGAGCGGAGGTGGAGGATATCGGGCTTTTCCTGAAGGAGCAGTTCTCGCAGACGAGGGACGAGAAAGAGGGTCTTGAGGGATTTTTTCCCCACCGGAAGCGTGATGTGGCGGGTGCCTGCGGCTTCAAGCCTTGGGACCAGCCTGCCGCCGCCGGATAGCACGAGGGACTCGTGGCCATGGGCCGCGAGGTGCCCGGCCAGCTCCAGGGTGCCGCGTTCGACGCCCCCCGCATTCATTTCGGGAAGAACCTGGAGGACTTTCATGAGCGCGATGGGAAGAAACGTTCAAGGACGATGCCGGCACAGCGATCCGCCTCGCGCAGGATCGCTGGAGGGGCGGGGAGTGGCTTGCCCGGTGACCAGCGGTCGAAGGGCGTGACCCAGGAGTCATCGATCAAACGCAGGATCCCGCGGGAAACCCGCGATGGTCCGCGCTTCGCCGGCACGGGCAGCAGGCCGACTCCGGCGCCACTACTAAGGGCCTCGTAGATCATCGATACCGAGTCCTCCGTGACCCACACTTCGCGCGACGCGGCGAGTTCGGTAGGCAGCCAGTCGGCAGCGGTTTGGGCGTGGGGAAAGGCCTGCAAGTCCGGCATGTGGGCGAGGAAATCCTCGAGCCCGCCCGCGGGAGTCCGGCGCGAATCGGTGATTTTCCAAGGGATTTCGCTCCTCGTCCGGGTGATGGTTTGAAGGCATTCGCGGATTTTCCCCTGTTCCCAGCCGTGGCTGTTCGATGGCCCGCCGATGAGGATGAGCCCTTGCTCGCGGCGCTGATCGGGAGCGGGCGGAGGGAGGCGGTTGAGCGCTCCGCGGGTGGGGATGACATGGGCTGCGACCGGGCGGCTGCCGAGATCGTGCTCGGGGATGAGGCAGAGATCGAATAGCGCCGTGGGCAGGCTGGGCTTCATCAACACCACGCAGGGCACCCCGGTGCGGCGGGAAAGCTGCAGCAGCCCGGCATGGGTGCGGTGACCGGCACCAAGGATGAGATCCGGTAAGGGGTCGGGCGTGGGGAGCCGGGCGAGCGAGGAAAACTTCCCTCCCGGCAATGCCAGCGTGCGGATCCGGGCGGCACAGCGTCGCTGGATGGCCTCGGCCAGCCCGAGGGACTGGTTCTGATGACCGGGCTTCCCATCGGTCAGCACGAGCAATGAAAGCGGGCGCGTCATGAACGATAGCGGTCGGGAATCCAGCAAAGGTCATCGGCCAAAGCGGCCCAACCCGCAGGGTCTGACGGAAGGTCGAGCGAGCGACTCCACGGTTTCCCGGAGACCTGCATGCCGATGATGCAGCGGAAATCCATCTCACGCGCCGCGCGGGCGAGGGGCTGCTCGGAGCCTAACAGGAGGAAGCCATCGAGCGGCGCGGGATGGGCGGCATCGATCCTCCGAATCAAGGACGATCCCTGCTCGGCGGGCGCATCCGGGTCCCATTCGTGGAGATGGACGGGCAGGTCTTTCGAGGGCAGGGCGCGGGCGGTTTTGAGCCGATCCACCCGCAGGTCCGGCCGCAGGGCAAACATGGCGGCGAGCATGGCTTGGACGCCGGATTCATCGGCATCCGCCGGGGTGCTCAGCAGCAGGCGCAGGGGCACGGTAGCGGTGGCGGCGATGGCGGGATCCAGCCGGGTGTAAAGGCTCAGGGGGTTGTGGTTGTCGATCTTCCAGCGGTCGTGAAACCAGAAGACCTCGGTGAGCTGGTCGCGCATCATGGCTTCGAGTCCGGCCGTGATGGTGGCGGGATCGGTGGAATCCGGCAGGTGGCGGATTTCCAAGGTCCATTTTCCGGGGGACAGGGAGCGGGTGCCCATGGTGGCGCTGCGGGCCTTGCTGCGCCGGGCGAGCAGGGAGGGCAGGGGGGAGCAGGTGGTCATTTTCCCGAAGAAAGCCAAAGGAAAGCCACTGGCTCCGGCACGGTGGTCGGCCAGGACTGCCAGGATGCCGCCGGACTTGAGGAAGGCGGCGGGTGAGTGGAAGCTGGCGTGCCGGGAAAAGAGCCGGGCTCCGCCGTCTCTTCGGCGATCGCACACGGATTTTTCCATGAGCGGGTTGTTCAGAGGTCGATAAATCGCGCCGTAGCTATGGGCGGGAAGGACGAGTGAGGCGAGTCGTGGCAGGGCTTCCCAGTTTCCCATGTGGGCCATGGCGAGCACGGTGCCGCGGGGCGGGAGCATCTCGCGGAGAGTTTGCAGGGCACTGGGATCAAAGTGGTCGGCCAGTGCCGGAGTGGGCAGGGTCTCGGTCTTGAAGGAGGCCAGAAAGTTCCCCCCGGCACGGCGGAAGGTTTCGCGGACGAGGGCATCGAGTTCGCTTTCGCTGCGCGGGCGGTCTGCGGTGGCGATGCGGAGATTCCGGCGCACGAGGCGTCGGTATCGCGGGCTGAGGTGGTAAAAAAGCCGACCGAGCATTTCCCCGAGCAGCAGGCAGGAATCCACGGAAAGCTGCCCCAGAATCGCGCCGAAAGCCCGATAGCCGAGCATTTCGAGGTGATGGATGGGCTTGGCCTTGGGCGCGGACACGGCCGGATGCTGCTCTGGTCCGGACCCATGCGGCAAGCCCTGAGCCCGTGTCCTCGGGATACGGGGTTCTGAAGCACCGGGCAGGACTTCAGGCACCGACGAGTTCGCGGAGTTTGCCTTCGATCCTTTCGGCCGTGGTGGTTTCGCCCTCGGCGCGGAGGAAGGAGCAGAAATTGTCCGCCACGGCTTCGAGATCCTGACGGTAGGGGGCACCGAGTTGTTCGAAAGCGGCCAAGGACTTTTCGAAATGGCGTCTTGCCCAGGAGCGATCGCCGGTTTCGAGCAGGGCGAGGGCGAGGTTGTTGTGGGACTGGGCGGTGTCGGGATGTTCGTCGCCCAGTTTTTGACGACGGGCTTCGAGGGCCATCATGTGCATCTCGCGGGCCTGCTCGAAGTAGCCGGAGGCATGGTAAAGCGCGCCCAGGTTGTTGCTGACCGTGGCGGTCTCCTCGTGGTCGGGGCCGAGGAGTTCGTGGTAGATTTGAAGGGCCTTGAGGAAATAGGTTTCCGCGCCATCGATGTCCCCCGAGGTCTTGCGGAGGTAGGCCAGATTGTTCGCCATGAGGGCGACATCAAGCGGGGAGGGCGGCTCTTGTTTCTCGAAGAGTTCGAGGGCCTTTTCCCAAAAGCTGCCGGCACGGTCGGTCTGGCCGAGGTCATCGTATACGGCCCCCAGGGTGGCATGCAGGCGGGCGATCTGGAGCTGGCGGTCCGGGCGGTTGTCGAGTTGATCGATCGCCCCCTTGAAGTCCTCGCGGGCGTCTTCCGGCCGACCGATGCTACGGTAGAGTTCGCCGCGAAGTTCGAGGGTATTGGCGAACTCGTCGATGCTCTCAAGGTCGCTGGAGAGGGCCTGCTGGGCCTTTTCCACCGCGGCGGAGGCGGCATGCACGGCTTCGTCGTAGTTGCCTTCACTGACGAGTTTGTTGACCCGGTCGCGGAGGATTTGGATGAGGGTGGCGGTGGGTGAGTCCATGGCAGGGAGACGGAGGTTTGTAAACACTATGTAGGGCCTGAAGGCGAGTCTGGAAAGGGGAAATTCGAGGGGTTGGCGAGAGCATTGAGCAAGGCCTCACGCTGCGGCGGCAGGGCGCCCAGGCTTTGTTTCAAAACCCCTGCGGCCTGGCTGCGATGGTGGGTGAGGCCCAGTAGCCGGGCGACTTCGTGTTCGAAATGGAAAAGGGCCTTGGAACTGGGGCCGGCGGCATGGATGTGATCCAGCGCCCGGCGCAAGAGGTCGTGCAGCTCGGGTTCCGGGTGGTCGGGCTCGACGCAGGCCTCCAACAAGCGACAAAAGTAAGCGGCGAGGAGGGTGGAGTGGTAGTCCGAGCGAATGGCGGCGCGGAAGTCCGTGGGGGCGGATTCCCGCAGGGCATGCAGCTCGCTGGATCGCGAGCGGGTCCATTGGATGTCGGCGGAAAAAAACAGGTCCAGCCTCCCGGCAAAGGGGCTTTTCGGCCGACGCGCGCCTTTGGCCACGGTTTTGATCAGCCCGAAATCGGCCGTGAACCAGTGGACGATGAGACTGGTGTCGGTGAGCTTCGTCAGACGGGTGATGATGCCTTGGGACTGTTCCACGGATCAGGCTGGCGGATGAGGTTCGTAGCGCGGAAGGGGATCGACAAGATTCGCCGGCAGCGGGAAACGGCGGTCATGGATGCCAGGGGCGATTTCAGCCGACTCCGCGTAGGCGTCCTTCACCATTTCCAGCTTGGCATCGAGGTTATCGATGTAATGCAACGCAAATGCCTCCGGCGTGCGGGGCAGGGTGGGCGAACCGAACTCGTGCTGGCCGTGGTGGGAGGCGATGAGGTGAAGCAGGTGCAGGCGGACGTGGTCGCTGGGGGGTTCCTCGGTGAGCCAGCTTTGGGCGATGGGGCTTTCGATGACCTCGTGCCAGAGTTTGTTGACCAGCTCGATGCCCAGCGGGATGTGCCCGAGCATTTCCCCGTAGAGGGAGTGGGACTGGGCGAAACCGGACTCCGGATATTGGTTTTCCCAGAGTTTCCCGCAGTCGTGAAACAGCACACCGGCGAGGATGAGGTCGCGATTCAGGTAAGGATAAACCCCACAAAGCGCCGAGGCGGCCCGCATCATCTGGGCGACGTGTTCCGCCAAGCCGCCACGGCGGGCATGGTGGTTCCGGCGCGCTGCGGCCGCCCTGCGGAAACGCGGGCCGAAGTCATCGAGGAAACGGCCGACCAAGGCCGCGAGACGCGGATCCTGGATCGAGGCACAGAAGGCGCGGATGTCGTCCCAGGCTTTCTGTTGGATCGCGGCCAGGGCCGGATCGCCGGCGTAGAAGGCTTGCAAGGCATCGCCGCTGAGGCGCTCCCATTGGAGGTTCATCGCATTCACTCCATAGCTGTTCTGCGTCCAGTCGGCATCGAGCCGGAGCACCGAGCCATCGGCCAGGCCTGATGCCGCTTCGAAGAGCGGGGCATCCGACCAGGCATTGAGGGCAAAAGAGCCGCTGGCATCGGCAAAGGTGAGGACCAGATAGGGCTTGCCATTCTTCGTCTGCCGTTCGGCTCGGGATTGCAGCTCGGCATCGACGACAAAGCGGCAGGGCTGCTCGCCGGCTTGTTGTTTCAGCGCGGAAATGGTCAGGAAGTTCATGGCGGATCAGGTCGGCGGGCTTTCGCATGCAGTGTGAACCTGACCGGCCGGGCCTTCCAAGTTTTTTGAAGCGGGCCTGGTGGCGGAGGCGGCTCAGCCATCGAGCGGCAGCCAGTTTCCACGCCAGTCATAGTATTCCAGCGGTCGCAGGGATTTCTTGTAATCGTAGGCACTGGGTTCACGGGTGGCGTATCCGGGATAGAGCCATTTCCTGCCATGCTCGCGGGCCCAGCGGATCTCTTCTAACAGCGTGAGCATGCCCAGGCCGCGTCGGGAGTCGGCGGGATCGAACATGGCGTAAACGCTGGAGACCGAAGTCCGGTCCACGTCCAGGTAACTCACCGCGGCCAGGCGGCCATCGATGCGGACTTCGATGCCCAGGCAGGCACATGGCAAGCTCTCCGGCGCGGGCGATGGCATGAAGGTGCGCAGCGACTCCGGGATGTTTTCGCGGAAGCGCACCCGGTGGCGATGGAAGAGCTGCTCCCTTTCCTCATCGACCCTCGCCGGGAGCACATCGATGCGCACATCGCTGTTTTGACGAACGATGCGGCGTTGGGATTTCGAGGGGAGGAAACGGGAAACATCGAGGCGCAGTGGCAGGATGTGACGGACCTGGCCACTGGCATCGGCGTCCCTGCTGTAACGGAAAAAATCCCTGCCAAAATGCCGCCAGCCCTGGCTCCAAAGCTGGTCCATGGCTCCGGGCGGCGCGAGGTCGAGCGTGCCGATTTCGTGAAGGATGACGGGTTCTTCCATGGGTGAAATCCCATCAACCTGCCGAGCTTTCCTCGGTGATGATTTCGCGAACTTCCTCGTCTTCGAGATTGGCGCGCTGATAGGTCCCCATGGCGGCGCGGATCATCGCTCCGGCGCTTTCCTTTTCGTCGTGGACGACATTCACGCCGAGTTCGGCGAGTCGGGCGGCTTCGGGCGCGAATTTCGCCCGGGCAAACACGCAGACCTGAGGATTTCTCTCCCGCACGAGGGGCAGGGCGGCGAGGGTCAGCTCCACCGCGGGGAAAGTGAAGGCCACCATGCGGGCTTTTTCAATGCGGGCAAGGTCGAGCGCCTCGGGGTGGGTGGCATCGGCAAACAACACCGGCTGACCTTGTTTCTTCAGGGCGCGGACGGTGTCGGAATTGAGTTCGAGGATCAGCGTTTCCACCCCGCAGCGGCGCATGGCTTCATTCAACGAGCGTCCCACCGGCCCATAGCCGCAAATCACGGCATGGTCGGCCATGCCATGAACCACCTTGCTCGGAACCGTTCCGGGCGTGGCCGCGGGGACCTTGCGGCTGCGGACCAGCCCGCGGTTCTCCAGCCATTTGCCGAAGGGTCCGGCTCCTCTCATCAGGCTGGGCACGAGGCCCATGGTAGCAGCGGTGCAGGCCAGCAGGAGTTGTTCGAGCGCGGGATCGATGGCCCGGAACTGTCCCGCCTTGGCCAGCAGCACGAGCGAAAATTCCCCGGTGCTCGCAAGACTCGCCCCCGCCAGCAAGGCCGGCCGCAGGGGGAGTTTCAGCAAGCGGGAAATGCCGATCACCACCAAACCCTTCACCATAAGAATCACCACGGTGCCCAGCAGCACCAAGGGCCAGTGGGCGAGGACTTCGCCCAGATCGATCATCAGACCTACGGAGACGAAGAAGATCGTCAGGAAAAGGTCCTTGAAGGGCAGGACATCGGCCATGATGCGGTGGGCATAGATCGACTCGCTGACCACCAGGCCCGCGGCAAAGGCACCGAGGGCGAGGGACAGGTCGAGCGCTTCCCCACCGAGCGCGACGGCGGCGCAGAGGGCGATGACGGTGAGGGTGAAAAGCTCGCGACTGCGGGTGCGGGCGACGGCATTGAGGAGCGGAGTGAGGCCGTATCGACCCAGCACCAGCGCCGCGCCGAGAAAGAGCACGCCCTTGCCGAGCGCGATGGCGATCCCCGCCGCGGGGCTGCTACTACCTTCGCCGTAGATCGCGGGCAGGACGAGCATGAAGAGGATGACGAGGATGTCCTGAAACAGCGCCACCCCCAGTGCCGTGCGCGCGCCGGGATTGTTCGGCTGGCCGAGTTCCTGGAAGGATTTCATGGCCACTGCGGTGGAACTCAGCGCCACGGCCACGCCCACCACCATCGCCTCCGGGCCGGGAAGTCCGGCAAAACGTGCCGCCCCGGCCGCCAGCCCTCCGCAGATCAGGACCTGAAAACCACCTCCGAAAAGAGCCGTCCGCCACAGATGCCGCAGCTCGCCCAGCGAGAACTCGATCCCCAGCGTGAACATCAGCAGGATCACGCCCATTTCCCCGAGCATGCCGATCACCGGATCGTCCTTGTCCGCCCCGACCAGCCAGAGGATCCCGCTGTTGGCGATCACGATACCGACCAGGAAATAGCCCACCAGCAGGCTCTGTCGCAGGCGGGTGAGCACCAGCGAGACGAGCACGGCCATCACCAGCACCATCGCCAGCAGGCCGAAAAATGAAGTGATGCCCGCACCGGAGGCAGCCAGAAGATCCCACATCGGCGGCGAGGCTAGGCGGGCGGAGGATCATGGAAACCGAAAAATGCGCCGCGTTTGCGCGCGGCCCCTTCGATTTTCACCCTGTCCTTGCCTTTCTTGGTTCTTGCCGTCCCGCCACGGCTTGCCCATGGATGTTGGGAAGCATGACTCAGGAACGTCATTTTTGTGTCAATTCCGTGCTGGTTCTCGGCGGCGGCAGCGCCGGGCTCCTCGCTGCCCTCACTCTCAAACGCCTGATCCCGGCGCTCGAAGTCCGCTTGGTCCGCAGCATCCAGCTCGGGGTCATCGGGGTGGGCGAGGGGACCACGGCGGTATTTCCCGATTTCCTTTTCAACCACCTCGGCATCCCCAAGGAAGAATTCTACCGCGAGGCGAAACCGACATGGAAACAGGGCATCAAATTCATCTGGGGGCCGCGCGATCATTTCTTCTACGACTTCGAGTTCCAGTATGATCAACGCTTCGAAGGTCTGCCGAAGGCGAATGGTTATTATGCCCATGACGACTGCACGGATTTCTCCCAGGCCTGCGCTTTGATGCAGCGCGACAAGGCCTTTCCCACCGGTGCGCTGGGCAAGCCGGTGGTGAAGGGAAGCCATGCCTTTCACATCGAAAACCACAACCTCGTGACCTACCTGGAAACCGCCGCCAAGCGCGCCGGCGTGGTGCTGGAAGACGATGTCTTCCTCAGTGCCGAGACCGGGCCGGAGGGGATAGCGGCGCTGAACTTTGAAAAATCGGGTCGTCGGACCGCCGATCTCTACATCGATGCCTCCGGCTTCAAGTCCGAGCTGTTAGGCAAGGCCTTGGGTGAGAAATTCAAGAGCTTCGAGGGCGGGCTTTTCTGCGATCGGGCGATGACCGGTGGCTGGCAGCGCGATGACGAGCCGGTGCAGGCCTACACCACCGCGGAAACCATGGATCACGGCTGGTGCTGGCAGATCGAGCACGAGGGACACATCAACCGCGGCTATGTCTATTCGTCGCGCTTCGCCACCGAGGATGAGGTGCGCGAGGAATTCCTCCGCAAGAACCCGAAAGTCACCCAGACCCGCGTGCTCGAATACCGCAGCGGTCGACACGAAAGGGGCTGGGTGGGAAATGTCGTCGCCGTGGGAAATGCCTCGGGGTTTGTCGAGCCCCTCGAGGCCACCGCCCTCGCCCAGATCCTCTTCGAATGCCGCTGGCTTCAGGAACTCCTCGAAATGTCGGGCCGACGCCCCGGAACCCACGAGCGCGAGTTTTTCAATCACGCCGTCGGTGTCGCCTGGGATGAAATCCGCGATTTCCTCGCCTTCCACTACCGCTTCAATACCCGCCTCGACACGCCCTTCTGGCGGCATTGCCGCGAACACACGGATCTGGGCGACTACCAGCCGCTTTATGAACTCTATCAGGAGATCGGCCCCTCGCCGATGTTGGCCCAGATGCTGCCGAACCGACCTAACATTTATGGCATCGAAGGCTTTCTCGCCATGCTCGTGGGCATGCAGGTGCCGCATGGAAATCCTCACGAAGCCAGCGCCGCCGAACTTGTCGCGCTGCAAGCGGGCAAGGAAAAGTTCGCCCGTCGTGCGGCCACCGGACTCAACGTCGCCGACACTCTCGCCGCCATCCGCAAACCCTCCTGGCAATGGACATGAAAGCCCTTCAAACCCTCCTCGTCGCCGGGCCGCTGCCCGATGCTCCCCTGGCCGCCCTCTTCCTCAAGCGCACGCTGCCGGAACGCAGCGTCACCCTGCTGCTTAACCCCGGCGACCCCGACCCTGCCGGTGAGGCCACCACGCCCCTCGTCCTCCAGCAACTCGCCACCACTTTCGGCCTTGCCGGAAATGACATCCACCGCATCGCCCGGCCGCTCTGGTCGCTGGGTTTCCGCATGCAGTGGGGGCGTCGTGGTCGTCATGTCAGGGCCTTCGATTCCCCGGTCTTCGCCGTTCCCCAGGGACTCATCACTCCGGTCGGCCAACTCGCCCGCAAGGGACTTGAGCACGCATCGCCCGCTGCCGCTCTGTTAGATGCCGGGAAATTGTTTCCCAAGGACTCCCGTGGCCGCATCCAGCCCATCGAAAATGTCTGCGGCCTGCAGATCGATCCCGGCCCGTTTTCCGATCTCCTCCTCCAGGCCTGCAAGGCGGTGGGCGTGGCCATTCACCATGGCGCGGTCGCCGGAGTGGATCGCGACGAAGATGGCATTCACCGCATTCGCACCGAAGGCGGAGAAGAGCTTTCGGCCGACCTTTATCTCGATGCCTGCGGGAAGGATTCGCCCCTGCGTTCGGCCCTGCCGGGGCATGCTTGGGATGAGGCTTCCACGGCCGGACTTTGCACCCGCGCTTGGACCGCCGTCCGCCGCCGGGGCAGCGAGGCGGTGAGAACGGGAGTCACGATCGAAACGATCGATGAAGGCTGGCGTTGGCGCATCGAACACCTCGACACCATCGGCTTCGGCCTTGCCTATCATCCGGATTTCACGGGCGACGATGAGGCTCGCAGGTTGCTGTTGGATAAAGTCGCCGATCCCCTCCATGAACCCCGTCACCATCACTGGCGGCAGGGACATCATCCCCGGCCTTGGGAGGGAAATGTCCTCGCCGTGGGCGATGCAGCGGCCTTCATCGAGCCTCTCGGTTCCATGCGCCTGCCCCTGCTCATCCAGCAACTCCACAGCCTCACGCGCATCCTCCGGGAAAAGGATGCCATGCCGGGAGAAGCCTCGCGGGCCCTTTATTTTCGCATGACTCACGATACCTGGCAGGAGGTTCGCGATTTTGTGCTCACCCACTACCGCGAAAACCACGCCTCGGACTCGCCCTGGTGGCGGCATGCCCGCGAAACGGCCTCGCCGCAGTCATTCCGACGTTTCCTCGATCTCTACTCCAGCGGCGGGGCGCATCGGCTGCTGCATTACGCGCTGCCCTTCTCGCCGTGTTCCTTGGGGATCGATGCCTGGTGCGCGGCACTCATCGGCCTCGGTGTCCCCGTGGCCCAGTCGCCCGACCTGCCGCCCAGCGATGCCGTGGCCTGGGACCGCCACCTGCGGGCCATGCAGGATCTCGGTCGTCGTGGGGTCGCGGCTGCGGAAGTGCTCGCCCAGGTGCATCGACCCATGGCCAAGGGCTCTGCCCGCGAGCCGATTTTCTGATCGCGGCACGCGGCGGATGGCAGCAGGGCGGGGGAGATCGGTCCGATTTCCCTCCGCCGGGATTCTCGCGCCTTGCAGTCCGCCGTCAGCCGTCTAAACAGCCCCCCGCCATGGCCTCCATCAACGCGAACTTTCTCAAGCTCAAAGCCGGATATCTCTTCCCCGAAATCGCCCGCCGCGTGACCGCCTTCACCCAGGCCCACCCGGATCAGGCATCGAAAATCATCCGTTGCGGCATCGGCGATGTCACCGAGCCCCTCCCCGAAGCGGTGCGCAAGGCGATGCACGAAGCGGTCGATGAACAGGCCGATCGCAGCACCTTCAAGGGATACGGTCCGGAACAGGGCTATGCCTTCCTGCGCGAGGCGATTGTCGAAAACCAGTTCGCCGGACTCGGGATTTCGGCCGATGAAGTCTTCATTTCCGACGGCTCGAAGTGCGACACCGGCAACATCCTCGACATCTTCGGTCACGGCAACCGCATCGCCATCACCGACCCGGTCTATCCGGTCTATGTCGATACCAACGTCATGATCGGCAACACCGGCGAGGCCGATGCCAAGGGCGCTTACGCCGGCTTGGTTTATCTTCCCTGCACCGCGGAAAACGGCTTCGTCGCGGACCTGCCCGCGGAAAAGGTCGATCTCATCTACCTCTGTTTCCCGAACAATCCCACCGGCACCGTCGCCACCCGCGCGCAGTTGAAGTCATGGGTGGATTACGCCAGGGCGAATGATGCGATCATCCTCTTCGATGCCGCTTACGAAGCCTTCATCCAGGACCCGGAGATTCCGCGATCGATTTTTGAAATCGAAGGTGCCCGCGATTGCTGCATCGAGTTCCGCTCGTTCTCGAAAAATGGCGGCTTCACCGGCGTCCGCTGTGCCTATGTGATCATCCCGAAAACCGTCACCGGCAGTGGTCCGGATGGTTCGCGCATTCCGCTCCACCAGCTTTGGTCGCGCCGTCATTCCACGAAGTTCAATGGCGCTTCGTACCCGGTGCAGAAAGGTGCCGCCGCCGTTTTCTCGCCCGAGGGCAAGGAGCAGGTGGCCCGGCTCATCGAACACTACATGGGAAATGCCGCCCTCCTCCGCGAAGCCTGCGAAAAGGCCGGCCTGCGGGTCTTTGGCGGCGTTAATGCCCCCTACGTCTGGGTCGGCTGCCCCGCCGGAGTTTCGTCCTGGGAGATGTTCGATAAAATGCTCGGCGAAGCCCACGTGGTCATCACTCCCGGAGCCGGATTCGGCGCGGCGGGGGAAGGCTACTTCCGCATTTCCGCCTTCAATTCCCGCGCGAATGTCGAGGAGGTCTGCCGCCGCATCACCTCCCTTCTCGCCTGAGACCCCGCCGCCCCTCACTGCCGTGACCGAAAGGGAGAAAATGCTCGCCGGGGAGTGCTACGACTCCCGGGACCCCGAGTTGATCGCCCTCTACTGGCGGGCACGGCAGTTCATGCAGGAGTTTCAAAATGCCATGGCCCATCCCGGTCGCATGGAGATCCTCCGCTGCGTCCTCGGTGAACTCGGCGCGGAGGTGTGGATCGAGCCCCCTTTCGTTTTCGAATACGGCCCCCACATCTCCATCGGCGCCCGAACCTACCTGAACTCCGGCGTCTTCGTGCAGGACTGCGCCCGCGTCCACATCGGGCAGGACGGACTCATCGGCCCCGGCGTGAAATTCTGCACCGCCAGCCATCCGCTCGATAGCCGCGATCGCATCGTCACCCTTCCCGATGGCCGCACGGGCTACCGCACCTCGGCCCTGCCCATCCATGTCGGCGACCGCTGCTGGATCGGGGCGGATGTGACCGTGCTCGGGGGCGTGACAATCGGCGACGATGCCGTCATCGGTGCCGGCAGCCTCGTGACCCGCGATGTGCCCCCCGGAACTCTCGCTCTCGGAACCCCGGCGCGCGTCATCCGACCGGTCACAACTCCGGGCTGATCCAGATCATGGGCTTGCCGGTCGAGGAGGGAGATCGCAGAGATCGACAAATCGCGAAGAACGAGCTAGGCTCCCACCATGATTACGGCTGTGGAAATAGAAAAGGCGATTGAGCAATTGCCTGAGGCCGAACAGCGGAAACTCGCGGAATGGTTTGGCGAGCACCGCTTGGTAGTCGAGGCCTCGGCTGTTCTCAGTGGCATTTACGATGAGGAAGACGGCGGAGAAAACCAACTCATCGAGGATGACGCGGGGTGAGATTTGGTTGGCGGACCTCGGCTATGTCGGGAAGGTCCGCCCCGTGCTCATCTTGAGTGTTGAGCCGGGAGATCAGGACCGTGCCTTGGTGACCTATGTCATCCGGACAACGAGCATGAGAGGGACGGATTACGAAGTGCCTCACTCGGCGAGGGGAATGAAACCCGGCGCATTCGACACTCAGGGAATCGGAACCACGGATCGGAGCCATTTCCTTCGCAAGTTGGGAGTGCTGGAATCGGCAGTCATGGAGCAAGTTGAAAAGAAGGCTCGGGCATGGCTTGGGCTCTGAGATTCCGGCACCTTTTCACTTGCCTGATTCCCCGCCTCAGGCACATTGGCGGCGGAAACTTTACAAACTGGATCAAATAACTAAGGTATGCTTCCCTCGAACGCGCCATTTTCGCCCGATGAACGGGCCCGTCTTGATGCCCTGTTGGGTGGATTTTCTTCGGACCAGCAGGCATGGCTCGGCGGTTGGCTGAGTTCGCGGGTCGCAGCGGCTCCCGTCGCCGCCCCTGCCGCCGCCGTGCCGCTGACGGTCCTTTTCGGCACGGAGTCCGGAAACTCGGAAGAACTCGCCTCCCGCGCCGCGAAAATCGCCAAGGGCAAAGGCTTCAAGCCCGTCGTCCGAAACATGGCGGAAACCAGCCCCGCGGATCTCGCCAAGGCCGGCCGATTGCTGGTGATCGTCAGCACCTGGGGCGATGGCGAACCTCCCGAAACCGCCGTGGCCTTCCACAAGGCGCTCATGACCGAAAGCGTCGATCTCAAGAGCCTTTCCTTCTCCGTCTGCGCGCTGGGCGATACGTCCTACGAACAGTTCTGCAAGACCGGCAAGGATGTCGATTCCCGCCTCGAAGCCCTCGGCGCCCAGCGGGTTGCCGACCGCGCCGATTGCGATGTGGATTACGAGGAAGCCTTCACCACCTGGCTCGATGCCGCCCTCGTCGCCCTCGCGCCCAAGGGCACCGTCACGGTGAGCGCCGCTCCGGTGGCCGCGGTCGCAGCGACGGAAGCCTACGGCAAAAAGAACCCGTTCCCGGCCGAGATGCTCGATCGCGTCCTCCTCAATGGCCGCGGCAGCGCCAAGGAAACCTGGCACTACGAACTTTCGCTCGAAGGTTCCGGCCTGACCTATGAACCCGGCGATGCCCTCGCCGTGCAGGCGGTCAATGCCCCGGACATGGTCGAAGGCATCCTCGCCGCCGCGAAATTGAGTGGCACCGAGGAAGTCACCCTCAAGGAAGGCGATCGCAAGCTGCTTGCCGATGCCCTGCGGGAGGATTTCGAAATCACCACGGTCTCCCGTGCCGTTTTGAAGAAACTCGCCGAAGTGGCTCCCTCGTCCCGCCTCGATGCCCTACTGGCGGAAGATGCGAAGGATGAGCTGAAAAGCTATCTCTGGGGCCGCTGGATTGCCGATGCCGTGGCGGACTTCGCGCCGGACGGGCTCGCCACCGAGCAACTGGTCGGTCTTTTCCGCAAGCTGCCGCCGCGCTTGTATTCGATTTCCTCCAGCCCGCTCGAACATCCGGATGAAGTCCACCTCACCGTGGCCTCCGTCCGCTATCAGGCCCACGGGCGCGATCGCAAGGGCGTGGCTTCCACCTATCTTGCCGACCTCGTCGCCAAGGGCGGCTCGGTGCCGGTCTTCACCCAGCCTAACAAGAATTTCCGCCTGCCCGCCTCCGGTGACACGCCCATCATCATGGTCGGCCCCGGCACCGGCATCGCCCCCTTCCGCGCCTTCGTCGAACACCGCGCCGTCACCGGTGCCAGCGGCCCATCGTGGCTGTTCTTCGGCGATCAGCATTACCTCTACGATTTCCTCTATCAGCTCGAATGGCAGGAGCACCTCAAGAATGGCTCGCTGCACAAGCTCGATGTCGCCTTCTCCCGCGACCAACCGGAAAAAATCTACGTCCAGGACCGCATCCGCGAAAAGGGCTGCGAGCTTTATGACTGGTTGGAAAAGGGCGCCCATTTCTATGTCTGCGGGGATGCCTCGCGCATGGCCCACGATGTCCATGAAGCCCTGCTCGGGGTCGTTTCCAGCATCGGCGGCAAGTCCCGCGAGGAGGCCGAGGCCTACCTGGAGGCCATGAAAAAGGACAAACGCTACCAGCGCGACGTCTATTGAATTCCCGATTCCCTCCGATTTCCAACTCCCACGCACTCGAACCGATGAGCGACAAGCCCCTTTCCGCCAACGAAGGCATCAAGATCCGTTCCAACTACCTCCGCGGCACCATCGCCGAAGGTCTTGCCGACCTTTCCACCGGCTCCCTTTCCGAGGATGACCAGCAGTTGATCAAGTTCCACGGCAGCTATCAGCAAGACGATCGCGATCTCCGCCCGGACCGCCGCAAGCACAAGCTCGACAAGGCTTATTCCTTCATGATCCGCATCCGCCTGCCCGGTGGCGTCGCAACGCCGCAGCAGTGGATCGAAACGGACCGCATGGCCGATGAGTTTGCCAATGGCACCATCAAGCTCACCACCCGCCAGGCCTTCCAGCTTCACGGGATCATCAAGAGCAATCTCAAACGCACCATCCGCGAGATCAATGATGCCGCCATGGACTCCATCGCCGCCTGCGGTGATGTGAACCGGAATGTGATGTGCAATCCGAATCCGCACCTCAGCTCCATCCATGCCGAAGCCCTGCGCGCCGCCCAGCAGATCTCCGATCACCTGACGCCGCAGACTCGCGCCTATCATGAAATCTGGCTCGATGGCGAGAAGGTCGAAAGCTCCGAGGAAGAGGTCGAGCCGATCTACGGTCGCACCTATCTGCCGCGGAAATTCAAGATCACCATCGCCGTGCCGCCATCGAATGATGTCGATATCTATGCCAATGACCTTTCCTTCATCGCCATCGTCGAAGATGGAAAACTGGCCGGATACAATGTCGCCGTCGGCGGTGGCCTCGGCATGACTCACGGGGTCGAAGCCACTTTCCCGCGCATCGCGGATGTCATCGGTTTCTGCACTCCCGAGCAAGTGGTCGATGTCGCCGAAAAGGTGGTGATGGTGCAGCGGGATTTCGGTGATCGCACCGATCGCAAGCATGCCCGCCTGAAATACACGATTCAGGACCGCGGGGTCGCCTGGTTTGCGGCCGAGCTGAACCGCTACCTCGGCTACGATCTCGGCCCGGTGCGTGACTTCGTTTTCACCGACAATGGCGACCGCTTCGGCTGGACCACTGATGAACGCGGGGTGCATCACTACACGCTCTTCGTGCAGGGGGGTCGCGTGGTGGACACGCCCGGCTACCCCATGCGCACCGGCCTGCGGGAAATCGCCAAGGTCCATCAGGGGGATTTCCGCCTCACCGCGAATCAGAACCTGATGATCGCAAACATCACCGATGAACGCCGCGCGGAAATCGAGGAGCTGCTCGTGAAGTACGGCATGGCCCGTAGTCACGAACGCAGTGCCCTGCGCCTTGCTTCCATCGCCTGCGTCGCCCTGCCCACCTGCGCGCTCGCACTCGCCGAGGCCGAACGCTACCTGCCGGATGTCATCACGGTGCTCGAAGATGAGTTGGAGAAATTCGGCCTCCGCCATGATTCCATCACCATCCGCATGACCGGCTGCCCGAATGGCTGCGGCCGTCCTTTCCTCGCGGAAATCGGTTTCGTCGGTCGCGGCCCGGATCGCTACAATCTCTACCTCGGTGGCGGTCATGCCGGTCAACGATTGAACAAACTCTACCGTCAGGACCTCGATGCCAGTGACATCCTGCCCACGCTTTCCCCCATTCTCGAAGCCTATGCCAAGGAACGCGAGGAAGGGGAGAAGTTCGGCGACTTCGTGATCCGTCGCGGTTATGTCACCGCCACGGTCCAGGGCGATGATTTCCACGCCAATATCAAGCCCGAAGCCTACCCCGCGAAATGACCGCCACTCTTCCCGATGCCGCGGCCCTGCATGCCGAGCTGCTGCCCCTGAAGGCGGGAGACCGTCTCAAGGCGCTCCATGCGCATTTCGGCGATGGCCTCGTCGCGTCCACCAGCTTCGGCCTGCAATCGGCGGTGATGCTCGACCTCATCGCACGCCATGCTCCGGAAATTCCGGTGGTTTTCATCGATACCGGATATCATTTCCCGGAAACCTATCAGTATGCCGAGGACCTGGTTTCGCGCTTCGGCACGGACTTGCGGATCTATCATCCGCAGTACTCCGCCGCCCGCATGGAGGCGGTGCTCGGAAAACTCTGGGAACAGGGCAAGGAAGGGCTGGATCGATACGGCCTCATCACCAAGGTCGAACCCATGGACCGTGCCCTGCGTGAGCTTGGTGCCACGGCATGGATCAGCGGCCTCCGCCGCAGCCATTCCAGCACCCGCGCCAGCCGTCCGCTGGCGGAACGCCAGAACCGGATGACCAAGGTCTATCCGATTCTCGATTGGGCCGATGCCCAAGTCGCCGCCTACATGCACGAGCAGAAGCTTCCCGCCCATCCGCTCGAAGCTCAGGGATATGTCACCATGGGCGATTGGCATTCCACCGTTCCGGCGGCCGATGGCATCGATGCCGAGTCCACCCGCTTCAATGGCCAGAAATACGAGTGCGGACTCCACCTCGAGTCCGGTGTCTCCGATTTCCAAATCTGAAACCAGGGTGGACGGCCGCCTGCATGTCGTTTGTGGACCGCCCGCCTCGGGAAAATCCACTTATGGTCGCAAGCTCGCCCGTCGCCTCGGGGCTTTGTTTCTCGATAGCGATCAGGTAGGCGAACGACTGGTGCGGGCCGGCCTCGCCATGGCCGGAAAGGATCCCGATGACCGCGACTCGCCAGAATACAAGTCGGCTTTCCGTGATGCGGTTTACGAAACACTCTTCGATCTCGCCGCGGCCCATTTGACTTATCTTCCCGTGGTGATTGCCGGGCCTTTCACCCGGGAGATGGGATGCATCGATTGGCCGCAAGCCCTTCAGCGACGACTGGCGGAGGAGCCGGTGATCCATTGGGTTCATTGCCCGCCGGAAATCCGCAGAGCCCGGATCGAATCCCGCGGCGAATCTCGCGATCTCCCCAAACTCGCCGCCTGGTCCACCTATCTCGCCACCTGTCGCGAAGATCCTCCCCTCTGCCCTCATGTAGCGATCGATGGCTGCCAAGGCCTGTGACCCTCGCTAACATCACTTCCTCATCCGGGCCCATCCGTGTCCTTCGCCTGAGTAGCAGGAAGCGGGCAGCAAGGAACGGCCAAGGGAGAGACGCAAGACTCCGAGACGCAAGACTCAAGACCGGAGAAACAGCCAATACTCCGCGCCGAGCATCTGCCATCCACCATCTAACATCCGCCATCAAAATCCGGCTGTTCCTTTTCGCGCCTTTCGCTGATTTCGTTGTTAGAAAAACCTCATCAACCTTTCCGTGTTTTCCGAGTATTCCGTGGTTCCTTCTTCGGTAGCGGGTAGCAGGGAGCAAGGAAAGCCAGGGGAGAGACGCAAGACTCCGAGACACAAGACACAAGACCGGAGGAACAGCCGGGCTTCGCTTACCTCCTATCCCATCCATCCTATCCATCCTGGTCCAAACTCCAGGCGGTTTTGTTCCTTTCACGGAGTTCACGGATGAAGAATGGCAAGGAACTGATTTAGGAATCGTTTCCAGATTCTCATCAGGATCCGTGCCCATCCGTGGCATCCGTGGTCCAGCTTTCTATCCACGGGTTCATGGCAATTTCTTGACCTTGTGTATCGATTTCCCCAGCTTCCGCGTCGCCGCCACGTTGGCATCCGCCATTGTCGCGCTTGACCTCACCCACCACCCATACCCATGAAATCACCCCTCCGCTCGCTGGCCGCCCTTTCCTTCCTCGCCTCCATGGCATCCGCACCAGCGGCACTGGTCACCGTCACCATCAATCAAACCTACAACGCGACAGGAACCGATGTCGCCGTCGTTCTCGCCGGAACCGGGGCGGATTCAGTTTCGGACTTCACGATCAGAAATTCCTTCACGGCCGGAAGCATCGGGGGCTTTGTCCCCACGCCCGGATTTCCCGGCCCGGGAATCTTTTTCCCGCCCACTCCAGGGAGCGGTGGGATCTCGATGACTCCTGCCAATGGAAGCCTCTTTTATCAGGGCACAGCGACGAATATCATCGCCGGCGGGAGCTTGGCGGACGCTGCCTTCGGCCCATCCTCCAGCGCTCTCCTGAATTGGGGCGGCCTCGGAACTCCGACAAACGGGGCCCAAGCCGGTACCAACTTCCTGGCAATCCGGGATTCCCAAGACCGCTTTGGATACCTTCGTTTCAGTTACAACACCGGCACACCGGGCAGTCCTGGGGTGGCGGGATCCATCAGCCTCATCGACTTCACCTTCGATTCCGCCGCTACTTCCCTCGCGCTTGCACCCACCCTCGTCGATGGCACCGTCACCGCCGTCCCCGAACCCTCCGCTGCCCTTCTCGCCAGCCTCGCCGCTCTCTCCATCTTCCGCCGCCGGCGTTGATTCGCCCCGACAAGCCGCCCATCTCCAAGGTGGGCGGCATCGATGGAGTCCTGCCTCGGCCCTCTTTCCATCGCCAAGGGAATCGGAGCAGAATGGGCCCGATGCCAAGGATGAATGGGATCCTTCAAAATGGCTCCAATGCGGCTGTGGGGAAATCCGACTTCCGGAATCCCAGCCCATCCTTCCCATCCTGTCCATCAAGCAACCTCACCCAGCCGGGCTTAACCCCATCAAAACCGCTGGAAAACGGGTCCTGAATCGTCAGGATCCGGAATGCGGGATATGCCGGGACAAGTGGGACCACTCACCTTGCGAGTGACCTCTGGGGCTTGGATCTGAGCGGGACTCCGCAGGGTGCGGGTGGGGTGGGCGGATTGCTTTCTATGGTTGCCAATGGGGGAGCTGTGAAGTATTACCCTGCCTACGATGGGAATGGAAATGTGAGCGACTACGTGGACCAGACTGGCGCGGCTGTGGCGCATTTTGAGTATGATCCCTTCGGGAATCTGACGGTGGATTCGTACAACAACGCCGCCGCTTTCCCCTACCGCTTCAGCACCAAACCCCAGGACGGAGTGACGGGCCTGTATTACTATGGGTATCGGTGGTTCGATCCTGTGACAGGGCGATGGCCATCGAGGGATCCGATTGAGGAAGAGGGTGGGGTGAACCTGTTTGGGTTCCTGAGAAATAGATCCAACGGCTGGTACGATTTTCTCGGAGAAGATCCCAAACCTACCGAGCCAAAACCCGAGCTCACTCCTCAGCAGATTACCAAAGACATCAAGGAACGCTCAGACGAAAACAATGCACCCTGGATGGACACCGTAGCAGGGGAAATCGGAGTGAAAGAAGATCCAGATCCCAAAAAATGTTGCCCAGCCATTGAGAAGTATGCAAATTCTCTAAATAATCTGAACGATAGAACATCGGCAAAGAAAGACGAGGTGACCCCTTGGTGTGGCTGCTTTATGAACTGGGTGTTCAAGCAGAATGGATTCGATAAAGATATCCCCAAGAGCCCTCTATGGGCGAAAGCTTGGGAGAATTGTTGGTGCGAGATTGATAGACCCGTTTTCGGTGCTATCGTAGTCTTCGATCATTCGGGCGGAGGAGGACATGTTGGGTTCGTAGCCGGAACCATCGGGGATGGAGAAATAATCGTTGTTGGTGGCAATCAAGACAGTCAAGTGCAACCAAGTAGATACAATCGCGATGGGTGGACTGGCAAACCTGACAATAGGGTTAAAGTAAGAAGGTACAGATATCCATGCCACTTGCTTGATAAAGCGAAGAATCCAATTGATTATTCAGGCAGTGACACATCGAAAATAGACAAGGTTGGAGACACGAGATGAAAGACATAGCAAAAGGGTTTCTCAGTGCCGTTTTTGGCGGTGCGCTGTGCGTTACTGCTCATTGTGACGAAGTTCGAATTCGCGGGCCAAAGCTGGAAAACATACCCCACGAAGTTTGGTCAACGAAAGCGGCGGTCGACTATCAGGGTGTCTATGAGCTTCGTGAGTCGGACGGACCTCAAGACTTGGTCGTCGTATCATATTTTGAGGATAAAGACAGGAAAGGTTACGTTAGCATATTGAAGGTCAAGAAAGACTTTATTTATAGCCAGCCTGAATATCAATTGTACGGCGTGTTTGAAGTTGATCGAGAAAAAGGCCTCTTTGAGGCTGAATACACTACTCATGACGTTCGAGCTGTTCGATTTCGTATGCCTAGTGGAGGCGCTTCAGTCTTGGGATTGTCAGTCGACGGAGTACTGTTCAAAAAAAGGTGAAAGGGGTCAGAATAAGATGTCAGGCATGAATGGCACTGTTTTAAGCGAAAGCTCGGGGTTTTCCACTGTGAGGAATTTCCCGGTATTCTGACCTCGGAGCGGTCAGGTAGCTAAAGGGTTTTGGT